>NZ_SOCE01000001.1:4816102-5427003 GCF_004365175.1 Kribbella voronezhensis | reverse complement strand
GCCCCGGACCCGCTTGCCCGTTCTCACCACCCAGCTGCCCCGGACCCGCTTGCCCGTTCTCACCACCCAGCTGCCCCGGACCCGCTTGCCCGTTCTCACCACCCAGCTGCCCCGGACCCGCTTGCCCGTTCTCGTGCGCCTGCTGCTCACCCGAGCTCGCCTGGGCCTCCTGCTGTCCGTTTGCCACAGCTGCGGCTCCCGGATCAGCCCACAGCTGCCCGCTCTGTGGTGCCTCCTGCGCTTTAGCCGCCGGACGCGCACCGGTCGACTCCGCTGCGGGCCACCAAGTGGCTTGCTCCTGCACTTCATCCGGCTGTTGCAGCGCAGACTCCGGCTGCTGCGCAGACTCGTGCTGCTGCAGCACTGGCTCCGGCGGTACCGGCGGAAGGGGCGCCTCGAGCACGGAAGCTCGGTCCACCTGGGGAACATCGGGCTGGATGAGGTGCGAGGCGTGCTCAGCTGCTTGCGGGGCCGCCTGCTCGGATGCCTTCGGTGCGGTCTGCTCGACTGCTGGCGGAGCCTCGGGGTGGGCTGTCTGCGAGACCGGGAACTCGGGCGCGGCCTCTGGCTCGGCGAGGGACCGCTCTGCCTTGGGCGCCTCGGGCTCGCCCCCCTCGGGCCCCCTTGCTTCCGGAGCCTCCGGCTCGGTTGCGTTGGCAGCCTCGGGCTCGAAGGTCTGCCGGGGCTCCACCGCAGCGACCGGTTGGGCTGCCGTCGGCGGAATCTCGGGCTCGGCCACCCGGGGAACCTGAGGTTCGGAGGTCTGCTGGGGCTCGACTGCGGTGGCCGGCTGGACTGCCGTCGGCGGCACCTCGGACTCAGCCACCCGCGGAGCCTGAGGTTCGGAGGTCTGCTGGGGCTCGACTGCGGCGACCGGCTGGGCTGGCGTGGGCGGGACGTCGGGCGAAGTCGCCTGGGCAGCCTGCGGCTGGGCCGGCGGTGGAAGCTCGGACTCGGCGTCCTGGGCGACCGGTGTGGCGGCTTGGTTCGGCGGCGGGGTGGTGGTGGTTGTTTCTGGGGGGAAGTCGCCGCCTACCAGGATGGGGAGTTGGTAGCCGGTGTCGTCGAAATCGTCGGCGTCGTACGTGTGCCGCGACGTGAACCCGGCACCCTCGGGCCCGTGCATGATCGGCGTCACGGCTCGCTCGAGGTCAGCGATGCGGCGGTCGCGTTCGGCGACCTCGCGGGCGACCCGCTCGAGCAGCGTGTCGACCTCGTCCATCCGGTAGCCGCGCAGCCCGACGCCGAAGCGGGCCGTCTCGATGTCGTCGGAGGTGAGCGCTTGCCGGGCCGGCACGGACATGTCCGGCCGGTCGTCGTACGCCGTACTCATGGCGCCCCAGCGCCCGGAGGCCACCACGGCGACGGCCCCGATCAGGACCACGACTATCAAGGCGAAGAACCACATCACGGGACCGATCGTGCCATGCCGCGGTACCTCACCGCACAATCGCTCCGGGTTTCACTGCCCGTCCGAACCCAGCCGGTGCGCCTCGCGCCGCTCGCGAGCCTCCGGGCTGTCCACCTCGGCCACGTCCCGGGCCGCCGCCTCGGCCGCCTCCTGGGCCGCGGCGTCGGCCAGCTCGCCGGACTTGACGATATAGCTGATCGCCTCGTCCACGTCGTCGGTGATCACGAACATCTCCAGGTCGGCCGCCGAGATCTTGCCGTCGGCAAGCATCGTCTCGCGCAGCCAGTCGGCCAGCCCGCTCCAGTACGACGTACCGAACAGCACCACCGGGAACGACGTCACCTTGCGCGTCTGTGCCAGCGTGAGCGCCTCGAACAGCTCGTCGAGCGTGCCGAACCCACCCGGCATAACCACGAACCCCTGCGCGTACTTGACGAACATGGTCTTGCGGGTGAAGAAGTACCGGAAGTTCATCCCGATGTCGACCCACTCGTTCAGCCCGCTCTCGAACGGCAACTCGATACCGAGCCCGACCGACACGCCGCCGGCCTCGGAGGCGCCCTTGTTCGCCGCCTCCATCACCCCCGGCCCGCCGCCGGTGATGACGGCGTACCCGGCCTCGACCAGCTTGTGCCCGAACCGCTCGGCCGCGGCGTACATCGGATCGTCCGGCCTGGTCCGCGCCGAACCGAACACGCTGATGGCAGCACCGAGTTCGGCGAGCATGCCGAAGCCCTCGATGAACTCCGACTGGATCCGCAGCACCCGCCAGGGGTCGGTGTGCACCCAGTCGGACGGTCCGCGGCTGTCCAGCAGGCGCTGCTCCGACGTCGACTGCTGCACCTGGTTACGCCGCATCACCACGGGCCCGCGCTGCTGCGACTGCGGGCGGTCCGGGTGGATAGATGGTTCTGCCATACGCCCAGATTAGTGCGGCGGGCCACCACCGACCCGCCGTACGGCCGCGTCCAGCCAACCGTCAAGACACCGCTAGTCCGCTGTCAACCAGCTTCTCAGCCGCTGTTCACACTGCTCGATCTCCGCCTCGGGCACGTACTCCTCCTGCTTGTGCGCGAGCAGCGGGTCGCCCGGCCCGTAGTTGACCGCCGGTACGCCGAGCAGCGTGAACCGCGCGACGTCCGTCCACCCGAACTTCGGCTGCGGCTCCCCACCCACAGCGGCGAGGAACGCCGCCGCAGCCGGTCGCTCCAGCCCCGGCAACCCGCCGGGAGCCGAGTCGGTGATGGCGACCTCGAAACCCTCGAACACCTCCCGGACATGCGCCTCGGCCTCCGCCTCCGAGCGGCTCGGCGCGAACCGATAGTTCACCGTCACCGTGCACAGATCCGGTACGACGTTGCCCGCGACGCCACCGCTGATCCCGACCGCATTCAGCCCCTCGCGGTACTCCAGCCCGTCGATCGGCACCCGCCGCGGTTCGTACGCCGCAAGTCGCGCCAGCACCTCGCCCGCCGCATGGATCGCATTGCGGCCCATCCAGGAGCGCGCCGAGTGCGCCCGCTCGCCACGGGTGGTGATCTCGGCCCGCATCGTTCCCTGGCAACCGGCCTCGACCACCGCGTTCGACGGCTCCATCACGACCGCGAAGACGCCCTGCAGCAACTCGGGGTCCGACTGCGACAGCTTGAACAATCCGTTCCGCTCGGCCTCGATCTCCTCGCAGTCGTAGAACACATAGGTGACGTCGCGGACCGGCTCGGTCAGCGTCGCCGCGAGCCGCAGGCCGACCGCGACCCCACCCTTCATGTCGCAGGCGCCGAGGCCGTGGATCAGCCCGTCCGCGCGCCGCGACGGCAGGTTGTCGTTCAGCGGCACGGTGTCGAGATGGCCGGCGATCACGATCCGCTCGTCGCGGCCGAGGTCGGTCCGGGCCACGACTGTGTTGCCGTGCCGGCTCACCGTCAGATGCCCGTACGCCGACAGCGCCGCCTCCACCGCGTCGGCGAGCTCCTCCTCCGTCCCGCTCACCGACGAGATGTCGACCAGCGCCTCGGTCAGATCGGGCCCGGGCTGGGTGAGATCAAGCTTGGCCATCGGACTCCTCGTTGACAGGTGGCAGGAACACACAGAACTCGTTGCCCTCGGGATCGGCGCAGACCCACCAGCCGATCTCGTCGTCCTTGGGCCGCAGCAGTGTCGCACCCGCGTCGAGGACGGGCTGCAACTCGTCCGCGGTGACGTCCCAGTGGATCCGGTTCTTCACCGTCTTCGGCTCCGGCACCGGGATGAACACCCAGTACGGGAACGGCAATCCGGGGACGTTCTCCAGCCAGTACCAGGGGTTGGCCGGATTGTGCGAGACCTCACCGCCCACCACCCCCGCCCACCAGCGAGCCTGCGCCTCCGGGTCGGCCGAATCCACGATCAGCTCCATCAGCCGGTACGCCGGTACGTTGTCGCGCTCGAACCCGCAGAACTCCCCGCCCTCCGGATCCCCCAGCACGGCCCAGTGCTGCTCGTCGGTGATCGGACTCTGCACCGTCGCGCCGAGCTTCTCCAGTTCCTCGATCGAGGAGGTGAGCACGTCCAGATGCACCCGCTGCTTCACGGTCCGCGGCTCCGGCACCTGGTTGATCCACACCGTCTTCTCCGGCCGGTCCCCCACCAACACCGCAGGGTTGTCCGCCGGCGAAGTCAACCCCAGCACCTGCCCCCAGAACGACGTCATCGCACTGGGGCAGTTCACATCCACACACAGGTCCTTGAACCTCGCAACAGCCATCCCCAAAGGCTAGTGGGCTGTGGTGCTGTGTTTGCGTTGGTAGTGGCGGTTGACCCGTTCGCGGTTGCCGCACGAGGGCGAGCACCAGGTCTGGCGAGGGTCGTCCTGCAGGAAGTACTTCACGCAGCGCGCCGCCGGGCACGCCCGAAGACGCGCTCGGTCGGGGCTGGTCAGGAAGTCGATGCCGGAGCGCCCGACAGCGCCGACGAGCAGTGCGGTCGGGTCCGAGCTACGAACAGACCAGGTAGTCGCAGGTAGACCATCCGCGGGCCAGTCCAGGTGCGATGTGCCCAGCTTGTCGGCGGCCTTGTTCAGGACGGCGAGCGCAACTGCCGGCTCCAGCAGCCGATCGGCGTCGGCCCGACTCGGCGGCGCCGGGCTGACGGCGCGAGCGAACAGCGAACGCACCGCACGCCGTACGGCGAACAGCGCCTGCCGAAGGTCGTCGTCCACAGTCAAGGCCGACGGATCGAAAGGACGACCCAGTACTCCGGACGCCAGCGGCCCGATCCCGTCGACCCACTCGGCCAGCCCGCGATCCGTCCCCAGCAGATCCGCGACCCCACCTTGCCCGTCGTGCCGAATCGTCGCGGCAAGCTCGAAGGCCAGCGAGGTCATGCCACCCAGTCTAATGGCAAACCCAGTTGCTCCCATGTGAATTACCGACCTAGGCTGCAGCCGCGACCACCAACCGGCAAGGGAGTCCCGTGCAACCCGACCTGACAGCGGCCGTCGACCGGCTGAACGCAGTACTGGAAGGCGTCGACGAGGCAGCGGTTCGGGCGCCGTCGCGGTTGCCTGGCTGGTCCCGGGGACACGTGCTCACGCATCTCGCGAACTTCAGCGAAGCGATGACCAGGCAGGTGGAGGAAGCGCTGGCCGGACGGCTGGTGGAGATGTACGACGGCGGTCGTCCGGCTCGGGATGCCGCGATCGAGCGTGGTGCGGGAAGACCGGCCGGGGAATTGAAACGGCATGTCCGGCAGGCGAGTCAAGGGCTCCTCCAGGCATGGCAGAAGGTCGGTCCGGACGACTGGGACCGGCCAGTCCGGCATCGGGAGAGCACGGTGGCGGCGACGGTGTACACCGGCTGGCGTGAGTACGAGATTCACACCGTCGATCTCGGTCTGGAGCCGACCAGCGACGCGTGGTCGACGGAGTTCTGTCTGCATCTGCTGGAGTTTCTGCGCCCGCGAACTCCGGACAACCTCCACTTGATCCTGCGAGCGCCGGACCTCGAATGGGAAGCAGGCACAGGCGAAACCCGCGTGCTGACGGGTGCGCTGACGGACCTGACCGCCTGGATGGCAGGCCGTGAACCCCAGCGCCCGGTGAGCGGCGACCTCCCGGCGCTCGACCCCTGGCCCTAGGAGCGGCTCATCGCGGCCGGCCGGGAGACCGCGGACAGCTTCGCCGGGTTGCGGACGGCGTAGAGGCCGGTGATCAGGTTGTTCTCGATGTGGACAGCCAGGACGGCGTCGAGCTTGTTGTCGAGGTGGAGGATCAGAGCCGGATAGCCGTTGATCTGGACAAGCTGCAACGACGCCGCAGCGGGGATCTTGCTCAGCAGCTTGACGACCCGCTCGGCTCCCCGGATCGGCACCTTCACGGCCTGGACGACGCCGCCGCCGTCGGCCAGCATGACGACATCGGGCGCGAGCATGTCGAGCAACCCTTGCAGGTCGCCCGTTTCGACGGCCCGCTGGAAGGCGGTCAGCACCTGCCGGGACTGGGCCGGTGAGACCACCTCGCGCGGCCGGCGCGCCGCGACGTGGGCCCGGGCCCGGTGGGCGATCTGGCGGACCGCGGCCACATTCTTCTCGACGGCGGCCGCGATCTCGTCGTACTCGAGCTGGAACACCTCACGCAGGACGAAGACCGCCCGCTCGGTCGGCGTGAGCGTCTCCAGCACCAGCAACATCGCCATCGAGACGCTCTCCGCCAGCTCGACGTCGTCAGCGACATCGGGCGCGGTCAGCAGCGGCTCGGGCAACCAAGGCCCGACGTACGACTCCTTGCGCCGGCGGAGTGTGCGCAGCCGGGTCAACGCCTGGCGAGTGGCGATCTGAACCAGGTACGCCCGCGGCTCCCGCACCGAGGCGAGGTCGACGCCCGTCCAGCGCAGCCAGGTCTCCTGCAGGACGTCCTCCGCGTCGGCGGCCGAGCCGAGCAGCTCGTACGCGACCGTGAACAACAAGTTGCGATGGGCAACGAAAATCTCGGTGTGCTCACTCATCCCCGGCTCCTTCCGCTCGGCCTGCCACCCACCAGACACCGGCCGGCGCCGATTCGTGACATCGGCGAGCGGTGTCGCTCGTCACACCTTCGGAGGTGTCACAGGATCGAAGCGGCCGGCATCTCCTGGTCGCAAGCATCCAATCTCACGAGTGAGGACGAAAGTCATGGAACCCCGTATGGACCTGCTGACCAACGAGCTCGGCGCCAAGCTCGGCAAGCGATTCGCCGGTGTCGGTCTGGCGATCCAGCAGACGACACTGCCCCGGAGCACCCAGGAACTGGTGATGCTGCGGGTCAGCCAGATCAACGGCTGTGGTTTCTGCGTCGACTTCCACACCAAGGAGGCCGCGGCGGGCGGTGAGACGCCGGTCCGGCTCAACCTGGTCGCGGCCTGGCGCGAGACGACGGTGTTCACCGAGGCCGAGCGGGCCGCGCTGGCGCTCGCCGAGGAGGGCACCCGCCTCGCCGACGCGTTCCACGGCGTCTCCGACGAGACCTGGGAGCGGGCCCGCAAGCACTACGACGAGGATCAGCTCGCCGCGCTGGTCTACCTGATCGCCGTGGTCAACGCGGCCAACCGGCTCGGCGTGATCGTCCGCAACCAGGGCGGCTCCTACGAACCGGGCATGTTCGACAGCTACACGAAGAACTAGAAGAGGTGACGGCGCCGGCCGGGAGTTGCCGACCGGCGCCATCCGACGTGGTGAGCACCAGCACGACCGCTACTTCAGGCCGGTCGTCTTCATCGCGTCGACCAGCCGTTTCTGCCCGGCGACGAAGACGACGACGGTCGGGATCGCCGCGATCACCGCGGCCGCGAGGATGAGGTTCCACGCGGAGGCGTACTGGCCCTGCATGCCGGAGATGCCGAGCTGGATCACCCGGAGGTCCGGATTCCTGGTGATCGTCAGCGGCCAGAGGAACGCGTTCCAGTTCGCGAGGAAGAACAGTACCGACAACGAGGCGAGCACCGGCCGGCTGAGCGGCAGGATCACACTCCAGTACCGGCGCCAGTAGCCGCAGCCGTCGAGGTCGGCCGCCTCCTCCAGCTCCCGCGGGATGTTCAGGTAGTACTGGCGGAGCAGAAAGATGCCGAAGGCATGGAAGATGCTCGGCACGATCAACCCGGCGTAGCTGTCGAGCAGGCCGAGTTGCTTGGCGACCAGGAACAGTGGCACCAGGATCACCGGCAGCGACACGAGCAGCGTCGACATGATGCCGGAGAAGATCAGCCCGCGCCCCGGGAACCGCAGCCGGGCCAACGCGTACGCCGCCATCGAGTGGAAGAACAACGCCACCACGGTCACGATCACGGCCACGATCGCGCTGTTCAGCAGGAAGCGCGGCATCGGGATCTTCAGCAGGACGTACTGCAGGTTGTCCAGCGTCCACGACGACGGCCAGCCGAACGAGAACACATCCTCGGCCGGTTTCAGCGCGCTGATCAGGATCCACAGCAGCGGCGCCACCGCGATGATGGCCAGTACGTGAGCCAGAACGGGGAAGAACTTAGTCCTCATCGAAGCGGCCTCCTCGGGTGAAGGCGAACATGAGGCCGGTGCAGAGCACCAGGATCGCGACGACGACGGTGGTGAGCGCGGCGGCGTACCCCATGTTGTTGAAGGTGAACGCCTGCTCGTAGATGTAGAGCACCACCGTGCTGGTGGCGCGGGCCGGGCCGCCCTTGGTGAGTACGTAGACCAGGTCGAACGCCTGCAGGCCGGTCACCGCGCCGATGGTGGAGTTCACCACCACGAAGAAGCTCGTCGGCCGCAGCAACGGCCAGATCACGTAACGGAACCGCTGCCAGGCGCTCGCTCCGTCGATCTGGGCAGCGTCCTCGAGCTCCTTCGGGACGTCCTTCAGCCCGGCCAGGAAGACCAGCATCTGGTAGCCCATCAGGAACCAGACACTGATCACCACATAGGTGCCGAGGGCAAGAGACGGCGTACCGAGGAACGACACGTCGCCGAGCCCGAGTGGCGCCAGCAGGTTCGCGATCGCGCCGCGCTTGTCGACCAGCAGGAACTGCCAGATCAGGCCGACCACGACCAGGCTCACCACGTTCGGCAGGAAGAACGCCGAGCGCACCCAGCCGATCCCCCTGAAGTGGTTCCGGACCAGCATGGCCAGCGCGAAGCTGACCACGAACGCCAGCGGCACGAACGTGACCACGTAGATTCCGGTGATCCTCAGCGAGGACCAGAGCTGGTCGTCGTGCGCCATCAGCTTGTAGTTGGCGAACCCGACGTAGGAATAGTTGCCGAAGCCATCGACCTTGAAGAACGCGACGCCGAAGGCGAGCACCATCGGCAGGGCGACGAAGGCGAGCAGACCGAGCACGTCCGGTGCCAGGAACGCGTACGCCGCCAGGGCCTCTCGCCGCTTCTTCGTCATCGAGGCCTTGGCCCGCCGCGGCCTGGTGACCGCAGCGGGCGGACTCGGTGGTGCCGTCGTGGTCACCATCAGCTGATCGGCGCGCCCTGGTAGGTCTTCAGGAACGTGTCGATCTTGGCCGCCGCGTCGGCCGCCGCCTTACCGGGATCGGCACCGTTCAGCTGGCAGGCCTGGATCGCGTCGGCGATCGGCTGGTAGACCTCCGGTGGGAACCGCGGCTCCGGCTTGCCGGTCGGCGCGATCTCGCTGACGAACTTCTTCAGCACCCCCTCGCCGAAGGCACCCTTGGCGTCGGCGGCGGTCTGCACCGACTTGCGCGGCGGCACATTGGTCTTCACGACGGTGTTCCACTGCCGCTGCCGCTCGACGCCCTCGGCATCGGTCGAGCCGAGCGCCCAGGTGATGAACTTCGCGGCCGCCTCGGGGTTCTTGCCCTTGGCATTCGCCACGAAGGCCCAGCCGCCGAGATCGGTGGCGGGCTTGCCGCCGTCCGGCGTCGGGTGCGGAATGATCCCGTACTTGAAGTTCTTCGCCTTGGTCCGTAGGTCAGCGACCGCCCAGATGCCGCTCTGCTGCATCGCGACCGCGCCGGACCCGAGGTTCGACACCACGTCGCCACCACCGTCGCCGAGCGCCTTGCGCGGGGCGACCTTGTTCTTGATCGTGTCCTGCCAGAACTTCAGCGCCTGGACGGCGGCCGGCGAGTCGAAGGCGACCTTGCCGTCCTTGATCGGCGTCCCGTCGCCCTGCCAGAGGAACGGGTACCAGGTGAAGTTCTGGTAGTACCCCGGCAGCGTCTCGAACATCACGCCGTTGCGCTTGGCACCGGTCAGCTTCTGCGCGACGGCCAGCGTCTGGTCCCAGGTCTTCGGCAGATCCGCCTCGGACAGCCCGGCCTTCTCGAAAGCGGCCTCGCTGTAGTACATCGCGAGCGGCTCGATCTCCATCGGCAGCCCGTAGATCTTGCCGTCGACGCTTCGCGCCTCGAGCAGTCCCGGCAGGTAGTCCGCCTTCGACTCGGCCGGCAGCGCCGAGGACAGATCCTGCAGTACTCCGCCGTTGTAGTAGCGCAGGAAGTCGCCGGGACTGATCAGGAAGATGTCGGGCCCTTGACCGGACTGGAACGCCGTCTGCAACGTAGTACCGCTCAGGTAGTCCTTGCCGGGGATGTAGCGCAACTTGACCTTCACGTCGTTGTTCGCGTTCCACTGCTCGGCCAGCGACACGAACCACTTGCTCTGCGGACCCTGGTCGTCGGACGGTCCGTAGAAGTTCCAGAACGACATCTCCTTGCCGCCGCCACCACCGCTGTCGTCACCACCACAAGCGGTCAGCAGCGGGCCGCCGACCGCCGAAGCGGCGAGCGCGCCGAGTCCGCCGCGCAGAACGGTACGCCGGCTGGGCCGGCCGTGCGGCCTTGCAGGGAAGGGAGTTGCGGACATCAGAGACTCCAGGGGTTTCGAGCGTCCGGGCGGGCAATCGATTTCTCGCAATCTACGATCGCGGACCTGAGCGGTCAAGAGGGTTGAGTCGCCGAGTTCGATCAGATCTCCCGGGCCGCCTTGTTTTGGGGGTTTCGAGCAGGATGCAGACGTTGACACTGCGTCAGCCGACTGCCTACGCTGCGGAAATCGATTTCTGAGTTCGAGCCGGAAGCGGGGCGAGGATGCCGAACCGTGCGGGCGAGTTGCCGCGGGAGCTGGTGACGCGGGGACTGGAGGCGGCCCGCAGTGCGATCGAGACCGAGGCCGCCGCGGTATCAGCGCTGGCGGGCCGCCTCGACGGAGTGTTCCTCGACGTACTGACCGCGGTCGCCGCCTGTGAAGGTCACCTCGTCGTCACCGGGCTCGGCAAGTCCGGGCTGGTCGGCCGCAAGATCGCCGCGACGCTCGCCAGTACCGGTACGCCGGCGACCTTCATCCATTCGGGCGACGCCCTGCACGGCGACTCCGGCGCGGTCACCCCACGAGATCTGGTGCTGGCCCTGTCCGCCTCGGGCGAGACCGCCGAGGTGTGCGCCTTCGCTCGGATGCTCGCGGACCGGGACATCCCGGTGATCGCGATGACAGGTGCCGAGGAGTCCACGCTGGCCAAACTCGCCACCTACACACTCGACACAATGGTGTTGCGCGAGGCCGATCCGCTGAATCTCGCCCCGACCGCCTCGACGACGGCGGCCCTGGTGATGGGCGACGCGCTCGCCTGCGCCCTCGTAGTACTGCGGGAGTTCACGCATCAGGACTTCGCTCAGTTCCATCCGTCGGGAGCACTCGGCCGCAAACTCCTCGGCCGCGGAGAGACTCTGTGAACCGCCGGTACGACGTGTGCGTGCTCGGGTCGTTCATGAAGGACCTGGTCGCCAGCGCCGAGCGGCGGCCGCTGCCCGGCGAGACCTTGCACGGCACCGGTTTCGCGGAGTTCCTCGGCGGCAAAGGAGTGAACCAGGCGATCGCCGCGGCCCGGATGGGCGCCCGGACCGCGATCGTCGGAACTATCGGCGACGACCGGTACGGCGAGGAGTTCCTCGAGCTGCTGAAGTCGGACGGTGTCGACACCGAATGGGTGCTGCGGCATCCCGACCTCGGCACCGGCGTCGGCCTGCCGCTGGTACTGCCCGACGGCGGCAACTCGATCATCATCGTGTCCCGGGCGAACTCGGCGATCACTCCGGCCGATATCGAAGCGGCCGCCGAGGTGCTGGCGGCGAGCGGCGTACTGAGCGTGCAACTGGAACTCCCGGTCGAGGCGAGCCGCGCTGCCCTCGAGCTCGCCTCGGCCGCGGGGGTGACGACGATCCTGACCCCGGCGCCGGTCGGCACGGTGGACCCTTCGCTGGGCGAGTTCGTCGACATCCTGGTTCCGAACGAGGTGGAGGCGGCCGCGCTGACCGGGCTCGACTGTGACGACGAGTCCGAAGTGCCGGCGATCGCCCGGCGGCTGACGTCGGAGTGGGACCTGCGCGGCTGCGTGATCACACTCGGCGCCCGCGGGGCCTTCGTCCGGGACGAACTCACCGGCGAGGAACTCCGGGTTCCCGCCCATCGAGTCGCCACAGTGGACACTGTCGGTGCGGGCGACGCCTTCTGCGGCTCACTCGCGGCGTCGCTGGCAGCCGGCGCCGGCCTGGCGGACGCAGTACGGCTTGCCAATGCCGCCGGTGCGCTGTCCACGACGATCCACGGTGCCGCCGTCTCCGCACCCGACCGGCCGTCGGCCCTCCGCCTGCTCGACGCGCAATCTGTCGAAGAGCCTGTTGGTCGCCTTCGCTCATGAGACCCTAGTGCCGTCCAGACGGCCGGTGGTGACGGAGCGGGGAGCGAGCATGACGACGATCTACGACGTCGCGCGTAGATCCGGCGTGTCGCCGGCGACCGTTTCGCGGGTGCTGAGCGGCCGTCGCAACGTGGATCCGGAGCTGTCCGAGAAGGTCCGCGCCGCTGTCGCCGAGCTCGGCTACCGGCCCAACGGGGTCGCGCGGAACCTGCGCAAGGCGAGTACGAACCTGTGGGCCGTGGTCATCTCCGACATCGAGAACCCGTTCTTCACCTCGCTGGTGCGCGGGCTCGAGGACGTCGCGCAGACCGAGGGGTACCACGTTGTCCTGTGCAACTCCGACGAGGATCCGGCGAAGGAAGCGGCGTACGCGTCCGCCGTCCTGACCGAGCAGATGGCCGGCGTCGTCATCTCCCCCACGTCGACAGCCGAGGGCGTGCTGCAGTTGGCCGAGGCGAAGACCCCGATGGTGTTGATCGACCGCCGGGTCGAAGGCGTCGAGGCCGACACCGTGCTGGTCGACAACGAACACGGCGCGGCCGAGGGTGTGAAGCACCTGATCGACGGCGGCTACGAACGGATCGCCTGCATCACCGGCCCCCGCCGGGTCAGTACGGCGATGGACCGGCTCGCCGGCTACCGATCCGCGTTGCGGGCAGCCGGGATCCCTTACGACAAGGACCTCGTCCGGCACGCCGACTTCCGCGAAGCCGGCGGGCTCGCCGCGATGGAGAGTCTGCTCGACCTGCCCGAACCGCCCGAGGCGTTGTTCGTCAGCAACAACCTGATGACGGTCGGCGCGCTGGAATGCCTGGCGAAGCGAGGACTCCGGGCCCCCGACGACATCGCCCTGGTCGGCTTCGACGACATCCCGTGGGCCGACCTGGTCGTCCCCTCGCTCACCACGGTCGCCCAGCCGACGTACGAACTCGGCCGTACTGCGGGCCTCCTGCTCAAGGACCGTATCGCCGCTCCGGGCCGGCCCCCGTCGACAGTCACCCTCCGGACCGAACTCCACGTCCGCGCGACATCGGCACCGAAGCAGAAGTAGCAGCCTTCCGCGGGTCGTAGTACGGGACCCAGCGGGCGAGCCAGCCGGTGCCGGCGATGGTGACCGCGCCGAGTGCCACCGCGGCAGCGGCCAGTGGTGCGACGAAGGTGATCGCGCTGATGAGGATCGGACCGATGACGCTGCCGAACTCGGCGCAGAAGGTCCACCCGCCGAGGAACTGGGCCCGGAGGTGCGCCGGTGCGGCATCGGCACCGAGCGTCTTGACGATGCCCGAACCGAGACCGTTGCCTACGGCCATCAGTACGGCGACGGCGAGTACGCCGAGCAGCGCCGTACTGAAGGGAAGCGTGAGCATCCCGACGCCGAGAAGCAGCGTCGACGGGACGGCGATCCAGACCCGGCCGAAGCGATCCATCACCAGGCCGGCCGGATAGAACAGCAGCATCTCGATGCCGTTCGTGATGCCGAAGACGATCGAGGTGTCGGTCGCGGACAGCCCGATGTGCTCACCCCACAACGGGATCAGGCTGGTCCGCGCCGCCCGGGCGACGGCGATCACGAACACCCCCGCGCCGAGAGTGAGGAACGTACGCCGGTAGTCCCAGAGCACCTTCCTGATCGGCTGTGGCTCGGACTTCACGGCGATGCTCTCGGGCTCGCCGGCGGCCAGGAGAACGACGCCGGCCCCGACGGATCCTGCGACGCCGACGCCGTAGGCCCCGGTCAGTCCCCAGAAATGACCGGCCGCGGCACCCAGGAACGGGCCGATGAACAAGCCGATCCGGCTGACACCACCCAGCGTGGACAGCGCCCGGGCGCGAAGCTCAAGGGGGACGACTTCGGTGACGTACGACTGCCTCGCCAGACTGAACACCGCCCCGGCCAGCCCCGCCACCAGAAGCGCGATCCCCAGCAGCCAAGGCGTCCTGACCAGCATCGCACCCGCCCACGCGACGGCACTGACCGCCGCGGCGACGAGGAGCGCCCGGCGTTCCCCGATCCGTACGACGAGCGCCCCGGCCGGAAGCGACCCCGCGAACTGACCGATCCCGAGCACCCCGACAAGAAAGGCCGCAAACCCGACGGACGCGCCGAGCTGCAACGCCGACAACGCCACCACGGGCAGCACCGCGCCCTGCCCGACCGCATTCAGCACCGTCGGCCCGAACGCCGGCACCGCCACCTGCCACAGCCTGAACTCCCGCGACCCCATCCGCGTCTCCTCATCGGTTTATCTCGACATCAAGATACACGACGTGAAGACACCAACGGCCTCGGCCGGTCGTCAGTGCGGTGGCGGTGGAGGCGTGTTGCCTGCTCTGATCCAGGCGATGGAATCGCGAGCACTGGTCTCGGGTGGGCGGAGGGTGAGTGACGTCCGGTCGCCGGCGAGGTGAGTCACCTCGGGAAACAGTCCTGGATTCGTCAGCCCGCGGTTGAAGAGAGTCACCCCGTGACCGTCGCGCAGTGCCGCCTCGACGACGTGCCGACCGAGATTCTTCGTACCGCCGAGCACGAGCAGCTTCACCGCAGCTTGTCCAGTTGCTGGTCGAGCTCGGTGACCAGTGGGGCGATCCAGTTCTTCGACGGTGGGACTGTGATGGTGCCTTCGGTGACGATCCAGGCCAGTGCGCGGGTGATGAAGCAGACGCCGCCGACGGCTACCTGACGGCGTACGAGGTCTGGGTCGGCGCCGGAGACTTCGGTGTAGTGGGCAACGATCGGGTCGGGTTGGTGGCCGAGGGCAACGGCATCGCGGACGAGCGTGTAGAGGTCGCTCAAGTGCGGAGCCAGGTAGGCCAGCGGCCAGTCGACGGCGGCCCAGCGAGTTCCGTCGGTGACCAGGTTCTTCGGTACGAAATCGCCGTGTACGACGGCCGCCGGCGTCTCGTGGTGCAGCCGGTCGAGCGCCGGTACCGCGGTCGCGATCACCTTGGCGGCGAGTTCGGCTCGGAGCGGCTCGATCCCGCCGACGAGTTCGGCCAGCTGATCGGCGGTGAACTCGCTCTCACCGGCCACCGGCCGCGACTGGATCTCCGCGAGCACCTCGATCGCTGCGAGGAAGCCGTCGGCAGATGGTTCCTGCTCCAGGTTCACCCGGCCGACGTCGGCCAGGACCAGCACCACCGCCTCGTCGAGGGTGGCGTGATGGATCAGCCGCGGCGCGGGCAGTTCGAGCGGCACCACGAAGCGCTCGTACGCCGACGCCTCGCCGGCCTGGGCGTCGCTGCCACGCTTCACGATCACACTGCGGAGACCAAAGGAGATCCGCCAGACCTCCGACGAGCCCCATTCGCGAAGCAGTTCACCCTTCAGCTCCGGCAGCGACGTCGCCTGGGTCGCAGCGAGTACCGGCTCGGCCACAGCGTCGATCCAGCCGGGCAGCATATCAGCTCCTCACCTCAGGGCAGCCGATCACGCGCCGCTGCCGATTGCTCGCGAAATGCTCCGGCCCCGAGGGTATTCGGTCCGGCCGACCAAGCGTCTGGCAGGCTTTGCGGTATGACTGACAACGCCACTCACGCCTGGGGCTACGGCCTTGCCACCGTCACCGAACAGGGCAGCACCCTGGACGTCTGGTATCCGGCCCCCGAACTGGGCGCCGCGCCCGCGGAGAGCAAGGCGCCGGCCGAGCTGATCGCTGCCGAGGGCAACGACGATCTCCGCCGGGTCCGCCGGGTCGTGGTCAAGTCCGAGATCACCCTCGACCAGGCGCCGGCCGACACTGCCGACGCGTACCTGCGGCTGCACCTGCTGTCGCACCGGTTGGTCCGCCCGCACGGCGTGAACCTGGACGGCATCTTCGCCGCGCTGCCGAACAACGCGTGGACCTCGCACGGTCCGGTCCCGGTCGAGCAGGTCGAGCAGGTCCGGCTGCGGGCCCGCGCCGCCGGCCTGCACCTGGCCGTGACGAGCGTCGACAAGTTCCCGCGAATGACGGACTACGTCGTACCGAGCGGTGTCCGGATCGCCGACGCCGACCGGGTCCGGCTGGGCGCGCACCTCGCCGCCGGAACCACCGTCATGCACGAGGGCTTCGTCAACTTCAACGCCGGCACGCTCGGTACCTCGATGGTCGAGGGGCGCATCGTGGCCGGCGTCGTGGTCGACGACGGCAGCGACATCGGTGCGGGTTCGTCGATCATGGGCACTCTCTCGGGCGGCGGCAAGCAGGTCATCTCGATCGGCAAGCGGTGCCTGCTGGGCGCGAACGGCGGCATCGGCATCTCACTCGGCGACGACTGCGTAGTCGAGGCGGGGCTCTACGTCACCGCCGGTACGAAGGTCACCCTGCCGGACGGCACCGTAGTCAAAGCGCGCGAGCTGTCCGGTCAGCCGGGGCTGCTCTACCTGCGGAACTCGGTCACCGGTGCTGTCGAGGCGCGCCCCCGCAAGGGCGAGGGCATCACTCTCAACGAAGCGCTACACGCCAACGCGTAGGCCGGTGGATGCCAACCAACGCGCGCCACAGTACGTCGTACCGACTGTGACTCATCCAACGGAACCAGGGCCCTCCCGCCGGACGTTGAGACACGTATGCCGGTGAAGCGCGGTCCGATAGTCGCTGTAGCAGCAGTGGGTGTGCTGGCCCTCGCTGTCGCCGCAGGTATCTCCGCGATCAGCGGCAAGGGTGTCGGACCACTGCTGCCGCCCCGTGAGCAGTGCGAAGCGACAGCGGGCGGCAACACGGTCGTGCTCGACCTGGACCAGGCGGAGTCGGCCGCGATCATCGTCGGAGTCGCCGTCCGACGCGGTCTGCCGGCCAAGGCCGCCACGATCGCCTTGGCCACGGCGTACCAGGAATCCAACCTGCGCAACGTCAACCACGGCGACCGCGATTCACTCGGTCTGTTCCAGCAACGGCCGTCGCAGGGCTGGGGAACGGCCGCGCAGGTGCGGGACCCGCACTATGCGTCCTGGAAGTTCTACGACGCCCTGGTGAAGGTGCGGAACTACCAGCAACTCGCGGTGACGGTCGCGGCCGACAAGGTACAGCGCAGCGCGTTCCCCAACGCGTACGCCGGCCACGAGGCCGATGCGCGCGTCCTGGCGTCCGCCTTGACGGGCAACACCAAGCAGGCGCTGAGCTGCACCGTCAACACCTCGTCGACGGAGCCGGAGGCGATGGGCACCAACGGCCTGACTCCGCGCGCCGAGGCGGTCCGGCAAGATCTGCTGAAGACCTTCGGGAAGCTCTCGATGGGCGGCTACGAACCCGGCGGCACCAAAACCGGCCACATGGAAGGCTCCGCCCACTACGACGGCCGCGCGATCGACATCTTCGTCAAACCGATCTCGACCGCCAACACGGTCAGGGGTTGGGCTCTTGCGCAATACCTGGTGGCGCGCGCCGACCACTTGAAGATCCGCACGGTGATCTTCTCCGACCGCATCTGGACGGCCGGTTCGAAGTCCGACAACGGGTGGCGTACGTACACACCGCCCGACCGCCCGGGCAACAAAGACACCCTCCGCCACCTCGACCACGTCCACGTCGACGTCATCGAGAGCTGACCCCCACGCGCCTCCTGCGTCGGTGCTCCCGCCCACCCGGAGACGCTGCTCCTCCGTCGCAGCTAGATGAGAGCCTTCGCCACGGGGCTCCGGGTGCCGAGCAGTCCCACGCGCCTCCTGCGTCGGCGCTCCCGCCCGCCCCCGAACGCCGCTCCTCCGTCGCGGCTAGATGAGAGCCGTCGCCGTTGGAGCCCGTCTGCCGAGTAGCCCCACGTCGGCCGCTCGACCCGTCCAACCCGGGCGCCGCTCCTACATCGCGGCTGGTAGAGGCCTTCGGGGCGCCTGATTGCTGCCTAGAGCTGGGGTCGCTACTGCGCTGCTCCTCAATCGCCAGATGTCCTCGGCCAGGCCGACCTGATGGCCCGGGCAAGCCCAGAGCGGCGCACCGGGGTGGGAGGAAACGACGACGTACGAGGCGCGTGGGAATTGTCCGGCACCCGGAGCCCCCGTGGCGAAGGCTCTCATCTAGCCCGCGACGTAGGAGCGGCGCCTCCGGGTGGGCGGGAGCGACGACGCAGGAGGCGCGTGGGACTGCTCCGCACCCGGAGCCCCGTGGCGAAGGCTCTCATCTAGCCGCGACGTAGGAGCGGCGTCCTCGGGTGGGCGGGAGCCGCGACGGAGGAGCGGCGTCCTCGGGTGGGCGGGAGCCGCGACGGAGGAGCGGCGTGGGATGGAAGTACTCACGGCTCTCCCCGCCGAAGCCGGGAGAGCCGTGAGGGGAGCGCGAACGGTTACTCGTCGTGTTCCTGCGGGGGCAGGGCGGCGATGAACGGGTGGTCCTTGTCGATCTTGCCGAGCTTGGAGGCGCCGCCGGGGGAACCGAGGTCGTTGAAGAAGTCGACGTTCGCGGTGTAGTAGTCCTTCCACTGCTCCGGGGTGTCGTCTTCGTAGTAGATCGCCTCGACCGGGCAGACCGGCTCGCATGCTCCGCAGTCGACGCACTCGTCGGGGTGGATGTAAAGCATCCGGTTGCCCTCGTAGATGCAGTCGACGGGGCATTCCTCGACGCAGGCGAGGTCCTTGAGGTCAACACACGGCTGCGCGATGACGTAGGTCACTGGTACTCCTCCTATAGCCAGCAAGCGCAGCGGTCAGGGTGCTGCGGTGCGGTGGTGCTCGATGCAGTCTCTAGTATCAGGCTAGTACTACGCCCACTCTGCCAGGAGTCCGCATCGTGTCAGGCCTCAGCGCCCGTGATATCGGCCACCGTGTCGTGGTTCGCCATCGGCTCCCCGGCGGTCAGCTGACCGATGTGCTCGGCGTGCTCCAGTCCCTGGACGCCGACTCGCTCGTGGTGCGTCATGCCGACAGTACGCCGTACGCGGTCAAGCTGGCCGATATCAGCGCGGCCAAGCCGATCCCCCCGCTTCCGCTCCGACCGGTGGATGTGGAGCAACTGTTCCTCACCACAGCGCTCGGCCGCCCCGCTGTCGAGACCGTGCAGCTCGGGCAGTGGCTGCTCCGGGCCTCCCAGGGCTGGACCGGCCGGGCCAACTCGCTCCTGCCCGCCGGTGACCCCGGGATGCCGCTGAGCGACGCCCTGAAGTACACAGTGGCCTTCTACGAGGAGCGAGGCCTGCGTCCGCTGGCCCTGGTCAGGCTGGGCACACCGCTCGAAGCCGAGTTCCGGCAGCGGGGCTGGGTCGAGTCGAGGCCGGGCGAATCGGACGCGCTCGTCCTGCACACGTCGCTGGACCTGGTGAACGGCGTACCGGCGTACGAGGTCGAGGTGCACGGCAAGCCTGATGACGAGTGGTACGGGACTGCCTTCGACGGCGAGGTGCCCGCCCCGGCGCCCGCGGTCATGGAGGGCGCTCCCAAGGCGGTCTTCGCCTCGATCCGCCTGGACGGCAAGGTCGTCGCCGTCGGCCGCGGGTCGATGACAGGCCACTGGCTCGGCATCGACGGGGTGCGCGTCGCCCCGGAGTACAGGCGGAGAGGGCTGGCCACCGCCGTCCTCCAGGGTCTCGCACGCTGGTCCGGAGCGCAGGGCGGCCGCCGCACCTACCTGGAAGTGCTGGAAGGCAACACGGCCGCAGTCAGTACCTACCTGAGCCTCGGCTACGCAGAGGCCTACCGCTACCGCTACCTCACCAACCGGTGAGCAGACGCTGCCCCAAGCACCGCCAGCACGACAAACCCACCCAGTACGACGCTCAGCGCGTCGGCGGGCGACGTGTGCCCCGAGGTGAGCCAGGCGTACACAGAGCCCGACACAGCAACTCCGAGAGCCCCCGAGAGCTGGGCGTTGGTAGCGACGACACCGGACAGATCTGACGCGTACTGCGTCGGCATGCTCGACGTCACCGCGCCGATCAAGGTGTTGGCGCTGATCCCCAGCCCCAGCCCACCGATGGCGAGCAGACCGAACAGCAGGGGCCCGGACAGCCCACCGAGCATCAGGTAGATCAACACCGCCAGGTAGCCCGTTGCCAGCAGCAAACAGCCGATCACCGGCATGCCCTTGTAACTGCGCCGCAGCCGAGGCAGCACCGGCCCAGCCACGCCGAACGCGGCTACCCATGCCACCATCGCGAATCCCGCGTACGCCGGGCTCTTGCCGAGTCCCTGCTGCAGATACAACGCGAGGACGAAGAGCAGCGCGAAGTACGTGCCGGTCGTGAACGCGTGAGCGAGCAGGCCGGCGCGGACGGAGGCGTTTCGCAGTACCGGACGGGCGATCAGGGGACGGTCGCCGCGGGCGACGGCTCGGCGTTCGCCGTGCTCGAAGAGGGCGAGCATCGGAGCGCTCAGGGCCAGGCAGATCCAGGACCAAGCCGGCCAGCCGCGTTCCGATCCGAGCAGCAGCGGCACGATGACCAACAGGACCGTAGCGGACAAAGTGAGCACGCCGCGCAGGTCGAGCGGCTGCGGCTCACCGTGGACCTCGTCAGCCGGTAGGGCACGGCGAGCGACCAGCAGCAGGACGACACCGATCGGCACATTGATCAAGAAGATCGGCCGCCAACTGGTGCCGAACAGATTCGCCGCGATCAGCAGGCCGCCCAGGACCTGGCCGGCCACGGCTCCTCCCGACAACGCGATCGAGAAGTACCCGAGCGCCCGCAGCCGATCCCGGCCGGCGAAATGCAGCTGGATACCGCTCAGCACCTGCGGAACCATCAGCGCGGCACCTGCGCCCTGAACGAACCGCGCCACCGTCAGCGAGTAGATCTCCGGCGCCACCCCGCACACCAGCGAGGCCGCGGTGAAGACGGACAGCCCGAGGACGAAGACGCGCTTGTAGCCGAACGACGACCCCAGCCGCGCGCCGGTGATGAGCAGTACGGCGAACGCGACCACGTACCCCGAGACCACCAGTGCGACCTGCCCTTCCGACGCGCCCAGATCGAGGCCGATCGACGGGGCCGCGATGTTCGCGACGGCCGTGTCCACGTTCGCCATGAACTGCCCGGTGAGCAGAACGGCCAGCAGAGCGGACCGGCGAGAAGTTCGGGTGAGTAGCGGCATGTGGATGGAACGGCGTACGGATCGAAGGTGTGAGGGCGCAGTAGGGTCGGCCCATGGCAGACCAGACGGCGGAGCGTCCGGAGTACGTGGGCGATTACGAGGGCACCGTGAGGGTGGAGTACACCCCGCATCCGGACGACGGCGTGGCCGATCCGGGCGAGATCGTCTGGACCTGGGTGCCGTTCGAGGAGGACCACCACCGGGGCAAGGACCGGCCGGTGCTGGTGGTCGGATCGGACGATCCCTGGCTGCTCGCGCTGATCCTGACCAGCAAGGACCACGACCGCGATGCCGCCGACGAGGCACGCTGGGGCCGCGTCTGGCTCGACATCGGCAGCGGCCCCTGGGACAAGGAGGGCCGGCGGTCCGAAGTACGGCTGGATCGGGTACTACGGATCGATCCCGGCCAGGTCCGCCGGGAGGGCGCCGCGATCGGCGAGGACCTCTTCAACGACGTCGCCGACCACCTGCACCAACTCCACCGCTCCTGAGCCGGACGACGGGCCTGCAAGCCAGGCCCGCGGCGGCGTCAGGTCGGCGGAAGGTCAGGTCGGCGGGCGGGGTGTACCTGGTTTGCCCGGGGTCGACGGCGGGGTGGTGCCCGGCTTCGCGCCGCAGCGGATGTCGTCGGCGGCGTTGTACTTCGTGGTGAAGGACTCCGTCTTGACCCGCTGGCCGTTCTTCGCGAAGTACCGGTAGATGGTGATGTCGAAGCCGCCGGTCGGCGCCTGCGTCCGGCAGTCGGGCGCGGTGTTGTAGACCACCGAGGGCGAGCGGAAGTTCGACTTCGCCGAGGCGCCCGCGGTGATGTCCCAGACCTTGGTGCCCCAGATCTTCACCGTCAGCGTGCCCTGGTTGCCGGGCGTGGACGGCGTGAAGATGGTCTGCACCAGGATGCCGTGACCGGAGTCGTTCAGGAACTTCAGATCGACCGAACCCCAGGCGACGGTGGCCTCGCGGCCGACCGGGTAGCGGCTGATGTAGACGCTGTGCGCCTTGTGCTCGACATCCTTCAGGCCGGCGAAGAAGGCCGCGTTGAAGGTGGTGGTGGCCGACTGCGAGACGCCACCGCCGAGGTCGAGGACGAACTTGCCGCCGTTGATGATGTTGCCCTCGGTGAAGCCGTTCTCCTTGGTGCGCTCGCCGACGATCTTGTTCAGGCTGAACATCTCGTTCGGCTTCAGCAGCGTGCCGTTGATCCGGCGGGCCGCCGTACCGATGTTCACGTTGCGGTAGGTGGCGTGCGGGAAGTGGGTGGTGAACTGACCCATCACTTCCTTGATCCCGAGTGCCTGCGCCGCCTCGGTGGTGATCTTCGCCTTGGACTTGGCCAGCCCCACCGACGCCTTCCGCTCGCTGCCGGTCTTGGGCAGGATCGACAGGATCGCGGGCACCACCTTGTCGCGGGCGACCACCATGCCGTCGACAGCCGGGATCACCTGCGGCTTGCCGCCCACGATCTCCACCCGGGCGTCCTTCGGCAGCGACTCGAGCTGCTTGAACCGCTCCTTGAACAACGGCTCCAGCTTGGCCGCGTCCAGGCTCGGGGTGAAGTCGCCGTCCTTGGCGACCAGCTTCAGCGCGGGAGCGAACTCGCTCGGCTTGAGGTCGACGCCCTTGTCCCCGACGGTGAGCCGGATCGGCCCGGACATCGCGGGCTCGGCGTACTCCTTCATGGCCTTGTCGATCGCGTCCGTGCCGGCCGAGGGCTTGCTCACGTCGACCGGCAGGTCGCGCGGATTGCCGTCGGACGGGAAACCCGACACCAGGGTGCCGGCCGCCTTGTCGTTGTCCAGCTGCAGGCCGTCGGCGGGCGCGTGCTGCACCGGCTTGGCGTCGGTGAAGGTGATGGTGCCTTCGGTGGCCGGCCGGTTCACCTGCTGGGCCAGCTTGTCGACCGCGGCCTTGAGCTTGGCCTCGTCGCGATCGATCACCGGCGCGACCGCGTCGCCACCGGTCAGCACCTGCCACATCCGCGCCGGGTTGAGGCTGCGGCCGGCCCCGGCCGCTTCGACGGTCGCGTCCACGTCGAAGGTGAGCCCGGCGTCGGCCGGCTTGACCTGGTACGTCGAGTCGCCGGCCTTGACCTTGATCGGCACGCTCAGCCGGTCCTTGATCCCGGCTTCCAGCTTCGCCTTGGCCGCCGCCTCGGACAGGCCGCCGAGCGGGATGCCGAGGACGGTCGTGTCCCCGGGAGTCTTGTCACCGGTGAATGCGTACGCGGCGCCGTAGGCGATCGCGAGCACCCCGAATCCGGCCGCGGCGATGATCCCCGCGAGCTGTTTTCTCCCCACCGGACAGAGTCCTCCTGCTCGAACAACCAGACAGACGCCACTACCTGTCGAATGGCAGAACCGGCATTCTACGGGATCAGGGCAGCCTCAGTTGCCCCGTAGTTCCCGGTAGTGCCCCGCGTAGTAGATCAGTGCCGCAGGGTCAACGACCCCCTCCGCCCCGAGGCTCAGCACCTCGCCGACCACGATCGTGTGGTCGCCGCCGTCGTAGGTCGCCCAGGTCCGGCACTCCAGCCAGGAGAGCGCTCCCCCGATCACCGGGCATCCCGTCTTCGGTCCGGGCGCCGTACCGATGCCGTCGAACTGAGTGAGCAGATCCCGCCCCGACTTGGCGAACCGCTCCGCGATCGCCTCCTGACTGGAGCCGAGCACCGAGACGGCCCAGAAACCGCACTCCAGTACTGCGTCGTGCATCCGGACACCCTTGTCGACGCAGACCAGCACCAGCGGCGGATCGAGCGACACCGAGGTGAAGGCGTTCGCGGTCATCGCGTGCGCGACCCCACCCTGCAGGGTGCTCATGATCGTGATGCCCGAGGCGAACCGGCCCAACGCCGTACGGAAGTCCCCAGGCGCGATGCTGCCACTGGGATCCGAAGTCACCACAGCAGCCTAAGCCGCGCGATTGGTTGACGGCTCAACGCGGCGTGTGTGACCTGTCACTGTCCTCCAGCAGGGCCTGTACTTCGTCTGCTCGGGCCGACCCGTAGCGGCGGTAGATCGCCAGCGCCTGCTGCCACTCGGCCACCGCCTGGCCTGGTCTGCCCGCCGCCTGGTGCCAGCGGCCGAGACCGACCCGGGCGGCGGCTTCGGAGTCCCACAACTCGTGCGTGATCGCGAGCTGGAGCGACTCCGCGTACAGCTCGGCGGCTTCGTCGAACCGCTCGACCGTGACCAGCAGCCGGCCGAGATGGCCGAGGATCTCCGCGAGCATCAGCTCCAGCTTCTCCTCGCGGTAAGCGGCGAGAGAATCCCGGTACAAGGTCTCGGCCTCGGCGTACCGGCCGGTCTCCTCGAGTGATTCACCGATCACGCGGTATCGCATGGCCAGCTGACGCGCCGGCGGATCGTCCTGCCGGAACAGTGCGACCGATCGCTCGAAGGCGGCCATCTGCGCGGCGTGGTCGTGCTCCTTGCCGGCGATCATCCCGAGCACGAGCTCGGCCCACGACTCCGCGCGCGGCTCGGGCCGGGTGGAGATCAGCCGCGCGATGACCGCCTTGGCCTCGGACAGCTCGCCGGCGCGCTCCAGCGCATGGGCGAGATTCAGCAGGCAGGACCGTTCGAAGTCGCGGTCGCCGAGCGCGGCCGCCATCGGCGCTGCCCGGCCGAGGTGCTCCGCGGCGGCGGCATGCTCCTGGAGTTCGCCGTAGACGAGGCCCAGGTCGAAATGGATCATCGCGGCGGCCACGTCGTCGTCCACCCCGGCGAGCACCCGGATCGCTGCCTCGCCGATGTCGCGCCACTCGACCCAGCGCCGCCGCACCAACCCGAACGCATTCATCCCCGCCGCGATCCGCACCACCGCCAGCCGCTCGGCCGGCGGGCCGCTCTCGGCGACCCGGACCGCGCTCACCAGGGTCGCCCGGTCGGCATCGACCAGCTCGATCGCCTGTTCCGCCTCGGCGATATCCTTGGCCTGCTCCGACCACTCCGGTGCACGCCAGTTCTGGGTCAGCTCGCCCGGCTCGGACAGCTCGTCGATCCGCCAGAGCAGCGCGAGATACTCCGCGAGCACCCGCTCCTGAACAGCCTGTACGCCGGACTCGCCCAGCTCGGCGTCGGCCAGCTCCCGGCCGACGGACCTGACCAGATCGTGCAGCCGGTAGCGGTGCAGCGCAGGCGTCTCCAGCAGGTGGACATCGACCAAGTGCTCGATCGCGTCCTCCGCCGCACGCATTCCGATGCCCAGCGCGGCGGCCGCGAACCGCAGCGAGAACTCGGTGCCGGGGAGGATTGAAATCACCGGCAATGCCCGCGCCGCCGTCTGAGCCATCGACCGGTGATCTGCTGCCAGGGCGTCGATCGAGAGTTTGAGGCTGGCCCGGACACCCTTGTCATCGGTGGACAGCACGGCCAGCCGGGCCTCTTCGTCATCGAGCTCCCGCGCCAGCTCCTCGACTCGCCGGCCCGGACGCCCGGCCAGATAGCTGCCCGCGATCCGCAGGGCGAGCGGCAGCCGGCCACACAGCTCGGTGACGGCACGAGCGGCTTGTGGCTCCTGCTCGACGCGGCCGTCACCGACCACGGCGGCGAGCAACCGGACCGCGTCCTCAGAGGTCAGCACGTCGAGCTTCAGCTGCCGGATGCCGGCGAGGTCGATCAGCTGGCGCCGGGTGGTGATCAGGACCGCCGAGCCGGCCGTCCCGGGAATCAGCGGCCGGACCTGGCTGCTGCTCACCGCGTCGTCGATCAGCACCAGCACCCGCCGGCCCGCGAGCGCCGAGCGATAGCGAGCGGCCGCGATGTCGACGTTGTCCGGGATCTCCTCGTCGGGGATGCCGAGATCACGCAGCAGCCGGCCGAGCGCTACGAGCGGATCGAGCGGCTCACCACCGGCGTGGCCGCCCATGCCGACATACAACTGTCCGTCCGGGAACTCGGCGGCGAGCCGGCGGGCGGTGTGTACGGCGAGGGCGGTCTTGCCGACGCCGCCCATGCCGGCCACCGAGACCAGGACCACGCCCGCCGACGGGCCCGCCGTACCGGACAAGATCCGCAGCAGGTCACCGATCTCCTCCGAGCGGCCGGTGAAGTCGCCGATGCCGGCCGGCAGGTGATCCACCGGTGCCGTCGCCGGCCGCCCGGCGAGCTCTTCGAGTCGCAGAACGTCGTGCTCGGGCAGCTCCAGCGCGGCCGACAACTGCTCGATCGTCGTCGGCCTCGGGCGCAGCCGCCGGCCGCCCTCGAGCGCACGGATGCCCTCGACGCTGAGACCGGACCGGTCGGCCAGTGCCTCCTGGGTCAGTCCGGCCTCGGTCCGCCAGTGGCGCAGCAGCTCGGCAACGGTCGGCATCGTCGCGGCCGCGAGGTCGTTCAGAGGCCGGCGAACAGGTCGTGTTCCTGGCCGTCCGGGCCTGGTGCCGCTGTGCCCTTGACGAGGCGGTAGTGCTCGCTGGCCCAGATCTGGTGGCCGTTGTTGTTGGACAGGGCGAAGAACGGGCCGTCGACGGTGATCTGGGTGGCGTGCGCCTTCATCGCGT
This sequence comes from Kribbella voronezhensis, assembly GCF_004365175.1. Taxonomy (NCBI): domain Bacteria; kingdom Bacillati; phylum Actinomycetota; class Actinomycetes; order Propionibacteriales; family Kribbellaceae; genus Kribbella; species Kribbella voronezhensis. The sequence goes on along the minus strand of NZ_SOCE01000001.1, from coordinate 5,400,446 downwards.
TCATCTTGCGATCGACGTACGCCTCGCCCTCGATCACACAGTCGATCAACCGGTCGGGGGTGATCATCTTGTACTCCGCGTCGGGGTCCATGCCCTCGAACGTGGTGGTGTCACCGGCGTCGCGGAGTCTGCGCAGGCTGTCGCGGAAGCTGTTCTCGGACATCGCCATCCAGTAGATCTTCGCGACGTCCCAGGGCTCGCCCAGGTCTTCGCGGTACGACCGGGCGGCGGCGAGCGCGGCCGCATAGGTGGCGACGCGGTGGGCCTTGATGTGGTCGGGGTGCCCGTAGTTGCCGAACTCGTCGTAGGTGACCAGGACCTGCGGACGGATCTCGCGGATGATCGGGACCAGGTCGTTCGCCGCCGCGACCAGGTCGGCCTGCCAGAAGCTCTCCGGCCGGGTCTGCGGCGGGACGGCCGCGTTGCCCTCGTCGTCGTAGATCATCCCGGTGTCGCGGTACTTCCCCGGGCCGCCGAGGAACCGGTGGTCGGTCACGCCGAGCTCGTCCATCGCGGCGGCCAGCTCACCGATCCGGTGCCGGCCGAGTTGGTCGGTCCGGTCGGCGGCCAGGTGCTCGAGCTCGGGAACCAGCACCTCGCCTTCCTCGCCGAGAGTGCAGGTGACCAGAGTGACGTGGGCGCCTTCGGCCACATACCGGGCCATGGTGACGCCGTTGTTGATCGTCTCGTCGTCGGGATGGGCATGCACCAGCAGCAGCCGGCGGTCTGGAAGCTCGCTCATGCCGCCAGCCTACGTCGCTGCGCAGACAGTTCCCGGCGACCGCGGCGACCCCGCCGGCTGCTGGATCTCAGCCGAAGCGGCGGACCAGCAGACAGCCTGCCTGGAACCTCGACCGGGCGCCGAGCCCGGCGATCAGCGCACTGATCTCCGACCGCACGGTGCGCAGGGAAAGCCCCAGTTGCCGCGCGATCGCGGCGTCCTTGGCGCCGGTGGCCATCAGCCGGCCGATCAGCACCTGACGGTTGGACAGTTCGCTCGCGGCAGCCGCGGACCGGCGGCGCGACCCCAGCTCATAGACCTCGCAGACGACCTCCGGTGCGAAGTCCTCGATCCGCACCGCAGGAACAGCCTGGTAAACCGACATCCCCATCTCCTCCCCAGTTTGTCCAGCAGGCTCAATTCTCGATTGGTCCAGACCGGCTCACCAGGTACAACCCATACAGTTCACCCATACAAAAGCGCCGACCGAGGGGATGTACGGGTGGAATCCCAGTTCGCTGCCCTGCTCCGTCGGCATCGCACGGCGGCTGGTTTCACACAGGACGAGCTCGCGGCCGCGGCCAAGCTCAGCGTCCAGGCGATCAGTACCCTCGAGCGCGGCACGCGGCGCTATCCCCAGCCGGCCACCGTCGACGCCCTGGCCGACGCGCTCGGCCTCGACCCCGACCAGCGCGCCGCACTGATCTCCGCGGCCTCCCGCCGGGGCAAGACCGCCGCCGCGCACAGCAACCAGTCCACTCCCCCTGCGGCCGCCTCTCCCCGGCAACTGCCCTTCGTCAGCGGTGACTTCACCGGCCGGGTCCAGGAGCTCTCCGCCCTGGCGGAGTACCTGACCAGCGGCAGCGGTGTGCACGTGGTCGCCATCACCGGCATGGGCGGCATCGGCAAGACCTCGCTGGCCATCCATGCCGCTCACCAGCTCGCCGACCATTACAAGGACGGCCAGCTGTATCTGGACCTCCGTGGCTTCGGCATCGGGCCGCCACTGGACCCACTGGACGCCCTGACCTACCTGCTGGAGGACCTCGGCGAGACACCGAGCGCAGACCTCACCGTCGCGACGGGAAGACTCCGTACTGCGCTCGCGGGGCGCCGGCTGGTCCTGCTGCTCGACAACGCCTCCGACCAGGAGCAGGTCCGCCACCTGCTGCCGGGTATGGGTGGTTGCGCCGTGATCGTGACGAGCCGGCGCAGCCTGGCCGGACTCGGCGGCCGCCAGTTCCACCTGGGCGAGCCACCGCTGGACGAGGCGGTGGCGATGCTCCGGCGCATCTCGGAGCGCCCGGACGCACCGGAGGCGGAGTGCGCCGAGGTGGTGCGGCAGTGTGGCGGCCTTCCGCTGGCGATCCGGATGGCCGGTGCCCGGCTGGCCTCCCGCCCGAACTGGCCGGTCGCCCATCTGGCCGAGCGACTCGCGGACGGGCGTCGCAGGCTGGACGAGTTGCAGCTCGACGACTCCGGCGTACGGGCCACTCTGGTGCTGTCCATCGAGCAGTTGGCCGGCAGCGACGATCCTGTCGACGTACAAGCGGTGACGATGTTCGCGCTGCTCGGTCTGTCCGACTGTGTGGACCTGACCTCGGCACTGGCAGCCGCACTTTCCAATAGCCCCGAGCCAGAGGCTGTCGTCGTACTGGAGCGGCTTGTCGACGTGCACCTGCTGAACACGCCAGGTCCCGGGCGCTACCGACTGCACGACCTGGTCCGAGTAGCTGCTCGCGAGCTGGCCGAGCAGATGCTGACCGAGGAGGACAGAGCCGAGGCGAAGACCCGGTGGATCAAGCGGCTCTCCGCTGTGGTCTGGAAGGCCAGCGAGTACATCGGGCACGGCGTCACTCGCGAAGGCTGGCTCCAGCCTGAGTGGCTCGAAGGTGCCGACGATCTGACCAGCCAGGACGACGTGCTGCTCTGGCTCGACGTACAGCGGTCCAACCTCACGCCGACCTTGCAGCAGGCCGTCGTCGACCACCCGGAGCACGCAGTACAGCTCGCTGTGGGCCTGAACGCGTACTACGCCCTTCGCCGCGCCTGGCTCGAATGGCTCCAAGCCAACGAGGCGGTACTACGACTCGCCACCGAAGGCGACGACCGAATCGCCGAGGGACTCGTGCTGCACGACCTCGGCGCCGCCCACGCCGAGCTGGGCAACTACGAACAAGCCGTTGACCCCTTGCGCCGCGCCATCGTCGCGGCGGAGGCATCCGGCGACGGCAACCTGCAGGCCCTCTGCCTGAGCAGTCTCAGTCACGTCCTCGAACGCACCGGCCGGATCGCCGCCGGCATCCCGTACGCCGAACGCGCGCGCGAGATCGGCCTGCGACTGGGGATTCCGCCGCGGGCCGCCTGGGCCTGTCTGGCACTCGGCATGCTCTACCTGAAGACCGACGCCGCCGAGGACGCCCGGCGACTGTTCAACGAAGCGCTGGAACTCCTGGTCGACCCCGGCCAGGAGCGGTTCCGCGGCATGGTCGCGCAGAACATCGGTGTCGCCTACCGCGAGGCCGGCCAGTACGACGTCGCCGCCGAAGCGCTCCGGGAGAGCCTCGAGCTGTACCGCGCAGCAGGTGCCGCGATCTCGCAGGCAGAGGCACTCAATGAGCTGGGCCGGCTCTGCCTCGCGCAAGGTCGCTACGAAGAGGCAGTCGAGTACCAGAGCGAGGGCCTCGCGATCGCCGGCCAGTACGGCGACTGGTTGTGCGAGGCAGACATCCGCCAGAGCCTCGGTGAGGTACGCCGCGCCCAGGGCCTGCTCGCCGAGGCCCGCAGGGAGTGGCGCATCGCTCTGTCCATCCACGAGCAGCACAACACCCACGCAGCGGGCCCACTGCGTGCACTGCTCAACTCAGCCTGACGTCAACTGCTCGCGGAGAACAGGAAGGAACGGGCGGTCAGGAGCAAGCCAGTCGAGCTCGTCCAACTCGGCCGGGCCGACCCAGCGGATCTCGGCGTGCTCATGCAGAACCGGCTCGCCCGCGACCAGCTCAGCGAAGTACACGCGCAGCAGGTACCGGTCGCCGATCGGCTCCTCCAGGCCGAACGACTTCCCCACTGACACGTGCACACCGAGCTCCTCGACGAGTTCCCGCTCCCCCGCGGCCTCGTCGGTCTCGCCCGGCTCGACCTTCCCGCCGGGAAACTCCCAGCCGCCATCAGCTCCACCACGGCGCGCCACGAGCACCTGCCCGGCCCGGAGCACCGCGACGCCGATCACGACCTGCCTGTCACCCATGGGTGAGCACTGTGCCAGAAACTGTCGGCGCACTGGGGCAGGATGCGGACATGCCGTTGCAGAACAGGGTGTTGCCCACCCAGGAGATCGTGGCCGAGCCGGGCCGCGGTCTGCTGATGGGCAATCGCGGATCCCTGCACGGTGTCGACCGGCGGCTGGGGACGACCCGGTGGCGGTCGAAGGCCTGGATCTGCTGCGTGCTCGACTGGAAGGGCGTGCAGCGTGACCCGATGCCACCAGGACGCTGGACCGCGCTGTTCTTCTTCGACGAAGCCGTAGCACTTGCCGCCGGCCACCGTCCGTGCGCCTACTGCCGACGCCGCGACTTCCTCCTGTACGCCGGCGCCTGGGCCGCCGGGCACGGTCTGCCCACCCGCCCTCGCGCCGCCGAGATGGACGCCCAACTCCATCTGGAACGTGTCGAACCACGCACCCGCCGGCAACGCACGACCATCGCCGCACTGGCCGATCTCCCCACCGGCGCGATGATCCGGTACGACGGATCGCCCGCGCTCGTGCTCGACGGGTCGGTGCTGCCGTGGTCGTGGAGGGGCTATGCCGCAGCCGTGGAAGTGCCCGGCCACCGGGAGGTCGAAGTACTGACGCCACCGGCGAATCTCGTTGTCCTGCAGGGCGGATTCACTCCATTACTCCACCTGTCGGCCATCGGCAACTCAGGGGAACCTAAGTAGAAACACGCCGTACCGACAGGTCTTCCGTTGTGCGCCGAGCGAGGGCAAAGTGTGCCCATACTTACAGCGACAAAACCATCACTGGAGTCGGTATGGGCGACGGCAACAGCACTGTGGCAGCAGTGCAGCGTGCTCTCGAGGTGTTGCACACCACAGTGGGCAAGCTCAGCCAGGAGTACGGTGACACCCTCGGCGTCCGCCGGTTGGTGTCCGACGTGGCCAGGCTGAGTGACGACCTGGTAGAGCTCGGCCCTCCCGACCCGCATCACAGACCCGGACCTGTTCCGGAGGAACTCGAGGAGATCCCCGACGTGGAATACGACGCGTCCATGTGGACCGACGCGGAGCACGAAGGCTTCGGCGCACCTGACCGGCACGCTCCCTGATGGCCACGGGAGTCAGCGCCCCCGGGCGCGCGCAGATCAAGCAGAAGACGCTCCGGACCGATCGCTGGTGGCTGGCGCCCTTGCGGATCGGTGTGATCCTGGCCTTCTTCGTCGTCTACGCGACGGTCCGGATCTTCATGAACAAGTACTACTGGGTCGACGCGTACCACTACCTGACCCCGCTGTACTCGCCGTGCGTGACGTCCTCCTGTGTCGAGGGCTCGAGTCACCTGGGCACCTGGTTCGGGGACTTCCCCCGGGTCATCCCGTTCAGCATCATCACGTTCGTGGTGCTGGCCGGCTTCCGCGGCACCTGCTACTACTACCGCAAGGCCGGCTACCGCTCGCTCTTCTTCGCCCCGTCGGCCTGTGCCGTCCCGGAGCCGCACAAGAAGTACACGGGTGAGCGGAAGTTCCCGCTGGTCGCGCTGAACCTGCACCGCTACTTCTTCTACGGCGCGCTGGTCTTCGGTCTGCTCAACGTCTACGACGGCACGCAGGCCTTCCACGGCAAGGACGGCGGCTTCGGCATCGGCCTGGGCACGCTGATCATCTGGATCAACCTGGTGATGCTGTGGATGTACACGCTGTCCTGCCACGCCTGCCGGCACATCGTCGGCGGCCGGCTGAAGAACTTCTCCAAGCACCCGTTGCGCTACCGGTACTGGACCTTCGTGTCGAAGCTGAATCCCAAGCACGGCACGTACGCGATGATCTCGCTCTTCACCGTGATCATCACCGACGCGTACATCATGTCGGTCTCGGCCGGCTGGTTCTCCGACCTGCGCTTCATCAACTGATTCGGACGCATCACACTTATGACTGAGCTGGAACGACACCAATACGACGTGATCGTGATCGGCGCCGGCGGCGCCGGTCTGCGGGCCGCGATCGAGGCCCGCGAACAGGGCAAGCGCACCGCGATCGTCTGCAAGTCGCTGTTCGGCAAGGCGCACACCGTGATGGCCGAGGGCGGCTGCGCGGCGGCGATGGGCAACGCGAACTCCAACGACAACTGGCAGACCCACTACCGCGACACGATGCGCGGCGGAAAGTTCCTGAACAACTGGCGGATGGCGGAACTGCACGCGCAGGAAGCCCCCGACCGGGTCTGGGAACTGGAGACGTACGGCGCCCTGTTCGACCGCACCCCGGACGGCAAGATCAGCCAGCGCAACTTCGGCGGTCACACCTACCCGCGGCTCGCCCACGTCGGCGACCGGACCGGGCTCGAACTCATCCGCACCCTGCAGCAGAAGATCGTCTCGCTGCAGCAGGAGGACTTCGCGGCCACCGGCGACTACGAGGCCAACCTCAAGGTGTACGCCGAGTGCACGATCACCGAGTTGCTTCTTGACAACACAGCCGGCGACACCGCAGCTATATCAGGTGCCTTCGGCTACTGGCGTGAGTCGGGCCGCTTCATCCTGTTCGACGCGCCCGCGGTCATCCTGGCCACCGGCGGTGTCGGCAAGTCGTTCAAGGTCACCTCGAACTCGTGGGAGTACACGGGTGACGGGCACGCCCTGGCGATGCGGGCCGGCGCGACGCTGATCAACATGGAGTTCATCCAGTTCCACCCGACCGGCATGGTCTGGCCGCCGTCGGTGAAGGGCATCCTGGTCACCGAGTCGGTCCGCGGTGACGGCGGCGTGCTGAAGAACTCCGAGGGCAAGCGGTTCATGTTCGACTACGTGCCGGACGTGTTCCGCGCGCAGTACGCGGAGACCGAGGAAGAGGCCGACCGCTGGTACAAGGACGCCGACAACAACCGGCGGCCACCGGAACTGCTGCCGCGTGACGAGGTCGCCCGGGCGATCAACTCCGAGGTGAAGGCCGGCCGCGGTACGCCGCACGGCGGTGTCTTCCTGGATGTGTCGTCGCGGCTCCCGGCCGAGGAGATCAAGCGCCGACTGCCGTCGATGCACCACCAGTTCAAGGAACTGGCGGACGTCGACATCACGGCCGAGCCGATGGAGGTCGGGCCGACCTGTCACTACGTGATGGGTGGCGTCGAGGTCGACCCGGACACCGCGTCGTCCGTCGTACCGGGTCTGTTCGCGGCCGGTGAGGTCGCCGGCGGCATGCACGGGTCGAACCGGCTGGGCGGCAACTCGCTGTCCGACCTGCTCGTGTTCGGCCGCCGGGCCGGTGCCGGCGCGGCGATGTACGTCGAGTCGCTCGGCCAGAACCGGCCGAAGATCGCCGAGGCCGACATCGACGCGGCAGCGGCCGAGGCGCTCGCGCCCTTCGAACTCGAGGGCGGCGAGAACCCGTACACGATCCACCAGGAACTGCAGCAGTCGATGAACGACCTGGTCGGCATCATCCGCAAGGCCGAGGAGATGGAGCAGGCGCTGGCGAAGCTGGCCGAGTTCCGTGGCCGGATCGCGAAGATGACGGTCGAGGGGCACCGGCAGTTCAACCCGGGCTGGCACCTCGCGCTGGACCTGCGCAACATGCTGACCGTGTCGGAGTGCGTCGCGAAGGCGGCCCTGCTGCGCGAGGAGTCCCGCGGCGGTCACACCCGCGACGACTTCCCGGGCATGAACGCCGACTGGCGCAAGCTGCTGCTGGTCTGCTCGCTGCAGGCCGACGGCGGGGTCGACGTGGTCAAGAAGGACCAGATCCCGATGCGCGAGGACCTGCTGGAACTGTTCGAGCTGGACGAGCTGAAGAAGTACCTGACCGAGGAGGAACTGCCGGCATGAGTTACAAGGGCAAGTTCCGGGTCTGGCGTGGGGATGCCGAGGGCGGTGACCTCAAGGACTACGAGGTCGAGGTGAACGAGGGCGAGGTCGTCCTCGACGTCATCCACCGGCTGCAGGGCACCCAGGCGCCGGACCTGGCGGTTCGGTGGAACTGCAAGGCCGGCAAGTGCGGCTCCTGCAGCGCCGAGATCAACGGCAAGCCGAAACTGATGTGCATGTGCCGGATGAACACGTTCGAAGAGGACGAGGTCGTCACGGTCACGCCGATGCGCACCTTCCCGGTGATCCGTGACCTGGTCACCGACGTCTCCTTCAACTACCAGAAGGCCCGCGAGATCCCCGCGTTCACGCCGCCGGCCGACCTGAAGCCGGGCGAGTACCGGATGCAGCAGGTCGACGTGGAGCGCTCGCAGGAGTTCCGCAAGTGCATCGAGTGCTTCCTGTGCCAGGACACCTGCCACGTGATCCGTGACCACGAGGAGAACAAGGAGTCCTTCTCCGGTCCGCGCTTCCTGATGCGCATCGCCGAACTGGACATGCACCCGCTGGACGCCGCCGACCGCAAGAACGCGGCCCAGGAGGAGCACGGCCTCGGCTTCTGCAACATCACCAAGTGCTGCACCGAGGTCTGCCCCGAGCACATCAAGATCACCGACAACGCCCTCATCCCGATGAAGGAACGCGTCGCCGATCGCAAGTACGACCCGATCGTCTGGCTCGGCAACAAGATCCGCCGCCGCACCCCGTAACACCCCGGAAGGCCGCCCGCAGCTACGAGCTACGGGCGGCCTTCCGCGTTCCAAAGCACAACTATCAATTCTTCTTTGGTAGTTGTTGCTGTTCTATTTTCGGGTTTTCAGCTCTTGGCGGCTTTCGCGAATTCTGTGGTGTAGGTCTTGGCGATGTCGATGGTGTCCTTCTTCGGCTTGACCGCCGGGGAGAACTTGCCGAGGACCGCGAGCGCGTTCTTGGCGCCGTCGGGGTCCATCACCCCGGTGGCGTTGAACATGCCCTTGGAGTCGGTGATCGACTTGATGTAGAGCTGCTTGTCGGTGCCCGCGTAGTCGGCCGGCATCTTGGCGGCGATGGTCGCCGCGTCGTTGCTCGTGATGAACCCGAGCGTCTTCACGAAAGCGTTCGCCAGCTTCTGTACGACGTCCTTGTGCGCGGCAACGTAGTCGCACGCCATGTAGAGCGAGCTCGCCGGGTACAACCCTCCGAGCGCCTTCTTCGTGCCCTCCTCGGTCCGCAGGTCCAGCAGGATCTTGCCGTCGCCCGTCTTCGTCAGCCGTGCGACGGTCGGGTCGGTCGTCATCCCGGCGTCGATGCCGCCGGAGTTCATCGCGGCGATGAATGTCGAGTCCGCGCCGGCCTTGACGGTCGTGTAGTCGGCCGTCCCGACCCCGGCGTTGCCGGCTAGGTACTGGGTCAGGAAGTCGGTCGACGACCCGGCACTCGTGACGCCGAGCTTGCGGCCCTTGAAGTCCGCCGGGCTCTTGATCGTGCCGGCCTGGGCCTTGGACACCATCTCGACCTCGCCCGGCACGTTCGCGAACTGGACGACGCTCTGCAGGCACTTGCCCTTGGCCTGCATGTCGATGGTGTGGTCGTAGAAGCCGACGACCCCTTGGGCCTGGTTGGCCAGCAGCGCGGTCTCGGCGGTGACGCCGGCGGGGGTGTCGACGAGTTCGACGTTCAGCCCCTGGTCCTTGAAGTAGCCGAGTTGTTCGGTCAGTTTGGCCGGCATGTAGATCACCTTGGCCGCACCGCCGACCATGATGGTGACCTTGTCCGAGGACGACGAGCCGGACGACGTACCGGACTTGTTCTGGGTCTGGCAGCCGGTGAGGACGAGGGCGGCGGCCAGCACGGGGACGCCGATTGCAGCAGGACGGATTGTCACGGTTGTCTCCTAGGGGAAGTCAGATGGCGGCGACGAAGGATGCCTGGGCCGGTGGACGCCAGCGCAGCAACCGCCGTTCGGCCAGGCCGAGCACGACCTCGGCCAGCAGTGCGAGCACGGTGGTGATCAGCATTCCGGCGTAGATGCCGGCTGCGTCGAAGGAGCCTTGGGCGGTGCTGATCAGCAGGCCCAGACCCCGGGTGGCGCCGGTGTACTCACCGACGATGGCGCCGATCAGGGCGAACCCGAAGGCGGTGTGCAGGGACGCCAGGATCCACGACGTCGAACTCGGGACCACGATCGACCAGAGCACCTGGCCCCGGCCGGCGCCCAGGATGCGAGCGTTGTTGACCAGGTTGCGGTCGACCTCGCGGGCACCCTGGAAGGCGTTGAAGAAGACCGGGAAGAAGACCAGCACGAACGCGGTGGCGATCTTGGACTCCATCCCGAGCCCGAACCAGATCACGAACAACGCCGCCAGCACGATCCGCGGTACGGCGTTGAGGGCCTGGATGTACGGCGAGACGACCTCGGCAAGCAGCCGGGCGCGGCCGAGCAGGATGCCGAGGATGACGCCGACCAGCGAGCCGAGGACGAAGCCGAGAGCGGCCTCCTGCAGCGTCACGCCGATCTGGGCCCAGATCGAGCCCTGCGCGGTGCCGTCGGTGAACCAGATGACCAGCTTGTCCCAGATCAGGCTGGGCTTGGAGTAGAAGAACGGGTCGAGCCACAAGCTGACGGACAGCTCCCAGCCACCGAGGATCAGCACCAGCAGCAGCAAGCGGAGCGCATAGACGAGCGTCTTGTGCCGTCGCCGTACGGCGACGGCCGATCGGCCGGTGCGGCGGGAATCACGCAACACGAGAGGCTCCTGTCTTCCGGGCGATCGCGACCTCGTCGGACAGCGAACTCCACACTTCGCGATAGATGGCGATGAACTCGGGCGTCATCCGGATCTCCTCGACGTTGCGGGGCCGCTCCAGGTGGACTTCGAAGGTGTCCTTGATCCGGGCCGGGCTGGCGGTCATCACCACGACCCGGTCGGCGAGCGTGATCGCCTCCTCCAGGTCATGCGTGACGAAGATGACCGCGGCGCTCGTGCCGGACCACAGGTCGAGCAGTTCGTTCTGCATCAGGGCCCGGGTCTGGACGTCCAGGGCCGAGAACGGTTCGTCCATCAGCAGGATCGACGGCTCGTTGACCAGCGTCTGCGCCAGCGCCACCCGTTTGCGCATGCCGCCGGACAACTGGTGCATGTAGTAGTCCTCGAACCCGGCCAGGCCGACCCGGGCGACCCAGTCCCGGGCCAGCGCGTCGGCCTGCTCCTTCGGCTTGCCCTGCCAAAGGGGGCCGGAGGCAACATTTGCCAGGACGGTCCGCCACGGCAGCATGGCGTCGGCCTGGAACATGTACCCGACGCCGGACGGAATCCCCCGCACCGGTTGACCGTTGACGCGCACACTGCCCTCGGACGGCGGCTCGAGCCCCGAGACGAGCGACAAAGTCGTGGACTTGCCGCACCCGGTCGGCCCGACCACGGCCACGAACTCACCGGCCGTCACCTGCAGGGTGATGTCCTGTACTGCGGTGTGGGCGGTGCCCGCGCTGGTCAGGAACCGCTTGGTCGCATGGTCGATGTCGACCAGATAGCTCATCGCTCGCCCACCTCTCCTCGAACCCGCCGGCCCGGTTACGGGCGCCTTGCCGGCGGATGACAGCTCTGTTGCTTCGAAAAGGTAGGGAGGATTCGCGGCCACGGGATCCCTTGCCGTCGTTACCCGCCCATTCCCCATAGCCCGCGTTCTGCGCATTTCGCTCAGAGCGGGGTTTACGGTGGGCAGATGGTGGCTCGATTGCGCGGCATGCGCTTCACGCGGCAGCTCCTGCTGCTGCAGATCGGCCTGGTCGCGCTGGTCGTCGGCATCGGTTTCGGGCTGGTCGCCTGGCTGCTCGACCAGAGCCTGGAACATCAGTACGAGCAACGCGCACTCAACGTCGCGCGCACCGTCGCGGCCGAGCAGCACCTGGGTGATCTCGTCCGGGCCGGGGATCAGCCCGCGGTCCAGCAGATCGCCCTCAACGCCTCCCGGGCGACCGGGGCACTGTTCGTCGTGGTGACCGATGCGCGCGGCATCCGGCTCGCCCACCCGACCCCGGACCAGATCGGCAAACCCGTCAGCACGGACCCGTCCGAAGCGCTGTCCGGCCGCGAAGTGGTGAACATCGAGCGCGGCACGCTCGGGCTGTCCGCGCGCGGCAAGGTCCCGGTCCGTGACTCGGCCGGTGCGATCGTCGGTGAGGTGAGTGTCGGCTTCGACGCGGCCGAGATCCGGCACGCGCTGGAGGATCTGATCGGCGCCACCGCCCCGTTCGCCGTCGGAGCCCTGCTGCTCGGCGTCGCCGGTTCGACCTGGCTGTCCCGGGTGCTGAAGCGCGGCACGTTCGGGCTGGAACCGGCTGACCTGGCCGATCTGGTCCGCGAGCGCGAGGCGGTGCTGCACGGGATCGGCGAAGGCGTCCTGGCGGTCGACACCGACCGCCGGGTGACGATGTGCAACGACGAGGCGGTCCGGCTGCTCGGCCGGCCGGTGGAACCGGGGATCTCGCTGAGCGAGCTGGATCTTCCGCCCCGGTTGAGATCCGTCCTCGACGGCGACCGGGCGGACAACATCCTCACCGTGGCGGGTGATCGGGTGCTGGTGGCCAACCATCGTCCGGTCCATCGTGACGGCCGGGATCTGGGCAGTGTGCTGACGCTGCGGGATCGCACCGACCTGGAGCAGCTGACCAGCGAGCTGGACGCAGTACGGAGTATGACCGGGGCCCTTCGCGCGCAGCGGCACGAGTTCGCGAATCGGATGCATACGGTTCTCGGGCTGTTGCAGGCTGACGCGCAGGACGACGCACTGGAGTACCTGCGAGCCGTCACCCAGTTCCAGGACGCCGACTCGATCAGCGACTCGCCGGCCGTTCGATCCGCCACCATCCGGTCGTTCATGGCGGCCAAGACCGCCCGGGCGGCCGAGCTCGGGGTGACGCTGACGCTGTCCGAGGCCAGCTGGGTCCAGCAGCGGCTGGTCGCGCCGGTCGAGGTGGTGACGGTTCTGGGCAACCTGGTCGACAACGCCCTGGACGCGGCTCACGCGTCGACGCGTCGTCCGGGTGGGGTCGAGGTCGACCTGCTGTCGGAGGGCACGCGGCTGGTGATCTCGGTGGCGAACACCGGCGACGGGATATCGCCCGAGCAGACCGAGGCGATCTTCGTCGAGGGCATCTCCAGCCGCGGTACCGACCGGGGGCTCGGGCTGGCGATCGCCCGCCAGACCGCCCGGCGGCTCGGTGGCGACATCGCTCTGACGAACCTGGGCTGCGACGGTACGGAGACGGTGTTCGTGGCGCAGTTGCCCGACGTCCTGGAGGAGGCGGGCACATGATCGGCGTCCTGGTGGTGGAGGACGACTTCCGGGTCGCCCAGGTGCACGCGCTGCTCGTTGCCCAGGTCATCGGTCTGGAAGTCGTCGGAGTGGCGCATACCGCAGCCGATGCGCTGCGGCTGGCCGCCGACCTCGGGCCGGATCTCGTACTGCTGGACAGTTATCTACCCGACCGGCCGGGGATCGAGATCGCCGCTGAACTGCGCGCCGACATCTTCATGGTCACCGCGGATTCATCGGCGGCCTCGGTCCGTGCGGCGTTCGCAGCGGGTGCGCTGAACTACCTGATCAAGCCCTTCGGCTCCGAGCAACTCACGTCCCGGCTCCGTGCGTACGTGCGCTACCGGACGCTGCTGGGCGACCAGTCGGACGAGCTGACCCAGCAAGCGATCGACCGGGCCGTCGACGCACTGCACGAAGCCGATCGGCCGCCGACGCCGAAGGGCCAGTCGCCGGTGACGGCACGGCTGGTGACGACCGCCTTACGGCAGGCCGGTGGACCGCGGACCGCAGCCGATCTGGCTGCCCAGCTGGGCATCTCCCGGGCGACCGCCCAGCGGTACCTGGCCGCGCTGGCCGACGACGGGCGCGCAGTACTGAGCCTGCGATACGGCTCGACCGGACGCCCGGAACACCAGTACCGCTGGGCATCTCACTCTCGCGGGTGAACACCGATCCGGGGGCGGCTCCCCTGCCGGGGTGACGCGGCAAGGGCCGCTGCTGCCCTAGGGTCGCGATCATGGATGTGGTGCTGGTCGGGCTGATCAATGTCGGTGTGTTCATGGTCATCTTCGTGCCGGTCTCGCAGCGGCTGCTCGGCGTACGGTTCGGGCTCGGGCGGCTGGCGATCGGGGCCGGACTGACGCTGGCGATGTTCGCGCCGCTGATGAACGCGCTCGCCGGGCCGTTGCCCTGGACCGGGTCGACCGGAGCGGCGATCGCCCTGCTGGCGCTGGACGCGCTCTGCTCGATGCTGACCGGGCTGATCTTCCTGGTGCTGGCCGAGGCCGTGGTACCGACCGGTTCGTTGCCGAGGGCCCGCGATCTGCGGCGCGACCTGACCGGCCGGATCGCCCGGACGAAGCGCTACCTGCAGATCCTCCGGATCGCGATCCGGCACGGCCTCGGCCCGTACCTGCGCGGGCGCCGCCGGCCGGGCCGGGAAAACGCCGCCGGGCAAGCGGATCTCGCCCGCTCACTGAGGCTCGCCCTCGACGAAGCCGGCGTCACCTTCGTCAAGCTCGGCCAGGTCCTCTCCACCCGCAGCGACGTCATTCCGGCCTCCGTCGCGCTGGAGCTGAGCCGGCTGCAGGACCAGGTCTCCCCTGCTCCGTGGCCGCAGATCGAAGAAGTGCTCACCCAGGAGCTGGGCGCGCCGCCTCTGCAGGTCTTCGCCGAGTTCGGCCCCGAACCGCTCGCCGCCGCCTCGGTGGCCCAGGTCTACCCGGCCCGCCTGAGCGACGGCGAACAAGTCGTCGTGAAGGTCCAGCGGCCCGGTATCGCCTCGGTGGTCGAGCGCGATCTCGACATCGTCCAGCGGCTGGCCAGGACGCTCGAACGCAACACGGACTGGGGCCGCTCGATGGGCGTCCGCGCACTCGCCGCCGGGTTCGCCGACGCGATGCGGGAGGAACTCGACTTCACCGTCGAGGCAAGCAACATGACCAGCGTCGCGGCCGGCCGAACGATTGCTGCGAGCAACGACATCGTCGTACCGGAGTTGCATCCGCGGCTGTGCAGCCGGCGAGTGCTCACGATGCAGCGGCTGGACGGGATCCAGCTGGGCGCGGCGGCCCGCTCGATCGCCGAGCGCGGCCTGGACGCCGCCCGGCTGGCCAAGGCCTTGTTCGAGTGCCTTCTCGGCCAGGTCGCCATCGACGGCGTGTTCCATGCCGATCCCCATCCCGGCAACTTCCTGCTGCTCACCGACGGCCGGATCGGGATGCTCGACCTCGGCTCGGTCGGGCGGCTGGATCCGTCCACGCGCGAAGCCCTGCAGCGGTTCCTGCTCGCGGTCGACCACGGCGACCCGACGGCCGCGACCGACGCCCTGCTGGAGATCGTTTATCGCCCGGACACGGTCGACGAGCAGTCGCTCGAACGCGCGGTCGGCCAGTTCATGGCCCGTCATCTCGGCGCCGGCGCCGCCCTCGGGCCGGCGATGTTCAACGACCTGTTCAAGATCATCACCGCGCACGGACTCGGCGTTCCGCCCGAGGTGGCCGCGGTGTTTCGCGCACTGGCCACCATCGAGGGCACGATCTCGCGGATCTCCCCCGGCTTCGACCTGGTCGCCGCGTCCCGCCAGTTCGCGGCCGCCCATGTCACCGACCGGCTCGCGCCCGACGCGTTACGCCGTACGGCGACCGAGGAGCTGGCCACCTTGTTGCCGATGCTGCGCCGGTTGCCGCGACGGATCGACCGGATCGCGGCCGCGGCCGAGTCGGGCCGGCTGAGCGTCAACGTACGCCTGCTCGCCGACGAACGCGACCGGCGGCACCTGACCGGCTTGCTCCACCAGGCGTTGCTCGCGATCCTCGGTGCCACCGCCGGCCTGATGGCAGTCCTGCTCCTCGGTACGCCGGGAGGCCCGCAGGTCACCAGTTCGCTGAGCTTGTTCCAGCTCTTCGCCTACAACCTGCTGGTGATCTGCGCGGTGCTCGTCCTCCGGGTGCTCGTCCTGGTCTTCCGGTTGCCCGAGAGCCGCAGTTGACTTCAAGTTAGCTTGAACTCTCAGGATGGCGGGCATGTCCTTGACCGAAGCGCACAAGCCCAAGCTGTTCAGCGGACCGCACTTGCCCCTGGTGCTCGGGGTGATCGCGCTGGTCACTCTGGGCGCGTTCGAGAACCGGGCGGTCGGTACGGCGTTGCCGACGATGGTCCGCGAGTTCGACGCGATCGGCAGCTTCGGGCTGGCCAATGCCGCGCCCAACGCGAGCTACCTGGTGTCGCTGGCCATCGCCGGGCTCTGGGCCGATCGACGCGGCCCGATCCCCACCCTCCGGGCCGGTGCGATCACCTTCGCGCTCGCTCAGCTACTGGTCGGCACTGCGCAAGGGATGCCGATGGTGGTCGCCGGTCGACTGCTGAGCGGTCTGGCCGAGGGCCTGCTGGACGTAGCCCTGATGGTGCTGGTCGCGCGCGCACTGCCCGCCGTACTGCGGCCGCGGATGTTCTCGTTGTTCGCGGCGATGTGGATCCTGCCGTCGGTCCTCGGCCCGTTCGTGACGGGACTGGTGACCGAGCACCTCGGCTGGCGGTGGGTGTTCATCGGCGCGGTCGCCCTGTTGATCCCGAGTTGGTTACTGCTGCAGCCCGCGATGCAGTTGTCCGCGCGCAGCGTCGCGCCCGAACGCAGCCCGAAGGAGACGGCCGAACTGGAAGCGTGGCGATCCGCATTGCCTTGGGCGTTCGCCGCGTCGGTGGCCTTGTTCGCGATGACGCTCGCCGGGGATCACCTGCAGGCTCACCACATCGCGGGCGGTACGGCGATCGCTCTCAGCGTCGTGGTGCTCGCGCTGGCCGCCGTACGGGTGATGCCGCAAGGCACGTTCGTCGCACGTCGCGGGTTCCCTGCCGTGGTCGCAGTACGGGGGCTTGGTGGCGCCGCGTTCGCGGGGACGGGCGCTTATCTTCCGCTGCTGTTGACCTTGCGGCACGACTTCAGCCCGTCGAAGGCAGGGATCACGCTGTCGATCACCGGAGTGAGCTGGGCGTTCGGATCCTGGCTACAGGGCCGCGACCACGGGCTGCAGCGAGTGTCCGTACTACGGATCGGCCTGGTCCTGATGACACTCGGGCTCGCCGTCACCTCGTTGCTCGCCTGGAGCGACGGCGGCTGGGCCGGGTTGATCGGCTGGTCGTTCGCCGGCGTCGGTATGGGCCTGAGCTCGTCGAGCCTGTCGGTCCTCACTCTCGACCTCTCCGACGCGGGCAACTCCGGTCGCAACACCAGCGCCGGTCAGATGGCAGGAACGATGAGCATCGCAACCGCGCTCGCGGTCAGCGGCACGCTGCTGGCCTTGAACGCCTCGGATCCCGGCCCCTGGGTCTTCGGCACGATCATCGTCGCCAGCGCGGCCCTTGCTTTCGCCGCGCTCCTCACCTCGCACCGGGTCCGTCCGATCACCAGCTGACGGGCGGCTGCCTCCCGCCGCCGGGTGACGGCGTACCAGCACTGGCGCCGGCTGACGGCGTACTGGCACTAGAGTGTGCGCATGGCTGAGCTGCTGACGGACGACCAGATCGATGCCGCGATCCGCGACCACCTCCCGGAGTGGAAGGTCGACGAGAACGCGCTGGTCCGCAGCGTCAAGAAAGACAGCTTCCTGGACGGCATCCGGCTGGTCGCGACCGTCGCCCAACTGGCCGAGTCGATGAACCACCACCCGGACATCGACATCCGCTACACCACGATCACCTTCCGGGTCAGCAGCCACGACGCCGGCGGCATCACCGACGACGACCTCGTCCTCGCCCGCCACATCGACACCGCCGCCGGCTGACCCCTCAACCGCCGATCAGCCGGCTGGTTGCCGGATGCCCAGGACGACACCTTCCGGATCGCGGACGTAGCTGAGCCGGCCGACGCCCGGGATCTCCTGCGCCTCGTGGTCGGCGGTCCCACCGGCTGCGACCACCGCGGCGCAGGTGGCGTCGAGGTCGTCCACTTCGAGCCACACGATCGCGGGTTGCTGCTGGTACTCCCGCTTCATGATCGCGGCGTCGATCCCGTCCCCCGCTCCCGTCTCCGCCACCAGGTAGCCGTCGACGAAGCCCGACGGCGTGAGCTGCCAGCCGAACGCCTTGGTGTAGAACTCCGCAGCGGCGTCGAGCCCGGCAGCGGTGAGTTCGACATGAATGATGCGTCCCACGGTTCTCCTCCAGAGGTTGACCAGGTCAGTCTCCGGCCGGATCCGCACTCTCGTCTTGGACAGATCTTTCATGCATCAAGACTGCGATCCCGTCCTGAACCGCGCGGAACGACGACGCGCTGACCCCCGTGTACCGCTTGAAGTCCCTGGCCGCGTGCGCCTGGTCGTAGTACCCGTGCAGAGCAGCGAGCGTCGTCGCCGCGTCCGCCGGTCCGGCGATCAGCCCGCCGACGAAGCCGAAGTAGCGGATGATCTCGCCGAACTGCTTGGGACCGATCCCGGTCGCCCCCGAGAACGCCCGATAAAGACTGCTGTACGACGTACTCGTCCGCGCCGCCACTTCGGCCACGCTCACCGACCCACCGCTGTCCTCGATGATCCGGACCGCTCGCTCCACCAGCTCGACGTTGCGGACCGGATGTAGCCGGGTCGCGAGGAAGTCGGCCAGTTTGTCCGCCCGGGGTTGCCCGAAGTCGAGTTGCCGGAGGTCAGCGGCCAGGCGACCCGCAGTACCGGCGTCCGTCCAGTCGGCGATCGGGAGGACGCCGTCGACCAAACGGTCTTGGAGGCCGAGTGCTGCTGCGCCCCATGGTGTGAGTTCGGCGCCGACGTAGCTCGACGGACCGGACTGGGTCAGCAGATGAGGCCGTGTCATGATCCCGAACAGCGCGCCGTCGTTCGTCCAGGACGTGCCCGTCAGCGGGTCCTGCCGCAAGCCCGGCTGACCGAGCGCGATCGCGAGGCCGGGCCGTCCGTTCGGGATCAGGACCGCTCGCTTGACCTCGGTTTCGTCTCCCGGTGCCTCGACCATCCAGTAGTGCTCGACGGCGTACCGCTGGGCCGTGGGCGGTGGAAAACGACGATATTCGGGCATGCGGCAACGGTAGTAACTATTTGACGGTTACGGTTGGGTCGTGACGACTGCTGACGAGTACCGCCTGCTGGGGTTCACCGACGCCGATCGGGAGGCCGCCGAGAAGTACGAGGCCGATCCCGTGGCCGTGGCCAAGCTCGCCTCGGAACTCCGCCGCGAGATCGGCGGCTTCCGCGGTGAGGGTTCCGGGCCGACCATGCCGGACGACACCCGGGACTCGGTCGCCGCGTTCCTCGAGACGCTGCCGGACATCCGCCGGTACCACGCCGAGCGCGGGATCAGCGACGAGGTCAGCTGGGCCACCCTCGCGGATCTCGGTCAGCAACTCGACGTCAGCCGCCGGACCAACGGCGAGTACGGGCTCGAGACGCACTGGTGGATGACGATCCACTGGACCGGCGCGATCTACGCACTCGGCCGGCTGCAGTTCCTGCTCCACCAGGTACCGGACAAGAACCCGGTCCCCGGCGTCGAGCCCGGCGAATGGGTGATCGGCGTCCACATCCCCGAGACCGGCCCCCTCACCCCCGAGGCGGTCGACGACAGCTTCGCCCAGGCACGCGAGTTCTTCCCGCGCCACTTCCCGGATTACCCGGTGAAGACCGCGACCCTCGGCTCGTGGCTGATCGACCCCTACCTGCTCGACAACCTGCCCCAGGACTCGAACATGGTCCGCTTCGGCCGCCGCTTCACCCCGTACGGCGAACCCCGCGACGCCCAGGACAGCGCCATCTTCTTCACCTTCCGCAGCCACGACCTGGAGAACCTCGACAAATACCCCCAGGACACGACTCTCCAGCGCCTGGTGGTCAACCGCATCAAGTCCGGCGGCACCTGGCAGAACGCCTTTGGGTACTTGCGGCTCTGACTCGTACAACGCCCCACGCCCCTCCTGCGTCGGCGCTCCCGCCCACCCCGAGCCGCCGCTCCTCCGTCGCGGCTCGCTCCACCGTGTGGGCCATCTGTGGCGGGCGCTCAAGCGCTCGACCGTCCCAGCCAGTTCGCTGACGGCTGAGGGCCCGGGACCTCAGCCGCCAACGATGCAATCCAGCACCTCGGGCACCCCAGTCCAAGCGGGCTGCCGGGCGAAGTCGCCGGGCACATCGCCTCCCGCCACGCGTAAGCGTGGCGGGAGGCGCGTCGGGTCGCGTCGGACGGGAGCTGCCCGGGGTTGGCAAGCAACCGAGGCTCAGCCCAGGGTGGTGCCGCAGCGCCGAACCTTGGTGTCGGCAACAGCAGCCCCAAGCGACCAGCACTCTGGCGCGAGGTGCGACGTAGGAGCACCGGGTCGGGGTGGGCGGGAGCGGCGACGGAGGAGCCGTGTGGGGGATTAACCTCGCGGTACGCCGTTCTTCTCCAGCCACGTCAGCAGTTCGACGTTGCTGACGCAGCGGACGTCTGGCTGAGTGCAGGTGTCCTGGACGAAGCTGGTGAGGACGTCGGAGTACACGCTGTTGTTCCAGTGGTTGAAGTGGTTGCCGAGGAACAGCGGCGGGTTGCCGTGGGCTCGGGAGCGACGGAGCGCGAGCCGGTACGTGGCGAGGACCTGCGCCTTCAGAGCAGGCGCCTGTGATGCCGGCGCCTGGCGTGCTCCCGTCTGGGCGTACCAGAGGTTGTAGTCCATCGTCAGCGTGCTCTTGTGCGTCCCGGCCAGCTCGATCGACTGCAAGGGGAAGTTCCAGATCCCGTCGGTCTTCTTCGGCCAGGCGATGTAGCCGGGCTCGGACGCGTCGTACAGCATCCCGCGCTGTCGCATGACCTGCCGGTACGCCGAACGGTTCCCCTCCAAGCAAGGCGTCCGCATCCCCTTGACCGTGGCCGGGTCGAAGGGAGCAGCCAGTGGCTTGCCCGCGGCCAGCGTCGGCCCGTTCGCCACCATCAGATCGAAGGCCTTGAGCTCGTCGCTCCATTGCGCAGCGTTCCAGCTGCCGATCCCACTCCTGCCACAGAAGTGCCCGTTCGCGTGCGTGCCGATCTCGTGCCCCTCGGCGATCGCCTGCCGCAGTACGGCGGTCCGCCGCACCACTTTGTCCGGATCACCCCACCCGATCTCGGACGCGCCAGGCTTCTTGCCCGGCGGCTTGTAATCGGCCCGGTGCGAACCCGGGTAGAGATACGGCCCGGACAGGAAGAACGTCATCCGCGCGTTGACCTGCTTGGCGAGTTGTCGCCAGTGCGACCACAGCGTCAGATCGCCGGCACCGTCGAAGGACACGACCACGAACAGCGGTGGTTTGCCGTTCGCCAGCTTCGCCGGAAACGTTCGCGTCACCCGAGCCGCATTCGCGCCCTTCACCGGCGAAGGCGTCGGCGTGCTCGGTGTCTGCGGAGGCGTAGCTGTCGGCGTAGGTGTCGAGGACGGCGTCGACGACGTGCGCGGAGACTTGGAGGGCCTCGCCGAAGGCGTCGCCGCAGTACTGGGCTGGGATCCCTCCAACGGAACGTCGCCGCAGCCGGACACCAGCGCCGCGGCAATCACCGCCGCGCCGATCAGTACGCCGAACCTTCGCCTCACCACGCCTCTACTGACGCACGCTCCGGCGACCTGGTTGGCCCGGGACACACCGCTGCGCGAAAAGCGAACGTTCGATCGTTACCCGGCTGTGACCTTGGCGGCTTTGCGGCGACCGGCGATGCGGCGCGAGGTCTCCAGCACCAGACCGATCAGGAACGCCAGGCCGAGGCTGAACGCGAGCGCCTTCAGCGAGTCGTGCGCGAACGCGTCACCGCCGATGTAGCCGAGCAACGCGACGTACGTGTAGGCAATCGTCACGCCCGCGATGGTGAAGACGATGAACTTGCGGAACGAGTACGCCGTGGCGCCGGCGGTCAGCGTCGCCACCATCCGCGCACCCGGGATGTACCGGACCGTCATCAGCACCAGCCCACCGCGCGTGTGCAGCGCGTGCGAGACCTTCTCGTACATCGCCTGCCGCGCGTCCTGCCGCCGCATCCAGCGCCGCAGCGCCGGACCGGAACCACGACCGAGCAGGTAGCAGACCGATTCGCCGATCACCGAGCCGACCATCGCGACCACGATCACCAGCAGCAGGTTCTGGTGGCCCGCGGCGGCCGCCATCCCGGCGGTGACGACCATGCCCTCACTGGGCACGATCGGGAACACCGCGTCGACCGCGGCGGCCACGAAGAGAATGAGCAGCAGCCAGTGCGAGGCCATCGCCACACTCAACAGGTGTCGAACGACCTCCATCAACTGTGTCACGCACCGAGCCTCTCATCCGGTGTCAACACGAACCCAATCGGCGAGTGGCGCTCAGGCGGCACCGAGCCAGGAATTCATCCGCAGGGAGGCCAGAGTTTCCAGTGGGGCCCCGGCGAACTCCCCTGGCTCGCGACGCAGTGCCCGATCCCACACCAGTGCACGGGCGACCTTGCCGATCCAGCAGGCGAGGTCGAGTTCGGCGAGCAGGTCGGCCGGGTTGCCGAACACCTCGAGATAGGCGTCGCGCGGACGGCGTACGAGGTCGTCGTCGGGGTCGACCTCGAGCCAGCGCGCCAGCGAGCCGAGCGCGACCAGCATGCTGGAGAACGGGTGCGCGAGCACGCTGTCGCCCCAGTCGTAGAACTTGACCGTGCCGGCCGGGTCGCCGAGCACGTTGTTCGTGTGCAGATCGTTGTGATCCAGGCTGGCCCGGTCAGGCAGGTCGGCGCAGCGCGCGGCGAACTCGGCCCGCTGCCCGGATACCCACGCATGGTGCTCCTTGGCGATCTCGCTTCCCGACCCGGCGGCGTACCGGCCGGTCAGCTCCAGCGCTTCGTCCAGCCGCGCCGGCATCACCGCCGCACGCATATCGGTGACCCCGGCCGCGAGCAGATCCCCGGCATGCGGCATGAGGTCGAGCTGCAACTGCCCGTACTGCGGAAGCACGCTCACCAACGCCTCGGACCACCCGGCCGGCTCACCGAGTCGCTCCCGCAAGGTCGGACCGCCATCGGGCAGCAGCACCCAGCCGCGATCGACGTCCACACCGATCGGGTCGAGCACCCACTGCGGCACCACGGAGGCCAGCAACCGATACAGCGGTACTTCGAAGACCGTCTCGGGAGCCGGCGCCTTCAGCCAGACGGCTCCGCGCTCGGTATCGGCCCGCAGTACGGTCCCCCACGGCTTCAGCCGCGGCTGGGTCACTTCACCGACCCGCTTGATCCCCGCGGCTGTCAGCTGTTCGTCGAGCCAGTTCGCGGCGTCGGAGAGCCATTCGGCGGAGCTCCAGAGGGAGGTCGTCTCACTGGTTTCGCTGGTCGGCGAAGTCATGCCGGCCAGCCTACGGATTCTCGGGGCCGAGCTGCCTGGCCAATTCCGTGCGCGAGTGGATGCCGAGTTTCGCGTAGACCTTGCGCAGGTGGTACTCGACCGTCTTCGGGCTGAGGAACAGCCGCGCCGCCGCGGACCGGATGCTCTCGCCGTCCACCAGCAGCATCGCGATCTGGCGTTCCTGCGGGGTGAGCTGATCCGCGGTCGACGGCTCGCGGCGCCGGGCGGTCTCGCCGGTCGCCTTCAGTTCGGCCGCGGCCAGATCGGCCCAGCCCGGCGCGCCCAGTCGGTCGAAGTCGCTGACCGCCAGCCGGAGTTGGGTCCGTGCATCCACTCGCCGCCGGGCCCGCCGGAGCCAACCGCCGTACGCGAGTCTGGTCCGCGCCGTCTCGAACACGTCGAGCGTCCGCTGATGCCAGCCGAGCGCCTCTTCGAAGAACCGCTCGTCCTCCTCGATCAGACCACGAGCCCGCGCCGACCGGCCCAGCGCCCACGGCTGCCCCTTGCCCTCAGCCCGTACGGCGAACTCGCGCGCGGTGGCGACCGCATCCTCCGTCCGGCCGAGCCGCAGATAGACCTCGACGAGCTCCGGCGCGGGCGACAGGTCGGGATCCAGCAACCCCAGCGAATCTAGGACTTCCGCCAGTCGCTCGTACGACGGGAGCGCGCCGGCCGGATTCCCCTGGCCGAGCTCGAGGTCCCCCAGCGCGAACAACGCCCAGGCCCGGCCGATGTGGATCTGCCGTTCGGTGCAGATCCCGATCGCCTCGGTCGCCAGTGCGCGGCAGTCCTCGGCCTGGCCCCGGTGCGCGGCCAGCCACGCCTGCCCGGCCAGGCAGATCGCCAACTCGGTGGTCTGCCCGGTCTCGCGGGACAGCCGGATCCCCTCGTCGTACGCCGCGGCCGCGTCCGCCCAGCGGTCGGTCGTCGCCTCGTCGCGGGCGAGGTGCATCAGCAGGGCGGGCAGCGTCCCGACCGCGACCTGGTCCCGCCGCTCGCGCATCGCCTCCTCGAGCAGCGCCCGGCCCGTGCCCGCTTCGCGAAGAAACAGCGGCGCGAGCGTCATCCAGATCTGCCGGCGCCGGTCACGATCCAGCTCGGCGGACGGTTCCAGCCGGATGGCTTCCCGGATCTGCTCGGTCCCGGGCCGGCCGGCCAGGATCTTGGCGCTGCCGCTGGCCAGCAGACCAAGGATCCGCACTCCGGGCCGATCGGTTGCCTCCAGCAACCGATCGAGTTCTTCGGCGGCCCGCAACGCGCCGGCCGCGTCGCCCAGCCGGAAGCAGGCGTTGACCGCATCGCTGAGCAGGCCCACGGCGGTGTCCGGATCGTTCGTCTCGCTCGCCGCCGCCAGCAGGATGTCGCGCGCCCGGGCAGGCGATCCGCACTTCACCGCGATGTCGGCGCGCAACTCGTGCGCC
This sequence comes from Kribbella voronezhensis, assembly GCF_004365175.1. Classification (NCBI taxonomy): domain Bacteria; kingdom Bacillati; phylum Actinomycetota; class Actinomycetes; order Propionibacteriales; family Kribbellaceae; genus Kribbella; species Kribbella voronezhensis. The sequence goes on along the minus strand of NZ_SOCE01000001.1, from coordinate 5,375,904 downwards.
CAGGTCGTGACCGCTGGCGGCGGCTCGAAGGCCAGTGCCTCACCGAGCAGGCTGTCACCGCGGTCCGGCATCCCCGCGAACCAGGCCGCCTGACCGGCAGCGACCAGTCTGGCCGCGCGCTCCTGGGAATGTTCGGTCAGTCTGGCCGCGCGTTCGAAGGCGGTCGCGGCGACCGCGTGGGCACCGCGCTCGGTTGCATGATCGCCCGCGAGGTGGAGTGCCGCGGCGACCTCGTCGCTCTCGCCGAGCACGGTCTCCGAGAGATGCCAGGCGCGCCGATCGGCTTCGGCCGGCCCCAAGATCGCGGCCACCGCCTGATGCACCGTACGCCGTTGCGCCGGCTCCGCGCTCGCATAGATCGCCGACCTGACCAGGGGATGCCGGAACTCCACCCGGCCGTCTCCGATCACCACGAGAGCTGCCTGCTCCGCCTCCCCCAATGCGGCCACGTCGACACCGAGCTCGCCACAGGCCCTCGCGATCACGCCCAGGTCGCCGTCCTCCACGGAGGCCACGAGCAACGCCGTACGGGCAGCGGGACCGAGCCGGGATGCCCTTGCAGCAAAGGCGTCCGCCAGCAAGGCCGGGACCGGAATCGGCCGGCCGGGTGGCAGCCGATGCAACTGTTCCGGATCGTTCGCCAGTTCCAGCAACGCCAGGGGGTTGCCGGCGACGCGACGATGCAACTGGGCCACGAGATCGACCGGCAGTCCCGCAACGATCCGCTGAGCGGCTGGGAGATCGATGCCGGTGAGTTCCAACCTGGGCAGGTCCGCGTCGGCCAGCGGATGAGGTTCGCCGGCTCGCGCGGCGACGAGCAGGACGATCGGGTCCGCGAGCAACCGGCGGGCGGCGAACAGGAGCGCCTCGGCGGACGGCCGGTCGAGCAGGTGCGCGTCGTCGACGAGGATCGCGACCGGCGCGGCTTCGGCGTACCGGCAGATCAGGCTCAAGGTGGCGGCGCCGACCGCGAACCGGTCGGCCGCGGCGCCGGGACTGAGTGCGAGGGCGGCGGCCAGCGCTTCCCGTTGCGGTGCGGGGATCTGCTCGAGTTCGCCGAGCGCCGGGCGGAGCAACTGCAGCAGGCCGCCGAACGGGATCTCGCGTTCGGCCTCGGTTCCCCGGGCCCGGAGCACGCGCAGCCCGTCGGCGAGCGTCACCGCCTCGGCCATCAACGCCGACTTCCCGATCCCCGGCTCCCCGGTGATCAGCAGCACTCCACTGGTGCCGACCCGCGCCCCCGCGACCAACCGCTCGATCACCCGCCGTTCGGTCTCCCGCCCGATCAGCATCCCCGCAGTCTGCCCGCCCCACGGGCGTCGCACCAGGCCGGGACGACTAGGTGGGGCACCTGATGCGACCGGGGGCCGGGCGCTTCTACGGTCGAGCGCACAGAGACCCAGGGAGGGGAATCGACAATGACCACGGTCGAACAGCAGATCGACGGCGACAAGCTGATGGCGTTCGTGTTCCGCGCGGTGGACGAGGTGGGGGCGACGCTGAACGCGGGCCTGGTGGTGATGGGCGACAAGCTCGGTTACTACCGCGCACTCGCCGGCGCCGGCCCACTGACGCCGGCGGAGCTCGCCGAGCGCACCCGGACCAGCGAGCACTACACCCGCGAGTGGCTGAACGCGCAGGCCGCGGGCGGCTTCGTCGAGTACGACGACGGCCGGTACGTCCTGCCGGCCGAACATGCGATCGCACTCACCGACGAGAGCAGCCCGGCGTTCCTGCCCGGCTTCTTCCAGATCGCGCTCGGCACCGTCCACAACACCACGCAGACGATCGAGGCCGCCCGCAGCGGTGCCGGCATCGGCTGGCACGAGCACGACACCGATGTCCACAACGGCTGCGAGCGCTTCTTCCGGCCCGGTTACAACGCGAACCTGCTGACCGGCTGGCTACCGGCCCTCACCGACGTGGTCGGCAAACTGGAGCGCGGCGCCAAGGTGGCAGACATCGGCTGCGGCCACGGTGCCTCGACGATCCTGATGGCGAAGGCGTTTCCCCGGTCGACGTTCGTCGGGGCCGACTACCACTCGGGATCGATCGAGGTCGCCCGGCAGCGCGCCGCCGAAGCCGGTGCCGACATCACGTTCGAGGTGGCGCCCGCGACGGCGTTCAGCGGAGCGGGGTACGACCTGGTGACGACGTTCGACGCCCTGCACGACATGGGTGACCCGGTCGGCGCCGCTCGCCGGGTCCGTGAGTCGCTCACCGAGGACGGCACCTGGATGGTCGTCGAACCGATGGCCGGCGACCGCGTCGAGGACAACCTGAACCCGGTCGGACGCGCGTACTACGGCTTCTCCACACTGCTCTGTACGCCGGCTTCGCTGTCGCAGGACGTCGGCCTGGCACTCGGTACTCAGGCCGGGCCGGCCAGGATCCGCGACGTCATCACGGCCGCCGGTTTCACCCGGTTCCGGGTCGCCGCGGAGACGCCGTTCAACCTGGTGTACGAAGTCCGCCCCTGAGACAGTGCTCGCGAGGGGGCTCGCAGATGACTTCGAAACCGCAACGCCCAGCGCGCCCGGCCGACCAGGTGGGGTCGGTCGAGCGCGACGGGGTGACGATCGCCTACCGGGTGTACAACTCCACGGCCGTTGGACCGACGGTGATGTTCCTGCCGACCTGGTCGATCGTGCCGTCGCGGATCTGGAAGGCGCAGGTGCCCTACCTGGCCAAGCATTTCCGGGTGGTCACGTTCGACGGCCGCGGCTCTGGCCGGTCGAGCGCACCTGCAGGCGCATCGGCGTACGCGGACAGCGAGTTCGTCGCGGACACCCTCGCCGTACTGGCCGCCACGGGAACCGGCACCTGCGTTCTGGTGTCGTTGTCCCGCGGCGTGCCCTGGGCGTTGCAGGTCGCCCACGAGCTGCCCGATCAGGTGCTCGGGGTCGTGTGCATCGGGTCGGCCGCCGGGCTGGTGCCGGCGCAGGAGGAACGCATCCGCTGGTCGTGGAACGAACGGCACGACACGACCGACGGGTGGGCGAAGTACAACAAGCACTACTGGACAGAGGGCGGGTACGACGACTTCCTGCGCTTCTTCTTCGCGCAGATGTTCCCGGAACCTCACTCCAGCAAGCAGCTCGAGGACGCCGTCGGCTGGGGGCACGAGATCAGCCCCGAGCGGCTGGTCGACACCGAGGCCGCCCGCCAGGACCGCGTCCCCGGCGTACCGTCCTTGTCCTGTCCGGTCCTGGTGGTGCACGGCTCGGACGACAAGATCCGCCCCTTGGCCGAAGGAATCGCGCTGGCCGATCAGACGAATGGTTCGCTGGTCACCGTCGAAGGCGGCGGACACGCCCCGAACGCGCGCGACCCCGTCCTGGTGAACCGCCTGCTCAAGGACTTCGTCTCCGGCGTCACACCACCGCAACCGGTACGGCGTACCTGGGTGCGGGCCTTGAATCGCCCGAAGCGGGTGCTCTACCTGTCCTCCCCGATCGGCCTCGGCCATGCCCGCCGGGATCTCGCGATCGCCCGCGAACTGCGGGTGCGGAATCCCGGACTCGAGATCGACTGGCTCGCCCAGCACCCGGTCACGCGAGTCCTGGCGGATGCGGGCGAGACGGTGCACCCCGCGTCGGCGTACCTGCTGAACGAGTCCAGCCACATCGAGTTCGAGGCCGACGAGCACGACCTGCACGCGTTCCAGGCGATCCGGCGGATGGACGAGATCCTGGTCGCGAACTTCCTCACCTTCACCGACGTGGTCGACGACCGGCACTACGACCTGGTGATCGGCGACGAGGCCTGGGACGTCGACTACTTCCTGCACGAGAACCCGGAGCTGAAGAAGTACGCCTATGCGTGGCTGACCGACTTCGTCGGCTGGCTCCCGCTCCCGGACGGCGGACCGGCGGAGGCGGCGCTGACCGCGGACTACAACGCGGAGATGCTCGAGCAACGGGCCCGCTTCCGCCGGCTCCGCGACCGCTCGATCTTCATCGGCGACCCGGACGACATCGTCGCGGACACCTTCGGTCCGGGCCTGCCGTCGATCCGGTCCTGGACGTCGCAGAACTTCGACTTCACCGGCTACATCACGGGCTTCGATCCTTCGGAGACCGCCGATCGCCCGGCGCTCCGAGCCCGTCTCGGCTACCCGCCCGACGCCAAGCTCTGTCTGGTGACGGTTGGTGGCTCGGGCGTCGGAACCGCCTTGCTGCAAAGGGTTCTCGACGCCATCCCGCTCGCCCGCCACACCATCCCCGACCTGCAGTTCATCGTCGTCACCGGACCCCGCATCGCCCCGTCGACCCTGCCCTCGATGCCGGGGGCAACCATCCACGGCTATCTCCCGAACCTTCACCATCACCTGGCCGCCGCGGACGTCGCGATCACCCAGGGCGGCCTCACCACCTGCATGGAACTCACCGCCGCCCGGGTCCCCTTCATTTATGTCCCGCTCCAGCACCACTTCGAGCAGACGTTCCACGTCCCGGCCCGGCTGAACCGCCACAACGCCGGCCACCTCCTGCCCTACTCGGCCTGCACTCCCACCACCCTCGCCGAAACCCTCGCGAAACTCCTGATCACCGACGTCGACTACCTCCCCGTCCCCACCACCGCCACCCAAACCGCCGCCGCCCTCCTCACCGACCTGCTCTGAAACCACCCCACCGTCGCGACCAACAAGGGGCACCAGCATCCCGTCGGTAGGCCGGCTTCGGCACAGGCGATTGACAGAACACTTCACCAGATGGTGAAGTGTCCTGGTGTTGGCGACGACGTTTGCGGCTCTCGGGGACGGCACGCGGCTGGCCGTGGTGACTCGGCTGAGCCGGGGCGAGGCGACGATGGGTGAACTCGCCGCGCCTCATCAGGTGAGCCTGCCTGCCATGACGAAGCACGTCGGGGTGCTGGTGGACGCCGGGCTGGTGAGCCGCCGGAAAGTCGGGCGGACGGTGGTCTGTGCGCTGCGCCCCGAGGCGTTCGCCGAAGTACAGACGTGGCTGGGCGACCTCACGGCGTACTGGAACACGACCATCGACCGGCTGGAAGACCTGTTGCGAGGGAGCGATGATGAGCACTGACGTCCGGATCGAAAGGGTGCTTCCGGCAACGATCGGCCGGGTGTACGACGCGTGGTCGCGCCCCGAACTGCTGACCCGCTGGTACTGCCCGAACCCGAGCCACGAGCTGCAGGTCGAGGCCGACGTACGCATCGGCGGCGAGTACGTCGTGACCATGGGCCCGTATGTTGTCCGGGGCACCTACCTCGAGGTCGATCCGCCCCGCCTGCTCGCCTTCACCTGGAAATGGGACGACGCCGGCGACGACGTCTCCCAGGTCCGCGTCGAACTCTCCGAGGTCGACGGCGGCACCCACCTCGTGCTCAGTCACACCGCGCTGGCCGGCGCCGACGACGCCGCCGGTCACCTGCAGGGCTGGGAACTCCAGCTGACCCGGCTCACCGACCTCCTGACCGCCGAAGCCCTCACCTGAGCAATGTCGACAAGTCGAGCCCGCGGACGTGGTGGGGGCAAAAGTTGAGCCCCGGGCGGTGACCCGGGGCTCGGAACGGATGGATGGGCGGCGAAATCAGCTGCCGGACTTGCGCCGGAACTGGCGCTTCTGCTTGTCGTTGTGCGCCTCGCCGACGCCCTCGTGCCGCGGCCCGGTTCCCGGGTGCGCCTCGTGGTGGGCGTTCTTCTTGGCAAGTGCTTCGCGGAACTTCTTCTGCAGATCGTCCTGCGCCGGCTCGCTGGGCTTGTCGCTCATACCGTCTCCTTACAAACCGTCAGGCGTACAGGCTCTAGCCAACCAATTGTGACCGCCCCGACGCCACCCATTTACAGCGGGGCCTCCCCAGCCGATGCCGGCTGGGGATTGGCGAGCGGAAACTGTCGGCGCCCGTCACTACTGTGAGCGCCCTGATGACGACGTTCCAGGACGACCAGGTACGGCGATTGCTGGCGAGCGGGTGGAGCACGTGCGGAGGGATCGCCGGACACGTCCGAGCCGGCGGCCTGCCCTCGATCACCCGCGAATACCTGAACGATGCCGTCGGCTCCGACCAATGGCAGTTCGCCGAGGAGGCCGTTCGCGCACTCACCGACCGGTTCAGCTCGGCACGATTCGCCGACGAGGTCCGGTACGGCGTGGTGCTGGTGCCCGCAGCTTCGGCATTGGACACCCGCGGGGCGATGCCGGCCGCAGTACGAGCTGATCAGGCCGGCGCGGAATCCGGCGATGTGTACGACGAACGGTTGCCGGCCGGAACTCTGCTCACCACCGCCGAGCACGACTGGACGATGGTGGCCGGAGTCGTGGGCAACTACGGCCCCGCACTCGGTAGCTATTACCAGGTGACCGACGCTCCAGCGGAGGACTTCACCCTTTTCGACCAGGACACCCGTCGACTGATGACGCGCCAGGTCTGGGGAGCCCGGGTGCTGCAGTGCGGCCGAACGCCGCCGGACTGCGAACTCAATGAGCGCTGGACGTTCACGCTGTTCCCAGGCGAGCCCCTGGTCGACGGCCTGGCCGAATCCGGCACCGTGCTCAAGGGACGTGTGCGGTTCCGCCTCGGCAAGCCCGACCGCGGTATCGGCTCGGCTCGCGTCGCCCCCGCCATCGCCATCTCACCGTAGGAAAACTCCTCCGGTGCGGGCTGGGCGCCTGTTAACTTCGAGGCTCCGACAGTTGGGGAGGGATGACCGACATGCTGGTCAGCAGTGAGGCACTGGCAGGAATCGCACTGGTGGAACTCGGCCTCGTGATCGTGCCGGGACCGAACATGATCTACCTCGTCTCCCGCTCCGTCACGCAAGGACGACGCGCCGGACTGACGTCGCTCGCCGGAGTAGGCGTCGGCTTCCTCGCCTACCTCCTCGCCGCGACCGCCGGCCTCGCGACCCTCTTCGCCCTGGTCCCCGAGATCTACCTGACGCTCAAGCTCGCCGGCGCCGCCTACCTGCTCTGGCTCGCCTGGAACGCCCTCCGCCCCGGCGGCAGCTCGGCCTTCACCCCGGAGGCACTCACCCCGGACCGCCCCCGCAAGCTCTTCGGCATGGGCCTGCTGACCTGCCTGCTCAACCCGAAGATCGCGATCCTCTACATCTCACTGCTGCCTCAGTTCGTCGACCCGTCCCGCGGCCACATCGGCACCCAGAGCCTGCTCCTCGGCCTCACCCAACTGGCCGTCGGCGTCGTCATGAACGCCGTCTTCGTCATCACCGCCGGCTCCGTCGCCACCTTCTTCACCCGCAAACCGCTGTGGTCCCGCATCCACCGCTACCTCACCGGCACCGCCCTGGCCGCCTTCGCGATCAAACTGGCCACCGACCGTGCCCAACCCGTCGCAGCTCCGTAAACCGGACCGCCGCCGTTTGTCCCGCGCCGTACAGTAGATTCCACGGCCCCGAGCCCACCGGCACCAACCGCGACAGCCACCTCACAAGCGCCGTCGCCCACTCCTTGCCACCCGCACTCGACCGCGCCGCCACACCGCACCGTCGCGGTCTCCCCTGACAGGTCAGGGTGCCGGGTGAGCCACATTCCCCTGCCCCGGCACCCTGGCCGCACCACCCTCAGCCACAAAGACGAACTCCTTGCCCGGGCGATCGGGTGCATCCCGTACGTCGGCAACCGCGAACCCGGCTTCGCTCAGCGACTCCTCGACCTCGGCACGAGTCCGGAACCGCAGCGTCGACTCCGACGTCATCCGCGCTCCGTCCGACTCGAACACGTACGTCGACCGGAACGTGACGAAGGGCTCCTTCACGTCCAGCAAGTCGGTCCAGTTCTCCACCCCGCCGACACCGGGCACGTGGATGCGCTTGTACGTCGCCTCGCGATTCCACTCCAACCACGCCCGCCGCGCCGGATCCCTGGTCTCAAAGACGAACCGCCCACCTGGCACCAGCGCCGCCCGTACGCCGTACAGCGTCGCCATCCACTCCTCATCGCTGAGAAACACCTGCGCCACGTTGCCAGTCATCACCGCCAACTCCACCTGCAACGGCGGCAACCCGGTCGCATCCCCATGAATCCACCGAACCTTCTCCGCCCCCACCTTCCCCCGCGCCACCTCCAACGACGCCAAGGCCGGATCCACCCCCACCACCTCAACCCCAGCCTCTACCAGCAGCCTCGCCAACTCCCCCGTCCCACACCCCACATCCAGCACCGACCGCGCCCCGAACTCCCCCACCATCCCCACATACGCCTCCAGATCCCCCCGATCCGGATCCAACGCGTCATAAACCCCCACCAACCGCCCATCCCCGAACAACGCATCAACCATCCCCCGAACCTATTCCGCCCACCCACCCCCACCAACCGACTTTCCACACCCCACCGATGCGCGAACCTGAACAAAGTTGCTTAGCGGGCGGGTGCCTTGAGGCCGATGCGGTGGTCGTCGGGGTCGAGGACGATCGCGAAGCGCTGGCCCCAGGGCATGTCGGTCGGCGGCTTTACGAGGGTTGCGTTGGTGGCGACCAGCTCGGCGATGACGTGGTCGAGTTGCTCCGCCGATTCGAGTTCGAGGTCCACCTGCGAACCACCCGGGGACGGTTGCGGCGCGGTTTCGTCCCACCAGGCAGCGAACGCCGTCGAATGCAACACGATGGTGATACCGGTGTTCGTCGACACCCAGGCCTCAGCGTCACCCTGCCCGTGCCGATTCCGGGCGCGAAAAGACACCCCGAGGCGCTCGTAGAACGCACGACTACGTTCGAGATCCGCGACGATGAAGTTGAGCTGAGCGACAGCAACCACCATCACAGCCTGCCATGCCGAACGATCACACGTTGAAGCGGAACTCCACGACGTCGCCGTCGCGTCCCCCGACTCCCTCTTCTTTTCAGACGTTGAAGCGGAACTCCACGACGTCGCCGTCGGACATGATGTAGTCCTTGCCTTCGATGCGGACCTTGCCGGCCGACTTGGCGGCGGTCATGGAGCCGGCGGCGACCAGGTCGTCGAAGGAGACGATTTCGGCTTTGATGAAGCCGCGTTGGAAGTCGGTGTGGATGACACCGGCGGCTTCGGGGGCGGTGGCGCCCTTCTTGATGGTCCAGGCGCGGGATTCCTTCGGGCCGGCGGTCAGGTACGTCTGCAAGCCGAGGGTTTCGAAGCCGACGCGGGCGAGGGTGTCCAGGCCGGGCTCCTCGACGCCCATCTCGGTGAGCATCTCGCGGGCCTCGTCTTCGTCGCCGAGTTCGACCAGTTCGGCCTCGAACTTGGCGTCCAGGAAGATCGCCTCGGCCGGCGCCACCAGGTCGCGCATCTGCTGCTTCAACGACTCGTCGGCGAGTTCGTCGGCGTCGCAGTTGAAGACGAACAGGTAAGGCTTGGCCGTCATCAGCATCAGTTCGCGGATCGCCGCCCGATCGACGTTGGTGGCGCTGATCGGCGTACCGGCCTCCAGGTGCTTCTGCGCCTCCCGGACCGCCTCCAGTACGGCGACGCTCTCCTTCTTCAGCCGCGCTTCCTTCTCCAGCCGCGGGATCGCCTTCTCGACGGTCTGCAGGTCGGCAAGGATCAGCTCGGTCTGGATGGTGGAGATGTCGTCGGCCGGCGAGACCTTGCCGTCGACGTGGGTGACGTCGTCGTCGCGGAACACCCGGGTGACCTGGCAGATCGCGTCGGACTCGCGGATGTGGCTGAGGAACTTGTTACCCAGCCCCTCCCCCTCGGACGCGCCACGGACGATGCCGGCGATGTCGACGAACTGCACCGTGGCCGGCAGGATCTTGGCCGAGCCGAAGATCTCGGCGAGCTTGCCGAGTCGCGCGTCCGGCACGCCGACCACACCGACGTTGGGCTCGATCGTGGCGAACGGGTAGTTCGCCGCGAGCACGTTGTTCTTGGTCAGCGCGTTGAAGAGTGTGGACTTGCCCGCGTTGGGGAGCCCGACGATTCCGATGGTGAGTGCCACGGGCGACAAGACTACGCGGCCCACACCGCCGCACCCCAATCCGCCGACCACAGGCCCGTACTGCGAACCACCCGCCGCCTGCCGCCCGCAGTACGCGAAACCTCCGTACTGCGGTCCCGGCGACCGCCGAGATCTGCTCGCAACATCGAGATGCCAACCAGATCAGGACCCCGGGCGTCTCCTCCTATGACAGCTCCTGAGGGGGAGCACTGGGGAACATCCGCCTGATCCACAAGGAGCATCGTCATGTCCAGAAAGCTTGCTGCCGTCTTCGCCACCGCCGCAGCGGCCGCCCTGGTCGTCGGTTCACTGATCGCGATGGCGCTGGTCCACGAGAATCCGCCGAAGCCGACGTCGGCCACCAGCACCACCTCGAGTGTGACGCCCACCACCACCCCCACGAACGAACCGACCGACGAACCGACGAACACCCCGAGCAAGACGCCGGACAACAACGCCGGCAGCCCTGCCGCGGACCCGACAGCGGCCGCCGCCGCCGGCAACAAGAAGGTGTTGTTCTTCAGCTTCGACGACGGCCCGGATCCGTACTGGACGCCGAAGATCCTTGCGGTGCTGCAGAAGTACAACGCGCACGCGACCTTCTTCGAACTCGGTGCCATGCAGGCCGCCCACCCGGGCCTGCGCGAGCAAGTACTTGCCGCAGGCAACACCATCGGCAGTCACTCGATCACGCACCCGCAGCTGACCGCGATCAGCGCGGCCAGGCGACACCACGAGATCTTCGACGGACCGCAGTCGAAGTGCTTCCGGCCGCCGTACGGCGCGTCGAACCCGAAGGTGCGGGCGGACATCAAGGCCGCCGGGATGACCCAGGTGCTCTGGGACATCGACCCGCGGGACTGGGCGCGGCCGGGTGTCAACGCGATCGTCAGCAACATCCTGCACAACGCCCACCGGCGCAACATCGTCTTGATGCACGACGGTGGCGGCGACCGCAGCCAGACCGTTGCCGCGCTCGACAGGGCCCTGCAGACGCTGAAGGCACAGGGCTACTCGTTCGCCGCGATGGACTGCTGACCGGGCGGAGCACCCTGGGATCGGAGAACCTGGGCTGCTGATCCGGAAAAGCAGGCGCCGCCGACTGTTGCTCACGGAAACTGTCGGCGGCGTCTGCCACTGTCTGTGACATGACCGGTACGACGTTGCTCATGGTGCTCCTCTTCCTCGTGGTCGGGCTGCTGCTCGGCGCGGTGTTCGGGGTGCTCTGGTCCCGTGGCCGCGACGGCGCCGAGCTCGCCCGGATCACCGCCGAGCGCGACGCCGCCGAGGACCGGGTCGTCGAGCTGACCCAGGAGCGGCATTCGGTCGGCCAGCAGATGTCCGGACAGGCCGTCGTGAAGGAGTCACTGGACCGCCTGCACGCGCAGTTGAACCAATTGGAGAAGGGCCGGGCGGCCTGGCAGAGCCAGCTCCACCAGCAGGTGAACGAAGTACGGATGAGCGGCGAGGCGCTGCGCCGCGAGACTGCGTCACTGTCGACAGCGCTGCGGAAACCGCAGGTGCGAGGACGCTGGGGCGAGCTGCATCTGAAGCGGACCGTCGAGTTGGCCGGCATGGTCGCACACTGCGACTTCACCGAGCAGACGTCGACGGTGACCGACGACGGACTGCTCCGCCCGGACATGGTCGTCAGGCTTGCCGAGGGCAAGAATCTTGTCGTCGACTCCAAGGTTCCGCTCGCCGCGTTCCTGGAGGCCGCGGAGAGCGAGGACGCCGACTTCCGCGAGGAGCGGCTGCGGGCGCACGCGCGGCACCTGCGGACCCACGTCGACCAACTGTCGGCCAAGGCGTACTGGTCGAGGCTGCCCTCGACGCCCGAGTTCGTCATCCTCTTCGTGCCCGGCGAGTCTTTCCTGTCCGCCGCGCTGGACGTCGAGCCGTCCCTGCTGGAGTACGCCGCCGAGCGCCGCGTGATCCTGGCGACGCCGACGACTCTGATCGCGACCTTGCGCGCGGCCGCCTACGCGTGGAACCAGTCCGCCCTGACAGAGTCTGCCCAGCAGGTGTTCGAGCTGGGCCGCGAGCTGTACGAGCGGCTCAGCACGATGGGCGACCATCTCGGCCGGGTCGGCCGGTCGCTGACCTCGGCCGTGGATGCGTACAACCGCACGGTCGGCTCGTTCGAGAGCCGCGTCTTCACCACCGCCCGCAAACTCCGCGATCTGCACGTCACCGAGGCGGAGCTGGTGGCGATGGAGGCGATCGAGGCTTCGGTCCGGCCGCTCACCGCGCCCGAGTTGCTCGCGCTGGAAGAAGCCGAGGCCGAGGACCAGACCCGCCGCTGGGTCCAGGGCCCACTGATCGACCGCACCCCCCGTCCCGCCCCGACCCTCGACCCAGGAAGTCCCCGAACCGGCGACTCCATCCCCCTCCCCGGCTTCGACCAAACCGGCTGAGCACGACCTCCTGTCGACTGGTTGGTATGTCAGGCGTCGGGAATCCGCCACCGGCGCGGCATTGACAACCCCAGCACGCCCGCCCAAGGATGAGAGCGCTCTCACTCACCGGTGGTTCCACCGTCCCTCACCGGCTGAGCAGTGGGCACCGGGTGATCCGGGCGGTCCACGCAGTGTTCGGACCGTCTGCCCGTGGAGCTGCTGCGGCCTGGTAGCGCAGTCGTTCGGCGAGCTTGCCGGTGCTCCGCCTTCCTCTCGCATGGGACAAACCTGAGGAGGAGTTGTGCGTATCCATCGCAAGCTGACGGCGGCCCTCGCCGCCGCGGCCACCGTCGCCGCCGGGCTCATCGCGACCGTGGCGGGCCCGGCCGAGGCCGTGCCGCCGACCATTCCGCTCAAGATCACCAACAGCTCCGGCCGCGGTGATCCTGTCTACATCTACAACCTGGGCACCAACCTGACGACCGGCCAGCAGGGCTGGGCCGACGCGGGCGGTACCTTCCACGCCTGGCCGGCCGGCGGCAATCCGCCGACCCCGGCGCCGGACGCCTCGATCGCCGGCCCCGGCAACGGCGGGTCGATCACGATCCAGATGCCGAAGTTCTCCGGCCGGGTCTACTTCTCCTACGGCCAGAAGCTCGTCTTCAAGCTGACCACCGGCGGCCTGGTGCAGCCCGCGGTCCAGAACCCGAGCGACCCGAACCGCAACATCCTCTTCAGCTGGACCGAGTACACGCTGAACGACTCCGGCCTGTGGATCAACAGCACCCAGGTGGACATGTTCTCGGTGCCGTACGCCGTCGGCGTCCTCCAGGGCAACGGGAACACCCTCAGCACGGGTCACCTGAAGCCCGGCGGGTACAACAACTTCTTCAACGCCCTCCGCGGCCAGCCCGGCGGCTGGGCGAACCTGATCCAGACAGCACCCGACGGACGAGTACTGCGCGCGCTCGCGCCGACGTACGGCGTGGAGACCGGCGCGTTGCCCTCCACCGTGATGGACGACTACGTCAACCGGGTCTGGTCGAAGTACAGCTCGCAGACGCTGACCGTCACCCCGTTCGGCGACCAGCCGAACACCAAGTACTTCGGCCGCGTGTCGGGCAACGTCATGAACTTCACCAACAGCGCCGGCCAGATCGTCACCTCGTTCCAGAAGCCCAACTCGGCCAGCATCTTCGGCTGCGCGGGCCTGCTCGACGCGCCGAACGATCTCGTCCGCGGCCCGATCTCGCGCACCCTGTGCGCGGGCTACAACCGGTCGACCTTGCTGACCAACCCCAACCAGCCCGACGCGAACGACTCCGGCTTCTACCTCGACAACGTCACCAACCACTACTCCCGCAAGATCCACGCCCAGATGGCCGACGGCAAGGCTTACGGGTTCGCCTTCGACGACGTCGGCAACCACGAGGCCCTCGTCCACGACGGCAACCCGCAAACGGCGTACATCACCCTCGACCCGTTCAACTGACGCACCATCACCGGTGCCCTGGGCACCGCGCGCCACCCCGGGTCCCCGCCCGCTGCCCGGCCGGGACCCGGGGTTCTCCACGTCCGCGCTCGCACGAGGGTGGACGATGGGCGAGTGACGACCGTGGTGGTGCCTCTGCCACCGGAGCAAGCCTTCGAGCTGTTCACCACCGGCATGGCGACCTGGTGGCCGCTCTCGACCCACTCGGTCGGCAAGCACGAAGCAACCGACGTACGGTTCGAGGGCGCGGTCGGCGGCCGGATCGTCGAGTACGGCGTACAGGGTCCAGTCGGCTACTGGGGCACCGTGTCCGACTGGGATCCACCCCTGTCGGTGAGCTTCACCTGGCACCCGGGCAGCGACCCGAAACGAGCCGGCCGGGTCACGGCCAGGTTCCGCCCCGTTGCCGCAGGCACCGAGGTGGAACTCACCCACACTGACTGGGACGCCTGGGATCACGTCCTCGACTTCTACGTCAGGCACAGCCGATAGTGGGCGAATGGCGAACGCACCGGTCGATCCCGTCGCGCTGGCGGCAACACTCCGCCCTCACGGCGAGTCCGTCATGCTCCCTCAGGCGGCCTACACGGACCCCGCGGTACTGGCCTGGGAGCGGCGAAACTTCTTCGCCGCGCACTGGACCTGTCTAGGTCGCGTCGACGAACTGGCCGCCGGTACGACGCATCGCGCGACCGTCGTCGGCGACGTGCAGGTGCTTCTCACCTTCGGCGACCGCCCGCGCGCCTTTGCGAACACCTGCCGCCATCGCGGCCACGAACTCCTGCAGCAAGGCGAATCCGGTCGTCACCAGGCGGTCGTCTGCCCGTACCACGGCTGGTCGTACGAGCTGGGTGGCGCGGTCAAGGCGGCACCGCGGATGGGCGAGTCGTTCGACCCCACGCCGTACAACCTGGTGGAGCTTCCGAGTGAGGTGTGGCAAGGCTGGTACTTCGTCAACGCCCTCGGTACGGCGCCGGCGTTCGCGGAGCACCTCGGCGGAATCACCAGCCTGGTCGCGCCGTACCGGCCGGAACAGCTGACCTTGAAGGCTCGGCACAGCTACGAGGTGGCCTCCAACTGGAAGACGATCGTGGAGAACTACCACGAGTGCTACCACTGCCCGTTGATCCACCCCGAACTGTGCAAGGTCTCGCCACCGAACTCCGGCGACAACTGGAACCTCCCCGGCGCCTGGGTCGGCGGGCTGATGGACCTCAGGCCAGGGGTCGAGACGATGTCGCTCGACGGGCGATCGCTCGGGATCCCGCTGCCAGGTGTGGATCCACGGACGGTCAACTACCTGGGCCTCTTCCCGAACCTGCTCATCTCGCTGCACCCCGACTACGTGATGACGCACCGGCTGGAGCCGCGCGCACCCGGGCTGACCGGGATCGAGTGCTCCTGGTACTTCCCGGCGGAGGTGACCGATCCGTCGTACGCCGTCGAGTTCTGGGACGTCACCAATCGCGAGGACTGGGCCGCCTGCGAGTCCGTCCAGCGCGGCGCCGAGTCCCCACACTTCCGGCCGGGTCCGCTCGCCCCGGCCGAGGACGCCGTCTACCAGTGGGTCACCATGATCGCTCGCGGTTACCTGGGCAAGAGCCTGGCACCATGAATCTCCGGCCGCGACTCAACCTTTCGGGTGGACCGGCTCATCGGAGTAGGTGACCGCGGCAGGACTACTGGGGGCAGGACGACAAATGGATCCAGGGCTGGACAAGGAGTTTGCGAGCTTCGTCGACGGAAGGTTCACCGCTTTGCGGCGGTTCGGCTATCTGCTCACCGGTGAATGGCATCTCGCCGAGGACCTGGTCCAGACGTCGCTCACCAAGGTGTGGTTCAAGCGCAAATCCCTGCGCAGCCCCGCAGCCCTCGAGAGCTACACGCGCACGGTGATGGTGAACACCAACATCCAGTGGTGGCGGCGCAAGTGGAAGGGTGAGGCGCCCACCGAGGTGCTGCCTGAGCCGCCGGCGGCTCCCTCGCAGTACGGCGTGGTCGACGACCGCGACCAACTGCTCCGGGCGCTGGCCGAGCTGCCGAAACGGACCCGGGCCGCGCTGGTCCTGCGGTACTTCGAAGATCTGCCCGATGCGGAGGTCGCGCAGATCATGGGCTGCTCCAGCAGCACGGTCAAGAGCCACATCTCCCGCGGCCTGGCCCGGCTGCGGGAGCATCACCTGCTGACGGACCTGCCGTCGACCGCGTCCACCCGAAAGGAGGGCTGAGCCATGACCGACGAGCTCAAGCACAAGTTCGAGCAACTGGTGGCGGATGCACCGCCGCCTACCGGCGTACCGAGTGAGACCGTCTTCGAACGCGTCCGGGTGGTCAAGCGCCGCCGCAGGGCAACCGCCGGCGTCCTCGCCACCGCCGCCGTCGTGGCCGCCGCGATCGCCGCGGGCAACCTGACCAGCCTCAACTCCGCGCCCGCCCCGGCCACCAACACCCCGGGCCCGACGCCGATCGTCACCGGGCCGCCGACGATCAAGCCGAGCAGCCCGATCACCAGGACGACGATCGGCGGCTCGGTCAACACGTTGCCGCCGGTCCAGAACTCTGCAGACACGCCCTCCGGCGACCCGTCGTCGCCGGCCACGCAGCCGTCGTCCCCGGCCAAGACCGGCATCGCCGCCCCGCCCGGCCCGTACAAGCTGATCTTCACCTTCACGACCTCGACCAACGGTCTGACCGGGCAAATCAACATCAATGCCAGCGGCAGTGTGCTGGCACCGGTCTTCGAGGAGGGCGGCAGTGTCACCAGCAGCAAGTTTCACGACAACCTGCTGTACTCCGAGTACTGGTGGGGCGACGGCACGCATGTCGTGGAGGACAAGTACGGAGGGATGTTCTGCCCGCAGCCGGATCAGCCCGAGACGATGAAGAAGGTCACCGGCCAGGGGGTCCGGCCGATGACGCACAAGTACGCCAAAGCCGGCAGCTACCAGTTCGCTTACCGGGTCACCTACTGCACGCCTTCGGGGCCGGTGAAGTTCGCCCGGGCGTGGGACATCACCGTCTTCGACCCGGCTTCGCCGAAGCCGTAGTAGAAGCCGTAGTACTCCTCAGGCGTGGTCCGACGTTCCTGTCGTGGCCATGCCCGCGGCCTTGAGGTCGGTGCGGAGTTCGCGGGGGAGGGAGAAGACCAGGCTCTCCTCCGCGGTGGTGACCTCCTGGACGTCGGCGTACCCGCGCTCGGCCAGCCAGCTGAGCACGTCGCGGACCAGGAGCTCCGGCACGCTCGCGCCACTGGTGACACCGACCGAGTCGACCCCTTCGAGCCAGGCCTCGTCGATCTCGGCCGCGTAGTCGACCAGGTAGCCGGCCTTGGCGCCGTGCTCGACGGCGACCTCGACCAGGCGGACCGAGTTCGACGAGTTGCGGGAGCCGACCACGATCATCAGGTCCGCCTCGGGGGCGAGCTTCTTCACCGCCGCCTGACGGTTCTGGGTGGCGTAGCAGATGTCGTCGCTCGGCGGGTCCTGCAACTTCGGGAACCGCTCGCGCAACCGGCGTACGGTCTCCATCGTCTCGTCCACCGACAGCGTGGTCTGGGACAGCCAGACGACCTTCTCCGGATCCCGGACGACGACGTTCGGTACGTCGCCCGGCCCGTCGACGAGGTGGATGTGCTCCGGCGCCTCGCCGCTGGTCCCGATCACCTCTTCGTGACCCTCGTGACCGATCAGCAGGATGTCGTAGTCGACCGCGGCGAACCGCTTCGCCTCGTGGTGCACCTTGGTGACCAGCGGGCAGGTCGCGTCGATCGTCTTGAGCTGCCGCGCGGCCGCCTCTTCGTGGACCACCGGGGCGACACCGTGGGCGGAGAAGATCACCGTCTGCCCCTCGGGCACCTCGTCGGTCTCGTCCACGAAGATCGCGCCGCGCGCCTGCAGGGTCTGTACGACGTGCTTGTTGTGCACGATCTCCTTGCGCACGTACACCGGCGGCCCGTACAGATCGAGCGCCTTCTCGACCGCCACCACGGCCCGGTCCACGCCCGCGCAGTACCCCCGCGGCGCCGCAAGCAGCACCCGCTTCGTCTTCAACGCGGTCGGCGTACCAGTGGTCTCAGATTGGGCAGTCACGACCCCCATCGTACGGGCCCTGGCCGAGTCACCCGACGGGCGTGGCACATCTCACGGCTACTCCGCGTCAGCGCCTCCGGGCGTCAGAAGCCGCCGGTTGAACGCCTCGGCGACGGCCGCGGCCCGGTCGCTCACGCCGAGTTTCGCGTAGATGTTGAGCAGGTGGCTCTTGACCGTCGCCTCGCTGATGAACAGCTTGGCGGCGATCTCACGGTTGGTGTTCCCGGCAGCGACGAGTTCGAGTACTTCGAGCTCGCGCTGGCTGAGCGGGCCTGTTTCCGGCGTCCTCACGCGGGTCATCAACCGCGTCGCCACCGACGGCGACAGCACCGACTGCCCCTCGGCAGCAGCCCGTACGGCGCGCAACAGCTCGGCGCGTGGAGCGTCCTTCAGCAGGTACCCGGTGGCACCCGCCTCGATCGCCGGGACCACATAACTGTCCGTGTCGTACGTCGTCAGCACCAGGACCCTGGCTGTCACGCCTCGCGCGGCCAACTCCTTGATCGCGGCCAGCCCGTCCATCCCCGGCATCCGCAGGTCCATCAGAATCACCTCGGGATGCAGGGCCAGCGCCAACTCGACCGCCTCGGCCCCGTCCGCCGCCTCCCCCAGCACCTCGAACCCGGGATCGCGCTCGAACATCCCACTCAGCCCGTCGCGCACGACCGGGTGATCGTCGACCACCAGCAACTTGATCGGCTCGCTCATCTGTCCGCTCCGGCGACCGGGATGCGGGCGGAGATCGCCGTACCGGCTCCTGGCTCGGACTCGATCTGCAGGTCGCCCGACAGCGCCTCGATCCGTTCCCGCATCGCCACCAGGCCGAACCCGCCTTCGCTGGTTGATGGTTGCGCCAGCCCCTGACCGTCGTCGCGAACATCCAGCGCGACCGCGTCCTCGAGATACGACAGTGTCACCCCGACCCGGCTCGCCTTCGCATGCTTGGCGACGTTGGCCAGCGCCTCCTGCGCAGTACGAAGCAGGGCGACCTCGGCATCGGCCGGCAGCGGCCGCGGAGTACCGGTTGTCGTCATCTCGGCCTCGATCCCGTGCAGCTTCGACCACCGCCCAGCCACTCCGGCGACAGCTTCGCTCAACCGCTCCGCTTCGAGCCCCGCCTGATTCAACGCCTCCGGCCGCAACGCATGCACCGAACGGCGCGCCTCCCGCAGACTGTCCCGCGCCAACTGGGTCGCCGCCTCGACATGCTTGTGCCAACTCACCCGATCCGCATCGTCAGCCGCCTGCAACTGCGTGATGATCCCGGTCAGCCCCTGTGCGAGCGTGTCGTGAATCTCCCGCGCCATCCGCTGCCGCTCATCCAGTACGCCGGCCTCGCGGGCCTGGTCGAGCAGGCGCTGGTGCAGTACCGCGTTCTCCGCCAACGTCGCCTCCAGCCGCCTGTTCGCCTCACTCACCTCGGCCAGCGCCTGGTCGCGTACGTCGTTCTGCCGGGCGCCACGCCAGGCATACCAGGCATAGCCGCACATCGGGAGGATGTTGGCGGCGAGGACGGCGAAGTAGCCGAGGAGTCCGAAGGTGGTGCTCTTGTCGACCGAGGCCGCCTGGGCTGTCCCCGCCACGGCCGCGGCCCCCGCCACCCCGGGAATCAACCAGGGCCAGCGGAGCACCCTGAAAACGAGGAAGAAGGCCGCCGGTGCGAAACATCCGAACCAGGGTGCCCGCACCACCAGAACCGCCCAGATCCCGAGCAGTCCGGCGATGAACAACACCATCGGCGTCGTTCGCGCCCGGGCGGCCGGGCGGAGGCTGAACATCCCCAACAGCCACAGCGCAGCCAGCGCACTGAGGCCGAGATCGACCCGGAGATCGTGCCCGGACCGCACGAACACGGTGAATCCGGCGAGAAGGCCCAGCAACACGTACGGCACCACGGTCACCATCGGCGACCACGCCCGCGGCCTGACAGCCGTCACGCGGGCGGACTCTGGTGACGTCACGCCATCCTCCCTCGGTCAGCGCCGGGCAGTTCGACATTACCTGGCGGCGAAGACCGACCGCAGGTGCTTGCCATTGACAACGACCACCACGCCGATCAGCAGCAGACCACAGACCCCCTGCTCGACCTTCAACCAGGCCGGAAAACTGCCCGGGATCGCGATGATCACCACGATCGCCACCACCATGATCGCCGACACCAGCCGCAGCCGCAGGAAAGCCCGCCGCGATCCTCGCGCGGCCCGGGCCGCGAACGCCGCCATCAGCAGCGAACTCGCCACCACGATGCTGGTCCGCACCCAGACCGGCGTCGTCACCATCGAATGGTGGTTCCGCAGCAGCACGACTGCCACCAGGGTCAGCACGCTGAGCGCCAGATAACCGCCGATCAGGCCTCTGACCGTCCGAAACGCAGCCCGCGTCGTCTGCCCGTCGATCTCCGTTGAGGTATTCACCTGAGTCCTTCCTCGCTGAATACCTCAACCTTCGCGGACCATGCGCCCCCCGCACATCAACCAACCAGCCGGTTCCGTCAACCAACCGATCGGCTGGTTCCCCTCCGCCCCCCGGGCCCACAAGGAAAGCTTGCCTAAAGCAAAAAAGGAGCCGCCCGCCCTGTCCGGGCGGCTCCCCCAGGAGGTGTTCCACTACTTCAAGAATGCGTCCCGAACGCCTTCCATGCAAAGGGTTTTCAAGCATCGCTCCCCCGAACCATCGACAACGAACTTCCGAATGACCTCGAAACCGGCAGACACAGCTGCACATCGGAGAAAGTACTGGGGTTTGGTGGTCGGCGGCGCGTTGTCCACAGGCCTGACCTGGACTGTCGGTGCGGCACCGTAGAGTCGCGGGGTGGCTTTGGAGACTTCACCGGATGCGCCGGCAGCCGTTCGCACGATTGCGAACGGCATTGCCAGTTGGATCAACCAGCTCGGCGCCGTGTGGGTCGAGGGGCAGCTGACGGACGTGTCGATCGGGCGCGGCACGACCACCGTGTTCGGCACGCTGCGCGACACCGATGCGGACATCTCGCTGCGCTTCACCTGCAACCGGCGGGTGTTCGAAGCGGTCGACCCACCCGTCACCGACGGCTCGCGAGTCGTGGTCAACGCGAAGCCCAACTTCTTCGCCCGCCGCGGCACCCTGGCGCTGGCGGTGAGCGAGATCCGCCACGTCGGCATCGGCGAGCTGCTGGCGCGGATCGAGCGCCTGAAACAGCTGCTCGCCGCCGAAGGGCTCTTCGCGGCGTACCGCAAGAAGCCGTTGCCGTTCCTGCCGCACACGATCGGCCTGGTCTGCGGCCGCGACTCGGCGGCCGAGCGCGACGTCCTGGAGAACGCCAAGCGTCGCTGGCCTGCCGTCGCCTTCCGCGTCGAGTACGCGTCGGTCCAGGGTCCGGCCGCGGCCGGCGAGGTGATGACCGCGCTGCGCCGGCTCGACGCGGACGAGGCGGTCGAGGTGATCGTCATCGCCCGCGGCGGCGGCTCACTCGAAGACCTGCTGCCGTTCTCGGACGAGGGCCTCATCCGCGCGGTGTCCCAGGCCCGTACGCCGGTGGTCAGCGCGATCGGGCACGAGCCGGATTCGCCGTTGCTCGACCTGGTCGCCGACCTTCGCGCCTCCACCCCGACCGACGCGGCGAAGCGGATCGTGCCCGACGTCCGCGAGGAGCTCGACGGGGTCCGGCTGCTTCGCGAGCGTGGACTCCGGGCGATCACCGGCTGGCTCGATCGCGAGACGCACGCGCTCGCCGCGATCCGGAGCCGCCCGTCGCTGGCTGCTCCGACGACCGATCTGCAACGCCGTTCGGACGAGGTTGCCGCCTTGCTCGACCGCAGCCGCCGGACCCTCACGCATCGGCTCGACCGGGCCGGAGACGATCTGACTCATCGGCTCGCGAGCGTGCGGGCCCTGTCTCCCAAGGCGACCCTCGAGCGGGGGTACTCCGTGCTCCAGCTGGCCGACGGCACCGCCGTACGGGAAGTCGGGCAGGTGTCGCCTGGTGATGTGTTGAACGCGCGGGTCAGCGACGGCCGGTTCGACGTGGAAGTGCAGCAAGATGGCAAGTGACCGCAAGCCCCGAGGAGAGCAAGTGACCGCCGATCGACCCGAGATTTCCTACGAGCAGGCCCGCGAGGAGCTCGTCGAGGTGGTCCGCAAACTCGAAGCCGGCGGCACCACCCTGGAAGAATCCCTGGCCCTGTGGGAACGCGGCGAAGAACTGGCCGCCACCTGCCAGCAATGGCTCGACGGCGCCCGCAAACGCCTGGCCGAAGCCCAAGCCGCCCACACCGAGAAGAAGCCCGACTGACCCCGGCCCCATGCTGACCGTCCGCCCAGCCCAACCCAACGACCTGTACGGCGCGGCCGTGGCTCGGGTCGCCAGTTGGCGCGGAGCGTTCACCGGCCTGGTGCCGCAGGACTTTCTCGATGCGATGGACCCGGCGAAGATCGCCGCTGGTTGGGCGGAAAGCATCACCGCGGGCCGTTCCCGCCTGTATGTCGCGGCAGCGGGCGACCGAATCGTCGGCTACTCAGGCATGGGACCGGCCAGGGAGGGACCAGCCGACGCCGGCGAGCTCTACGCCCTCTTCGTTCACCCCGATTGGTGGGGCACCGGTGCCGGTCGCTTGCTGACCGACGCGGCGATCACCGATCTCCGCGGCGAAGGTTGCACCGAGGTGTGGCTCTGGGTTCTCGAGGCCAACGCCAGGGCCCGCGCGTTCTACCGGCGCTACGGGTTTGCCGAGACAGCAGCGCGCGCTAGCTCCAGTCTCGGCAAGCTTCCCGAGCTACGCCTGACTCTCGACCTAGCCGCCTTCTGAAGGTCTCTGTCCGGTCGTGGCGCGGATGCCGGCCAAGATGACGCGCAGGCCGTGGTCGAACTCCGCGTCCTGGTCGGTGGTGAAGAGATCGCCCACCATCTGCGCCGTCAGCGGATAGCGCTCGCCGTCGACCACCTGAGCCAGGCGGTCGGGCCGGTACGGGTTGCCGTCGGGGTACTCGAGGCCGGCCCGAGCCTGCTCCTCGATGACGAAACCGATCGTGTAGTGCAGCAGGATCGGGAAGACCCGAGCGGCCTCGTGGATCGAGAAACCGGCATCCTCGAGCGTGCGCAGGATCAGTTCCGTCACCCGCCATAAGGACTCGTCGCTGATGTCGGTTCCGGCCATCACCCGGGCGCCGTCGCGGTAGCGCAGCAGGGCGGAACGCAGGCGGCCGGCCAACTCCATCAGCCACTCCTCCCAGTCCGTCTCGCGCCGCGGCGCCTCGAGTCCGTGGACGGAGGAGACGAACAACGCCCGAGCCATGGCGTCGAGCAACTCCCGCTTGTTCTTGACGTGCCAATAGAGCGCCGGCGCCTGGACGCCGAGCGCAGCGGCCACCTTGCGCATCGTCAGCCCGTCGACGCCGGACTCGTCGAGCAGCTCCAGCGCAGCGGTGGCGATCATCCCGGCGTCGAGCTTCGCGCCTGTTCCTGGTCTCACCTTGACACCTTAACAACGTTCTGCTCTCCTTAACATCGTTAAAGAGAATCTAACAACGTTAAGGAGCCGTCATGGAGACAACTCAGGTGGTCATCGCCGGCGCCGGACCGACCGGGCTGATGCTGGCCGGCGAGCTGCGCCTGGCCGGGATCGATGTGGTCGTGCTCGATGCCCTGCCGGGCCGGAGCGGCGAATCACGCGCGGGCGGCATCCACGCCCGGACCATGGAGCTCTTCGACCAGCGCGGCCTGCTCGAGCGCCTGCTCCCACAAGGGCGACCGATCCAGGCGGGCCACTTCGCAGGACTTCGCCTGGACTTCAGCGACTTCCCCACCCGCTACCCGTTCACGCTCGGCATCGTGCAGGCCGCGATCGAGCGCGAGCTCGACGGCTACGTCACTGAGCTCGGAGCGCCGGTGCGCTGGGGATCACCGGTGCTCGGATTCCACCAGGACGCCACCGGCGTCGAGGTCGAGACCGGCGGCGGCGACCGGATCCGGTGTGACTATCTGGTCGGTTGCGACGGCGGCCGCAGCGCGGTGCGGAAGCTGGCCGGGATCGATTTCAGCGGCACCGAGGCGACCATGACGGGCTTGCTGGCCGACGTCGAACTCGCCGATCCGCCCGCGGGCACGGTCTTCTCCCGCCGCCGGGGGCCGGGTGACTTCTCGGTGATGGCCTTCGAGCCCGGCTGGTACCGATTGTTGGTGCAGCGCCACGACCGGATCCTCGATCGCTCCACCGAGCCGGACTTCGAGGCTTTCCGTGAGTCCTTCCGCGAGGTCGCCGGCACCGACTACGGCATGCACAGCCCGCGATGGGTGTCGCAGTACGGCGACGCGGCCCGCCAGGCAGACCGCTATCGCGAGGGCAGGGTGTTCCTGGCCGGCGATGCCGCCCATATCCACTACCCCGCCGGTGGCCAGGGACTGAACACCGGAGTCCAGGACGCCGTCAATCTCGGCTGGAAGCTCGCGACCGTCCTGCGCGGGGAGGCCTCCGACGATCTGCTCGACAGCTATGCGGCCGAACGTCATCCGGTCGCTGCTCGCGTGCTGCAAAACACCCGGGCACAGACCGCGCTCTCCCGGCCCGGCCCGCACAGCGACGCGCTGCGCGAGACCTTCGCAGGACTGTTCGACATCGCCGACGTACGCCGGCGGCTCGGGCTGATGATCACCGCCCTCGACATCCAGTACGACGTCAAGGGCGATCACCCACTCGCCGGCCGCCGCGTCCCCGACGCCGATCTCCTCGTCGCCGGTGAGGCCACCCGAGTGTGCGAACTCCTGCGGACCGGACGCCCGCTGCTCCTGACACTCGGCGGAGCCCCGGCAACATCCCTCACCGGATGGGCGGATCGGCTTGACCGCGTCGCCGCAGAGTGCGAGACCCGGCAGTGGACAGTCCCAGGTGTCGGCGACATCGCCACACCGGCTGCCGTTCTCATCCGCCCCGACGGCTACGTCGCCTGGGCCAGTGAGGATGGCGAGGAGGATTCCGGACTGACCGACGCCCTCACCACCTGGCTCGGCCCGGCCACGAGCGATCCGCTTGCCTAGGCCGGCGGGCCACCTAGCAACCTGACCACCGAAGCGCGAAGGCCGCTCTGCATCCGCGCCAGCTCGAAGCCCTCGGAGCGAAGCGCGTCGTGCAGGTCGGCGGCCAGCGGAGCCAGCAGGAAGTGCGCCGTGTACTCCGCATCCAACTCCGGCCGCGCTTCCGCCACCAGGATCGCCAGGTGACGATGCCAGAGGCGGTACGAGCCGATTCGGTAGCGGGCGCCGTCGGAGGCGTTCTCGCTGTCCAGGAACAGTTCGACATGACGGTCGAGTAGCTCGAGGTAGGAGTCGAGGAAGGCCGTGACGCGCTCGACGGCCGGAGCGCCCGGCCCCAGCGGCGGCGGACCGGACAAGATCTTCGCCTGCAGCTCCACCTCACGCTCGTCCAGCAGCGCCACCGCCAGGCCGGCCCGATCGCCGAAGCGCCGGAACACCGTCCCCTTGCCGACACCCGCGGCAGCAGCGATCGCGTCCAGGGACACGTTCTTCACACCCTGCTCCGCGAAAAGCCGCTCGGCGGCCTCCAGAACCTTCAGCCGGTTACGGCGCGCGTCAGCCCGCTCGGGGCGTGGCTCATCAAGCAACGGCAGACCCGATTGAGAAACGGACCGTGGTCCGGTACTGTCCTTCATGAGACGGACTGTAGTCCGCTATAGACCCTGGAGGAAACACCATGAGTACCGAAACCGCCCGCGTCGCGATCGCCTACCACTCCGGCCGAGGGCACACCGCGAGGCAGGCCGAGGCCGTCGCGGCGGGCGCAGCCGCCGTACCGGGCGTTGTCGCCGACCTCGTCGCGCTGGACGAGCTGACCGATGAGCTGTGGGACCGGCTGGATGCCGCGGACGCGATCATCTTCGGCGCGCCGACCTACATGGGCAGCCCGAGCGCTGTCTTCAAGGCGTTCGCGGAGGCCAGCGTCAAGGTCTGGGCCGCCGACCTCGGCTGGCGCGACAAGCTCGCCGCCGGGTTCACCAACTCGAAGGCGATGGCCGGCGACAAGCTGAACACGCTGGTCGACTTCTCGGTCTTCGCCGCCCAGCACGGCATGATCTGGGTCGGCCTCGACCTCTACCCCGGGTGGGCCGAGTCGACCGCGAGCATCGAGGACCTGAACCGGCTCGGCAGCTGGCTCGGCGCGACCGCGCAGTCGGATGCCGACGTGTCTGCCGAGAAGGCGCCGCCGGAGACCGATCTGCGCACGGCCGCCTACCTGGGCGAGCGGGTCGCCAAGGTCACCTTGCGGCACCTGCGCGGTTCGCTGGCCGCCTGATGGCGTGGCTGGTCCTGGTCGCGGCGGCGGTCTTCGAGATCGCCTTCGCGCTCAGCCTCAAACCGAGCGAGGGCTTCAGCCGCTTCTGGCCGACGGCCGGTGTCCTCGTCTTCGGCGTCATCTCGGTCGTCCTGCTGTCCCGAACCCTCGACCGGCTGCCCGTCGGTACGGCGTACGCGGTCTGGACCGGCCTCGGCTCGATCGGCGTCGTCACGCTCGGCGTGCTGCTCTTCGGCGAACCACTCACAGCCGCGAGAATCGCCTGTATCGCTTTGATCGTCGCGGGCGTGGTCGGCCTGCGAATCACCGGCAGCGCCTAGGGCACGTCTCCCAATCCCTGCAGTCGCGAGCAGGTGCCGCGCAGCACGCAGGGGATTGGGAGACGTGCCCTAGTGGCCGGTGCCTTCGCGGCGGCGACGGCGGCGGTGGAGGCGGCTGCGGGTGGCGTGGATCGGGGGCATGGCGGGCGGTACGCCGCTGGGCTCGTGCTGCGAGACGAGGCTCTGGTAGTCGTCCCAGTTCTGCACCCGGAGCGGAACGTTGCCGATGGCATCGACTTCGGTCACCGGCCGCGGGCCCTCGTCGATCAGCTTCCAGATGTCCTGGTCGCGCCGGAGCGTGCGGAGTTCGCCGAACATCTCCCGGGTGAAGAAGCACGGGTGGCCACGGCCGTTGTCGTAGCGGCTCACCCCGACGGGCGTGGCCACCTCGGCAACCAGCGACCAGACGGCGGCCGACGTCACCCCCGGCTGGTCCCCGAGCATCACCACCAGACCGTCCGTACGCCGATCGACCACGTCGAGCGCGGGCACGATCGACGAGCTACCGGTGTCGGCGTGCGGGGACTCCACCACCCGCGCGCCGTCCAGGTCGACGCGTTCGCGGACCTGTTCGGACGCCGCTCCCAGCGTCACGATCAACTGGTCGAACCCGCAGTTGCGCGCCGTGTCCAGCGCGGCGTCCAGCAGCGTCTCGCCCTGGTAGGACAGCAATTGCTTGGGGACGCCCAGCGTCGGCGACCCCTCGGCAGCAAGCAGCAATCCGGTGACGAACATGGCCGCCTCAGTCCCCGAGCAGGGAAGAGGGGGTGAGCATGGCGGGCTCCTTCGTCGATTCGATCCATCGATCGAACAACGCCGGGACCCGTGATGTCAACGGTGCATAACGCGCGGGAATCAGCGCAAGGCGGCCGCGAACGTTTCGAGCGCCGGATAGCCGGCATTTCCGGTCACGATCGTGGTCACCCCGGAGCCGATCAGAACAAGCGCGTGTTCATCTCGCCTGTCCAGCAAGGTCTTCCGCTGCCAGACCACGCCCGCCACGGTCGACGTACCGTCGTCGGCGGTCTTGCCGAGTTCGTCGGTCTGGAAATTCTTGCCGGTGACATTGGATTGTTCCAGCCCGACGTATTTCTTGTCCTTGGTGACAATGCCCAGGTGCCAGGTCATCGGGCTTTGCTCCGGGGCCCGGAATTCCACACTGGTGGCGGTCCAGCCGGCCGGCATCGGCGCCGGGCCGAGCACCCAGGGCGCCACCTTCTTGGCATCCTGCAGTTGCGCTGTGTACTCGACCGCGCGCACCTTCTCCGCCTTCGGCCGCCAGGTGACGACCGCCAGGAAGGCGACCACGATCAGGCAGGCCAGCATCGCCCAGAACATGTTGGTCAGCGTCCGCGCCTTCGCCCGGTCGGCGTTGGCCTTCGCCCGGTACGCCGCGGCTTCGGCGCGAACCCGGGCCCGCTCGGCCAACTCCAGGGAAACGTTCTCCTCGACGCGGGACTGCGCTCGGGTCGGCTCGGAATCGGTCGGGCTCATGTCCCCAGTGTCCCTTGTCGCCGAACTCGGCCGATCAACCAGGTCGGCCGTTGGCTACGATCCGTGCCATGAGCGACGCCAGCACTCCCCCCGCCCATCTCGAGGTCGACAAGGACGCCCCCGACCGCAACCTCGCCCTCGAACTCGTCCGGGTGACCGAGGCGGCCGCGATGGCGGCAGGCCGCTGGGTCGGTCGTGGCGACAAGAACGG
The DNA here is from genome assembly GCF_004365175.1 of Kribbella voronezhensis. Lineage (NCBI taxonomy): Bacteria > Bacillati > Actinomycetota > Actinomycetes > Propionibacteriales > Kribbellaceae > Kribbella > Kribbella voronezhensis. The sequence continues at coordinate 5,347,717 of NZ_SOCE01000001.1, read as the reverse complement.
TGCGGACGGCGCTGCGGTGAACGCGATGCGTACCTTGATCGGCACGGTCGGCATGAACGGCGTGGTGGTGATCGGCGAGGGCGAGAAGGACAACGCCCCGATGCTCTACAACGGCGAGCAGGTCGGCGCCGGTGACGGACCCGAGTGCGACGTCGCGGTCGACCCGGTCGATGGGACGACCCTGGTGGCGAAGGGAATGGCGAACGGCATCGCGGTGATGGCGGTGGCACCGCGCCACTCCATGTACGACCCGTCCGCGGTCTTCTACATGGAGAAGCTGGTGGTCGGCCCGGAGGCGGCCGACGTGGTCGACATCCGGCTCCCCGTCGCGGAGAACATCCGCCGGGTCGCGAAGGCCAAGGGCTCGTCGGTCGACGACGTCACCGTCGTACTGCTGGATCGGCCGCGGCACGACGACCTGGCCGCGCAGATCCGGGCGACCGGGGCGCGGATCAAGTTCATCAGCGACGGCGACGTGGCGGGCGCGGTGGAGGCGGCCCGGCCCGACACCGGGCTGGACATGCTGATCGGCATCGGCGGTACGCCGGAGGGCATCATCGCCGCCTGCGCGATGAAGTGCCTCGGCGGCCTGATCCAGGGGCGGTTGTGGCCCCGCGACGACGACGAGCGGCAGAAGGCGATCGATGCCGGCCATGACCTGGACCGGGTGCTGAGCACGGACGACCTGGTCAGCGGCGACGACTGCTTCTTCGTCGCCACCGGCATCACCGACGGCGAACTGCTCCGCGGTGTCCGCTACCGCCGCTCGATCGCGCGCACCCACTCGCTGGTGATGCGCTCGCGCAGCGGCACGATCCGCAGCATCGAGAGCGAACACCAGCTCTCCAAGCTGCGCGCGTACTCGGCGATCGACTTCGAGCACGCCCGATGACGGCACCTGTCCTCGTCGTGGGCGAGGCTCTCGTGGACATCGTCAGCGGTGGTCCCGGCAATGGATCCAACGGCTCCAACGGGCGCAACGGGAAGAACGGCAGCAAGGCGACCCCGGGCGGCTCGCCGGCCAACGTCGCCGTCGGCCTCGCCCGGCTCGGCCTGCCGACCGAACTGGTGACGCGCTTCGGCACCGACAAGTACGGCGATCAGCTCGGCGCGCACCTGTTCGGCAACGGAGTCCAGCTGGCGCCGGGTTCGGTGGACCCGAGCTTCCGGACCAGCACCGCGACCGCGAAGCTGGATGCGGCCGGCGTCGCGTCGTACGAGTTCGACATCACCTGGGATCCGCCGGCGCTCTCGCTGTCGCGTGGTTGCCCGGCGGTGCACACCGGGTCGATCGCGACGGTTCTCGAACCGGGTGCGGCGGAGATCCGCCGATTCCTGGCGTCACTGGAGTCGGAGCCGGTAACGGTGACGCTCGATCCGAACGCGCGGCCGACGATCACTCCCGATCCCGTGAGCACCTGGGCCGCAGTACGGGCGTTGGCTGCGACTGCGGATCTGGTGAAGCTCAGCGACGAGGACTGCGAGTTCTTGCAGCCTGGGTTGTCACCCGACGAGATCGCGGGCGAACTGTTGAGCGTCGACCGCACCAAGTGCGTGGTGATCACTCGCGGCGGCGAGGGGGCGATCGGGGTCAGCCGTACCGCGCGCGTCGAGGTCGCCGCACCGGCGATCGACGTCGTCGACACGGTCGGGGCCGGCGACTCGTTCATGTCCGCGCTGATCGCCGGCCTGCAATCGCGCGGCTTGTTGGGCGAAGTACGGCTGAAAGGCCTTACAGAGCAGAGTTTGCACGACGTCGTCGACTACGCGGTGAAGGCGGCCGCGATCACGTGCACCCGGCACGGCGCGGATCCGCCGACCGCGGCTGAGCACCAGGCGACGTGGGGATGAGTACGGCGGACGCCTGGTCGGCCGAGTTCGAGAAGGCCGAGCGGGTGGTGTTCCCGCAACGCCGCGATCGCCTGGCGATCCGCCTCGCGGTGTTCGTCCTCCTGCTGGCCATGTCCGTGTGGAGCAACGTCGATCACGTCCTGCACGGCGACGTGTCCGGCGCTGTCGGCGTACTGCGAATCACCGCCCTCGTCGGCTTCCTCGCGGTCGTCGCCCTCACGACGTTCCAGCTCATCACCCGGCGCCCCACGATCACCGTCGACCGCACTGGCATCCACGTCGACCGCAGGACCGCGGGCTTCCTCCCCTGGCCCGAGATCGCCCACATCGACGACCCATCCGGCCTCCCCGGCCTGCGCACCATCCAGGTCCATCCGATCGACGGCTCCACTGCCCTCGGCATCCCGCAGGACAACGCTCGCGATCTCTCCGAACTGGCCACCTGGCTTCGCACTGTGCACGCGCAGCGCACCAGTTAGTTCACGCTGCTGCGGACCGCGCTGAGATGATCGCGCGTCTTCGCGGCGGCGAGCTCGGGATCACGGTCGCGAATGGCGTCCGCGATCGCCTGGTGGGCGGTCTGGTCATGGCGATGCCGGTGCTCGTCGTCCAGTCGCAGCATGTCGATCATCGCGCGCCGGACCCGCGGCTGGAAGCTGTCGAACAGCTCGCTCAGTACGGCGTTGTGCGCCGCCGTGACGACCGCCCGATGGAATGCGAGATCCGCCTCGACATACCGGTCGTCGGGCTCGCTCGCGGACGCCTTCTCCCGGTCGGCCAAGGTGCGCCGGAAGTTCTTGAGGTCGGCCGGCGTACGCCGGGATGCTGCCAGCCGAGCCGCCTCGGACTCGATCGCCAGCCTGCCTTCGAGCACGTCGGTGATGCCGGCGCGTCGTAGTACCTGGTCCCACTCCTCCGCGGCCTGCTGCGCGATCACGAACACGCCGGCGCCCTGGCGGCTCTCCAGCACGCGCCTGCCGGCCAGCTCCCGGACGGCCTCGCGGATGGTGGACCGGCCGACCCCCAACTGCGCGGCGAGCGTCGTCTCGCCGGGCAACTTCTGGCCCAGCGCCCATTCGCCGTCGCCGATCCGGCGCAGCAACTCCTCGGCGGCCTGCTCGGCCAGCGGATGACGGCGGATCATGCGGCTCAGTCTACGGGCAGCTGGTCGCAGGAGTTATCAGCTTGTCTGAGGAGTTCATCTCGGGTTACGGTGGTCGTATGTTCTCCCAGTCGCAGCTTCCGGCCGGCCGCCTCTCGTGCGCCGGCCTGCTCCTGGGTCGCCTCCTTCTTGGCCGCCACGGCGGGAGCTGATTCGACCGGCGCCCCTCCGTGGAGCGCTGTCGTCTGCCGGTCCCCGTGCTTCGAGCCGAAGGACCCACCCATGTACTGGAACCGCCAGCAGCACTCCCCCATGCCCAGCCACCGCTATCGCGACATCTTCGCCAAGGTGCCGATCCCTCCGATCGACCGCGACTGGCCCGACCGCCGGATCACCGCCGCGCCGCTGTGGGTCCCGGTCGACCTGCGCGACGGCAACCAGGCGCTGGCCGAGCCGATGGACACCGACCGCAAACGCCGCTTCTTCGAGCTGATGGTTGCCATCGGCTACAAAGAGATCGAGGTCGGCTACCCGTCCGCCTCGCAGACCGACTTCGACTTCGTCCGGCTGCTGGCGACCTCCGGCCTGGTCCCACCCGACGTCACGATCGTGGTCTTCACCCCGGCCCGGCCCGACCTGATCGAGCGGACCCTCGAATCGATCGCCGGCTTCCGCGGCCAGGTCGTCGTCCACCTGTACGCCGCCACCGCACCGGTCTGGCGAGACATCGTGCTGCGCCGGACCAGGGACGAGCTGGCCGAGCTGATCAGAGTGGGCGCCGAGCAGATCCACCGGCTGGCCGGCGACACCGTACGGTTCCAGTTCTCGCCCGAGGTGTTCAACCTGACCGAGCCGGACTTCATCCTCGAGCTGGCCGACCAGGTCACCAAGGTGTGGGACGCGACGGCCGAGCGACCGGTGATCCTCAACCTGCCGGCCACGATCGAGGCCTCCACTCCCAATGTGTACGCCGACCAGATCGAGTACATGCACAAGTTCATCCCGCGTCGTGACGGGGTCATCTTGTCGGTGCACCCGCACAACGACCGCGGTACCGGGATCGCGTGCGCGGAGCTCGCCGTCCTGGCCGGAGCGCAACGGGTCGAGGGGTGCATCTTCGGCAACGGCGAACGCACCGGGAACGTCGACCTGGCCACCCTCGCCCTGAACCTGCACGCACAAGGTGTCGACCCGATGATCGACTTCTCCGACATCGACCGGATCCGTGAGACGGTCGAGTACTGCACCCGGATGCCGATTCACCCGCGGCACCCGTACGTCGGCGAACTCGTCTACACCGCGTTCTCGGGCACCCATCAGGACGCGATCCGGAAGGGGTTCGCAGTACGCCGGGAGGCTGACCCGGATGCCGCGTGGGAAGTGCCGTACCTGCCGATCGATCCAGCCGACGTGGGTCGCGGCTACGAGGCCGTCGTGCGGGTGAACAGCCAGTCCGGCAAGGGCGGGATCGCGCACGTACTGGAGACGGCGTACGGCGTACGGCTGTCGTCGGCGGAGGAGGCCGAGTTCGCGCGGCACGTACAGGTGCGCACGGACACGACCGGGCGGGAAGCGACGGCTCAGGAACTCAAGGAGCTGTACGAGGAGGTTTTCGGGAACTCCAACTGACAGCCGGCGTCGCCCGGGACAGCGAGCTGCTGCTCGCCCCGGGCGACGCCGGTCGGCTGGGTCAGTTCAGGCCGAGGCGTTTGCTGAGGCGGGGGCCTCGTTTGATCTTGATTTCCCCGAGGATGGCGGTGCCGTGGATGTGGAAGACCTTCGGCCGGCCGGGGGTGGGATCGGCGCCGGCGAAGGTGGCTGACTGTTCGGCGACGGAGCCGAGGATGGGGTTGCTGTCCAGGTGGACGATCGCGTTCTGCGGAACGCGGATCTTCACGTCGGCGAGGATCGACTTCACCTCGATGAAGATCTCGTCGTACGGGAGTTGGGCCTCGGTGTAGTCCAGCGTCACGTCACCCAGGACGGCGTTGACCTCCTGGCGCTGGGCCGGGAGCCAGGCGCCGAGGCGCTTCTGCTCGGACAGGAAGACGGTCATCACCGGCGCCGTCGCGGGAACGTTCGGCGCGTAGTGCGTGGTCGGCGCGGTGGCGGCAGCCGGTACGGCGAGGCCGTTCGGCAGGTCGGCGGTGAGCTGCACCAGTTCGCCGTACGTCTTCGAGGCGTACACCGTCTCCAGGCGCTCTTCCAGCTCCCCGTAGCTCAACCGGCCCTCGCCGGCGGCCTCGCGGAGCTTCTCGGCGACGTCCTCGCGCTCGAGATCGGAGACCCGTCTACGCAGGGCGAGCTCGTCACCGGTCGGCGCGCGCGGCGCATCCTGCGGGCGCGGTGAATCGTTCTGCTGGGGAACCTCGTCCTGAGCCACGGCAAAACAGTACGCGCGACCACGGTCACCCCGGATGAGGTTTTCCCCCCGGCTCGTCCCCTAGGCAACCCTGAGCTGTGGACTCCAGAGCGCTCGCTTAGGCTGGTGCAGCTCAGACCACTTGCCTGGAGGTACGCCCGGTGTCTGCCGATTTCACCTACTCCGACCTGCTCCCGCTCGGGGCCGACGACACGGAGTACCGGCTCCTCACCACCGAGGGAGTGAGCACCTTCACGGCCGGCGGCCGCACCTTCCTGCAGGTCGACCCCGCCGTACTGCGGATGCTCACCGCCGAGGCGATGCACGACATCTCGCACTACCTCCGCTCGGCCCACCTGGCCCAGCTGCGCCGGATCATCGACGACCCGGAGGCGTCCGGGAACGACCGGTTCGTCGCGCTCGACCTGCTGAAGAACGCGAACATCTCGGCCGGCGGCGTGCTGCCGATGTGCCAGGACACCGGTACGGCGATCGTGATGGGCAAGAAGTCCGAGGGCGTGCTCACCAACGCGGTCGACGAGGAGTGGATCAGCCGGGGTGTGTACGACGCGTACACCAAGCTGAACCTCCGTTACTCGCAGATGGCGCCGCTGACCATGTGGGACGAGAAGAACACCGGCTCGAACCTGCCCGCCCAGATCGAGCTCTACTCGACGCCGGGCAGTGACAACCCGGCGTACAAGCTGCTGTTCATGGCCAAGGGTGGTGGGTCGGCGAACAAGTCGTTCCTCTTCCAGGAGACGAAGGCGGTGCTCAACCCGGACGGAATGATGAAGTTCCTGGACGAGAAGATCCGCTCCCTCGGTACGGCGGCCTGCCCGCCGTACCACTTGGCGATCGTCGTCGGTGGGACGTCGGCCGAGTTCGCGCTCAAGACGGCGAAGTACGCGTCGGCGCATTATCTGGACGCGCTGCCGAGCTCGGGATCGCCGGTGGGGCACGGTTTCCGGGACCTCGAGCTCGAGGAGAAGGTGTTCGAGCTGACCCAGCAGTTCGGGATCGGGGCGCAGTTCGGTGGGAAGTACTTCTGCCATGACGTCCGGGTGATCCGGCTGCCGCGGCACGGCGCGTCCTGCCCGGTCGCGATCGCGGTCTCCTGCTCGGCCGACCGGCAGGCGCTGGCCAAGATCACCGCCGAGGGGGTGTTCCTGGAGCAGCTCGAGCGTGACCCGGCGCGGTTCCTGCCGGACACCACCGACGAGCACCTGGCCGACGACGCCGACGTCGTACGGATCGATCTGAACCGGCCGATGAGCGAGATCCGCGCCGAACTGTCGAAGCTGCCGGTGAAGACGCGGCTGTCGCTGAACGGACCGCTGGTCGTCGCCCGCGACATCGCGCACGCCAAGATCAAGGAGCGCCTCGACGCCGGCGAGCCGATGCCGCAGTACCTGAAGGACCACGCCGTGTACTACGCCGGGCCGGCCAAGACGCCGGAGGGTTACGCGTCCGGTTCCTTCGGGCCGACGACGGCGGGGCGGATGGACGCGTACGTCGACCAGTTCCAGGCGGCCGGCGGGTCTTTCGTGATGCTTGCCAAGGGCAACCGCTCGGCGAAGGTGACGCAGGCGTGCAAGGAGCACGGCGGCTTCTACCTCGGCTCGATCGGCGGCCCCGCGGCCCGGCTCGCGCAGGACTGCATCAAGTCGGTCGACGTGATCGAGTACGCCGAACTCGGCATGGAAGCCGTCTGGAAGATCGAGGTCGAAGACTTCCCCGCCTTCGTCGTAGTAGACGACAAAGGCAACGACTTCTTCACCGACACCGCAAAACCAGTCCCCCTCACGGTCCGCCCCCGCACCTGAACCAACCGCCCACGGCGGCCGCGGTGCGGCGACCCCGCCAAGCCCGTCCCCCTCACGGTCCGCCCCGCAGGTGAACACACCTAGTACAGCGGAGGTGGAGGTGGGCGTGGGCTCAGCCGGTGGCTGCTGCTGTGGCTGGGTCCGGGAGTTTGCGCATCAGGTCTTTCGCGGCCCGGAGTTGGTCGGCCTCGTTGTGGCCGAAGGCTTGGAGGTACGAGCGGAGGGCTGCGCGCACGATGCGCAGCTCCTCGTCGTTCAGTTCGATCGTGTTCATAAATCCACGGTAAGTCCGTTACCGGCGGAAAGATCCTCCCGTGACCTACTCGTTTCCGCGGCTCACCCGAGCAGCTCCGTCGCGATGTGGGTGACGGCGAACCCGGTCGGCGCCTCCGGCAGCCGGAGCAGCGGATCGGGCCGCCAGTCCTTCCAACCGTCCGCGAACGGTGACGTCCAAGCCTCGATGTCCCGTACTGCGGTCTGCGCGTCGGCGACGATCCGGGCCGCCTCCTCCTCGGTGAACCGCCCGCCGGCCACTGCACCCTCCAGCTCGTCCTCGTCCTTCCACTCGATCACCCGGTCCGGCGTGATCCACAGGTCGAGCACGTAGTCGACCGAGGTGGTCCGGCGACCGTCGAGGTCGCGCTCGTGCTCGGCCTCGAGGTTCACGTACCAGCCGAGGAAGGTCTCGTCGGCCGCCCAGAAATGCCACACTGACCACGGCTTGCCGGTCGGCGACACCTTCAGGATCCCTGTCCCGCGCCAGACGTCGAGCTTCAGCACCCGCTCCTCGACGAACATCCCGACCGGGCCGGCGTGCCGCACTTCCCGCCCGTCGACGAGCACCGGCTTGATCAGCGGCGTCCCCGGCGCGAGCCAGGCAACCAGGCCGTCCTCGTCGTCCTGAACCACTGTCATCGGCCGCACGTTCGGCAGATCGCTGTGCCGCCCGGCGCCCGCATAGACCCACTCGATCGTCGTACCAGGCTCCCAGTAGTACTCGACGCCGGGCAGCGGCTCCGCCGCCGTCACGCGCCGGGCCTCGTCATCGAGAGCACGTCGAGAGCGGCGTCGAGCTGCTCCTCGGTCAGATCGCCCTTGTCCACATGACCGTTCTCGATCACGACCTCGCGGATCGTCTTGCCCTGCTTGAGCGCGCTCTTCGCCACCGCGGCCGCGTTCTCGTAGCCGATGTAGCGGTTCAGCGGGGTCACGATCGACGGCGACGACTCCGCCAGCGACCGCGCGTGCTCGACGTTCGCGGTGATCCCGTCGACACAGCGATCGGCCAGCAACCGCGACGAGTTGGTCAGCAGCTCGATCGACTCGAGCAGGTTCCGAGCGATGACCGGCAGCATCACGTTCAGCTCGAAGTTGCCGCCGGCACCGGCCACCGTGATCGCGGTGTCGTTGCCGATCACCTGCGCCGCGACCATCAGCGTCGCCTCGCAGATCACCGGATTCACCTTGCCCGGCATGATGCTCGACCCCGGTTGCAGGTCGGGCAGCGAGATCTCGCCGAGCCCGGCCCGCGGCCCCGACCCCATCCAGCGCAGATCGTTGCAGATCTTGGTCAGGCTGACCGCGATCGTCTTCAGTTGCCCCGACAACTCGACCAGGCCGTCCCGGGCGCCCTGCGCCTCGAAGTGGTCCTCGGCCTCGGTCAGCTCCAGCCCGGTCCGCCGGTTCAGCTCGGCGATCACCTTGGCGGCGAAGCCCGGTGGCGTGTTGATCCCGGTACCGACGGCCGTCCCACCCAAGGGCAGCTCGGCTACCCGGGGCAGCGTCGCCCGCACCCGCTCGGCGCCGCGGCGTACCTGGGTGGCGTAGCCGTTGAACTCCTGGCCGAGCGTCACCGGTGTGGCATCCATCAGGTGGGTGCGGCCGGACTTCACCACCTCGGCGAACTCAGATCCCTTCCGGGACAGGGATTCCGCCAGGTGCTCCAGCGCCGGCAACAGGTCGGAGACGACACCCGCCGTGGCCGCGACGTGGATCGCCGACGGGAAGGTGTCGTTGCTCGACTGGCTCGCGTTCACCTGGTCGTTCGGGTGGATCTCGGTGCCGGACGAGCGGCCGGCCAGGGTCGCCAGCACCTCGTTCGCGTTCATGTTCGTCGACGTGCCGGACCCGGTCTGGAACACGTCGATCGGGAACTCGGCATCGAACTCCCCCGCGGCCACCCGGTCCGCGGCCGCGACGATCGCCTCGGCCTGCTCGGCCGACAGCACGCCGAGCTCCGCGTTCACCACCGCCGCCGACGCCTTGATCTGCGCGAGCGCGTGCACGAGCGCCGGCGCCAGCGGCCGGCCGGAGATCGGGAAGTTCTCCACCGCACGCTGGGTCTGCGCCCGCCACAACGCGTCGCGAGGCACCTTGACCTCGCCCATCGTGTCGTGCTCGATCCTGAATTCCGCTGTGTCACCCATACCTGCAGAGTACGTCGATCGGCACCGTCCCCGGGGACTGATAGAACCTCTGTGGACAACGCCACAAGGAAACCCGACACCGCAGGAAACACGAGGAGCAGCGATGAAGTTCACCCAGCCCTTCGAGATCACCAAGTGGGACCAGTCGTCGTACGACGAGGACGGGGACCTCACCCTGGGCCGCGCGTCGGTCGGCAAGAACTTCAGCGACGGCGAGCTGATCGGCACCAGCGCGGCCGAGCTCCTGATGGTCGGCACCGAGGCCGGCCCGGCGGCGTACACGGCGGTCGAGCGGTTCACCGGCACGCTGGCCGGTCAGGAGGGCGACTTCGTGATGGTGCACGGCGCCAGCTCCGACGAGGACGCGTCCCACGGCAAGATCGTGGCCGCCACCGGGGGGCTGGCAGGCCTGACCGGCACGGTCGTCTACGAGCACGACGACCAGGGCCCGCGGCTCACCCTCGACTACGAGCTGGCCTGATACACGTAGTACGTCTCGTCGCGCCCCTGCAGCTCCACCGGGACTGGCCTGACCTCGCAACGCCCGAAGACAGCCCGTACTGCGGTCTCCAGCGCCGATGACTCCGACGACGACCACACGGTCAGTACGCCGTCCGCCCGGAGCTTCTCCTTGCACAGGGCAAGGAACGACGACTCGTAGATCGCCGCGTTCTCGTCGTACACCAAGAAGTCCGGCCCGTTGTCCACATCGAGCAGAATCCCGTCGAGCGAACCAGGCTGCTCGAGCCCGACAGCGTCCCGGACATCACCGACGACGACCGACACCCGTGGGTCGTCCAGCACCGACGGCACCAGCCCGTCCCGCATCCACTGCACGAGCTCCGGCTCGATCTCGGCGACGACAACCTCCCGTACGCCGTCGTCGGCCAGGAGCGTCCGCACGGTGTACCCGAGCCCCAGCCCGCCGACCAGCAACCTCGAAGGCGAGCCGCGTAGCGCAACCAAGGCCAGCAGCTCCTCGCTGGACGTCTCCCGGTCGTCCATCACGAACACACCGTTGACCCGCAACTCCAGCGCACCGTCGCCGGCGCGGCGCCGCAGTACCAACTCACCCCGCTCGCTCAGGGCTCTGGCAACCTCGCTCACCCGGGCAATCCTGCCGCAAGCAGGACCAGGACCGGCAAGAAGGACTAGTACCAGCCCTTGGCCTTCGAGTGCGACCAGGCGTTGCAGGGGGAGCCGTAGGCGTCCTCGATGTAGTCCAGGCCCCACTTGATCTGGACGACGGGGTTGGTGCGCCAGTCGGCGCCGTACGCCGCCATCCGGTTGCCGGGGAGCGCCTGCGGGATGCCGTACGCGCTGGAGGTCGGGTTGTCCGCGCTCACCTTCCAGCGGGACTCCTTGGTCCACAGGCTGTCCAGGCAGCTGAACTGGCTCGACTTCCAGCCGTGGTCGGCGAGCAGGTTCATCGCGATCTCCTTCGGCGTACCGGAGATCTTCTTGCGCTCCGCGTCGCGGCTGGCGCGCTCGTCGCGGGACTTGTCGTCGGTCTTCTGCAGGGCCTTGTAGCGGGCGATCGCGGCGTTCTTGGCCTTGCGCCGGAGCGCGGCCTGGTCCTGCATCGCCTTCCGGGCGGCCTCGACGGCCTCGATCTGGTTGCGCAGCTGGGCGACTTCCTGGGCCTGCTCCTCGATGCTGAGCGGCTTGGCCGACGGCGACTTCGCGGCCTTGGCCTTCTCACTGTTCAGCACGGCGAGTTCGGCGCGGCCGGACACCGGGTCCGAGGCGGCGCTGCTCCCCGGGGAGCTGAAGAGGTCGAGTCCTGCGACAACCGAGACGACGACGATCCCACTCACTGCGAGGATCGCGACGGAGCGCTTCGCTTTCATCTGTCCTTCCGAGATACCCGACCCCCGTCGGCTGCAACAGGAACATACTCTGGCCTAAACACACCGTGATCACAACCACGTCACAATGAACGGTGCGGCCACATGGCCTGTGGCCGCACCGGGTACCGCGAAAGTCTTACTTCGGCTTTACAGAATGACCTTTCAGAGCTGGACGTCCTCCAGCATCTCGGTCACCAGCGCCGCGATCGGCGACCGCTCCGACCGGGTCAGCGTGACGTGGGCGAACAGCGGGTGCCCCTTCAGCTTCTCCACGACCGCGACCACGCCGTCGTGCCGGCCGACGCGCAGGTTGTCCCGCTGGGCGACGTCGTGGGTCAGCACGACCCGCGAGTTGGCCCCGATCCGGGACAGCACGGTCAGCAGGACGTTGCGCTCCAGCGACTGCGCCTCGTCCACGATCACGAACGCGTCGTGCAGCGACCGGCCGCGGATGTGGGTCAGCGGCAGTACTTCGAGCATGCCGCGGTCCATCACCTCGTCGATCACGTCACCGCTGGTCAGCGCGCCCAGCGTGTCGTGCACGGCCTGCGCCCAGGGCGCCATCTTCTCGGACTCCGAACCGGGCAGGTAGCCGAGTTCCTGGCCGCCGACCGCGAACAACGGCCGGAAGACGACGACCTTCTTGTGCTGCCGGCGCTCCATCACCGCTTCCAGCCCGGCACACAAGGCCAGCGCCGACTTACCGGTACCGGCCCGGCCGCCGAGCGAGATGATCCCGACGTCGGGATCGAGCAGCAGGTCCAGCGCGACCCGCTGCTCCGCGGACCGGCCGCGGATGCCGAAGGCCTCCCGGTCGCCCCGGACCAGCCGGATCCGCTTGTCCGGCATCACCCGGCCGAGCGCGCTGCCGCGCTCCGACAGCAGCACCAGCCCGGTGTGGGTCGGGAAGTCCCGGCCCTCGGGGATGTCCAGTACGCCGTCCTCGTACAGCGAGTCGACGTCGCTGGTCGGCACCTCGAGCTCGGCCATCCCGGTCCAGCCGGACGACTCCAGCGCGAGCTCCGCGCGGTACTCCTCGGCGACCAGCCCGCAGGCCGACGCCTTGACCCGCATCGGCAGGTCCTTGGAGACCAGCGTGACGTCGCGGCCCTCGGCCTTGAAGTTGCAGGCGACCGCGAGGATCCGGCTGTCGTTGTCCCCGAGCCGGAAGCCGGCCGGGAGCCCGTTCGGGTCGGTGTGATTGAGCTCGACCCGGAGTGTTCCACCCTTCTCCCCCACTGGCAGGGGCGCGTCCAACCGTCCGTGCTGGATCCGGAGCTCGTCCATCAGCCGCAAGGCCGTCCGAGCGAAGTAGCCGAGCTCAGGATGATGCCGTTTTGCCTCCAGTTCGGTGACGACGACCACCGGAATGACCACCTCGTGCTCGTCGAACCGCGTCATCGCATGCGGGTCCGACAGCAGCACGGAGGTGTCCAGCACGAAAGTGCGCTGGTCCGGCGTGGATGAGGGGTTTGACGCCTTGGCGTGGGTGGCAGCCATGTCGCACGTCCTCTCGGACCGCAGCGTGCACCACGCCCGGTCCACCAGTGGTTAGGTGTTGGACCGGGTCCGGGCCCGGGGGCCTGGTGCAGGCCCCCTCCGCCACGCAGCGCTCGCGCGACCGGAAATCAGCGAGGTTGAGACCGAGGGTCTCGGGCACTCCGTTCGGCCCCTCATGGGGCTACCGGTGAGCAGTCATGTCTCATCTGATCGGGCCTCCCGGACGACCGGCTTCCCCTCCGACCGTCACTGTTGAGAGTAGGTCGGTCGGGCAACAGCCGCAGCCCGACACGCCAGCCCGCGGGGGTTAACACGGTGTTACACCTTTCCCCCACCCGGGGGACGACGCTCGCTCAGCAGGGTGAGCCAGTACTGCGCGCTGCCGCGCCACGCTGAACGCATGCTCAAAGCAACGCTCCGCAGCTGGCCGGTCTGGACGGGCTACCTGGCAGCCGTCTGGACTTTCCTTTACGGCGTACTCGGCGTGTACTGGACGGCCGGCGGGGCGAGCTACCCGTTTGCCAAGGTCGACGACGACCACTCGACCGCCTCGCTGCTCGAAGGCACACCGGCGCACGTCGTGGCGCCTGTGCTGGCCGCAGTCGGCTTCACGGGAGCAGCGGTCGCAGTAGTGATGACCTTCAAGCGTTCGAAGGCATTCGAGGCGTTCGCCGTAGTACTCGCGGTAGTCCTCGCGCTGCTGATCCCTGATTACACGCTGTTGGCAATGGTTGCCATGGCCCCCGCACTGATCGTTTTCGCCTTCACCGGCGTCCCCGGTCAGCAGGACGGCCTCGGCGACATCCTGTACTGGCACCGGGTGAACCTCATCCTGATGTTCGTCGGCGGCCTCCTGTGGGCTGCCACCGCGCTCGCGTACCACCGCCGGACACGCGACCTCTGCCTGAGCTGTGGACGCAGCGACCGCCCTGTGAAGGCTTGGCAAACCCCTGAGGGCTCACTGCGCTGGGGACGCCGTGCCGTCCAGCTAGCGGTGGTCGTGAACCTCCCGTACGAGTTCACCCGCATCGCCTGGTACTTCGGCTGGCCACTCGGCATCAGCGACGAGTTCCACCGGATGATGGCGGACACGCCGTACATGCTCGAGATGGGACTCGCGCTGGCAGTGCTGGCCCTCGGTGGCAGCGTCCTCACCCACGGTTTGGTGCATCGCTGGGGCGAGGTCTACCCGCGCTGGATCTGGTTCAAGGCGGGACGGCGCATCCCACCCGCCCTGGCAATCGTGCCGGCCGCGGTACTGATCCCGGCCGGGCTGATGAACATCCGGCTGGAAGACAACAACGACGAGTGGGGTCTGGTCCTACCCGGCACGCTCTGGGTCGTCTGGGGCGCTGCCCTGGGAGCAGCCACCTACGCCTACTACCTGCGCCGCCGTACTACGTGTCGCCGGTGCGGCCGCGGGTCGCCTGCGGCCGCAGTACTCAGGTCCCGAAGCGACGCTCGCGCTGCGCGTAGTTCCGGATCGCGCGGAGGAAGTCCACGTGCCGGAAGTCCGGCCAGAGCGCCTCGCAGAAGTAGAACTCGCTCAGCGCGCTCTGCCACAGCAGGAACCCGCCCAGCCGCTGCTCCCCCGACGTCCGGATGACCAGGTCCGGATCGGGCTGGCCTTTGGTGTAGAGGTGCTCGGCGATGTGCTCGACGTCGACCCGCTCGGCCAGCTCCTCGATCGAGATGCCCTTGGCCGCCTCCTCCAGCAGTAGCGAGCGAACGGCATCGGCCAGCTCGCGGCGGCCGCCGTACCCGACGGCGACGTTGACCAGCATTCCCTCGACGTTCTGGGTGGCTGCCTCCGCGCCTTTCAGTACTTCGGCGGTCGCGCCGGGCAGCAGGTCGAGCGCGCCGACCGGGTGGATCCGCCAGCGGCCGATCGAGGTGAGCTCCTCGACCGTCTGCTCGATGATCCGCAGCAGCGGCTCCAGCTCCTCGGCCGGCCGGCTCAGGTTGTCGGTGGACAACATCCAGACGGTGACCACCTTGACCCCGACCTCGTCGCACCAGCCGAGGAACTCGGTGATCTTGTTCGCCCCGGCCTCGTGACCGCGCGAGACCGGGTCGCCGGTCGCCCGGGCCCAGCGCCGGTTGCCGTCGATGATGACGCCGATGTGGCGTGGCATCCGGTCCGGTGACAGCGATCGCGCCAGCCGGCGCTCGTACAGGCCGTACACCGCGCTGCGCAGCTTTTGCTTGCCAGGTGTCCGCATGGGCAGATGATCTCCTCGGGATGCTCGTCTACGAGGCTAACCGACAAACGCCCGCTTGAGAGTGGCCGGAAGTGTCATCGAACTTTCGCCGTCGTTCGTTCGTCGGACACTCCGTACGGCCGTGCCGTACCGGTGAGATCGCCTACATTTCATCCTTACGAACCATTGAACTTACGCGACCGTAGGTTACGGTTGCGTAGGTACCCGCCCGCGCTCGAGAGGATGGCGATGACGGCCAGGACGACCACCAACACCACCTCCCCTGAAGTCGGTCACCGGTTGTCCGGCGCTCTCGCGCCGCTGAAGCCGAAGCTCCGCGGCTGGTTGCACGCCGGCACCTTCCCTCTCGCCACCGCGGCCGGGATCGTCCTGATCTGCCTCGCTCCGACCACCAGCGCGCGCTGGGCCGCCGCCGTCTACACGCTGGGGGCGATGCTGCTGTTCGGCATCTCGGCGCTCTACCACCGGTTCTACTGGGGCCCGACCGGCGAGGCGATCCTGCGCCGGCTCGACCACAGCAACATCTTCCTGCTGATCGCCGGCACCTACACCCCGCTCGGGATGGTCCTGTTGCGCGGCAACGACCGGGTGCTGCTGCTCAGCATGGTCTGGGGTGGCGCCCTGCTGGGCATCCTGTTCCGGATCTTCTGGGTCGGCGCGCCCCGCTGGCTCTACACCCCGATCTACCTGGCGCTCGGCTGGGTGGCGATCTTCTGGATGAACGACTTCTACCACCTCGGTGGCGCGGCCGTGGTCACCCTGCTCGCGATCGGCGGCGGGCTGTACTCGATCGGCGCGGTCATCTACGGCACCAAGCGGCCGAACCCGTCGCCGACCTGGTTCGGCTTCCACGAGATCTTCCACGCCTGCACGGTGGCCGCCTTCATCTGCCACTACATCGCGGTCAGCATCGCGACCTACAAGGCCGGCTGAGCTAGGCCTTCTCGAGCCATTCGAGTTCGTCGGCGAACGGCTGACAGAGTTCGAGCAGGATGGTCCGCAGTACTTCGTAGCGCTCGGATCCCAACTGCTTCTTCCAGGCCGTCTCGACGCGCCCGATCGCCGCAAGGCTGAAGGCGACCGCCTCGTCCCCCTTGCCTGTACGCCGAACCAGCCGGACCCGGCGATCTTCGGGGAGCCGCTCCGACTCCGTGTAGCCCAGCTTCTGCAGGTAGTCGACATGCTGCCCGAGCCCCTGCTTCGTCATCCCCGCGACGCCGGCCAGGTCGGTGATCCGCGCACCCGAGTCCGGGATCAGCTCCAGCAGGCGGTAATGCGACACCCGCAGGCCGGGGAACTCATGCTCGGAGTCGGCCAGGATCTCCGCCCGGAGGTGTTTCAGCGCGAGACCGAACAGGCCGGCGATGTGCACGCCCCGCTCGACGGGCGGCTGTGGGCGGCCCGCGAGGGCGTTGACGGAAGTCATAAGGCAACTTTACTATCTCGATGGTAAGGCTGCTTTACTTCTTCATTGGGGGCCGGCGTCTGAAGGCTGGCTGAAGGGTTCGGCGCCAGGATCGGGACATGACGTCACCACCGGGGGGAACCATGAACGGCACCGCAGACCTGACGGCGCTCGCGCCGCTCGGCCGCGACGCACTGGACGAGCAGCAGTTCACCGAGCTGGTCGAGGCGATCACCGCCGAGCCCGGCGCGCGACCCACAGCCGTCCAGGTGGTGCCGGTCGACTACCTGATCGGCACGCCGAGCACCGAACAGCTGCTCCGGCTGTTCGGTACGGCGGAGTTGCCCAGCGGAGAGCAGGTCGCCTGGTCGTGCTTCGTCAAGAAGCTCCAGTCGGTCCGGCACTGGCCGATGATCCACCTCGTTCCCGAGCCGGTCCGGCAGGACTTCATCGACAACATGCCCTGGCGGCTCGAGATCGCGGTGCATCGCAGCGATCTGGCCGCCATCTTGCCCGACGGGCTGCGCCTACCCACGGCGTACCGGATCGACGAGCACGAGGACGACCGGGCCGTGCTGTGGATGGAGAACGTCGACCAGGCGCCGGGGTGCTGGCCGATGGAGCGGTTCGAGCGGGCGGCGTACCTGCTGGGGCGGTTGTCCGCCCGGCGGCAGGTCCACCTGGTGAAGCCGTTCCTGCCGAGCACGGGGACGGAGACGCCAGGCATCGGGCTGCGGTACTACACGAACGGCCGGGTGCTGATGACTGCCTTGCCCGGCCTGGCCGACGAGCAGACCTGGCGGCATCCGCTGCTCGCTTCGGCGGTCTGCAACGCGGGCGACCACGGACTGCGCGACGATCTGCTCGAACTCGGTGAGCGGCTGCCCGCCGTACTGGATGCGCTGGATGCTTTGCCGCAGACCTATCAGCACGGCGATGCGAGCCCGCAGAACCTGCTGGTGCCGAAGGACAACGAGGACGAGTTCGTCGTGATCGACTGGGGCTTCGACTGCCCGCAGGCGGTCGGATTCGACCTCGGCCAGCTGTTGATCGGGCTGGCGCACGCCGGCGAACTGTCCGCGGACGCGTTGCCGATGATCCACCGCGTCATCCTGCGAGCCTTCATGGAAGGGCTGGCGGCCGATGGCATGCAGGTGCCCGAGGAGCAGGTGCGCTACGGCTATCTCGGGTCGATGCTGTGCCGGGCGGCCTTCACGGCCTTGCCATTGGACTTGTTCGGGAAGAACGACTCCGCCACCGAGGGACTGTTCTACGAACGCGTCCGGTTGACCCGCGCGATCATCGACCTGGTGAAGGAAATCGACTAGGTCTTGGTCGCAGTCAGCGATCGATCGGGCTGCTTGCGCGACCGACGGTAGCGAACGGGGGTGGCGCCCTAACGACCGGATGACATTCGTGTACCAGCCCCTGCACGAAGGATCTCCTCAGCCTCCGCGGGGGTATCCATGAGTTGTGAAGAACCTTCAGTACGCAGCACTGGCAGCCGCTGCCGGCCTCATCCTGGCCGGCTGTGGTGACGAGACGAAGTCCGGCAGCGGTACCACCGCTCCGCCCGCCAGCACGCCTGCGACGAGCACCCCCGCCCCCAGTACGCCCACCAGCGCCCCGAGTAGTACGCGCACGTCCGACGCCCTGCCCCTCACGGTCACCAGAAGCGGTGGTTTCGCCGGCTTCGACGACCGGGTCGTGCTCGGCGCGGACGGCATCGCAAGTGTCAGCCGCCGCGGCCAGAACCCGGTCCGCTGCAAGGTCGAGCCCGGTCTGTTCGACACCGTCATCGCCGCCGTCGGACAGGTCGACTGGGCCGCGGTCGGATCGACGAAACCGACGGTCAGGCACCCCGACGACATGGTCATCGCGGTGTCGGCCGGTGGCGGACTCGCCCGCCTGGAGGACCCCAAGGTCAAGCCGATGGTGGCCCCGGTCGGCAGACTGCTGACCGAGACCACCTCGCAGAAGCTCTGCAAGCCGGTCTAGCCGGCGGTCAGGGCCACGTCGTCGATCACGAAACTGGTCTGCAGTGAGGAGTCCTCGGCACCGAGGAACCTCACTGTGACCGTTTTGCCCTTGTAGGCAAGGATGTTGAGCGTCTTCTGCACGTACGACGCGCTCTTGTCCAGGTTCGAGTACGTCGCCAGCGTGGTCGTCGTACCTCCGTCGACCACCTGCACCTTGACCGTGTCGTAGACAGTCGAGGTGGTCGTCTCAGCGGTGTCGATCCGGAGCCACAACGACAGACTCGCAGCGGTCGCGGCAGCAGGTATCGCGACGGACTGGCCGATGTTCTCGGTGCTGCTGCGACCGTTGCCCTGCAGCCACGCCTTGTAGCTACCGGAGTGGGCCGGCTTGGAGGTGCTGTTGGTGATCACACCCGTCGTACCGGTCCAGTTCGTGGCACCGGACTCGAAGCCCGGGTTGAGCAGAAGGTTGTCCCCGGTGGGCGGCACCGTGGTCCCGTAGTCCTTCTGGGCGTAGTTCCAGATCATGTGACCGATCGCGTCGATCTGACGGTCCAGCGACGTCAGGTTCAGGTTGTTGATCGTGTCGCAGGACCGGTGGTAGCAGGCGTCGAACGCCTGGTTCGCCGTACCGCCCCACTTCGTCGCCTGGGCGGAGGTCTTGATCTCCTCGGCGCCGGAGAACGTCCCGGCGGTCGGGATCCCGAGCGACCGGAACGCCGCGTGGTCCGAGCGGCCTTGCACGTCGACGTACTCGGTCTGGATGCTCTTGCTGGTGAAGTACGCCTTCAGGTCGTCCCGGGCGCCGTTGCCGGCGGCGTTGTCGTCGTAGATGAAGTACCCCGGGTTGGGCGACGCGATCATGTCGAAGTTCAGGTACAACTCGATCTTGGCACGCTCGGCCGAAGGCAGGTTGTTCACGTAGTACTTCGAACCGAGCAGGCCCAGCTCTTCGGCTCCCCAGAAGCCGAAACGCAAACGATTCTTGGGCACCTGGCCACTCGCGGCGTACTCCAGCGCGGTCTCCAGGACGCCCGCGCTACCGCTGCCGTTGTCGTTGATGCCCGGACCGGCGCTGACGCTGTCCAGGTGCGAACCGGCCATCACCACGTGGTTCGGATCGCCTTGCGGCCACTCCGCGATCACGTTGTACGACGTACCGGCCGAGGTCGAGAACGACTGCAGGGTGGTGGTGAAGCCGGCTGCGTCCAGCTTGGCCTTCACCCAGTCGGCGGAGGCGCGGTAGCCGGTCCGGCCGGTGTAGCGGTTGCCGCCGTTGTTGGTGGCGATGGTCTGGAGCTGGTCCAGGTGCGCCTTGGTGTTGGTGACGGAGATGTCGGGTGAGTCGACGGCGTTGGCGGCCGAGCCTGGGACGACGGCGGCCGTGGCGATCAGGGCGACGCCGAGTACGCCGTACAGAGGGGACTTGAGCATGGGCGGATACTCCTTTGCCTCACAAAGGAAGGGTCCGGTGTGCGGCCTGGGCGAGGCCGCACACCGGACCCGGGTGTTAACAGGCTGCTGAGCCTGCCGGAACCGAGATGCCACTGAACGCAGCCTGGATGCCCTTGCACTGGGCAGAGCCCGCTCCGTACAGCTCCTTCGCGGATGTGATGGCGCCGTTGCGGGCGTCCTTGTACGTCGAACCCGAGCTGAGCTTGGTGCTCAGCGTGCGGTACCAGACCTTGGCGGCCACGTCACGGCCGACACCGGCGAAAGTCGTGCCGTTGCAGGCGGTGCTGTTGTACGTGACACCGTTGATGGTCTTACTTCCGGTGCCCTCCGAGGCCAGGTAGAACCAGTGGTTCAGCGGACCGGAGGAGTAGTGCGGGTCGAGACCGCCGGTGCTGGTCGACCAGCAGTCCTTGCTGGCACCGTCCTTGGACGGCTTGTCCATGTAGCGCAGCGGGGTGCCGTTGCCGTTGATGTTGATCTTCTCGCCGATCAGGTAGTCGCCCTTGTCGGCGGCGTTGTTCGCGTAGAACTCGACCATCGTGCCGAAGATGTCGGAGGTGGCCTCGTTCAGACCGCCGGCGTCACCGGAGTAGTTCAGATTCGCGGTGGCCTCCGTGACACCGTGGCTCATCTCGTGGCCGGCCACGTCGATCGCGGTCAGCGGGTGGGTGTTGCCCGAGCCGTCGCCGTACGTCATCTGGGTGCCGTCCCAGAACGCATTCACATACGAACTGCCGTAGTGAACGCGGGAGCGGGCGCCCTGGCCGTTGTTGAAGATGCCGTTGCGGCCGTGGACGTTCTTGTAGTAATCCCAGGTCAGCTGAGCGCCGTAGTGCGCGTCGACACCGGCCGTCTGCCGATTCGAGGCGGCACCGTTGCCCCAGACGTTGTCGGCGTCGGTGAAGGTCGTGCCGGTGCCGGACGTCTTTCCGTTCAGGTCCGTCGTGTAGTTGTTGCCCCGGCTCGGGTCCTTCATCGAGTAGTTGCCGGAACTGCCTGTGGTGCCGATCGTCACCGTGCCGGCGTACATCGAGTTGCCGGTGCCGGTCTTGATCTCGTCGTCAGTGGCCAGCACCGCACCGGAGTTGGCGTCGATGAAGGAGTGCAGCACCGACGGGGTCTGGTCGGCCTTGACGCCGGTCGTGACGACCTCGTAGGCGAGCACCGGCTTGGACGGTGTCACGTAGATGACCAGGGTGCCCTTGTTTCCGGTGGCTTTGAAGCCGGCCGACTTCGCACCCTTGGCGAGCGCCGCCGACTGCGACAGCGTCGGCTTGGTCGACGCGACGCCGACCTTGGCCGCACCCCGGTTGTAGGTGACCCCGCTGATCGCGCCGTCACCAGTGCGCTTCACGATCAGGTCGCCACCGGCGACCTTCAGGCCGTTGAACGTCCGGTCGTAGCGGACGTACTCCGTCCCGTCGGCGTCCTTCACCACATCCTTGACCTTGAGAACTTCACCACTGCCCAGCCCGAGCGCGGCCGCGGTCTTCGCGGACAGCACCTGCTCGGACTGGACGGCGGCCGGCTGGTCGAAGCCGGAAGCGGGCAACGGAGCGGAGCCGACGGCTGCTCCGGCCGGCACGATGGCCAGGCCTGCCGCCGCTACGACGGCGATTGCCCCTACTGATGTCAGTTTCTTCAAGACAGCACTCCTCACGGTGTCGTCGCTGAATGGGCGCAGCGACCGGATTCGTTGGGACACGTGCTTGTTGGCAGGGGAACTCCCGCACCGCGGGAGGAACCAGGGCAGGCCGGGGGCGAATCAGGGCGGCGACTCGCCCCCGGATCCTGCGGAACTACGGTGCGCCGATCAGCTGACGGTCAGCGCGGTGTCGTCGATGACGAAGCTGGTCTGCAACGAGGAGTCCTCGGCACCCAGGAACTTCACCGTGACGGTTTTGCCCTTGTACGCCGTGACGTCGAACGTCTTCTGCGCGTACGCCGAGTTCTTGTCGAGGTTGGACAGCGTGCCGAGCGTGGTGGTCGTCGAACCGTCAACGATCTGCACCTTGACCGTGTCGTACGCCGTGGAGGTGGTCGTCTCAGCGGTGTCGATCTTGATCCACAGCGAGAGGCTCGCGGCGGTCGCCGTCGCCGGGATCGCGACGGACTGGCCGATGTTCTCGGTGCTGCTGCGACCGTTGCCCTGCAGCCACGCCTTGTAGCTGCCGGTGCGGGCCGGCTTCGAGGTGCTGTTGGTGATCACACCCGTCGTACCGGTCCAGTTCGCCGCACCGGACTCGAAGCCCGGGTTGAGCAGCTTGTTGTCGCCGGTGGGCGGCGGCTCGGTGGTGCCACCGCACGCGGCGGCGCCGGCCGGGACCGAGATGCCGTTGAACGCGGCCTGGATGACCTTGCACTCGTTGGAGTCGGCGCCGTACAGCTCCTTGGCGGAGGTGATGGCACCTTCACGGGCGTCCTTGTAGGTGCTGCCCGAGCTCAGCTTGGTGCTCAGCGTGCGGTACCAGACCTTGGCGGCCACGTCGTGACCGACACCGGTGATCGTGCCGCCGTCGCACGCGGTGCTCGAGTGCGTGACGCCACCGATGACCTTGCTGCCGGTGCCCTCGGAGGCCAGGTAGAACCAGTGGTTCAGCGGGCCGGAGGAGTAGTGCGGATCCAGGCCGCCCGTGCTGGTGGTCCAGCAGTCCTTGCTGGCACCGTCTTTCGACGGCTTGTCCATGTAGCGCAGCGGCGTGCCGTTGCCGTTGATGTTGATCTTCTCGCCGATCAGGTAGTCACCCGGGTCGGACGAGTTGTTGGCGTAGAACTCGACCATGGTGCCGAAGATGTCGGAGGTGGCCTCGTTCAGACCGCCGGCGTCACCGGAGTAGTTCAGATTCGCGGTGGCCTCGGTGACGCCGTGGCTCATCTCGTGACCCGCGACGTCGATCGCGGTCAGCGGGTGGGTGTTGCCCGAGCCGTCGCCGTACGTCATCTGGGTGCCGTCCCAGAACGCGTTCACATAGGCATTGCCGTAGTGGGTCCTGCTGCGAGCGCCCTGGCCGTTGTTGAAGATGCCGTTGCGGCCGTGGACGTTCTTGTAGTAGTCCCAGGTCAGCTGAGCACCGTAGTGCGCGTCGACACCGGCAGTCTGCCGGTTCGAAGCGGTT
The DNA here is from genome assembly GCF_004365175.1 of Kribbella voronezhensis. Classification (NCBI taxonomy): domain Bacteria; kingdom Bacillati; phylum Actinomycetota; class Actinomycetes; order Propionibacteriales; family Kribbellaceae; genus Kribbella; species Kribbella voronezhensis. The sequence goes on along the minus strand of NZ_SOCE01000001.1, from coordinate 5,324,623 downwards.
CCGTCGCCCCAGGTGTCGTCCGGGTCGGTGAACACCGTTCCGTTGCCGGACGTGGCGCCGTTGAGGTCCGTGGTGTTGTTGCCGCCACGGTTGGGGTCGGTCATCGAGTAGCTGCCCGACGTACCGATCGAGACTGTGCCGGAGTACATCGAGTTGCCGGTGCCGGTCTTGATCTCGTCGTCAGTGGCCAGCACGGCACCGGACTTGGCGTCGATGAAGGAGTGCAGCACCGACGGCGTCTGGTCGGCCCTGACGCCGGTGGTGACGACCTCGTAGGCGAGGACCGGCTTGCTGGGCGTCACGTAGACGACGAGCGAGCCTTTGTTGCCAGTGGCCTTGAAGTCCGCGGACTTCGCGCCCTTGGCGAGAGCTGCCGACTGGGACAGCGTCGGCTTGGTGGAGGCGATGGCAACCTTGCCGGCGCCGCGGTTGTAGGTGACGTGGCTGATCGCCTCACCCTTGCGCTTCACGATCAGGTCACCGCCAACGACCTTGAGACCGTTGAAGGTCCGGTCGTAGCGGACATATTCGGTGCCGTCGGCATCTTTCACGACGTCGCGGACCTTGAGCACCTCGCCTTTCGCGAGGCCGAGCGCTACGGCCGTCTGCGCGGTGAGCGCCTGCTCGGCCTGGACAGCGGCCGGCTGGTTGAAGCCGGTGGCCGGCAGTGGCGCCGTGCGGGTGGTGGCTCCGGCGGGCGAGCCGGTGAAGGTCGCAGCCAGTCCCGCTGCTGCGACGATGGCCACCGCCCCTGCTGATGTCAGTCGTTTCAAGACAGCATCTCCTCACGGTGTGGTCGCTGTTTGGGCGCAGCAACCGCTTTGTGGTCACTGTTTGGGCGCAGCAACCGCTTGCACATGGGACCGCCGGACGATCCTGACCCAGCAGTGCCATTGCCTACTTGTGACACTGTGTGTCAGGTCGTGCGAGTTCTGTTACATCCGACTGAAGGAGGACTCTGGCCCTTCACAGCAGGTGCCGTCAAGCGATTCCGGCGAAATGACAGGGAAAACCCGCACTGCGCGAGGGGTCAGCGGGCCGCGTTCAACTCACGGCGAAGGTCTTCCGGCAACACGACGGGCAGCCGGCAGGTGAACTTCTGACACACGTACGCCGCGGCGCGGCCGTCCCGCAATTCCCGGCCGGCCATCAGCGGCACGTCGAGACCGGGCTCGCCCTGCACCACCGCGGTGCCCCAGGGCGAATCCGTGATGGCGACCCGCAGCAGTTCCTCGGAGGCACCGGCGATGGCGATCTCCAACGGGCCGGCCGCGAGCGTCTCGGCAACAGCGAGAGCTCTCCCGGCGAACCGGGGCGCCCGGGCGGCCAGCGCCGCCGAGGCCGTCAGCGCCTGTTCGGCGGCGGTCTCGTAGCGGGCCGATCCGGTCAGCGAGGCGAGCGTCGTCAAGGCCTCCGCCGCGAGCGATACGCCAGACGGGCTCGCGTTGTCGGTGGGATCCTTCGGCCGCCAGACCAGCGCCTCGGCATCCGCGGCCGTGTCGTAGAAGATGCCGTCAGCAACAAAGTGCTCGATCACCCTTGTCAGCAGGGATTCTGCTGTCGTCAGCCAGCTCGCATCGCCGGTCACGCCGAGCAACGTGAGGCATGCCTGCGCGAAAGCGGCGTAGTCCTCGAGCACTCCGTGCGCAGTACCGACCTTCCCGTCGCGGGAGGTCCGGTGAAGCCGCCCGGACTCGTCGAGATGCACGTCCCGGACCAATCCGGCCGCGCCGACCGCCGCCTCGACGTACTGGGGCTTGGCCAGTACTACGCCCGCCCGGGCCAGCGCGGTGATGGCGAGACCGTTCCACGCCGCGACGATCTTGTCGTCACGGGCGGGGTAGGTACGCCGGTTCCGCGCGTCCCGTAGTACGGAGCGCAGCTTGTTCCATCGGGCGGGATCGTCCGGGTCCTGGCGCAACTGCAGAACGGACAAGCCGTGCTCGAAGGTGCCGGTGACGTCGCAGAGGTCGATCACCCAGGCGGCATCCTCGGGCTCGAGCACCTCGCGCAGTTGGTCGGGCGACCAGACGTAGTACTTGCCCTCGACACCTTCTGTGTCGGCGTCGAGGGCGGAGGCGAAACCGCCTTCGGGCGTGCGGAGTTCGGCGAGGAGGAAGTCGGCCGTCTCGGTCGCGATCCGCTCGGCCAGCGGCTCACCTGTCAGCGCGAACAACTGGGTGTAGACGTCGAGCAGGAGCGCGTTGTCGTACAGCATCTTCTCGAAGTGCGGCACCACCCACTGCCCGTCCACGCTGTACCGCGCGAAACCGCCGGCGAGCTGGTCGTACATGCCACCCCGGGCCATCCGCTCGCAGGTCTCCGTGACCATCCGCAGCGCCTCGACCGAGCCGGTCCGGCGATGGTGGCGCAGCAGGAAGTCCAGCACCATCGACGGCGGGAACTTCGGCGCTGAGCCGAATCCCGCGTCGACAGGATCGAAGTCGGCTCTCAGCAGGTCGACCGCGCGATCGAGGGTCTGGGCGTCGATCGCCCCACCGGCCGGGTGACTGCGGGCACCGAGTTGCGCCACCACGTCGCGCCCGATCTGGTCGATCTGGTCGCGCTTGGTCTGCCACGCGTCGGTCAGCGACTCCAGCACCTGACGGAACGTCGCCATCCCGTGCCGCGGCTCGGACGGGAAATACGTGCCGCAGAAGAACGGCTCGCCGGCCGGGGTGAGGAACACCGACATCGGCCACCCACCCTGCCCGGTCATCGCGACCGTGGCCTCCATGTAGATCGCGTCCACGTCAGGACGCTCCTCACGATCCACCTTGATACTGACGAAGTGCTCGTTCAGGTACGCCGCGGTCGCCTCGTCCTCGAACGACTCGTGCGCCATCACATGACACCAGTGACAGGCGGAGTACCCGATGCTCAAGAACACCGGCACATCCCGCTCCCGCGCCTCCGCGAACGCCGCCTCGGACCACTGCCGCCACCCCACCGGATTCCCCGCATGCTGCCGCAAGTACGGGGACGTCGACGTTCCGAGTTCGTTCATGAACCCACCCTAGGCAGTCCGAGCCGCCACCCCCATGGAACCGACCCTGCCGTGGACCGGAATTCACGCCCTCACCCAGTATCCTGAGTTTTGCACCACCGGCCTATCGCAGACCCAGGGGAGGTACGCCGTGACCGCGGACATGGTTGCTCCGGCGTGGATGCATTCCCAGATCACGGCTGAGCAGTACGACTCCTGGTCTGCGGAGCAGTGTGCCGGAATCGAGATCGTGGACGGGATGGTCGTGGTGACCCCGAGCGCTTCTATTCGGCACAACCGACTGGCGCGGTTCCTGGCAAACGGGCTGGAGCTCGCCGCGGGTGCGGACTGGAATGCGGATACCGACTTCGACGTCCGCCTGCAGGATGTCCCGCTGACCAATCGCCGACCGGACGTCGTGGTCTACCGAGCGGACAGAATCGACACTTTGCCGATGCGACCCGAGTACGTGCTGCTGGTCGTCGAGGTTGTGTCGCCCGGCTCGGAGACCACGGACCGGGTCGTCAAGGCGGATCAGTACGCGCAGGCCGGAATCGCCTTCTACTGGCGGGTGGAGCAAGCAGCTACCGGCGTCCCACTGGTGTACACCTACGTGCTGGACCCAGCAAGCCGGTCGTACCGCGACGGCGAGGTTTTCACGGGCATCGTGAAGTCGACTGTTCCCTTCGTCGTAGAGATCGACCTCGCCGCTGTCTGATCCAGCTTCGCGTCAGGCGGTTTGGGCCAGGGCTACTGAGAGGCCGATGGCGATCGCCATGACGACCAGTTCGCCGCCTACCAGCTGCCAGAAGGGGGTGGTGAATTCGTTGACCTTGGAGATCACGCGGCGGCGGTGGAAGGCGCCGGCGATGATCAGGACGACGAAGGCGACCGTCTTGGCCAGCAGCAGGCCGCCGTACGCGTCGGAGGTGAGGACGTCGAGGGCCGAGTCGAAGCCGCCGCCCTTGGCCGCGAGCCGGCCGGCTGCGCTGATCACGCCGCTCACCAGGACCGCGATCGAGGAGGCCAGCGCGACCTGGCTGAACCGCTCGAGCACCAGCGGGAGTCCTTGCCGGCTGGCCCGTCCGTACCGGACCAGTCCTGCCAGTCCCCCGACCCAGGTGGTCGCGGCGATCACGTGGATGACCAGGGCGGCGCCCGCGAGTACGACGTACGACTCGTTGCGGGGGTACGTCGTGAGCGCGGGTGGGACCAGTGCGGCGATCGCCACCAGTACGCCGAGTGCCGCGGCCGACGAGGTCTGGACCCGGCGGATCCCGATCGCCAGCGCGACGACGAGGATGCCGGTGATCAGTAGCGCCTTCACCTCCGGCACACCGAGCGCGTCGTCCAGCTTCAGCCGGAGCAGATCGACTCGGGTGTCGGTGAGTACGGCAGCTGTGATGATCGCGCCGCCGAACGCCGCCACCGCCCAGATGATCGCCGAGTTGCTGGCGTCCCGAATCGCTCGCCGACCCTGCAGACCCAGCGGGCCACCGTCCGTACGCAACAGCACCACAGCGGCGAGCAGCGCGCCCGCACAGCCGACGGTGGCCAACGTGGACATCAGCCGGAAGAACGGCAGCAACCAGTCGACGAAGAGGCCGGGGCCGCCGATCCCCACGTCCTGCGGCTCACTGCCGGCGGCGTACAGCCCGACGACCAGCGCCACGGAGGCGACCAGCACCGCACTCGCACCACCCGCTACCAGACGTCCGGGCACGCGATGCCGGGCGGCGCGGGTCGCGGTCACAGAGCGTTCCCGCCCTCGGCACCTTGGTTCGACACGCGCTCACTATAGGGTCGCGGCCGAAAAGAGGTACGTCACGACACCATCTCGTGACAATCCCCTTACCTAGTTGGTTTCGAGCCCGGTTCGGAGGCTTCCGCGTCAGTCGTCCGCGGCGCGGCAGCGCCATCCCGGTCCACTGAGCTGTCCGTGGTCGGCTGGTCTACGGACAGTGCTCGGCCGGGCGCAGTCGCGTCCTCGGCCGTCGGCTGCCCATCGGTGGGATCGAAGTCGATCCGCTTCAACTGTTTGCCCATGTTGCGCCACAGCAGCACCGTGGCGGCACCGAGCGCGAGCACGATCAGCAGCGCGACCCAGCCGGGCCGGACCGAGTTCGGGTCGATCTCGGTCATCGGGCGCCCGGTCGTCAGAAGTGGGGTCATCGCGGTCACCTGGCCAGTGTCTCACCGTCGCGCCCGGCCCTCAGCGCAGCCCCGCGAACAGGTCGTCCTCGGGCAGTTCGGACTCCACCACGCTGCGGGCCAGTTCGTAGTCCTCGGTGGGCCACGCCTGCTGGTGAACCTCCAGCGGTACGGCGAACCACGCGCCGTCCGGGTCGATCTGGGTCGCATGCGCGAGCAGCGCCCGGTCCCGTACGCCGAAGTACTCCGCGCACTCCACCCGGGTGGTGATCCGGCGCTCGTTCTCCGGGTCCGGCTTCCAGTCCTTCAGCCGCTCGGCGTACGGCGATTCGAGGCCGCGGGCAATCATCGCGTCGTGCAGCGCCTTCATCCGCTCGCGGTGGAAGGTGTGGTGGTAGTACAGCTTCAGCGGCTGCCACGGCTCGCCGAGGTCCGGGTACGCCTCCTCGTCACCGGCTGCCTCGAAGGCGGCCACGGTGATCTGGTGGCACATCACGTGATCCGGGTGCGGGTAGCCGCCGTTCTCGTCGTACGTCGTGACGACCTGCGGGCGGAACTCGCGGATCAGCTTCACCAGCGGCGCGGCCGCGTCCTCCACCTTGAGCGAGGCGAAGCAGCCCTCCGGCAGCGGCGGCAGCGGATCGCCCTCGGGAAAGCCGGAGTCGACCCAGCCGAGCCATTCCTGCCGGATGCCCAGGATCTCGCGGGCCGCGTCCATCTCCTGGCGGCGGATCTCGCTGATGTTCGCCAGTACCTCGGGGCGGTCCATCTTGGGATTCAGGATCGATCCACGCTCACCGCCGGTACAGGTGGCCACCATCACGTCGACGCCTTCGGCGACATACCGGGCGGTCGAGGCGGCACCCTTGCTGGACTCGTCATCGGGGTGGGCATGGACATGCAGCAGACGAAGATCTTCGGTCACAAGACACAATGGTCCTCCAAGCCCGAGGAGAACCGTTGACCGACCCATCCGCAACCGACCTGGACGCCCGTTACGGCCGGACCCGTCGTGGCCGCCGGCCGCTGATCCTCGGGGTCGTCGGCGTGCTGGCGCTGACCGGGCTGGTCTGGCTGCTGTGGGCCGCCTTCGTGCAGTCCACGCCGCCGGTGTCGTCACGGTTGCTCGGATACACCATCACGTCGCCGATATCAGCGACCGCGACCATCCAGGTCGATCGCTCGAAGAACGTCGAGGCGAGCTGCCGGCTCCAGGCGAAGGCAGCCGATTTCTCGATCGTCGGCGAGGTCACGCTGAAGGTGCCGGCCGATTCCCCCCGCCGCCAGAGCCTCGACGCCACTCTGACAACGCAGCGGGACGCCACCGCCGTAGTACTGGTCGGCTGCACCACCGCCAACGCCCACCGGCCCCGCTGAAGGCCTCACCCAGCTGACCTTGCTGGTTGGCCGACGGCCTCACCCAGCTGACCTTGTTGGTTGATTTCGCTCGCACCGGCCTGTTCTGTCAGCATCTTCCGGCGCCGGGCGCGTTCAGGAGGGGTAAACGATTGCCTTCAGGGTCGCGCAAACGTTTGCGTATTGTTTGTGAATAGGCGGAACTGTGGGGTTCCGGGCCTGATCTTGCTACGCTCAGTGGATTGGTCGCCGTCGACGACGGCGGCCAACGGCTTTTCTGCCCATCCCATCGACACAAGGAGCAGCCCGTGACGCAGAAGGTTGACGAGGACAGCGTTGTCTGGCTGACACAGGATGGTTACGACCAGCTGAAGTCCGAGCTCGAGCACCTCAAGGGCCCCGCCCGTGCCGAGATCACCCAGCGGATCAGCGACGCCCGCGACGAGGGCGACCTCAAGGAGAACGGCGGCTACCACGCCGCCAAGGACGAGCAGGGCAAGATGGAGGCCCGGATCCGGCAGCTCGAGGACATGCTGCGCCGGGCCCGCGTCGGCGAGACCCCGAAGGCGGGCGGCAAGGTCGAGCCCGGCATGAAGGTGTCCATCAAGTTCGCCGGCGACGACGATGTGGAGACGTTCCTGCTCGGCTCCCGCGAGTTGCTCGCGCTGGACGCGTCGGTCGACATCGACGTGTACTCGCCGCAGTCCCCGCTCGGCTCAGCGATCCTGGGCAAGAAGAAGGGCGACAAGGCAACCTACGCGGCCCCGAACGGCAAGGACGTCACCGTGGAGATCGTCGCCGCGGTCCCCTTCACCGGCTGACCCACCCAGACCCCAGCGCGCCCCGGTGAAACCCACCGGGGCGCTCTCCTGTCCCCACCTCCAGGCACGCCTCTCGCCCGGCGTACTCCGCCTCCCCGGGCGCTCTGCTGTGCCCACACCCGGGTACGCCGCCCGCCCCCGCCGCCTCCCCGGGGCCGCTCTGCTGTGCCCACACCTGGGTACGCCGCTCGCCCCGCCGCCTCCCCGGGGGCGCTCTGCTGTGCCCACACCCGGGTACGCCGCTCGCCCCGCCGCCTCCCCGGGGCGCTCTGCTGTGCCTATCTATCCCGCATATGCCCTCCACTCGCTCGCCTTCCTCGGCGGGTGGTTTCTGGGGGTGGTTGTCGGGACACTGGGGGGCTGTGGAGATTCGGATCGGGACGTCGGGGTGGCTTTATCCGCCGTGGCGTGGGGTGTTCTATCCCAAGGGCCTCGCCCAGCGGCGGGAGTTGGAGTATTTGTCGCGGCAGGTGAATTCGGTCGAGATCAACGGCTCGTTCTATTCGCTGCAGCGGCCGGAGAGTTACCAGCGCTGGCGGGCGAGCGTTCCCGAGGATTTCGTCTTCGCCGTCAAGGGCGGCCGGTTCATCACGCACATGAAACGCCTGCGCGACGCCGACACCGTACTCGCCAACTTCTTCGCCTCCGGCCTGCTCGCCCTCGGACCCACCCTCGGTCCGATCCTCTGGCAGACCCCGGCCAACCTGCCGTTCGACCCAGAGGTCCTCGACACGTTCCTGGCCGCACTTCCCCGTACGACGGGCGAAGCCGCCGTGCTCGCCGCCAAGCACGACCACCGGCTCGACGGTCGCGCGTTGACCGAGACCGACGCCGATCGTCCGCTCCGGCACGCCATGGAGGTGCGCCACCCTGGTTTCGCGGACCCCGCCTTCACCGAACTGCTGTGCAAGCACGGCGTCGCGTGCGTCATCGCGGACACGGCCGGCACCTGGCCGATGTTCGACCAGGTGACCGCCGACTTCGTCTATGTCCGTCTGCACGGCGACGAGGAGCTCTACGCGAGTGGCTACACCGACAAGGCTTTGAAACAATGGGCCAAGCGGATCCGCGGCTGGGCCACCGACCACGACGTCTACGTGTACTTCGACAACGACATGAAGGTGATGGCGCCCAGAGACGCCATCACCTTGCTCCGCCTACTGGACATCTCCCCCAGCACCTGACGGACCAGCTCGGCGCGCCAGGGCCGTCAGCGTGATGTGGCTCGGCGGTACTTGTTCACCGCCAGTGGGGCGAAGACGGCGATGATCACGGCGCACCAGATCAGGCTCAGCCAGACCGGATGCTGTGCCGGGAAGCCGTCCGGACTCGCGAACGGCGACGGGTTGCCGAACAAGTGCCGGCAGGCCGCGACGATCGAGGAGATCGGGTTCCACTCCGCGACCGGTTGCAGTGCACCCGGCAGGTTCGGTGTCGGCACGAACGCATTCGACAGGAACGTCAACGGGAACAGCCAGATCAGCCCGGCGGACGCCGCGACCTCCGGACCGCCCACCGACAACCCGATCAGCGCACCCACCCACAGCATCGCGAACGCGAACAGCAGCAAGATCGCGAACGCCGCCAGCGCCTGCCCGATCCCGTTGTGCCAGCGCCAACCGACGATGAACCCGCAGATCACCATCACCAGCATCACGAACGCGTTGAACACCACGTCCCCGATCACCCGCCCGGCGATCACCCCGGACCTTGCCATCGGCAACGACCGGAACCGGTCGATCAGACCCTTCGACATGTCATCGGCCAGCCCGACGCTGGCGGAGGCGACCGCGAACGCCATCGTCTGGGCGAAGATCCCCGACATCAGAAACTCCCGATAGGCCCGAGCGCCAGGAAAGCCCGGGATCGGAATCGCGTTGCCGAAGACATAGGCGAACAACAACACGAACATGATCGGCTGGATCGTCGCGTAGATCAGCATGTCGGGCGTCCGCGGGATGCGCTTGAGACTGCGCCAGGCGAGCACCCCCGCATCGGACACCGCCCGGCCGAACGGGCTCACCTTGGCCGGCGTACCGGTTGTGCTCATGACTCCACCTCTTCCGCGGCGTGGCCGGTCAGACTCAGGAACACGTCGTCCAGCGTGGGCCGCCGCAGGCCGACGTCGGCGATCCGGACTCCGGCGCCGTCGAGGGTGCGGATCGCTGCCACCAGCGCGGTCGAGCCACCTGGCGCCGGAAGCGTGATCCGCTTGTTGTGCTGGTCCAGCGTCGTCGCATCCGGATCGGTGATCTCGAGCGCGGCCGTCAGCAACTCCAGCGCGCGAGCGGTGTCGTCCGGGTCGTGCACGACGATCTCGATTCGCTCGCCGCCCACCTTCGCCTTCAACTCGTCCGCCGTACCGCGGGCGATCACCGATCCGTGGTCGACCACGACGATGCTGTCGGCCAGTTCGTCGGCCTCTTCCAGGTACTGCGTGGTGAGCAGGATCGTGACTCCCTCGCTCACCCGGTCGCGGATGATCTGCCACAGGTCCAGCCGGCTGCGCGGGTCCAGTCCGGTGGTCGGCTCGTCCAGGAACAGCACCTTCGGATGCGCGATCAGCGAGCCGGCCAGGTCGAGCCGGCGGCGCATACCGCCGGAGTACGTCTTCAGGATCCGGTCGGCCGCGTCGGTCAGGTCGAAGGTCTCCAGCAGTTCGTCCGCCCGCTGCTTCGCCTGGCTACTGCTCAGCCGGTAGAGCCGGCCGAACATCCAGAGGTTCTCCCGGCCGGTGAGCAGCTCGTCGACCGCGGCGTACTGCCCCGAGAGGCCGACCAGCCCGCGGACGGTGTCTGCCTCCTTCACCACGTCGTGGCCGAGCACCCGGGCACTCCCGGCGTCCGGAGCCATCAGGGTGGTCAGCACCCGGACCGCCGTGGTCTTGCCCGCGCCGTTGGGCCCGAGCAGGCCGAGCACGCTGCCTTCCGGCACCTCCAGATCGATTCCGTCGAGCGCCTTGACCGAGTTCTTCCTGGACCTGAACGTCTTCACGAGGCCTGTCGCCTCGATTGCGGCCATCCGAGCCACCCCTTCCGCTGTGATGCAGGTCATCTTGGCGGATGCCGCCGACAGTCTCGAAGTCTTTTCGCTACCCGGAGACTTGAGTCGCAGCGGCTCAACTTTGTTGACATTGAGTCGACATCGCTCAACTTTGCGGTTTACGGTCGCTGGATGAAGCCCGGAATCCTCAATCATCCCGACTTCCGCCGCCTGTGGACCGCCGACCTGCTCAGTCAGCTCGGCAGCCGCCTGGCGATGTCGGCGGCCCCGCTGCTCGCAGTGATCACACTGAACGCCAGCACCCTGCAGGTCTCGGTACTGCGAACCTGTGAGACCGCAGCCTGGCTAGTGCTCGGCCTGTTCGCTGGAGCCTGGGTTGACCGGATCCGCTGTCTCCCTGTGCTCATCTGGTCGGATCTGGGCCGCGCGGTGCTCTACGGATCGATCCCGGTCGCCGCCTGGTTCGGCGTACTGACTCTGACGCAGCTCTACGTCGTACTGGCCCTGTCGGGTCTGCTCACCGTCCTGTTCGACGTAGCGCACAGCTCGTACCCGCCGAGACTGCTCGAGCCAGACCAGTTGCTGCCCGGCAACGCCAGACTGGCTGCCAATCACTCGGTCGCTGCGGTGATCGGTGCAGGGGCGGGTGGGTTCCTCGTCCAGTGGCTGACTGCAGCCGTCACGCTCGGCCTGAACGCGCTCAGCTTCGTCTGGTCCGCACTGTGGCTCCGCTCGATCCGTACGCCGGAGCCTCGGCCGGCGCCGGCCGAACGCCCCAACCTGCGGCGGGAGATCGGAGACGGCTTGCGGTACGTGTTCCGGCATCCGCTGCTCCGGCCGATCGCGCTGACCACGACCAGCACGTTCCTGTTCCAGTCTGCGAGCGGCGCGGTGATGATCGTCTTCCTGGTCAGGGAGGTCCACCTCTCCCCCAGCACGATCGGCTTGCTCAGCATGATCGGGCTACTCGGCGCGCTGGCCGCCTCCTGGTTCACCGAGCGCCTCAGCACGCGGCTGGGCGAGCCCCGCGCGCTGGTGCTCGCCTGCGTCGGGATCGGCGTCGCCTTCCTCCTCCAGGCGCTGACCGGTCCGGGCTGGCGACTGACCTGGTACGTCGTGTCGGTGCTGCTCGCCGCGATCAGCATCATCGTCTGCTACATCCTGCAGTCGAGCATCCGGCAGCGCCTCTGCCCGCCCGAGCTACAGGGTCGCGTCAGCGCCACGATGAGCTTCGTCGCCTGGGGTGTCGCGCCGGTCGGCAGTCTGCTGGGCGGCCTGATCGCCACCGCCACCAGCCTCCGCACCACCCTCTGGCTCAGCGGCGCCGGCGCCCTCCTCGGCGCCGGCTTCGTCGTCTTCTCTCCCCTCCGCACTCTCCACCAGATCCCAGAACCGGCAGCTGCTTCGGGGAGTTGAATCAGTCGGAGGTGATCTGGGCTGAGCCGACGAGGACCTCGACGTCCAGGGCGGCGCGGCCGCGGCCGATCTCGACGTCCTTGGACTGGCCGTTGACCGCGCCGGTCCAGGTGACGCGACCGAGCTGAGCCTCGGTGTGGACGCGGACGTCCGAGCCGCGGCGGAGATTGACGGTCGCGGCGCCCGACTCGACGCGGACCCGCGAACGGCCCTTGGTGATCTGCGCGTCGAGCGTCGCCGTACCGGCTTGGACCAGGACGTCGATCGGCCCGTCGACGTCGGTCACCTTCGCCGTACCGGCAGTGACGCGGACTCGGCTGAGGCCGGGGAGTCGCTCACCGACGACGCTGCCGCCGGTGACCTCGATCTCCACCTCCAGCATCGGGTTGACGCGGATCCACAGCTCCTTGGCGAGACCGTTGACGTGGGACTTGAGGTCGGTCGGGTTGCGCAACATGCTGAACCCGTCAATCGACACCCCCATGTCGCCTTCACTGCTGATCGCGAGCGTGTCCCCGTCGCGCTTGATCACGTGCGGCCCGTCGACAGCGACCCCGTTGATCGCCGGTTCCCCGATCAACCGCACCCGACGGCCGACGGCGCGCACAGTCACCCGCCGTACGCCGGACGGCACCGGCACGTTGCTGTGGTCGGCCTCTTCCTCGTCCCCATCGGCCGGAGCCTCTTCCACCACGGCGTCCTGTACTGCGGGTTCGTCCGCGGTGTCCTGTACTGCGTGCTCGTCCACGACGCTGGCCTGTACTGCGGGCTCGTCGACGACGCCGGCCTGCGAGGCGCTCGGCGCAGGCGTACTGGACTGCGCGCCGGCGACGTCCGGGGAGTCGACAACGTCTGCCCACACGGAAGCCGACGGGATGTCGTCACCCGCCGCGGGGCCTGCCGTCTCGTCAGCGGCGGCCGGCGTCGGCTCACCGGCCGTCGACCCGGCCGCAGTCGACGCCTCAGCCGCGGTCGGCCTTGCGGCGGCGATCAGTGTGGCCGCCTCGTCGCTGGACAGGTGGCCTTTGGCGACCCGGTCGAGGATGTCCTTCACGCGGCGGTCGTAATCGCTCTGGTTGCTCATGTCCTCCAGTCCAGCACCCGGACGGGTCCAAACCAATAAGGGATGCCCCCGGACCTTCCCCGCCACCGCCCGGAGACCTGCTCCACGCAGCTGCCAGCGGGCGCGCAGTACGCGTGTTCAGGACGCCGGCCGGAACGAACGGGTCACTTCCTCGAAGGTCGCGTGGCTCGGGTCCCACTGACTGTCAGGCGTCGACCAGTACAGCCCGTACGCCTGGTGGGGGCTGGTCACCACGCCACGGATCACGACGTGCTGCCGCCCGGAACGACCGGAGTACGTGAACTCCCAGTCGGCTGCCTTGTCGAAGTAGTCGACCGCCTCGATCCGGATCCGGCGGTAGTCGGCGTACCCGTCGCGCCGCGCCTGCTCCTGCTGCCGCCAGTCCGCGACCGGGTCGGCCTTCGGCTGGTCGGTCTGGTCGATCAGCAGCAGGCGTGAACCACCTGGTTCGCGAAAGGACACCCGCTGACCGTCGCGCGTCCGCGTCCACCCGGCGGGTACGGCGAGCGAGAAGCCGGTCGAGTCGGAGTACCGAACGAAGCCAGCAGGCAGCTGGATCGGCGTTGGCTGCCCGGACGGCCGCACCGACGGCGTCCTGCTCGTGGTGACAGCCGAACTGGGCTTGGTAGGCGAGGCGCTGCTCCGAGTACCCCCACTCGCGGGAGCCGTCGTAGGCGCCGTACTACGAGGCGCTCGCGTACTCGCAGTACTCGGCGCCCCGCTCGGCTTCTCATCACCACTCAGCCGCACAATCGCCCACCCCACCAACACACACGCAACCAACACCACCCCCACCCCAACCACCACCCCCCGCGCCCGCCCCGAACGCACCGACGAACGAGCACCGCCCCCTTCGCCTACAGGGTCAGCACCGCCGAGGGCGCCGACCCGCTCGGCGGCGAGCCCCCCGACCGGGACGGACCTCTCAGCAGCAGGACCACCCTCCGCGCCCCACTCGGGCCGCCCGTCGACGGCGTCGGAGCCCGGAACGGGTGTGGACCGTGCGACGGGTGCCGGACCAGATGCGGGAGCACGCTCCTCGACCGGCTCGGTACGCGCCGTGGCGGATCCGCGCGCTCCGGCGAGGTCGGGCCGCTTGACGGCGGGAGCACGCCGCTCGGCGACATCGGATCGCTCGGTGGAATCGGGCTGCGTGGATGGCACGGGCACCTCGGGCCGATGCGGCTGCTCGGTCGGCTCGGGTGCCTCGGTGGGATCGGGCGCCTCGGTCGGATCGGACGCCTCGGTGGGAACGCGTGCGTCGGTGGCGGTGGGGTCGGGTGGGTCGGTGGCGGTGGGGTTGGGGTGCTCGGTGGGAACGCGTGCGTCGATGGCGGTGGGGTTGGGGTGCTCGGTGGGAATGGGGGCCGCGTGCGGAGTGGGGGTGGGGGTGGGGGTGCGGAGGTTTGGGGGGAGGGGGAGGACTCGGGTTTTCTGGCCGCGGTCGGCTTCGGGGGTGGGGGTGTTGGGGGTGGGTGCAGGGATGGGAGTGGGGGTTGGCGCTGGGGTGTGGGCTGCTTGTTGGAGTAGGTGGCGGGCCTCGGCGACGCCGGTTCGCTCGGACGGGTCTTTGCGTAGGAGACCTTCGAGGACGGGGGTCAACGGGCCGGCCAAACGCACCGGGTCGGGCGGTTCGGTTACCGCCGCGGTCAAGGTCGGGAGGGCGGCACCTCGGTCGTACGGCGGCCGGCCCTCCACAGCGGTGTAGAGGGTGGCACCCAAAGACCACAGATCCGACGCAGGACCCGCCCCGCGCGCCTGGATGCGTTCGGGAGCCATGTACGCCGGCGATCCGACAATGGCACCCGAGATCGTCAGCGACGGATCGCCCTCCAACGTCGCGATGCCGAAGTCGGTCAACACCACCCGCCCGTCTTCGGCAAGCAGCACATTGCTCGGCTTCACATCTCGATGCAGTACGCCGACCGAGTGCGCCGCCTCGAGCGCGGAGAGGACCTGAAGCCCGATCATCGCGACATCCCGCCAGGGCAGCGGACCCTGCTCACGGATCCGCTCCGCCAGGGTGTGCGACCGGATCAGCTCCATCACGATCCACGGCCGGCCCGCTTCTTCGACCACGTCGTACATGGCGACGACGTTGGGGTGGCTCAACTGGGCGGCCGATCGCGCTTCCCGCAGCGTCCGACGGCGCAGTACGACGCGTTCTTGGTCGGGCAGCTCCGGCGGGAGCAGGATCTCCTTGACCGCGACCTCGCGACCGAGCAGTTCGTCCCGTGCCCGCCAGACGACTCCCATGCCGCCGCGCCCGAGGGTGTCGGCCAGCCGGTAGCGCCCTGCGAGCAGATGACCCTTGATTGCACGACCGGACATGCTCGCTCCAGTGCCCACCACACGTCGCGCCTAAAAGACAGCAGTGCGGGTCACGGCGGAGTAGCCCGTGACCCGCACTGCCTTTCTGTGTACTGCGCGGCTCCGACCCCGGATCCGCTTCTTCTCTATGTACTGCACGGCTCCGGCGAAGGAGCCGGTTCTGTCAGGCCGCCGGGGACATCTCTTCCGCGGCGAGTTCCGACTGGACTGCTTCGAGTTCCGCCGCCTCGGCTGCGGCGAGGGCGCGACGTTCCTTGAGCCCGCGAAGGCCGTAGGCGCCGAGCAGCAGGCCGAGCACGGTGATGCCGGTGATCACGACCAGCGCCGGCTTGTACGCCGCCAGCATCCCGCTGGGTGCGGTGACTCCGTGCGACTGGCTGCCGATGACCGCCGTGGTGATGGCGAGCACGATCGCGCCGCCCACCTGGCTGGAGGTGTTGAACAGACCGGACGCGAGCCCCTGCTCGTTGTCGTCCACCCCGTTCGTGGCCTGCATGTTCAGGGCCGGGAAGGTGATCGCGAAGCCCAGGCCGATCAGCACGATCGTCGGCAGCACCGTGGCGGTGTAGTTCGACGTCTGACCGATCCGCAGGAAGAGCGCGTAGCCCGCGACGAACAGCACCATGCCGGCCGCGACCATCCGCTCCGTACCGATCCGGTCCGCCAACTTGCCCGCGTTCGGCGAGAGGAAGGCGACCAGCAGGCCGGCCGGCAGGAAGCCGAGCGCGGTCTCCAGGGACGACCAGCCGAGCATGTTCTGCAGGTAGAGCGTGCCGATGAACTGGAACGAGACGTACGCGCCGAACACCGTCATGATCGCGAGGTTCGCCAGCCGCAGGTTGGTCTTGCGCAGGATGCCGAGGCGGACCAGCGGGTGCTTGGTGTGCGTCTCGATCCAGACGAAGGCTGCCAGCAACGCGGCCGCCAGGACGAACAGCCCGATCGTGCGGACCGAGACCCAGCCGGCTCCTTCAGCGCCGACCACGGCGAAGACCAGGCTGAGCATCCCGGCGGTGACGGTGACGGCCCCCGGTACGTCGTACCCGCCGACCGCCTCGTCGCGCGGGCTGTTCGGGATCAGCTTGACCGCGAACAGCAGCACGAGCAGGGCGACCGGGCCAGGCATCAGGAAGGTCCAGCGCCAGCCGACCTCGGTCAGCAGGCCGCCGAGGATCAGGCCGAGCGAGAAGCCGCTCGCGGCGCAGGTGGTGAAGATGCTGAGCGCCCGGTTCCGGTCCGGACCCTCGTGGAAAGTCGTGGTGAGGATGGAGAGCGCGGCCGGCGCGGTGAACGCGGCGGCGATGCCCTTGACGAACCGCGCGGCGATGAGCAGTTCGGGGTTGGTCGCCAGCGAGCTCAGCATCGAGACCACGGCGAACACGGCCAGCGCGATCAGGAAGACGCGGCGGCGGCCGAGCAGGTCGGCGGTCCGGCCGCCCAGCAGCAGGAAGCCGCCGTAGCCGAGCACATAACCGGTCACGACCCATTGCAGGGAGGACAGGGAGACGCCGAGGTCGGCGCCGATGGAGGGCAGCGACATGCCGACCATGGACACGTCGAGGCCGTCGAGGAAGATCACGCCGCAGACCACCAGGAGCGCGCCCCACAGGCGTGCATCCCAGGTCAGGCGGGTCGGAGGTACTTGCGTTGTCTGTGTCACGAGAAGAGAGCTTTGCATGCATGTGCATCTAATGTCTAGTCATTAATTGCAGTTGCATTGGATGCAGATGCATGATAACGTCGCGGACATGACCGAGACGAAGGTCAGCGCTGGGACTGGTGAGACCAGCGCCGATGTCCGCGAGTGGCGCCAGTTGCTGGCCCGCCATGCGGATCTCACCTGCGCGCTCGACCGTGAGCTGCAGTCCGGCCACGGCCTGGGCATGAGTGAGTACGAGGTGCTCGAGCGGCTGGCCAACCTCCCTGATCAGTCCGCCAAGGTCCAGCAGATCGCCGGCTCGGTGCATCTGAGCCAGAGCGCACTGTCCCGGGTGATCGGGCGACTGGAAGCAGCCGGTCTGGTCGAGCGGAACATGTGCCCCGAGGACCGCCGCGCGATCAGCGTCTGCATGACCGAGAAGGGCCTGCTCCGGCAGCGAGAAGCACAGCCGACCCAGCGCCGTGTCCTCGCCGAGCGCCTGCACGCCCCGCTGATCAAGTCCTGCGACCCGACAGACTGAAGCCCCGGCCCGACGCTTGCCACCCGACAGACTGAAGTCGGCTAGTTGAGCGTGTACGTGTAGCCGCTCGCGAGCAGACTGGCGAGCACGCGTTCTCGGTGCTCGTCCCCACGCATCTCCAGCTGCAGCGCGACCTCGACCTCGTCCAGGTGCAGCGTCTCGGAGATGCGCTCATGCAGTACTTCGATGATGTTGGCCTCCACCTCGGCCAGCCGGGTCAGCAAGGCCGCCAGCCCACCAGGCGTATCGGGGATCCGCACTCGCAGGGACAAGTAGCGTCCAGCCGCCGCCATGCCGTGCCGTAGTACGCGCATCAGCAACAGCGGATCGATGTTCCCGCCCGACAGCACCGCAACGACCGGTGGCTTGAACCGCTTCGGGTTGTCCAGCAGCGCGGCCACAGCGGCGGCGCCGGCCGGCTCGACCACCAGCTTGGCCCGTTCGAGGATCAGCAAGAGGGCCTTGGACAACGAATCCTCGCCGACCGTCAGCACCTCGCCGACGTACCGCTGGATCGCCGCGAACGGAACCGTGCCGGGAAGCCCGACCGCGATCCCGTCGGCCATCGTCGCCATCTTCTCCAGCTGCACCGGCTCGCCGGCAGCCAGCGAGGGCGGATACGCCGCGGCGCCCTTCGCCTGCACCCCGACGACCTCGATCGGCATCCCGTCGCGCTGCATCGCCGACGCGATCCCGGCGATCAGTCCGCCACCACCGGTCGGTACGACGACCGTCCGCACCTGCGGGCATTGCTCGACGATCTCCAGCCCGGTGGTCGCCTGGCCGGCCACGATGTCCACGTGGTCGAACGGGTGGATCAGGATCGCGCCGGTCTGCTCCTCGAACGCGCGGGCCGCCTTCAGGCAGTCGTCGATCGACGTACCGACGAACCTGATCTCGGCGCCGTACGCACGGGTCGCCTTCTCCTTCGGGATCGGCGCGCCGTGCGGCATGAACACGGTCGCCTTGATCCCGAGCAGTTGGGCGGCCAGCGCGACGCCCTGCGCGTGATTTCCGGCGCTCGCGGCGACGACCCCCTTCGCCCGGTCCTTCTTGGACAACCGCGCCATTCGCACGTATGCACCGCGCAGCTTGAACGATCCGGTCCGCTGCAGGTTCTCGCACTTGAGGAAGACGTCACCGCCGACGAGGTCGCTCAACCAGCGCGAGTACTCCAGCGGCGTAGGTGCCACCACGTCATGCAGCAGATCCGCTGCCCGGGCAATCTCGGCCGCACTGATCGTCACCCGCTCACACTACGACGCGCACCGGCCGGTCCAGGTGCTTGCGCCAGGCGGGGTGTCGCTCGCCCCGCACCCGCGCGTAGTACGCCATGGCCTCGGCGAGCGCGTCTCCCGCGGAGAGCTGCGTTTGGATGCGAGGTTCCGGGCTACTCCGGTAATAGCCGGCTGGAGACGGCCTGATTGGAATTCCCTTTCGTGAGGGAGAACCTTCGTTCGCCGGAGGGAACTCGGCGGCTGGCGGCGTGATGAGACTGAGGGCATGAAGATCTCGACCCCGCACGTGGCGGGGTGCGTCACCGTCGCCGCCATGATGCCGTACCTCTCGATCAAGATCGCCTGGCTGCTCGGCAGTGACATCGGCGTCGTTCAACCGGGGCTGATGCGCACGGCGCCGTTCGTTGTCGGCAACTCGATCACCGCCGCGATGGAGCTGACCGGCGCCGCGCTGGCGTTGGCCCTCGTCCACCCGTGGGGGCGACGGCTGCCGGCCTGGATGGTCTTGTTCCCGTTGTGGGTGGCCGGAGGTCTGCTGGCGCCGGTGATGCTCGCGGCGCCACTCGGCTTCCTCGCCGGGAACACGCCCACGCCCGCGGCAGACAACCCCATCGACGGTCTGCAGGGGTGGGTGTACGGCGTCGTCTACGCGGGCTTCATCCTGCAGGGCACCGGACTTGCGGTGACGTTCGTTCTGCATGTCCGTGCCCGCTGGGCGCACGTTCTCCGCGCCCGTCTCGGCCCCGCGGGCTCCCCCAGCACGATCCAGGTCCGGCTGATCGCCGCTGTCGGCGCGTTGGTCGCGCTTGTTGTCGCCGCCCGCCTGTTCTGGGCGTTCGGCGGATCAACAGGGTTGACCAGCGAGGCGCGAAACGGCCGGAGCGTTGCCCAGCGGGCGCTGGACATTTCGACGGCGAGTCTGGCGCTGGCGGGACTGGTGGGACTGGTCATCCTCGTCTCGCACCGGCCACGAGCCATCCGGGCCGGGGGATCGCTGATGGCTGCTGGGCTCGGTACCGGCGCGATGTTCTGCTCGGGTGGCTACCAACTCACCCTTCTGATCGCGCCCGGCACACCGTTCGACACGGCCGGCGGTCTGCGGTTCGGCCTGGTCATCGCCGCCCAGGTGGTGGCCGGCCTGCTGGGTGCGATCGTCCTCCGCGGAATTCGCGTCCCGTCTGTGCCGCAAGCCCGGTCAGGCAGCGAGGTGCTGTTGGACGCGGGCCAGGGCGGTGGCTGCGAGGGCAACGGAGGGATCCTGTACCGAGGCGCCGGTGTCACTGTCGACCAACAGCTGCCCGGCGGGTCCCTGCGACAGCCGGCGGCCCGGTCCCTGTCACGGCCGCCGGTCGTGACGTAGACCACGCGGCACCGATGTCACAGCCGGTCGCGGCCTCTCGTCTCGGGGGCATGACGAACTCACAAAGGACCTCGGTGCTGATCACCGGAGGCAACAAAGGACTTGGCTACGAAGCCGCCCGGAGGCTCGGAGAGCAGGGCTGGACGGTCTATCTCGGCTCGCGCGACGAGGGCCGGGGACAGGAAGCGGCCGAGAGGCTGGCCGCCGACGGCGTGAACGTGGTGCTGATCCCGCTGGACGTGACCTCGGAGGAGTCGGTGGCCGAGGCCGTCCGGCTGGTGGAGAAGCACACCGACCGGCTCGACGTGCTGATCAACAACGCGGGCGCCCCGGGACGGGGCATCGCGCCGGCGGAGGCGACGGCCGAGGAGATCCACTCCGTCTACGACACCAACGTTTACGGGCCGGTCAGGGTGACGCACGCCTTCCTCCCCCTGCTGCAGGCGGCGGAGAACCCTCGTGTGGTGATGGTGTCCAGCGGCGGCAGTTCGTTCTCGGTCGTGACCGACCCGGAGCAGCCCTTCTCGAAGTTCCACGAACTCGCCTACAGCTCGTCGAAGACGGCGCTGAACATGATCACCGTCCGGTATGCCCAGGCGCTGCCGCAGATCAAGTTCAACCTCGCGACCCCCGGCGAGACCGCCAACAAGAAGTTCGCCGCCACCGACATGAACAACCACACCGGCGCGCTCACGGTCACGGAGGGCACCGACTCGATCCTGAGGCTCGCGATGCTGGACGCCGACGGGCCGACCGGGATCTTCGTCGACCGCCTGGGTCCGGTCGCGTGGTGAGTGCCTGACCTGCTCAGGGCGGATCGGCTGGATCCGCCCTGAGCTGCCGGCACGCTGCCCAGGTCAGTCGGCAAGCCGGCGGTTGTGCTGCAGCTCGCGGGTGATCGCCCAGGCGTCGCCGACCGGACCCAGGTGGCCGAGCTTGTCGGGGTTGAGCACCGAGCGGATGGTCTGGATCCGCCCGTCGAGGATGTCGAGCACGAAAGTGCTGACCACCTTGCCGTCGCGGTCGCGAAGGATCGCGCCGGGCTGCCCGTTCAGCTCGCACACCTCCACACTCGCGTCGATCCGGGCGAGCACCGGGAAGATCGACGCGAGCAGGCGGGCCAGATGGTCTGCGCCGATCACGCTCCTGGCCAGCGCGGGCGCCTTACCGCCGCCGTCCCCGACCATCTCGGCGTCAGCCGAGAGCAGCTCGCGCACTCCCTCGACATCGCCGTCCCGGAGCGCGTCGAAGAACCGTGCCGCCAGCTCCTCGCGTTGCTGAGGATCCGCAGGGAACCGGGGCCGTCCCCCATCCATGTGGCGACGCGCCCGGACCGCCAACTGGCGGCAGGCTGCCTCCGACCGCCCGACGGCGGACGCGACCTCGGGGAAGCCGAAGCCGAACACCTCCCGCAGGACGAAGACCGCGCGTTCCAGCGGAGACAGCCGCTCGAGCAGCAGCAGGGCCGCCATTGAGACCGAGTCCGCCAGTTCCGCCGAGCGGGCGGGATCCTCGTAGGGATCGTTGAGCAGCGGCTCGGGCAACCACTGCCCGACGTACTGCTCCCGCCGGACCCGCGCCGAACGCAGCACATCGATCGACACCCGGGTGACGACGGCGGACAGGAACGCCTTGGTCGACGAGGGCGTGGTCGGGGACGACTCGTAGCGCAGCCAGGTCTCCTGGACCGCGTCCTCTGCCTCGGCGACGCTGCCGAGGATCCGGTAGGCGATCGAGAAAAGCAGCCCCCGCAGCTCCTCGAACTCCTCTGCCACGGTCATCGCGTCGACCTCCCCGTCAGGAACCGGACTGCCGGCGCTCGCTGTGCCGATTCCCCTCGACCACCTCGACGCCGTCCAACCGTGACCCGGTTCTTCACCTTCCGCGCCGGCAACGACGGATGCCGGCAGAACCAGGCGGCGTCCGCGGTACTGGCGGCCTTCACCGTTACACAGTAGTGGGACGCGCCTCGTGTCACCTACGATGCGGCTCCCCCACAGATCGGTGTGAATGTGTCAGGTACGACGGTTAGAGCAGTCGTGGTCCACCCGGACGGCAAGTCGATCCTGATGACGCCGTCCGGTCGGGTCCTGATGCCCGACGACTTCTGGTTCCCGGACGTCGAAGCCCCGTTGCGTGCTCTTCACGACGAACTGGGAGTCGACGGCTACGTTCTGGCCTGCCTCGACGACGATCGGGAAGCCCAGCGGGTCGACTACCTGATCGTCGGCTCCGCGGCCGGCGCCGATTGGGTGACTGACGTCGACGATCCCCTGGTCAAGGCAGCCCGGCTCCACCTCGACCTGCCCGCCGACCATCCGGTCACGCCTGCTTGGACCAAGCCGGGCTGGTACGACGAGGCGCTCGCGTGGATCGACGATCGGCTGACCGCCGCCGGGTCGCCGCTGACCGGCGTACCGACTCAGGTGCGGTCGTGGGGGTTGTCGAACGTCCTACGGTGTCCGACTGCCGCGGGAGCCGCTTATTTCAAGGCCCTTGCGCACACCAGCACGATCACGCCGGCTCGGCCGGATTCACTGCCTTTGCTGTTCGCGCACGAGCCGCGGCTATTGCGGCATCTCTCGGACGAGCGGCCCGGCGAGGTGGTCTCACCGGTGGCGATCGACGAGGACCGGGTCTGGATGCTGCTGCCGGATCTCGGTACGCCGCTGGCCGCCGAGACGGACATCGAGGTGTGGATCGCCGCGATGCGTGGGCATGCCCGGCTTCAACGCAGCTATGCATCGTCGCCGGATCGGCTGCTGGAGTTCGGCTGCGTCGACCGTCGGCTCACGATCCTCGACAAGGAGATCGACCGGCTCTTCGGCCCGAACCTCGTCAGCGACCAGCTGGAGCAGGCCGAGCGGGACAACCTGCTGTCCCAGGCCGATCGGTTGCGCGAGGCAATCACCGAGCTGGCCGACATCGGCGTACCGGAGACGTTGCTGCACGGCGATCTGCATCCGGGCAACCTCGCCGTCCGGGACGGGCAGGTGCTGGCGTTCGACTGGACCGATGCCGCGCTGTCGCACCCGTTCCTGGATCTGGTCACGTTCTTCGACAAGCGGATCGATCTCTCCCGGGATCCGCGGGTGGTGGACGCCTACCTGTCCGAGTGGGCGGAGTTCGCGTCCCCGGAGAGCCTGCGCCAGGCGCTCCTGCTGGCAGAGCAGTTGGGCGCGTTGCACCAGTTGATGACGTCCCTCTATCTGCACGACTACGTCGGCGAAGCGAGCCAGGAGTCGATGCTCCGCGGCGGCCTCTACTGGGCCCGCCGGCTCCTCGAGCAATAGCTACTTGAGCAGGAGTTTGCCGAGGCGGCGGGAGGCGACGTACATGCCGAGGGTGCCCATCGCGATCAGGTAGAGCGCGTTGATGATCAGCGTCCAGCTCACGGTTCCCGTGGTGAAGGCGCGTTCGAGGGCGACGCCCTGGTAGAGCGGGGTGATCTCGACCAGCCAGCGGATCGCGCCCGGGTACGTCTGGACCGGGTAGAAGGTTGCCGAGAACAAGAACATCGGCATCGTCGTGAGCTGGACGAACTCGAAGTCCTGCCAGCTCCGCATGAACGTGGTCATCGCCATCCCGGCGCCGGCGAACGCGTACCCGATCAGGACCGAGGCCGGCAGGGCGAGCAGGGCCCACCAGGACTGGATCAATCCCATCACGAGCATCACCAGCAGGAACATCGCCGAGTAGCAGGCGCCCCGCAGCAACGCCCACGTCACCTCACCGGTCGCGACGTCCCACGGCCGCAGCGGGGTCGCCAGCATCGAGTCGTAGAGCTTCGCGTACTTCATCCGGAAGAAGATGTTGTACGTCGAGTCGAAGACGGCACCGTTCATCGCCGAGCTCGCGAGCATCGCGGGTGCCACGAACGCGGCGTACCCGATCACCGTGCCGTCGGCCAGGGTGAAGTCGCCGACCAGCTTGGCGACGCCGATGCCGATCGACAACAGGTAGAACACCGGCTCGAAGAAGCCGGACACGAACATCACCCAGGACCGGCGGTAGACCAGGAAGTTGCGCTCGACGACCTGACGGCCGTTGCCGACGCGGATCGGTACCGGGATCACCCGGACAGCAAGCGTCGCCATCAGCTGATCAACCTCTTCGTCAGGCCGCGCACGGCGAACCAGGTGCCGACCACGAACCAGGCAGCGAGGTAGGCGAGACTGCCGAGCGCCGGCCAGAACTCGACCGTGTTCAGGCTCAGATCCCGCGACAACTCGACCGCGTGCCACAGCGGGCTGACGTAGGCAAGCCACTCGATCCAGTCCGGCAACTGCGAGACCGGGAAGAACGCACCGGAGAACAGGAAAGCCGGTATCACACCGAACCGGAAGATCATCGCGAAGCCGGAGTCGTTCTTGAGCGTCGTCGCGATCGCGCAGACCGGCGCGGACGCGGCCATCCCCACCAGCAGCGCGACCGGCAACCCCAGCAGTCCGAGTGGCGATCTCAACCCACCGAACGCGGCGATCACCGCCAGGAAGACCGCGCAAGTGCTGGCGACGCGGAAGGCGATGAAGGCCAGCTGCCCGTACATGACGTCCGCCGGACGCAGCGGCGTGGCGATCATCGAGTAGTAGAACTTCTGCCACTTGAGACCACTCATCACCGGGTACGTCGATTCGCCGACCGCGATCTGCAGGGCCGTCGAGGCGAGCAGGCCCGGCGCGATGAACTGCAGATAGCTGACCCCACCGAGCGAGCCGGTGCCGTTGGCATCGACGAAGGAGCCGAGGCCGATGCCCATCGCGGCCAGATAGAGCAGTGGCAACAGGAAACTGCTGACCAGGCTGCCCTTCCACGTCCGCTTGTAGACGGTGAGCCAGTAGTCGAACTGTCTCTGCCCGTTCTCGATCGCGACAGCGGTCATCAGTCCACCAACGTCCGGCCGGTGAGCCGCAGGAACACGTCCTCCAGCGTCGACCGGCGTACCAGTACCGCGGCCGGCTCCAACCCGCGCTCGTGCACTGCCGCGACTGCCCGCTCGCCGTCGTCGGTGTACAGCAAGAGGCGATCAGGCAGTACTTCGATCCGTTGCGCGAGGTCGGCCACCTTGCCGGCCAGCGCGTCGTGGTCCGCGAACATCACCTCGGGCCCGAACCGCAACTCGGTCACCTCGCGCGTCGAGTAGTCCCGGATCAACTCCGCCGGGGAGCCCTCGGCCGCGATGAGTCCGCCGTCCATCACCACCAGGCGGTCGCACAACTGCTCGGCCTCGTCCATGTAGTGGGTCGTGATGATCAGCGTCACGCCCGCCTGCTTCAGCCGGAACAGCTTGTCCCACAACAGATGCCGCGCCTGCGGATCCAGCCCGGTGGTCGGCTCGTCGAGCAACAGCAGATCCGGCTTGCTCACCAGCGACCGCGCGATCGTCAGCCGCCGCTTCATCCCGCCCGACAGTTCGTCGACCTTGACCTTCGCCTTCTCCGTCAACGCGACGAACTCCAGCAACTCGTCGGCCCGCTCGCGGCACTCGGCCCGGCTGAGCCCGAAGTACCGGCCGTAGACGGTCAGGTTCTCCCGGACGGACAGCTCGGTGTCCAACGTGTCGTCCTGCGGGCAGACCCCGAGTCGCGCCCGGATGGCGGGACCCTCGGTGGCCGGATCCATCCCCAGGATCCGCAACTCGCCCCCACTGACCGGCGACACCGCCCCGATCATCCGCATCGTCGACGACTTCCCGGCCCCGTTCGGCCCGAGGAACCCGAACGCCTCGCCCTTCCACACATCCAGGTCGATCCCCGCGACGGCCTCGAAGTCCCCATAGGACTTCCGCAACCCCCGCGCCCGAACCAGCGCCTCCACCTGTCCCGTCACACCCCCGACCCTAGACGCCACCTCAGACACTTCGCTCGTACCACGAAATGCGCCCGCACCTCGTTGGCGGGCACTCCGGAGGTGAACCTAGTTGGCGGTACTCCGGAGGTCCTTTCGTTGAGTGGTAACAAGTTGTGCGTATTTGCAGGTTTGTATCCACTCAGTGGAAGGCTCGAGGGCGACGACGCCGGCCTGGCCGTAGCTTCAGCCGCGGCCGGCGTACGGCATGCCTGCTGCCATCACCATCAGCGTGGGGACCGCCACCGACGTAGGCAATTGGGCGATCTGGACCACGAAGGCCGCAACCGTGCGTGGGTCGAAGGTCGGCTCGACGCGGATCGAGCCGTCCGGTTGGAGGGCACCTTGTTCCATGCGTTCGGTCATCGCGGTGGCTGCGTTGCCGATGTCGATCTGGGTTGCCGTGATGCCGTGGGTTCGGCCCTCCAGTTCGAGGGCCTTGGTGAGACCTGAGATGGCGTGTTTGCTCGCGGTGTAGGCGACCGCCTGCGGTCGCGGTACGTGCGCGGAGATCGACCCGTTGTTGATGATCCGCCCACCGGAAGGCTTCTGCCGCAGCATCAGCGCGTACGCCGCCTGTGCGCACAGGAAGGACCCGGTGAGATTGGTGTCGACCACAGCCCGCCAATCCTCCTCGCTGACCTCCTCGACAGGAGCAGCAGGCATCCCCGTGCCGGCGTTGTTCACCAGCAGGTCGATCCGCTCGAGCGAAGCAAAGAACTCCCGTACTGCGGGTCCGTCGGTCACATCCAGTACGGCGGTCCGCAACGTACCCACTCCGGCAGCACCGACAGCGGCCACCTGCTCCCCCGCCGCGGCGGTCTCCTCCAGCTTCGTCAGAGTCCGCCCGGTCACCGTGACGTCGAAGCCGGCCGCGGCCAGAGCCAACGCCATCTCGCGCCCGAGCCCCGACCCGCCACCCGTGACCACCGCGACCTGCTGCATCCGTTCCTCCTCGCCTGGCCGCAGCACCAACGCTGAGCTGAAGCAATCTTGCCTCGTCAACTCTCCGTAATCGGCAGCTCACAGTTCGTTAATCAGTTGCCGCATACCCCGAGAGACCGGAAACTCATTTGCGTGTATCACGCAAGCATGTATATGCTTGCACCATGCATGTAAATGATCCGTACGCTCCGCAGACCCCGCTCGAGGGGGTCCTGCACGCGTTCACGCGGATCGGCCGCCGGCTGAAGTCCAAGCAGCCCGGGGACACGATCGACCACAGCGCCCACCTGGTGCTGTTCGTCCTGCGGTGCAACGGGGCACTGCGGTTGTCCGACCTGGCCGCCCGGATGGAGATCGACGCCTCGACGGCGAGCCGGCATGTCCGGGCGCTGGAGCAGGCGGGCCTGATCCAGCGGTCGGCCGATCCCGACGACGGCCGGGCCTTCCGGGTCGAGCTGACCGAGCAGGGTACCGCGGAGTGGGAAGCCGCCGCCAAGCGGCGGATGGAGTTGCTGACCCAGGCCATGGAGGGCTGGACCGACTCCGATATCGAGACTTTCGAGAAGCTGATGACCCGGTTCGCGGACGGGGTCACCAGCATCGTCGACGAGCGGGGCGAGGGCAGGGCCTGGGCCGACAAGGGCTGGACCGCCGCAATGGCCGCGCATCACGGCGCCGCGCCTGAGAACGCCGCGCACCAGAACACCGAGAAGAACGTGGAGAACCGATGAGCACCACCGAGCCGGCTACGACTGGCGGCGCGTCCCCAGCGCCCGACAATGCACCGAACTACCTGTCCCACCGACAGATCCTGGTGATCCTCGGCGGCCTGATGGCCGGCATGTTCCTGGCCGCGCTCGACCAGAGCATCGTCGGTACGGCGCTGCCGCAGATCGTCAGCGAGTTCAACAGCCTGGACAAACTGTCCTGGGTGGTCACGGCGTACCTGCTGACCTCGACCGCCTCCACTCCGCTGTGGGGCAAGATCTCCGACCTGTACGGTCGCCGCCCGCTGTTCATCGCCGCGATCGTCACCTTCCTGGCCGGCTCCGTGCTGGCCGCCCTGTCGCAGAACATCGAGCAGCTGATCGGCTTCCGGGCCGTCCAGGGTCTCGGTGCCGGCGGTCTGATGTCCCTCGCGTTCGCCACCATCGGCGACGTGATCCCGCCGCGTGAGCGCGGCAAGTACATGGGGTACTTCGGCGCCGTGTTCGGCCTGTCCTCGGTGGCCGGCCCGCTGCTCGGCGGTCTGCTCACCGACGGTCCCGGCTGGCGCTGGATCTTCTGGATCAACCTGCCGATCGGCCTGGTCGCCCTGGGCATCGTGGCCGCCGTCCTCAAGCTCCCGCACGTGAAGCGCAGCCACAAGATCGACTACCTGGGTGCCGCGATCGTCACCGGTGCTGTCACCGCGCTGCTGCTCGCGGTCTCCTGGAGCGGCCCGAACAACGGTTGGGGCAACGGAACGACCCTGGCGCTGCTGATCGGCGCCGTCGTCCTGGCCGTCAGCTTCGTCCTGGTCGAGCTGCGGGTCTCCGAGCCGATCATCCCGATGGACCTGTTCAAGGGCCGGATCTTCTCCGGGTACGCCGGGTTCGCCTTCCTGCTGGGCTTCGCGATGTTCGGTGCGCTGATCTTCCTGCCGCTCTACCTGCAGGCGGTCAAGGACCTGTCCCCGACCCGGTCGGGCCTGGCCCTGCTGCCGATGATCGTCGGTATCTTCAGCGCCTCGATCCCGAGCGGTCAGCTGATGAGCAAGACCGGCCGCTACAAGATCTACCCGATCATCTCCGCGGTCCTGGTCGCCGGCGCGATGGTGCTGCTGTCCACGATCGGGATGAACACGCCGTACTGGCACCTGGCGATCTTCATGTTCATCATGGGTTCCGGCCTGGGTCTGTCGATGCAGATCACCGTCACCGCGGCACAGAACAGCGTGCCCCGGCAGCACATGGGCACCGCGACCTCGACGATGACGTTCTTCCGCTCGATGGGTGGCGCGATCGGTACGGCCGTGTACGGCGCGGTGCTGACCAGCCGCTTGAAGGTGCACCTGGGCGACATCGTCCCGCAGACGATGCAGGGCATGGTCGACCAGCTCGCCAAGGCCGCGAACAGCGTGCAGGCGCTGCACGGCCTGAAGGACCCGATGAAGGGCTGGGCGCTGTCCGGTCTGGTCAACGCGATGGACGACGTGTTCCTGGTCTCGCTTCCGTTCCTGGCGATCGCGCTGGTGCTGGCGATCATCACCCCGGAGCAGCGGCTGGCCGGTCGCAACGACGCCCCCAAGGCCGACGGCGACACCGCCGACCTGGAGGCTTCCGCCGCCGGCGCGATGCACTGACAGACAACTGAAAAAGCAACACAGAACAGCAGCCCCCAGATCCTTCTGGGGGCTGCTGTTGTCTGCAAGGAAAGGCAGTGGGGGGTGACACAGCCGCAGCCCCGGACCCTTCTGGAGCTGCTGTTGTCTGCAAGGAAAGGCAGTGGGGGGTGACACAGCCGCAGCCCCTTCTGGGGGATTGCTGTTGTTTGCAAGGAAAGGCAGTGGGGGGTGACACAGCCGCAGCCCCGGAACCTTCGGGGCTGCTGTTTCTATTCGAGCGCTTCGGGGTTGGGTGCGGGGGATGTTCTTCGTCGGGGCAGTGGCCGGCGGGGAAGTGGTCGTGGTGGTTCTGGGTCGACGTCGTTGCCGGCCAGGTGGTTCACGATCGTGTTGAGCACGGCGGCTGTCGGTACTGCGACCAGGGCGCCCACGATCCCCGCGATCACCACGCCGGTGGCGATCGACAGGATCACCGCGAGCGGATGAACGCTCACCGCCCGGCCGAGCAGGAACGGCTGCAGGACGTGCGCCTCCACCTGCTGCACGGCGATCACCACGGCCAGCATGATGATCGCAACAATGGGGCCCTTGGCAACCAATGCCACGAGGACCGCGACGATCCCACTGACGAACGCACCCACCACGGGGACGAACGCGCCGACGAACACCAGGATCCCGATCGCGCTGACCAGCGGCAGCCCGAGGATCGCCGCACCCAGTGAGATCCCGATCGCGTCCACGGCCGCCACGATGATGGTGGCCCGGACGAACGCGGTCAGCGAGACCCACGCCTTCCGGGCGGACGAATCCACCTTCTCCCTGGCCTGCAGGGGGAACAGCCGGACCAGCCAGGCCCAGATCTGCGAGCCCTGGTAGAGGAAGAAGAACAGGCAGAACAGTGAGATGAAGAGTCCGGCCACGACGTGCGTAGCCGTGGTACCGACCTCGGCCGCGCGCTGGCCGAGCGCGCCGCCCTTCATCACGGTGTCCTTCACCTTGTTCAGCGAGTCCGTGATGTCCTGGTCGGTGACGTTGAGGTTGATCTTGACCAGGTCGCGGAGCTTCTGCACACCTTCGCCGACCTGCGTGGACAACTTGTCGAACTGGGTCGCGATCTGGGTGCCGACGAGGGTCAGCAGGCCGGCCACCAGCACGATCGTGCCGATCACCGTGATGCCGGCCGCAGGGCCCCGCGGGACCCGGGCGCGGTGCAGCGTATTCGTCGCGGGCGCCAGCAGGGCGGTCAGCAGCACGCCGACCACCACCGGAATGACGACCTCGGACAGGTACTGCAGTCCGTAGCCGATCACCACGACCGCGGCCACGACCACCAGGAACCGCCACGCCCAGGCGCTGGCGATCTGCATGCCGGCCGTCACCCCGACATCCACCGGTCCGCGGCTGGAGGGCATCACGACGCCGGCTCCGTCCTCCGGTACCACCGTCGAGCTGACCTCGTCGGCCGCCTGGTTGTCCGCGACAGGACTCTCCTCGTCCCGCCCGACGTCCGGTACGTCGGCCGAGTCGTCCCGCCCCACCGGCTCGTCCGGCTTGTTCATGGCACCTCCGGGTCTCAGGTCCTGCTGAGACTAGTTCCCCGTAGTACCGGTTCCATGAATGTTCGAGCCCACCCGCCGGGCGAGACCTTCCGCGGCGACCGGGGCGACATCGGCGAGCAGCCCGACCCCAGCAAGGACGTACTCCGTGTCCACGCAGGTCCGTGCCCCCGAAGGCACCAGCCAGCCCTCCTCCTGGGCGCCGGCAGCGACCGCTCCCAGTACCCGGGCCGCGAGGTCAGGACCGTTGTGCCGGAGCACTCCCCCGGACCCGACCAGCAGATCCACCTCGCGCAGATCCTTGCCGGACCGCTCGATCACCCGCCCACCCGGACCGAACACCACCCGCTGCCGCCCCGCATGCCGCCGCAACGCCACCGTCACGGCCACCCGCGCCAGCAGTTCGTCGTACGACGTCTCGTCGGCCGAATCCGGCAGGTACGACGGCTCGTCGTGCCGCCGCTTCGCCGCAACCCGCAGTACCGGATCCTCCGGGATCAGCCCAGCCTCGACCCCGGCGGCGACCACCGGTACGGCGCTCCACCGCATCCCGAGGTCACCTTCGACAGTGCGCGTGACCGGGTGCGTGGCGACCACCTCGCGGCCGAGGTTCGCGTCCTCCGGGTCGAGTTCGATCACCGAGTGGACGTCGGTGGTCGCCCCGCCGATGTCGACCACGGCGACATCGCCGTGCAACGACGCGAGCACCTCGACACCTCGTAGTACGACGTCAGGCGTCGCGGCGCGGACCATCCGGGCGAACCCGGGATCGCGCGACAGGTTCTTGCCACCGATCACGTGCGCCAGGAACATCTCCCGGATCGCGGCCCGCGCACTGTCGGGCGCGAACACCCCGATCTCCGGTACGACGTTGTCCGCCAGCACGTGCGGCACGTTGCCCTCGGCAAGCATGGAGCCGACCACACCCTGTGCCTCGATGTTGCCAGCAGCAACCACCGGCCGACGCCACTTGTACTTCGCGAGCACGGCTGCCGCGTTCTCCAGTACGGCGGAGTTGCCGCCGTCCGTGCCGCCCAGCAACAGCACCACGTCCGGACGTTCGGCCCGCAACGCCTTCAGAGACGTCGCCGTCAGTCCACCGTTGACCACGGCAACCACCCGGCCACCGCTCGACAACGCCACCCGGCGGCCCGCTTCGGCGGTGACGAGCTCTTCGTTGCCAACGACACCGATCCGCAGACCGCCACCCGCACTCGAACAGGCGAGCACCTCGGCCTTGGCGATCCCCTTGTCGACCGCGAGAAGCGCGGTACGGCAGGCCTGATAGCCGTCCAGCACGTCGGTGTCGATCGTGGTGCGGTGTTCGGCCCGGGCGATCAACTCACCCGAGCCGGCGTCCACCGCGATCGCCTTCGTGAAGGTCGACCCGAAGTCGACCGCCACAAAGGACTGCATCAGGACATTGCGCGGTCGAGATCGGCCAGCAGGTCGTCGATCGTCTCGATGCCGACGCTGAGCCGGATCAGGTCCGCCGGGACCTCCAGCGGGGTGCCGGCGACCGAGGCGTGGGTCATCTTGCCCGGGTGCTCGATCAGCGACTCGACGCCGCCCAGCGACTCGCCCAGGGTGAAGACCTCGGCCTTGTTGCAGATGTCCAGCGCGTGCTGCTCGCCGCCGGTCACCCGGAACGACACGATGCCGCCGAAGCGCTTCATCTGCTTGGCCGCGGTCTCGTGGCCGGGGTGGCCGTCGACGCCCGGGTAGAGCACCGAGGTGACGCCCTTGTGGCGCTGCAGGAACTCGACGACCTTCTCGGCGTTGTCGCTGTGCCGGTCCATCCGAACGCCCAGGGTCTTGATGCCCCGCAGTACCAGCCAGGCGTCGAACGGCCCGGCGACGGCACCGATCGCGTTCTGGTGGAAGGCGATCTTGTCGGCCAGCTCCGCGTCGCGAACGATCAGCGCACCGCCGACGACGTCCGAGTGACCGCCCATGTACTTCGTGGTCGAGTGCACCACCACGTCGGCACCGAGCTCGAGCGGCTGCTGCAGGTACGGCGAGGCGAACGTGTTGTCCACCACCAGCAACGCACCGGCGTCGTGAGCGATCTGCGCCACGATGGCGATGTCGGCCACGTTCAGCAGCGGGTTGGTCGGCGTCTCCAGCCAGACGATCTTGGTCTTGCCCGGACGGATCGCGGCCCGGATCGCCTCCGGGTGCGTGACGGCCGCCGGGGTCATCTCGACGCCCCAGTTGCCGAGCACCTTCGAGAACAGCCGGAACGTGCCGCCGTACGCGTCGTCGGGGAAGACCACATGGTCCCCCGGCACACAGAGCGAGCGGATCAGCGTGTCCTCGGCGGCCAGGCCGCTGGCGAAGGCGAACCCTCTCGTCCCGGCCTCGATCGCGGCCAGACACTCCTCGAGCGCGGTCCGGGTCGGGTTGGCCGACCGGGAGTACTCGTAGCCGTTGCGCAGCCCGCCGACGCCGTCCTGCTTGTAGGTGCTGGTCGCGTAGATCGGCGGAACCACCGAGCCGGTGGTGGGGTCGGGCTCGTTCCCGGCATGGATGGCGAGCGTCTCGAATCCGTAGGAGTGTTCGTAGGTCACCGGACCAGCGTACGGCCTGGTCTGATGACCCCGATCCGGGCCTACCGTTCCGTGGACAGCTCGTGATGGAGCAGGATCCGGACCGGTTCGCCGGAAAGCGGTCTCTGTGGAGGAAGGGTTCAAGCGCGGATGAAGACGCAGGACAGGTCGCTCGACGACGACGCGTTGGCGATGGCCGATCTGGCCGAGGTTCCGGACTGGACCGCTGTGGCGGGGCCGGACTCGGACCGGACCGGTGAAGAGGTGGTCAGAGCGCTGGTGCAGCGGGTGACAGCCGCGACCGGCTGGCAGCCCTGGCCGCTCGAGCCGGGCGAGAAGATCGGCGACGAGTCCGCCTCCTGGGGATTCACCACCCGGCGCGGCATCACGATGATCGTGTTCGACGGGCTCGCGTTCGCCGACGTGCGGACGAGCGGCTGGTCGGCGTACGAGATCGGACCGGACGACATCGCCGAGGCGGAGGCCGGGCTCGACGCCGCCTGGCCGGCGCACTTCGACCTCGCGGTGAAGACCTGGGGCGAACCGGCGTACGTCGGTACTTCGGTCGGCAACCCCGGTTTTCTCGACGAGTGGGGTCCGGGCGCGGGCGCGGATCGGCGGCATCTCGCCGTCTGGCTGCGACCGGGCGCGCAGCTCCAATTGTTCAGCGACGCGCCTTCGCGAGACCCGCTCACCCCGTCCGTCGGGGTCAACTACGCCGTCTACATCGACTAGGAGTTCTGATGACCACTCCGCACCAGGGCCCGGGTATGTGGCAGCAGGGCAACCGCGAGCAGGCGCTCGACTGGCTGGCCAACCTCGACCCGCGCCAGCAGCAGGCGTTGCAGCGCTCGATCCAGACCCACCAGGCGCTCGCACCGATCTACAACGCGACCAACCGCGTGATCCAGTCGGCGCAACGAACCGCGGCCCGGCTGAGCGACTACGCACAGCGGCTCGCCAGCGGCGCTCGCACCCTCGGGCAGAACGCCGTCGCCGCAGGGCAGACGGCGGTGGACCGCACGGTTGAAGGCGGGCAGGAAGCCGCGGCGCGGCTGACCGAGATGGGTCAGCGCGGCCGGGACAACGTTGCCGGGGCGGCTGAGTGGACCGCGGCGGCTGCCACGGGTGTCGCGTACCGGGCGATCGACGGGGCGACGGCAGCAGGTCGCGGGATCGCCGACGCCGGACGCCAGGTGGCCGCCGCCGGCCGCCAGGCGGTCGCGGCAGGTCAGAACGCGGTCGGCAAGGTGTCGCGCTGGTTCAAGGAGAAGCAGACCAACACGTCGGTCCGCGCCAACGCCGCCCGCGCGGCTTTCCAGGCGTTCCGGACCGACCCCGCGCTTCAGAACACGGTCAGCCCGAAGGACGTCAAGGTTCTGAGCGAACAGGCCGCCGCCATCGGTACCGCCAAGAACTGGGACGAACTGAACGCCGCCATCCAGCAGTTCGGCCAATCAGCCGAACGCCTGGGCGGCCAAACCCCGCAGGCGACCGCGGCCGAGAAGGCCAACAACCCCGCCTGGGCACTCCAAGGCACCACCCACCCTCGCGGCGCGGTCACCCAAACGCCTGCGACCGCTCAGGCCAGCGCCCAGGTCCAGCAGAACCAAGGCGAAGCGGCCAAGCAAACCGGCGGCAAACACCGAGCCGGCCCCGAAACCGAGCGCTGACAGCAACTACCGCACAGCTACTGACAGCTGCGAGGCCGGCCCACCCCTGCGGGCCGGCCTCGCAGCTTGCTTTGGTTCCCCGCCTTCCGGCGCGGACTACTTGGTTGCTGCGGGCAAGCGGACGGTGAAGAGGGGAAGGAGGAAGTGGACCAGCGGTCCGATGGCGAGGGCGTAGGCGACGGTTCCGAAGCCGACGACGCCGCCGAGTAGCCAGCCGATCGCGAGCACGGTGACCTCCAGGGTCGTCCGGACCAGGCGCACGCTGAGACCAGTACGCCGTACGAGGCCCGTCATCAGCCCGTCGCGCGGACCGGGGCCGAATTGCGCGCCGATGTAGAGCGCACCGGCCAGCGCGTTGACCACGATTCCGCTGGCCATGAAGACGATGCGCAGCCAGAGCGCGTCCGGGCGATCCACCGTCGACAGCGTCAGGTCGGTCACCAGCCCGATCACGATGGCGTTGCTGATCGTGCCGAGCCCGGGCCACTGCCGCAGCGGGATCCACCCGAGCAACACCACGAAGCTCATCGCGATCACCACGGTGCCGAAGCTGACGTCGAGATGCTTGGTGATGCCCGAGTGCAGCACGTCCCAGGGATCGAGGCCGAGGTTGCCCTGGATCATCAGGCCCATCGAAGCGCCGTACAGGGTGAGCCCGACGTACAGCTGCACGAGGCGGCGCGGCAACTGGCCCGCTTGGAGCTGCTGGATCGGGTTGAGGGCGGCAAGAGCGCGCGGGGCTTCGGCAGTGGCGGTCACACGAACCAGTTTGCGGGCGATTGGCCTGGTGTTCGATAGCCAATTGAGCAATAGTGGACCGCATGACAGGCCAACATGTCCCGGCGAGCACCCTCTCCGGCCTGCTCGGTGACTGGTCGGGCGCCTCCGGCCCGGCGTACCGGAGTCTTGCCGAGCGGCTCCGGCTGCTGATCGCCGACGGCCGGATCATGCCCGGCGCTCGGGTGCCGAGCGAGCGCGAACTCACCGACGCCCTCGGAGTCAGCCGGACGACCGTCGCCTCGGCGTACCGCGAACTGCGCGACCGCGGCTACCTCACCAGCCGCCGCGGTTCGGGCAGCGTCACCTCGCTCCCGTCGAAGATCGAGCCCGAACTCGGCCGTCACCACGCGCCCGGGATCGACACGGAAGGGCTCTACGACTTCACTTGCGCGGCCTCCCCCGCGGTACCGGGAATCAGTACTGCGGTCGGCGAGGCGCTCGAAGATCTCCCGCGGCATTTGGCGACTCCCGGCTACCACCCACAAGGGTTGCCCGAGTTGCGCGAGGCGATCGCGGCGTCGTACGAGGCTCGCGGACTGGCCACCTCGCCCGACCAGATCATCGTCACCGCCGGCGCGCTGGCCGCGACGTCCATCGCGATCCGGGCGATGACGCAGATCGGCGACCGGGTGCTGACCGAGAGCCCGACCCACCCGAACTCGGTGGATGCCATCCGGCGCAGCGGTTGCCGGGTGGTCGCCGTCCCGATGAGTCCCGGCGGCTGGGACCTTCCATTGCTGGAGGCAACTATCCGGCAGACGTCGCCGCGGGCCGCCTGGATGGTGGTCGACTTCCAGAATCCGACCGGCTGGTTGATGTCTGCGGCCGATCGGCAGCGGTTGGCGATCGCGTTCGCCCGTGCACGGACGACGGCGATCATCGACGAGACGCTGTTCGAGTTGGCGCTGGACGGGCAGGAGATGCCGCCGCCGTTCGCACTGTTCGATCCGGCGGGTGTGATCACGGTCGGGTCGGTGAGCAAGTCGTTCTGGGGCGGGCTGCGGATCGGGTGGATCCGGGCGCCGGAGGCACTGGTTGCTCGCATCCTCGACGCTCGGGGCTCGCTGGATCTGGGGGCGCCGGTGCTGGAGCAACTGGTCGTCTGCCGGTTGCTGCGGGAGCGCGCCGGAGTACTGGCGGAACGGCGTACTGCGCTGGCTTTGCAACGGGACGCACTCGCGGATGCCTTGCGATCCTCGCTGCCGTCGTGGCGGTTCGAGGTACCGGGTGGCGGATTGTCGCTGTGGTGCGAGTTGCCCGATCCGGTCGGCTCCAGCCTGGTCGGGGTCGCGCAGCGCAACGGCGTACTGGTGGTGGCCGGCTCTCGCTTCTCCCCGGACGGGGGTCTGGAGAGCTTCCTGCGGTTGCCGTACACGCTCGACGCGGACACGCTGCGTGACGCAGTACGGCGACTGGCCGACTCGTACGCCGGACTGGCTGCCGGAGCGCCACCTCGGCGTACGGCGATGATCGCGTGAGCGTCCCGTAATCGGGTGGGGGAAGGTTCGCCCGCGGGGCGGCGTTGAGAGACTATGAAAGTCACTCTGCGAGAGGCGTGAGATGTCGTTCTTCAAGCGCAACACAGCCCTGGTCGAGCCCGAGGCTGCCCTGCCCGGCCGCCAGGAGCCCGGATTCGCCGTACCGGCGGACAACATCGTGCTCGGTACGCCGCAGACCGCGCCCGCTCCGGCCGGCTTCGAGGAAGTCTGGTTCGGCACCGGCTGCTTCTGGGGCACCGAGGAGATCTTCTGGCAGCAGCCCGGCGTCTACACGACAGCCGTCGGCTACGCGGGTGGGTACACACCCAACCCGTCGTACGAGGAGGTCTGCACCGGCCGCACCGGCCACACCGAGGCGGTCCGCGTCGTCTACGACCCCACCAAGACCACCTTCACCGACCTGCTGAAGGTCTTCTGGGAAACCCACGACCCGACCCAGGGCATGCGCCAGGGCAACGACCTCGGCTCGCAGTACCGCTCGGCCATCTACTACACCACCGACGCCCAGCGCACCGAAGCCGAACGCACCCGCGACCTCTACGCCCCGGTCATCAAGCCCCTCGGCTACGGCGACATCACCACCGAGATCGCTCCCCTAGGCTCCCACTACTACGCCGAGGGCTACCACCAGCAGTACCTTTCCAGCTACAAAAACCCGAACGGCTACCGCTGCCACAGCAACACCGGAGTGCCGTTCCCGGAGTAACACCTAGTACTACGGGAAGCGCCCGCATCGCGCCTCCTACGTCGGCCGCTCGACCCACCCACCCCGGGTCGCCGCTCCTACGTCGCGGCTGAAGATGCGTGCGCGTCACCAGCCAAGTTCCCAAAGGTGGGCGTCACCTCTCGAGGTGACGCCCGCTTTCATGTAGCCCGCTCGAACTCCAACCCCAGCGCCGATCCTGTCTGCTAACCCGAACTGCTACAGGCATCACCGCAAGAGAGGTGTTGGATCAAGGGAGGCGGCGGGCTAGGTGGAGGTGGATTTGGGCGTCGAGTTCTACGGTTTCGGGGAGGATCTCGAGGGTTCGGCGGAAGACCTCGTTGCGATCGGCGGGTGGCAGCATTACGTAGGCCGAGACTGTGGAGAGTTGTCCGATGTAGTCGTGGGCGCTGATCGTCAGGCGTCTTTCGATCACCGACTGCTGGACGTCGGTGAACCACTCGGATTGCTGGAGCTCCGTGCCGGGCCATTGCATCGGGCGATCCGCGGGGGTGCCGTCGGGCGATGGGATGCCGTCGTCCTCCAGGTACGGGGCACGTGCCGCGCGCGCGGCATCCTGGAGCGCCGGGTCGGCCAGTTGGATCGGTACTCCGAACGAGGCGAACACGCCGCCCGGTCGGACGAGTGCGGACATGCGGGCCCACCGGCCTTCAGGGTTGGTCCAGTGCAGGGCGGCGGCCGAGTAGACCAGGTCGTACGCCGAATCCAGGGGCAGATCCTCGAAGGCGGCCTGCGCGGTGGTGACGTTTGTCGGCAGGTGTTTGCGTAGCTCGGCGAGCATGGCAGCGTCCGGCTCGGTCGCCGTGACGGCGATCCCTGCCTGCGCAAACAGGCGCGTCGCCTTGCCTGTCCCGGCGCCGATCTCGAGAGCGTTTCGGATCGGCATACCGGCGTACGCCGTCACCAGCTCGAGGAGTTCCACCGGGTACCCGGGCCGGAACCTTTCGTACGCCTCCGCCACCGTCCCAAAGCTCAACGCACGCACAACCATGCCAGCATCCTGGCACCTCCCACGCGCCTCCGCTCGCCATTTTCCCGGCCACCGCTCGTACCTCGCGGCTCAGAGCGAGGTGCTGGCTCAGCCGCGTTCGGGGGTCGGGGTTTTGGTGGTTCGGGTGGCTTGCTGGCCGGCGGATTGTCCGTTGCGGTCGGCACGGGCGCCGTCGGTTGAATTGCCATTGACGTGGACTGCACCGGACGCGGGAGCTTGGCCGCTCATCATCGCTCGGAGCTTCGCGACCTCCGGCGAAGCGGCCTGTCCGGTGCTGGGCGTCGTTTGCTGGTTGGTCGCTTGCGCCTGGCCTTGCTGAACGGGTTCTGGCCGAGGCTCACCCCCGGGCGACCCTTGCTGCGGTGATGATTGCTGCCCTTGCTGGGGTCCGGCCTGCTGCCCTTGCTGTGGCGCTGAATGTTGCCCTTGCTGGGGCGCAGTCTGCTGCGCTTGCTGCGGTCCACTCTGCTGGGCCTGCTGTGGCCCGGCTTGCTGCCCCGCCTGCTGCGCTTGCTGCGAGCCAGCTTGTTGCGGCCCCGTCTGCTGGGCTTGCTGCGAGCCAGCTTGTTGCGGGGTGGTCTGCTGGCCTTGTGGGGTGGCTGATTGCTGAGCGGTTTGTTGCGGGGCCTGCCGCGCAGCTTCTTGTTGGTACCAGTTCTGATAGTGCTGTTCCGCGTGGCCGACTGCCTGGTCCATGCCACTGATAGCGCGGCTGGCGGCGTCCCTGGCGAGCATGGTCTTCTGTGCGCTGTTCAGCGACTTGTCGGCCTGTGCCGTCGCCAGCTTCTCGAACTCGGCACGTGCCGGCGCGACCACCTGAGCCCGGACGGCGTCGCGGTGGGATTCCGGCATCAGGCCGCCGAGGCGCTGGTCGATGACCATGTCGGCCGCCTCGTTCCAGCGCTGTGTCCGCTCGGTACCGATCAACCGGGTGGCGATCTCGTCGGTGGACTGGCCCGTGCGGGCGGCGAGAGCGCTGTTCAGGTCCGCCGACGCCGAGGTGTACGCCGGGTAGGCGTCCATGCTCGGCTGGGTCAGCACACCGGGCGCGGCACGGTCGAGCCCGACATCCGCGATGACGCCGTCGAGGTTGCGGTGGGTCCAGTGCTCGGCCTGTCCTTCCTCGAGTGCGCGGCCCGCCGGGTCATGAGTCGGGTGCGCGCCGGGCACCGTGGGATCGCCGTAGTGCGACGACAGGTGGACCGCCTCGTGGGTGACGGTGGCCGCGGCGTCTCGAAGGCGGTAGTTCTCGTCGTTGGTCAACGGGCGGCCGCCCGTGTAGGCGTGCCTGACCGGATCCAGCACCCTGCCCGGACTGACCGTCATCGCGCCGTCGGCATGGGCACTGCCGAGTACGCCGGGGTCGAGCTCCTCGAAGACCTGCTTGTTCCACCGCGTCGGCGAACCGGTCCGCTGCTCGACGGACCTGATCACGCTCGCCACCCACTGGTACTCGGGTGACGACGCCGGAAGCTCCCTGCCCTTCTGACTGGGCATGTCAGCCCGTCTGGCCCTCTAGCCGGAGCTCCTCGATCAGCCGAGCCAGTGACGAGTTCATCCGCAGGATCGTGCCGGCCTCGCGGGCGGGGGCCTGATCGGCCAGCTCCGTGATGGCGCGAATCGCGGACTCCGCCACGGCGATGCGCTCCTCCGTCGACCCCTGCGCGCTCGCGGCCTCACCTTGCAACTGGACAGCCCGCTCGAACTGCTCACTCGTACCGGGCGCCGGCCCGGTGATCAGCTCGGGCAGCCGCTCCGCCCTGGCCAGGGCGCGGGCCCGCCAGAGGTCGTCCGGGATCAGCGCCGCCAGATTCTTCAACCGCTCGACCTCGGCCGCGATCGTCGCCTGATCCGCACCCCGCAGCGAGTCGGACAGCGCACGCACCTGGGTGTCCACGGTCTCAAAGTCCATACCCGAACCTTAACGAATCCCGGGTCCGTCCCGGCCCGCCGAGTTCGCACGACGGTGAACAGGTGCTGTGAGCAACTCTGGCCGCATCGGCTCCTCCACCGGACAGACCTGCGCGGGCCACCTTCGTAAGCGGGCTGTTGTTGGGTGGTGGCGGGAGGTGATCGGCGGCTTCGAGGTGTTGCGCGGGTGGGGGTGCGGGTGCACTGTCGAAAGGCCAGACGGGCCGGGAAACGGTCCCGGGCCGATGGCTGTCCCGGGGAGGCATCATGGGCGCACCACGCCGCGTCATCGCTTCCGTCGCCGTACTCGCGGCTGCTTTCGCCGGAGCCGCCGTCGCTGCCTTCGCCTCGCCGGCCGACCAGGAAGTGACGGTCGGCAGCCCGTCGACGCCGTTCTCGCAGAACAAGCAGAACGAGCCGGCCGTCGCCATCGACGCGCACGACCCGTCGGTGATGGCCGCCGGAGCCAACGACGAGATCGACATGGAGTCCTGCGCGGCAGGCGACCCGACGACCTGCCCGTTCACCGACGGCGTCGGAGTGTCCGGGGTCTACTTCTCCTTCAACCGCGGCGCCTGGACACAACCGACGTACACCGGCTGGACTGCCCGCGACTGCCTCGGCCCGGCAGCCTGTACGCCGCATGTCGGCCCGATCGGCACACTCCCCCATTACTACGAGGCCGGGCTGGTGTCCGACGGCGATCCGGCCGTTGCCTTCGGCCCCCGACTTGGTGCGGGCGGCACCTTCTCGTGGAACAACGGATCGCGGCTGTACTACGCGAACCTGACCTCCAACTTCAGCGCCGACCGGCGACTGGAGACCTTCCGGGGTGTCGAGGCGATCGCAGTGTCCACCACCGACAACGTTCGCGCCGCCGCGGCGAACGACGCGTCCGCCTGGAGCGCGCCCGTGATCATCTCCAAGCAGTCGGCCACCACGTTCTCCGACAAGGAGCAGATCTGGGCCGACAACGCCGCGAGCAGCAGGTTCTTCGGCCATGTCTACGTGTGCTGGTCGTCCTTCCGCAGCAACAGCCGCGGACAGGCGTTCCCGGTGCCGTTGACGGTCGCACGGTCGGCCGACGGCGGACTTAGCTGGATCACCAAGCAGGTCGGCCCCGCGACGAGCAACGGCCTCAACAGCCAGCCTGACGGTTGTGTCGTGAGAACTGACAGCGCCGGCAACGTGTACGTCTTCGGCATCGGCACCCGGCACGGAACCACGTACCAGATGATGTACCGCTCCACCGACGGCGGCGCACACTGGACCGGACCGTTGCTCGTGGCAACCGTCGTCGAGCCCGGCGTCTTCGACCCGGTCCAGGGACGTCCGGTGATGGACGGCATCGCCGGCGCCCGCGTCGACCTCGCCGGTGGACCGAACGTCGACATCGCGAACGGCCGCCCCACCGGCGCCGGCGCGACCAACGAGATGTTCATGACCTGGGCCGATGCCCGTCAGGGGCTCAACCACGAGCAACTGATGCTCACCTGGACCCGCGACGGCGGACAGTCCTGGGCCACCCCGTCGGCAGTGCCGATCGCGAGCGGCGACCGGCCGTTCTACAGCGCACCGGCGGTCTCCCCGGACGGGTCGGACCTGTACGTCGTCTACAACGCGTTCACCACGCCGTACCGCGACGACACCACGAGCGCGCGTGGGCTGGTCGGCGTTGTCCTGCACGCGAACGTGGTCAACGGCGTACCGACCGGCTGGTCGGAGCTCGAACGCAGCCCGGTCGGAGATCCCCGCGGTAGCAGCGCGAACGCTCTGATTTCGGAGTTCCTCGGCGACTACGTCTACGCCGCGGCGACCAACGACTTCGCGGTCGCCGTCTGGAACGACACCCGCGACGCGGCACCGTGCGGGTCGATCAACGCCTACCGTGCCTCGCTCTACACGGCCAACCCGCTGAGCCCGCCGAATGTGCTCGGCACCTGCCCGGCAACCTTCGGCAACAGCGACATCTTCGGAGGAACGTACACGGATCCGACACCCTGATCCGGCGCCCGGCGACGGAGGAGCAGCACAAGGCTCCTCCGTCGTCATCCTGCCGTCAGCGGAGCGGCTTGGAGAACATGAGGATGGCGTCGTCGTCGTTGCGGACCATTTCGCCTGGCGGGACCGGCTCGAGCTTGTAGAGGATGCCGCGGCCGTCGGGGATGTAGCCACGGCGTACGTACATGCGTTGGGCCGTGCCGTAGTCGGCGTACAGACCGACGCCGATGGCAACGACATCGGAGCGCTCGGCAACCAACGCCTCGGCCGCGTCCATCAGACCGCTGCCGATCCCGCGGCGGCGGAACTTCGGCAGCACGTTGAAGTCCTGGATCTCCGGGATCCCGTTGAACGGCTGGTACGGCGACTTCCAGTTCACCGTGACATAGCCGGCGTACTCGTCGTCGACCGTGGCCACGAGGACGCTG
This sequence comes from Kribbella voronezhensis, assembly GCF_004365175.1. Lineage (NCBI taxonomy): Bacteria > Bacillati > Actinomycetota > Actinomycetes > Propionibacteriales > Kribbellaceae > Kribbella > Kribbella voronezhensis. Next base: position 5,281,467 of record NZ_SOCE01000001.1, on the reverse strand, counting down.
CGCACACCGTCTCGCTGCTGCGCGACGTACTTTTCGTACTGCGACAGCGGCTTGTTCCAGCCGATCGCGGCCATTGCCGCCGCGATGACTTCCGGATCGTCGTCCCGCAGCGCCCTGATCACGTACTCCGAACCGCTCACGAGACTCCTCCAAGCCGAGGTACCGACGTCCGCACGCTAACCCGCCGAACACCACCATGTCCCCAGGTTTTCCACCCACTTCCGTACGCCCGGTCCGCCGCCGGACGTACGCCGTACGAAGGTGAGAAGTCAGCCCATGGACTTCTGGCCGTCGATCGCCTCGCGGATGATGTCGGCGTGGCCGGCGTGCTGGGCGGTCTCGGCGGCGATGTGGAGGAAGACGCGGCGGGCGGACCAGAAGACGCCCGGCGGCTGCCAAGGAGCGGCCGGAAGCTCGTGGCTCTTGTCGAGATCGAGGGTGCGGACGAGCTCGTCGGTGGCCGCCGCGACCTTCTCGTACTCAGCCAGTACGCCGGCCAGCGTCTCGCCGTCGGTCAGGCGGAACTGGTTCTCCCACCACTCGACCAGCTCGGGAGTGAAGTCCGCCGTCTCGGGCATGCCACCGCCCGTCTGCGCGAACTCCGCCCACCGCCGCTCGACCAGCGTGACGTGTTTGATCAACCCGCCGACCGTCAAGGCGCTGACCGTACTGCGAGTGTTCGCCTGCTCGTCGGAAAGGCCTTCCGCCGTGTGGCGCAGGAAGTAGCGATGCTTGGTGAGGAACTCGAGGATGTCGGCACGCTCACCGGTCAGGACCTGCTGCTCGTTCGTTGTCATGCCTCGAGCTTAGGAACAGTAGCGGCCAGCTTCTGACCTCTACTCAGAAAGTTCTGTGCCGACTCATTCTTCGACCCATTCCAGGAGGTCGCCGGGTTGGCAGTCGAGGACCTGGCACATCGCTTCGAGGGTGCTGAAGCGGACGGCCTTGGCTCGGCCGTTCTTCAGTACGGCGACGTTCGCCGGGGTGAGGCCGACGCGCTCGGCGAACTCGCCCACGCTCATCTTGCGCTTGGCCAGCTCGACGTCGATGCGGACGACGATCGGCATCAGATCACCCCTTGCAGTTCGGTCTGCAAGGTAGTTGCTCTGCGCAACAACGCGCGCAGCACGACCATCAGGAGACCCAGCACGGTGACGCCGGTCACCAGCAGGAACAGCAGCAGCGGCAGACCTGGGTCGTTCGCCTTGAATCCGACGTACAGGAGGACGCCCACGAGTACGAGCCAGGCGGCGGCGATCGCACCGACGATCGTGTTCACCCACGCCATCGAGGAATCGCTGAAGATGCGGTCGTTCTTGACCAGCGTCAGCAGCTTCCAGGTCGCCACCACGACGACCTCGACACACAGCACCAGGAACACCGACACGATCGTCGCCGGCCACCTCAGATAGGCGTCCTCCGGCGACTCCTTGGCCATGTACGCGAACTGCCCCGGCAGCGACATCGTCTGGAACAGGACCAGGATCCCGAACAGCACGACCAACACCACCCTGAGCATGGCAACCACGCGATTCTCGGTAAACATACATCGAGAATCATGCATTACCTATCGATTGTCAATAGCTCGCCACTTCAGAGACGACTGCGCCGACCAAGCCGAATCTGTTGCCCTAAGCAACCTTCGATAGGGTCCGGCGGCTGTCTCGTCAAGGTGGTTGCACGTTGTTGCAGAACGGCCTGCAACAAGTGGCAATGTGGGTAACAGGGGGATCTGGGCGGGCGATGGTTGGGTCGCCGACCCGCTCGACGACCCTGCCCTGTCGTCGATGTCGCCCGGTCGGCGTGACCTGAGGGGTTGCCCCGTGAATGTCCTAGCTCGATCACCCCACGCCCGATGGCGAAAAGTTCCCCGAGGAGTGGTGGCCGCGGTTGTTTCGCTGGCCCTGCTGGCCGTCGGAATGGAAGCCCAGCAAGCCGAAGCCCTCCCAGCCACCGATCAGAAGCCGGCTGCCGTTCCCCCGAAGAAGGTGGACTCGCGTCCCGACGTCGTCTCCGCGGCCGTGACTGCCCGCTCGCAGGGTTCGCGCGTCGAGGTCGAGTCGATGCGCACGGAGACGTCGACCACCTGGTCGAACCCCGACGGCACGATGACCACCGAAGCGCACGCGGCGCCGATCCGATTCAAGTCCGGTGGCGCGTGGAAGGGCGTCGATCTGACCCTGCAGAAGGGGATCGACGGTTCGGTCGCGCCCCGTGCGCAGCAGCACGGTCTGCGTCTCGGCAAGCACAACGCCGCCACCGGTCAGGTCTTCGCCTCCGCCGACTCCGGTCCCGGCAGGTCCGTGGAGTGGATCTCACCGTGGAAACTCCCCGAACCGACGCTGGATGGCACCAAGGCGACGTACGCCGAGGTCCAGCCCGGTGTCGACCTCGTTCTGGATGCCCGCCGCAACGGTTTCGAGAACGACTTCGTCGTCAAGCAGCGCCCGGCCGCCGCACCCGTATGGCGAATTCCCTTGCGCACCAAGGGTTTGACGGCGAAGGCGCAGCCGGACGGCTCGATCAACTTCGTCGACGCCAAGAACGTCGTACGGTCGACCATCCCGGTCGGTGACATGTGGGACTCGGCCTCGGCCAAGACCACCGTGAAGGTCACCGTCGAGCAGGTCAACCCCGGCAAGGCGACCCTTGTGATCGCCCCGGACGCGAAGTGGTTCCTCGACCCGGCCCGGCAGTTCCCGGTGACCGTCGACCCGACGTACGCGACCACCGCGACGTACGCGAACTTCGACACCTTCGTCCAAAGCGACGTCTCCGGTGACCAGTCGGCCAACACCGAACTGCGCGTCGGGAAGACCCCGACCGGTGTGGCCCGGTCGTTCCTCAACTTCGACACCGCTCCCTTCAAGGGCAAAGACATCGTGTCGTCGTGGCTGAACATCTGGCAGCACACCTCAGCCTCCTGCACCCCCTCGACCGTCAACGTCCGCTCGACAATGACGCTGGCCACGACCGCGACCCGCTGGGCCAACCAGCCCGCACTCGGCACCGTCTACGGCTCGCTGTCCGCCGCGAAGGGCTTCTCGAGCGCCTGCCCCGGCGGCCGGATCATCATCCCGATGACGAGTCTGGCTCGCGCATGGTCGAACGCCTCGTACACCGTCGGCGGCCTCGCCCTCGTCGCCGCCAACGAGGCGGACGCGAACTCCTGGAAGGAGTTCTACTCCACCACCGGCTCCAAGGACCCCGTCATCGGCATCACCTGGAACCGACCCCCGGCCAAGCCCGCCACAGTGGAGCCCAGCGAAGCCGTCGCCTATGCAGCACCCGGTGAAACGACCTCGTGGCTGTACTCCGCGAGCCTGACCCCCTGGGTCCGCACGAAGGCCACCGACCCCGACGGCAACACCGTCAAGTACATCTTCGAGTTCTACACCGGCACCGCCGACACCCTGAAGGTCTGGGGCACCTGCACCACCCACGTCTACGCCTCCGGCACCCTCGCCGGCTGCCGCCCGTCCGCGGATACTCCACTCCCCGACAACACCCTGCTCTACATCCGCGCCAAGGCCAACGACGGCCGCGTCGACGGCCCGTGGGTCGGCTACAACCAGCGTCTCCGCACCGGCGCAGCGGTCCCATCGCAGCCGACCGTGTCCTGCCCTGCGCCGTACAACAACAACGACTCCTGGCAGGACAACCCGCCCACCGCCGACGTCACCTGCACCGTCACCGCAACCGGCGTCGGCTACAACGCCCCCGGCTACCTGCGCCTCATCGTCGACGGTAAACGCCCCGCCACCAACTTCACCGGCGGCGCCGAGGGCCAGATCAAGATCCCCCCGTCCAGCGACCCGAACGTCGCCAAGTTCCCGGTCACCTTCAGCAAGGACACCCCGGGTCTGCACACGATCGTCGCCCAGGCCCAAACGCCGGCCGGCACCCTGTCGTCGAACGCGACGTACAAGTTCGGCTGGGGCGGCACCTCGCTGACCTCACCCGCCGCCGACCCGCGCACCACGACGATGAGCACCGTCCGAGTCACGGCCGCAGGGCCGCCCAAGGGCCTCGCCTCCTCGGTGACCGCCAAGGTCAAGTGGCGCGTCTCCGGCTACGGCAGCGCCGATGACCTGGTCGGCTGGAACGAAGACCCGACCGCCCTCACCGTCACCGACAGCGGTGCAGGCGGCGTCAGCGTCAACACCCAATGGGACAGCACCACGGCCAAGGTCGACGCATTCCTCGACTCCGACCCCAATACAGCAGGCATCCAGCCGACCACTCTCAACGACCGCGTCCCGGTCCTCCTGGACGTCCAGGTCTGCTTCAAATACGGCACCACCGAACAGTGCACCTGGTCCCAAACCCCGAACACAACCATCCAACGAGTCCCACACGCCTTCGGCAACGGCTTCCCCACCGCCGACGCAGGCCCCGGGCAGGTCGCGTTGTGGACCGGCGAGTTCAACACGGAAGCCACCGACATATCGGTCCCCGGCTACACCGGTGATCTGTCCATCTCACGGTCCCACTCGACGTACTCCGCGCCGACCAACAACATCGACGGCGCCTTCGGTCCCGGCTGGGTCGCCCAATTCGACGGCGCCGAAGCCGGCGCGGCCGGAATGCGGGTCATCGACTCCACCCAGGTCGACGGCACCATCGCCCTGGTCGACGGCGACGGCAGTTCGCTGGTGTTCACCTCGCCGACCCGTAAACGGCGGACGACGGGCAGCTTCGACACCGGCACCTGGATCCCGGCCGACGAAGACACCGAACTGGACGGATCGAAGCTGACCGTCAGTGGTTCTGGTACCTCGACAATCCTTTCCTACATCGAAGACGACGGCACGATCACCACATGGAACCCGGCAGCGCTGCCGGTGCCCGCCGACCCGACCTGGTGGCGGCCGATCACGATCAGCGAGCCGGGAATCGCGACCAAGACGACGTACTCCTACGACACCGACGGCCGCGTCGTGCGGATCCTCGCGCCGACGGGACCGGGCGTCACCTGTGCCGCGTACAACGCGTCCCAGCCTCTGACCGGAATGGCGCCGGGCTGCCGCGCACTGCATTTCAAGTACACGCTCATCGGCGCGAGCAAGACCCGGTTGAGCGAGGTCTGGCTGGACATCTACAACCCCGACAAGTCGCCGGCCGGGATGGATTCCGTCCAGGTCGCGGCTTACAGCTACGACAGCAACGGGCTCCTCATCAAGGTCACCGACCCACGGTCGAACCTGTCCACGGAGTACGGCTACAACTCGTCGGATCACCTCACGTCGGTGAAGCCCGCCGGCCAAACGCCGTACCAGCTGAACTATGTGACAGTTGACCAGCGGGAGAAGCTCGACTCGGTCAACCGTGACCGTCCCGCCGGTGACCCTGCCGGCGGCACGGCGACGCTCGGAAGATTCGTCTACGACGTACCGCTGTCCGGCGCAGGTCTGCCCGACCTCACGGCTGGTTCGGTCGCCAGGTGGAACCAGAAGACCGCACCGACCAAGGGATTCGCAGTCTTCGGGCCGGACCACCCCGTCTCCGGAACGCCGGGCACTGACGATTGGCAGTACGCCGATCTGCAGTACACCGACGCGGCCGGCTACACGGTCAACACAGCGAAGTACGGCGCTGGTGACTGGCAATACACCTCGACCGACTACAACGACCTCGGCAACGTCACCCGGCAACTCGACGAACGCGCGCTGCGCGCACTGATCGACAACGCGGTCCCAGCCGGTGCCTCGGCGGACCAGTTGGCCACGGTGAACGTGTACAACGCGGACGTCAAGAACGCAGCCGGCGACACCGTCGTCACCCCGGCGGGGACCTTGGTGACGGATTCCTACGGTCCGTCGCGCTTCGCCACGGTCAAGGACGGCAGCACCAAGTGGGTCCGGACCCATACCCACACCGAGTACGACGAATTGGCGCCGAACTCGGGGATCAACCCGGCGACTACGCTGCCCTACCGCCTGCCGACCACGGTCACTACCGGTGCATTCGACCCAGGTACGGGCAGCGAAGAGCCGATCACCCGCACCACGACCGACTACGACCCAGCCGTCAGCGGCGATCCGTCCGGTTGGGCACTCGGCCAACCGAGCAAGACGATCACCGACGCCAACCCGGCCGGCCCTCGTAACGACGTGACCGGCGACGTCGTCAAGATCACCCGCTACGACGCCGAAGGCCGAACCACCGAAAGCCGTCAGCCGAACTCCAACGGTGCCGATGCGGGCACCACCAGAACGGTCTTCTACACCGCTGCCGCCAACTCACAGTTCGCCGACTGCGGTCTCAAGCCCCAGTGGGCAGGCCTGACCTGCAAGACCTATCCGGCCGCGGCCCCATCAGCCGGTGGTACGGCGACCCCGACTCTGCCGACCACGACTACAGGCAATTTCAACTATCTACTCGACCCCAAGACGGTGACCGAAGTCTCGGGCACCGTGACCCGGACAAGCACGACCAGCTATCTGCCTGACGGTCGTACCTTGACCAGCAAGACAGCCGTCACCGGCCTATCGGGTTCTAGTCCGAACACGGAGAAGACCACGACGTACGACGCTGCCAGCGGTCAGCCGACCGTGGTGACCGCGAAGGCCGCCGACAACACCACGACAACCATCACCACCGGCTACGACAGTTGGGGCCGGCAGACCAGCTACCAGCCCCAAGGAGACCCTGCCACCACGACCGTCTACGACGCGAGTGGGCAGGTCGCGACCGTGACCGACTCGAACGGGTCGACTCGCTACACCTACGACGGCACCGACGCCGCCGGCAAGACCGAACACCGTGGTCTTGCGACCAAGGTTGAGGTCACGACTGCCGGGTCGACGTGGTCGTCGACCGGTGCGTACGACGCCGACGGGTCGATGACGACCCAGAAGCTGCCTGGCGGCATCACGCAGTCCACCGACTTCGACAATGCGGGTGAGCCGGTCGGTCTGCGCTACACCGGACAGGTCACCACCACCAACGAAGACGGCACCACAACTACCGATTCCGATGGTCCGTGGCTGTCGTGGTCGGTCGACAACGACGTCACCGGTCGCATCGCTCATGAATGGACCCCAGACGGATCGGCATTCACCGGCTCGAGCGGCGATGCGCCGGGCGACGCGATCGGCTACGACCGTGGCTACAGCTACGACAGCCTCGGCCGTCTCACGAAGGTCCAGGACCGCACCGCCGCAACCACCGGCGTCGACGTCACCGACCCCACCCAACTGCCGGGCTGCGTCACTCGTACCTACGGTTTCGACCGCAACGACAACCGGCTGACCAAGGCGTCGGCCGGACCTGCGGCTGATGGCTCCTGCACCACCACCGGGGGCACCACCACGACCCGGGCTTTCGACACCGCCGACCGCCCGACCACGGGAGCCAACGGCGTCGGGAACTACACCTACGACGCCTTGGGACGTACGACGACCCTTCCGGCTTCGGATGCTCCGAATCCGGCAGGCGGCAACCTCACCATCGGGTACTACGACAACGACCTGGCCCGCAGCATCGCCCAGGGCGGAACCACCACCACCTTCACCCTCGACGCCCTGGACCGCCGTTCAGTAGAGACGGCGACCAACGCCAGTGGCTCGACCGACACCGTCCGCCACTACACCGACACCTCCGACAACCCGACTTGGATCACTGAGGGAACAACGACGGAGCGGTACGCCGAACTGATCGGCGGCGACCTGTCGCTCACCGTGGACCAGACCGGCAACGCGTCGCTGCCGATCGCCAACCCCCACGGCGACACCGTCACCACCATCGACCTGACCGGCACCCAGCCGGCCACCTCGATCGGCGCCTGGAGCAGCTACGACGAATACGGCCAAACCACAGACTCGGCCTCGACGGGGCCGGTCGACTACGGCTGGCTGGGTGGCAAGCAACGCGCCACCTCAGCCACCGGTCTGATCCTGATGGGCGTCCGGCTGTACAACGCGGCGACCGGGCTCTTCACCTCGACGGATCCGGTAGCCGGCGGCAACGCGAACGCTTACACGTATCCGTCCGACCCGATCAACTCCCTTGATCTGGATGGGCGATTCGGTTGGCGGAAGTTCTTCAGGCGAGCAGCCACCATTACCGGCGCAGTCGCGGTCGGCGCTTGTATCGTGGCGACGGCCGGGCTCTGCGGGGCACTCACCTTGGCGGCCGTGGCAGCCAGCGGCGCATGGAATTACTACCAATACCGCCACGGCGATGACCAGGGACACCGAGTTTCCGGCTGGAAGGCGTTCGGTAACTTCGCGGTCGACGCCGTCGGTACCAGGCTCAAGGCTGTGCGGAACTTCAGCAAGTTGGCCAGGCATGCCACCAAGGCACGCAAGATCTGGCGCTTCACCTATCGGCGGTCGAAGCACTTCGTCAGCCACAACCGCTCACTGCGGTACGCCGTGCGGCATCATCGATACAGGACAGCCTTCCGCGTCTCGGCGCAGGGCTTCTACGGATACCGGGCCTGGAAGAACGGATGGTGAATGCAGCAGCTCCTGGCACACGGCTGGATTCGGTGGGCATTGTCCGGCCTGGTACTGCTCTGGCTGGCAATCAGTGCCTGGCAGTGGCGGATGCAACCCTATCGGTCCTACCTGATCACACCTATCGGCTGGATCTGGTGCGTGATTGCGGCGTCATTGGACAACCACGTGCTGTTGCTGATCGGTTTCGTACTTCTTTTCACTGGCGCAATGATCGACAGGCTCTGGCGTTTCAGAAATGACCGGAACATTCGATCCTAGTTGAGTTACACGCGGCCCGTCCGAGGTCACCTCGGGCGGGCCGCCTGCTGCCCACACCCGCTCGGTGACAGGCAGACCGATGCAGGTGACATGCCCGGGGTCGAGGAGAGAGTTGGGTTGACGGGGGTCAGGTGACCGGGTTGGGCGATGGGGTGGGGCAGACTCGGGGGGTGGATGAATGTGGCGGGCTTGTGAGGCGTCGGGGCGGCCGCGTGCTGGGTGGGCGGGGTGTGTGTTGTGAGTTATGAGTTGGCGGTGTGGGAAGGGGATGTGCCCTGCGACGATAAGGCTGCGGGTGAGGAGTTTGAGGGGTTGTATGAGCGGTACTTCGTGGAGTCTCCGCGGCGGGCTCATGGGGTGATTCGGGCGTATGTCGAGGAGCTGGTGGAGAGGTGGCCGGAGGGGGAAGGTTCGCCCTGGGTGACGACGCCGTTGATTGACAGCGCGTCTGGGCCGATTGTGTATTTCTCGATGGTTTACAGCCGCGCCGATGAGGTGTCCGAAGGGGCCGCTCAGCTCGCAGCGGAGTACGGTCTGGTTTGCTTCGACGCCAACCGCAGCACCCTTCGCGGCGCGGTCGAAGGCCTCACGATCACGACCCAGAACGGCCGGGCAGCCTTGCCGGCGCTCTGGTTCCCGTTCGTGCTCAATGAGCTACGCCAAACAGGCGGGTTCATCGCCGTCAACCAGAGCAATACCTCGGCGAAAGCCCGCAACGACAACGGCACCCTCACCCTCGAGTATCACGAGAAAGAGCAGCGCTTCCAGACGAAGGACGTTCCGCTCGACCAGATCGCCGACGCGTTGTCGCAGTTGGCGTCCGGTCAGCGCCAGTTCATCGCTCGCCACACCTGGCGGCGCCTGACACCCGAGGAGCCCTAAGTGGACGAACAACAAGTACTCAAGGCCGCGAGCGACTGGGTCTGGATCCCACCCGACGCCCAGGACTTCATCGAGGACGACTACCGGCTCACGATCTACCCCGACCGCACGAGCGTCCAATGGTCCGCCACCGACCGCCCACTGACCGACGTCATCGCCGAGGTCCGCGAACGCGCGAGCGGCACCAAACCCGTACTGCGTTGGTGGGTGACCGGCCGCACCAAACCAGACGACACGGCCGACATCCTCGAGGAGCACGGCTTCGAGCTGGTCGAGACGGTCGAGGTGCTGGCGCGAGACCTGACCAGCATCGAAGACCTCGAAGCGGCCATGAGCCCGCCGAGCGAAATCGACGTACGCCCGGCAAATACGCCAGATCTCCTCTACCTGGCCGGTCAGATCGACGCCGAGGTATTCGACTGGGCGCCTCCGACTCCGGCTCAGCTTCAGCAGGAGAGCGACACGGCTGCCAAGGCGAAATCCTCCCCCGACACCGGCCGCTTTCTTGCCTACCTCCACAACCAGCCCGTCGGAGCGGCCGGCTTCACCATGACCGACGGCGTACTACGCCTCTGGGGCGGCGCCGTTCTCAAAAGCGCACGCGGTCGCGGGGCCTACCGCGCGCTGCTGGCGGCACGTTGCGCCCAGGGCATCCGCAAAGGCGCCACCTTCGCCCTGGTCAAAGGCAGGACGGGGACCTCGGCACCGATCCTGCGCCGGGCCGGCTTCACCTCGTACGGCATCGAGCAGTGCTACCAGCAACGCCTCCAGAACTGACCAAGCACCCCGCGCCCCTAGTCAAAATGCCCCACGAGGACGAGCATCGTCCTGAAGCGTCCAAACGGGGTGGGTGATCGAGATGTTGTTGGTTGTCGGCGGCACCGGTGAGCTGGGCGGACGCGTTGTCCGCCTGCTTCGCGAGCAACAACACGAGGTCCGCTGCCTCGTCCGGGCAACCTCCGGCACCGCCGAGCTCCAAAGCATGGGTGCGCAGGTGGTTCGCGGCGACCTCACCGATCCGGCAAGCCTGAAAGCGGCTTGCGAGGGAATCAGCACCGTCGTGGCGACAGCGACCGTGATCACCAGGCGCCTGGCCGGAGTACGGAAGCCGTCGATCAAGGAAGCCGACGAGATCGGTATGGCGAGCCTGATCGATGCGGCCGAGGCGGCCGGCGTACGGCGGTTCGTCTACATCTCCTTTCCTGGTGTCGATGCCGGCATCGGTACGCCGCTGGAGCACGCCAAGCTCGCGACCGAGAAGCGCCTGGAAAGGTCGACCCTGCAACGAGTCGTGGTCAGAGCCGATGCGTTCCAGGAGGTGCACCTCGCGCCGATCGGCCGGTTCGATCTCGCGGCGGGCAAAGTCGCCATCATCGGCAAGGGCGACACGAAGCAACGGTGGATCAGCCAGGACGACGTCGCCGAACTCCTGGCAGTTGTAGCGGTCGAGGCAGACCCGCCCACCATGATCGTTGTCGGCGGCCCCGAGGCCATCAGCAAGAACGAGGCCGTCGCCATCGCGGAAGGCTTCATCCACCGCCCGTTGAAGGTGCAGCGGATGCCCCGACCGGTCGCCCGGCTCGCGATCCGGCTGCTCCGCGGCCCCAACGACGCGCTCGCCTCGGTTTTCGGCGCCGGCCTGCTCCAGGACCTGCACGCGGCCGACTGGGACGACGAACCCCTGCTCCAGCGCGGCATCAAGCCGCAGTCCGCCAGCACCTATCTTCGCGACCAGGCCCGGCTCCTCGCGCCGGCTCAGGAAGGCTGATCGGCCAGCCGCAGGGTGATGAACGGAATGGTGTCCCCAGGCAGCACATAGCGCTCGAACTCGACGAAACCGTGGGACTCGGCAAAGGCAAGCCCCTCCACATTCGAAGCCAGCACGATCGTTTCAACCCCGGAGCCGAGAGCCTGCGCACGAGCCAGCCCCCGCCGGTAGAGCTCCTCGCCGAAACCCTGTCGCCGGTACGCCGGCAGGATCCGCGCGATCACCGTGGCCGCCGACGTTTCGGCCGACGGCGGACGAACGGTCGAGCAACCGACCAGCGCCTCGCCGGAGTACGCGACCTCCAGCACGTTCCGCCCCACCCGCTCGCGCACGTCGTCCAGCGACAACGGATCGGTCGGGATGATCTCGTTGTGCACAAGCTGCCAGTCGCGCATCAGCGCTTCGCTGTCCACCCGCTCGATCCGCAGCTGCGGGCGCGGAACGGAACCGAAATCGGCTAGCACTTCATCGATCACGTACTGCGCGTTCGCCGCGATCCCCTTGTTCGTGTCGCGGTAGTACGGCAACTGGATCAAAGCCATCGACAAAGCCCGCCCCCGGCCGCGATTCCAGGCGTCGTCATCGACCGCCAACGCCTCCCGGAACACGGCTCGCGCCGAGCCGGTCAGCAGATTCCACGCCGGAATCAGATCGCACGCAGGATCGCCCATTCCAGCAGTGGCGAAATCCAGTACTGCGGCCAGCCGTCCATCCCTGACCAAAAGATTCGACGGCATCAGATCGCCGTGCACCCAGCTGTCCGATGAGGCAGGAGCAGCCGCCAGCGCGGACTCCCAGGCAGCCGTGGCTGTGTCGATGTCGATCCACCCCTTCAACTTCTCCAAGGCATCCCGGGTCTCCGCATCCTCGGTGATCAACGGCCCACCGCGATGAGCCGCCGGGCCACCCGCGAAGTCGACCCGCCGGAACGCCTGCACGAACGAAGCCAGGTCCGCCGCGAGCACCTCATCGCCGGTTGCAGGCACGGCACCGGGAATCCACCGCTGCACCGACCAGATCCACGGATACCCCTCCCCCGGCTCCCCGCGCCCCACCGGCGCCGGGATCTCGACCGGCAGCACGTCAGCCAGCCGCGGCAGCCACTCCCACTCGGCCGCGATGTCCGCCACGCCGCCGGCGATCCGCGGCAACCTGACGGTCAGCGAATCGCCCAGCCGGTACATCGCGTTCACGGTGCCGCTCGACGGGATCTCGGTCACCGGCAGCCCGGCCCACTGCGGGAACTGGGCCGCGATCAACCGCAGTACAAGGGTTTCGTCGATCTCGGCCTCGTCGGCGTGCATCTTCACGCCCCTATCCCACCGCGGACCGGCCCTTGCTGTCGAACCGGTTTCAGAACTCGTCCCGCCGCCGCATCGCCCGCGGACGGCCGTCCGGATCGTAGACATGGTCACTCATGAACTGCGACCACACAGCCGCCAGACCTCGCACCCGCACCGGCCGATGCCGCCGGATCTGACCAGGCGGCCGGACGCCGACCCGGCCCGCAGCGTGCCAGCCGTCCAAGGCCGCCGCGGTCTTGGCCCACTGCGCGAAACCCTCCACCGGATCCAGCACCGGCTCCATCCCGAGGTGCTCAGCCCAGAGCTCCGACCGCAAAGAACGCGGGAGCCCCTCGCCGACCACGGCACAGGTCAACTCGCTGTCGTTCGTCCACGACCGCCGATTGAAGTTGTCGGACCCACAGGTGAACCACTCGTCGTCGACCACACACACCTTCGCGTGCACATAGATCGGCACCCCGTCGGCGTTCTCCAGGTTGTAGACGGCAACGCGGTCAGGCGCCACGGCCCGCATCGCGTCGATCGCCTGCAACTGCGCATACCGAGCCGGCGGACCCGTGATCCGCCCGTCCGAATCCGGATAACGCGGCACCACCGCGATCACCCGCAACTCGGGCGCCCGCTCCAACGCAGTACAGATGCCCTCGGCAACTACTGATGACCACAGGTACTGATCCTCGATGTAGATCAACCGCTGTGCCCGCTCGAAGGCTTTCCGATAGGCCCGGGCGATGCTGTATTCACCATGCGGCGCAAAAGGGAATCCCGGATGCTTGTGCCCGTACGTCCGCAACACCTGTACTGCGTGCCGCCCGGCCGCGGGCGGATCCGGGAACGACTCCGGCAGCTTCGACGGGTGCCTCGGCATCCGCGCCTTGCGCTGGACCAGCACCCGGTACGGCGTCCGTCGGTCCAGCGGATGCGGATCGTCCCAGCGCTCCACGAACGTCCGCAGCAGATCGCCCACCACCGGGCCGCGGATCTCCAGCGCGACGTCGTGCCAAGGCGTCCGGTTTCCGTACCGCGGGTCCATCGGCGCCTGCTGCGGATCGCCCAGATGCCGATGGTCGTCGCGGCGCTGGTGGCTCAGGTCGATCCCACCGACGAACGCGACGTCCTTCTCGCCGGCGATCCGGTGCCGGATCACGAACAGCTTCTGATGATGCGACGCCAGCCGCCGGACCCGCTGGTCGAGCAGGATCTCGGCGCCGGCCTCGTTGAGCTCGGTGCCGAGCAACTGGTTCTCCTGCGCGTTGAACGACAGGTGGTCCGAATGCGACCGCCAGAGCAGGCCCCGTACTTCGACTCCCGAGCGAGCGAGGTCGCACAGCACCGTGCCGACCGTGGGACCGTCCCGGTACAGCGCCTCGTCGGCATCCCCTCGCCAGTCGGTGAAATACACCCGGTCACCGGGCAGAAGCGCGCACAGTTCGTCGTACAGGCGCTGGAAGTAGACGGCACCGTGGATCAGCGGCCGGACCAGGTTCCCGTCGCTCCACGAGCCGTCGCGATCGATGTCGGTCGCGGGATTGCCACGCTCTTCCGGAGTCAGGAACCAGTCGCTCACCCCGGACGAGTACCCGCCCCGCGCCGTTTGGAACAAATGAGAGGGTGGACGGATGGATCGGGTACGGCGCAGAGCCGGGTGGTTGCTGACAGTGGGCCTGCTCGCGCTGACCGGGTGGACCACGGTGGTGGGCTTCCTGATGCCGAACTGGTTCGACGCGACCGAGGACTGCGCCCGGACCTTCGAACGGCCCGACAGCCACGGCATTCGGGTGGTGACCCATTGGTTCCCACCGACCGCGAGCTGTGACTTCGGTGGCGGAGATGTCCGGCACTTCATCTCGCCGGCCACGACCGTCCTGCTCACCGTCGCCATGGTGCTCATCGCGGCAGCCACCGGTACCGGCCTGTACTTCGCCGTCCGCCGCTTCTTCGAGCCGGACGACGTCGTCCGCTCGGCCGAGGGCGTCGATCTGAAGGCTCGCCTGGTCGCGCAGCTGTCCAGCGGCGCGGTCATCTTCGTCCTGGCGATCGCCGCCTACACCGGGGCGAGTGCCTTCGCGATCATCCTCGGCGGCGCTTCGGGCGGGGCCGTGTTCGGGCTCGCCGGGCTGATCATGGTCGCCGGGCTGGGAGCCGGCCTGGATCGACAGGTCGGCCCACTGCCGAGCACCCCACTCGAATCGCGACGCCGGGGCGCGGCCGCCGGCCTGATCACCTTCGCCGCCACCTTCCTGGCGACGGCAGCGGCCGGACGGATGCCGTTCTTCCGGATCTGGGCCGCTCCGCTCGGCGCCGTCATCTACGTCGTCGTCGTGCTGGTCCAGTGGTCGCGGCACCGGGCCGCGGCACCGGGCCGGACCGAGCGCGATCGGAGTTCTAGCCCGGTCTGATGTTCTGATTCAGGCGGAAGACGTTGTCCGGGTCGAACTCGGCCTTGACCCGGGCCAGCCGGTCGTAGTTGTCCTTGCCGAAGCCGGCCACGACGCGATCATGGCCCTCGTCACCGATGAAGTTGAGGTAGACCGCGCCCGTCGAGTACGGACGCAGGTCGGCGCAGACGTTCTTGGCCCAGGCGATCCCATCGGCGTCATCGGCCGGGTCGGACCAGACACCGTACGACTGGACCACCCAGGGCGCGCTGCGGTGCGGCAGCGGCCACCGGTCGGCGTACCGGGCGACGGCGCCGCCCCACGGGCAGACCAACTGTTGGGAGGTCATCGGCGACGGCATGTCGGCCGCGCGGGCAGTGAAGAGATCGACGGCTTCGTCCGGCCAGGACGCGAGGTGCTCGGCCGACCAGTAGTTGCGGAATCCTGGCGGATCGTCGAGCGCCGACTGCACTTCGGCGTACGGGAGTTCGGCGAGCATCATGCCGTCGGGGGCGAGTCCGAGAACCGGCGCCAACGCCGTACGCAACTCTGCGCCGGATCCGGTGAAGGTAGCGGTCACCCCGACGGCCGCCTTGCCCTGCAGGGTTGGGGGTATGAAGTCGCGACGTGGAGCGGCGGCGTAGAACACGCTGCCGCCGAGCTCGTCCGGCGCGCCCTGCTCGAAGAGGTCACGGTAGGCGCGCATCACGGTCGGACCGGCGTCCGCGGGCCAGAACAGTCTGGCCAGCGTCATACCGGGAAGTGGGTGCAACCTCAGCGTCAGCGCGGTGGCGACTCCGAAGTTGCCGCCACCACCGTGCAGCGCCCAGAACAGCTCCCGGTTCTTCGTCTCGTCGGCGATCACCAACTCCCCGTCGGCCGTGATCAACTCCACCGACACGAGGCTGTCGCAAGCCAGACCGAATTTCCGCTCCAACCAGCCCGACCCGCCACCGAGAGTCAGCCCGGCCACGCCCGTCGACGAGACTCGGCCGCCGGTCGTCGCCATCGAGTACGCCCAGGCGGCGCGGTCGAGATCGGACCAGGTCGCGCCACCTCCGACCCGGGCGATCCGGGCATCCGGATCGAACTGGACGTTCCGCATCTTGCGCAGATCGATGACCAGACCGCCGTCGGTCACCCCGGTCCCGGCGACGCTGTGCCCGGCACCTCTGACGGCGATCTCGAGCCCTTGCCGTACGCCGAACCGGACGGCCGCCGCGACATCGGCAGCCGACTCACACTGAGCGATCAAAGCCGGCCGCTTGTCGATCATGGCGTTGAACACCACCCGCGCCCCGTCGTACCCGGAGTCGCCCGGCCGCAGCAACACCCCGCCGAACCCCTCCACCGGCCGCCCAGCCATAGGACCTCCCCCTCGCCCGCCCCCAGGTGACAGAGATGGTGCCGCCCACCCGAGACCGGGTCAACGGTTCAGAGCCTCGGCGGCCGTCCAGGCCTTGCCGGAGGGTTTGGCAATCGCTTGCCGATAGGCTGGGAGGATGACCGTCACCGATGCGCAGACCGCCGCGGTACTTGGTGGGCCCGGGCAGCTCCTCGCCGACGAAGACGTCGTTGCTTTCATCCACGAGCAACTGGCCGGCGCCGGGCTCGACGGTCGCAGTGTCTGTGTGATCGTCCCCGATGCGACGCGGAGTTGCCCGCTTCCCCTGCTGCTGCGCGCTGTTCACGACGCCGTGACCGGCCGGGTCTCCAGACTGACAGTTTTGGTTGCCCTAGGCACCCATGCGGAGATGTCGGCGGAGGAGCTGAGGATCCACCTCGGCGGCGAGTACGCCGTACTGAACCATGAATGGTGGAAGCCGGAGACGTTCGTCGAACTCGGCACGATCAGCGCGGACAAGGTCGCGGAGATCTCGGGTGGGCTGCTGCACGAGAGCGTTCCGGTCCGGCTCAATCGCGCGGTCGTAGAGCACGATGTCGCACTGGTCGTCGGGCCGGTCTTCCCGCATGAGGTGGTCGGCTTCTCCGGCGGCAACAAGTACTTCTTCCCGGGCGTCGCCGGCCAGGAAGTGATCGACCTGTCGCACTGGCTGGGCGCCTTGATCACCAGCGCCGACATCATCGGTACGCCGGGCATCACGCCGGTGCGAGCCTTGATCAACGAGGCGGCCGCACTGATCCCCGCCGAGAAGCTCGCCCTGTCGGTCGTCGCCCAATCCGGCACAAATGCCTTGCACGCGGTGGCTTTCGGCGACACGGCCTCCTCCTGGCGAGCGGCCGCTGCCGTCTCCGCCGAGACCCACGTGCGCTACCTGGACGAGCCCGTACGCCGGGTGGTCTCCCTGATGCCGCCCCGCTACCAGGACATCTGGACGGCCGCGAAGGGCTTCTACAAGGTGGAGCCGATCGTCGCCGACGGCGGCGAGGTCATCCTCTACGCGCCGCACGTGACCCAACTGGCCGCGATGCACCCGGAGATCGAGCAGATCGGCTACCACTGCCGCGACTACTTCCTCGGCCAGTGGGAGAAGTTCCGCGACCTCCACTGGGGAGTCCTGGCCCACTCCACCCACCTCCGAGGCGCCGGCACCTGGGACCCCCTGACCGGCGAACGCTGCCGGGTCACCGTCACCCTCGCCACCGCCATCCCCGAACCCGTGGTACGAACCGCCAACCTCAACTACCTCAACCCCGCCACCTTCGACCTCCCCACCTACGAATCCGACCCCAACACCCTCGTCCTACCAAACGCCGGCGAAATCCTGCACCGGCTGAGATGACTACCGGAGCTGCAGGTCCCACGGCCCGCCGCACACGTTGACAGTCAAGTCCACACCGACGAACGTGAACGGCTGGATGGCATGCACTTGGTAGTCCCCGGGCGGCAGCACCTTCTGGGTCTCGCAGGCGACGAGGTTGAGGATCGACGAGTAGGCGTGAGCACCGCCGGGCTGGACCACGTACGTCGTACCAACTGGTCGCACGCCGCCCGCACCCGCGACAACCACACCGTCCTTGGTGATCGCCATTCGAGCGCCGCTGCGATAGGTCGAGAGACGCACCACCGCGTCCGTGAGGTTCTTCAGCGACATTTCAATCGGAATGACGACCTGCCGGCCGATCCGACATTGGCTGGGCAGAGAAGCGTTGAGTCGCAGCAGGTCGACGTCCGGATGCGGTGGGATGCGCGAGCCGCAGCTGCCGAACCTGGCGAGCAGCAGTTGCCGTGCTCGGTCGCCGGACGTCTCATCGCTCATCGACACACCTCCCCTGGTGTCACCACCATCTTCTTCCCCGCACTGGCTGACAAGGAGGTGACTCGCTAGTAGCGTTCGCGTGCATGGGGCAGAGCGAGGTTGTGATCGTGGGGTCGGGGATCGCCGGGTTGTGTATGGGGATCAAGCTCCGGCAGGCCGGGTGTGAGGACTTCGTCATCCTCGAGAAGGCCGATGAACTCGGCGGCACGTGGCGGGACAACACCTATCCGGGGTGCGCGTGCGACATCCCGTCGTACCTCTACTCGTTCTCGTTCGAGCCGAACCCGCACTGGACCAGGATGTTCGCGCCCTGGAACGAGATCCTCGCGTACCTGAAGCACTGCGCCGAGAAGTACGGCATCGCCGACAAGATCCGGTACGGCGCGGAGGTGACCGAAGCCGCCTTCGACGAGACCACCGGGCGCTGGACCGTCACCGTCAACGGCGAGGAGACGCTCGACGCGCAGACCCTGGTGGCCGGCGTCGGCAGCCTGCACCTGCCGAAGTTCCCCGAGATTCCGGGCCTCGACTCCTTCACCGGTACGACGTTCCACTCCTCGCAGTGGGACCACGAGCACGACTTCACCGGTCGCCGCGTCGCCGTCATCGGCACCGGCGCTTCGGCCATCCAGTTCGTCCCGCGGATCGCCGAACAGGTCGCCCACCTCGATCTCTACCAGCGCTCCGCCCCCTGGATCACCCCGAAGCCCGATCGCGCGATCGGCCCCCGCGAACGCGCTCTGCACGAGCGGTTCCCGGCCGGGCAACGCCTGATCCGCAACGTCATCTACTGGGGTCTCGAAGGCCGCGGCGCCGGCCTGGCCGGCAACCCGAAGCTGATCAAAGGCCTCGAACTCCAGGCCAAACGCCACCTCCACAAGCAGGTGCCGGACCCCGTACTCCGGGCGAAGGTGACCCCGGACTACCAGATCGGCTGCAAGCGGATCCTCATTTCGAACGACTACTACCCGGCGATCGCCCGCGACAACGTCGACGTGATCACCACCGGCATCAGCCGGGTCACGCCGACCGGGGTGGTGACAGCCGACGGCGTCGAGCACCCGTGCGACACGATCGTGTTCGGCACCGGCTTCGAGGTGTCCGGCAATCTGACCAGGATCCGCATCCTCGGCAAGGACGGCGTCGACCTGGCTGACACCTGGAAGCAGGACGGCATCGGCGCCCACCTCGGCATCACGGTCGCCGGCTACCCGAACCTCTTCCTGCTGACCGGTCCGAACACCGGGCAGGGTCATTCCTCGGTGGTCTTCATGGTCGAGGCCCAGGTCCGGTACGTCATGCAGGCCCTCGACCTGCTCAGGCGCCGCGGCGCGACGTACGTCGAGGTCCGTGACGAGGTCCAGCAACGGTTCGTCAGCAACGTCCAGGAAGAACTCAACGGGACGGTCTGGCAGTCCGGCTGCAACAGCTGGTACCTCGACGCGCAGGGCCGCAACTCGACCATCTGGCCCGACTTCACCTTCACCTACTGGCGCAGGACCCGCCGGCTGAACCCCGCCGACTTCGTCCTGGTCCACTGAGTCCCGTACTGCGAACTCAGGCGCGCCGGGGTCTCTCAGGGTTGTCCCGGGCGACCGAGGGATGAGCGGCCGCGAGCCCGGCTACGACCATGGGATGAGGTGAAGACCGGTCTTCAGGCCGATGTGATCGGGGCCGGCCGACGGCACTCTTGAGGCATGAACCTGATCCAGATCATCAGCGCGGTCGCCATCGTCGCCGGCGTACTCGTCACGGCCCTGATCGCGATCGTGCCGTCCGTCGTCGACCGCTGACCCCACACCGCCCCCCCCGACGTCCGGCCCACTGGCGCCCGGAGCCGACGTCCGGATGCTGACGTCCGCAGAGCCCGTTCCCCCCGGCTCTGCGGACGTTGTGCTTTCCTTTGCCCGGGCAACAGAAGTAGTAGTCGATAGCAACGAGCTGCGACCGAGGGAGGACGCCGGAACCGATCCGCGGACCGATGTCCGGCGGCGATTCCCGAAGGATTCTCGAAGTATGGAAATCCTTCAGATCCTCGGTACAGCAGGCATCGTGCTCGGCATCCTGGTCACGATCCTGATCGCCATCGTCCCCACCGTCGTCGACCGCTGACCCTCCACCACCGGTCGCCGACTCGCTGGGCCCCGGTTCAGTCGATGGAGAGGTGGGCGAGCAGGTCCTGGCGGGTCAGTACGCCGACCGGCTTACCGTCGTCCAGCACCATCAGCGCGTCGCGGCCCTCGAGCAGTTCGACCGCCTTGGCGACCGGCTCCCCCGCGCCGAGGGACGGCAGCGCCGGGTCCATGTGCATCTCGACCATGTCGGCCAGTCGCGCCTTGCCGGAGTACAGGGCGTCCATCAGCGTCCGCTCCGACACCGCGCCGGCCACCTCGGCCGCCATCACCGGCGGCTCCGCCCGGACGACGGGAATCTGCGAGACGCCGTACTCGCGCAGGATCTCGATCGCCTCGGCGACCGTCTCGTGC
Organism: Kribbella voronezhensis; assembly: GCF_004365175.1. NCBI lineage: Bacteria > Bacillati > Actinomycetota > Actinomycetes > Propionibacteriales > Kribbellaceae > Kribbella > Kribbella voronezhensis. The sequence continues at coordinate 5,260,705 of NZ_SOCE01000001.1, read as the reverse complement.
GGGTGGGTGTGCACCAGCGGCGGCATGCTGCCGTCCTTGCCGGCCAGCACCTGGCCGAGCGTCGTCCCCTGCCGCGCGTGCGCGAGGAACCCGTACTGCGCGAGCCAGTCGTCGTTGAACACCTTCGTCAGGTAGCCCCGGCCGCCGTCGGGCAGCAGCACAACGATCACGGCCTCAGGGTCGTCGAGTTCCTTGGCCAGCCGGATCGCCGCGGCCGCCGCCATCCCGGCCGATCCGCCGACCAGCATCGCCTCTTCGCGCGCCAGCCGCCGGGTGACCGCGAACGACTCGGCGTCGGAGACCTCGATGATCCGGTCGCAGATGGTCTTGTCGTACGTCTCGGGCCAGAAGTCCTCGCCGACACCCTCGACCAGGTACGGCCGGCCGGAGCCGCCGGAGTACACGGATCCCTCCGGGTCGGCGCCGATGATCTGGACGCGACCGCCGGAGACCTCCTTGAGGTACTTGCCGGTGCCGCTGATCGTGCCGCCGGTGCCGACGCCCGCGACGAAGTGGGTGATCTTGCCCTCGGTCTGCTCCCAGAGCTCGGGGCCGGTCGACTCGTAGTGCGAGATCGGGTTGTTCACGTTGGCGTACTGGTTCGGCTTCCAGGCCCCCTCGATCTCGCGGACCAGCCGGTCGGAGACGTTGTAGTACGAATCGGGGTGCTCGGGAGCGACCGCGGTCGGGCAGACGACCACCTCGGCGCCGTACGCCTTGAGCACGTTGCGCTTGTCCTCACTGACCTTGTCCGGGCAGACGAAGACGCACTTGTAGCCCTTCGCCTGGGCGACCATCGCCAGCCCGACCCCGGTGTTGCCGGAGGTCGGCTCGACGATCGTGCCGCCCGGCTTGAGCTCGCCGGAGGCCTCGGCCGCCTCGATCATCCGGACCGCGATCCGGTCCTTCACCGAGCCGCCGGGGTTGAAGTACTCGACCTTGGCGAGCACGAGCGGCTTGGCGCCGTCGGTCGTCTTCGTCAACCGCACGAGCGGGGTGTTACCGACCAGGTCCAGGAGAGATTCTGAGTAGCGCACAAATCTCACTGTATGGGACAGCGCGTCGATCCCCCTATTTCGCTTGCTTCGAGATCACAGCGTGTAATCCTTGATCCATGAGCATGCGGGGTGGCGGGGCCAAGGACTCAGGACGGGTCCGGGCCGCGAAGCGACTGGCCCAGGCCGCAGCGCTGGGAGGCGGGGGCCTCGGACTCATCGGAGCCATGCTGTACGGCGTACTGAGCGCGGAAGCGGAGTACGCCAAGCGTTTGATCGGCCCGATGCGGTATTACCCCACCCGCGGCGACGGCTTGTACGGCCGCTACTCAGGGCATCCGATCACGCTGGCCATGATCGGCGACTCCAGCGCCGCCGGGTACGGCACCTCCTCACCGGACGAGACCCCCGGCGTCCTGCTGGCCAGCGGTCTCTCGGAGCTGGCGCAGCGGCCGGTCCGGCTGGTCGACGTGTCGAAGACGGGCGCCAAGTCTGTTGATCTCGCCGCGCAGGTGGACGCAGCGCTGCAGGCCGGGCCGCATGTGGCCGCGATCCTCATAGGCGTCAACGACGTGAAGGCTCAGGTCCCGCCGTCCGCCTCGGTCCGCCAGCTCGACATCGCCGTACGCCGGTTGCGCGCCGCCAACTGCGAGGTCGTGGTCGGCACCTGCCCGGATCTCGGCGTCGTTCCACCGATCATGCCGCCGCTGCGCCAGGTGGCGCGGACGTGGAGCCAGCGACTGGCCGCCGCCCAGACGATCACGGTCGTCGAGGCCGGCGGGCGGACCGTCTCGATGGGGTCACTCCTCAGTGAAGCCTTCCGGACGAACCCGTCGATGTGGGGACCGGACAACTTCCACCCGTCGGTGACGGGCTATGCGGCCGCCTCGGCCGCGTTGCTGCCCTCGGTTGCCGCGGCGGTCGGCGTCGGCATGGAGTCGTTCACGCATCCGGAGTCGTTCCGCGGGGAGGCAGTGCTGCCGATCGCCGAAGCCGCCGTACAGGCCGCTCGCACAGCAGGCACCGAGGTCGCCGCAGCGCAGGTAGCCGGCAACGAACGCGGCCCCCGAGGCCGCTGGGTCCAACTCCGCCACCGCCGCCGCCACCCGAAACCCGAAGTAGATCGCATCGAAGAACCCACCGAACCCCCCATCCCAGTCGGCAACTAACCAGCCGACTCAGGCTGTGAAACACCTGCCTGGTGGGAGATAGTGCGTCCCCACCCCCTCACGTCCGCCACCACCCTCCGGCCGTGAAACGCCTGCCTGTTGGAAGATAGTGCGTCGTCACCACCCCTCGTCTTCCGTCACCTCCGCCCCGCCTCGACGCGGAAACACCCGTCTGTTGGGAGATCGTGCGTCCTCACAACTTCCTCGCCTTCCCTCACCTCCGCCCTGTCTCGGCCCGGAAACACCTGTCTGTTGGGAGATAGTGCGTCCGCTGAGCGATGACTTTCATGAAGAGGGGCTTGATTGCGGCGTTGTCGTGGTGCACAGTCGATAACTACGCGATACCCCGCTGACGGGAGGCGAAGATGGGCTTGAACCACTCCGAGGAGACGCACCAACGTCTGGTGGAGAAGGTGCCCCAGTGCACCGGGCGTGAGATGACAGAGTGGTTCAAACTGATGAACGACGGACCGTCGTTCCTGCGTTTCGACGACAGGGTGAGATGGCTTTCCAGCGAGTACGCCCTCGCTCACGGGCACGCCACAGCCATCGTCCACGAATACGACCTGGTCAAAGCGCACCGGCGCATGGGCTGACGAGCCGAACAGGAGTCGAACTTTCACGAAGGCCTGCCCTTTCAGGTGGAGGGGCGGGCCTTCGCTGTTCCCGCTCTCCCTCACACCACGCAGAAGTAGCGCTCTCGCTCAGACAACGCAGAAGTCGTTGCCTTCGGGATCTGCCATCCACAGGTGATCCAGCTTCCCGTTCTGCTCCGCCTCGTGCACCACGGTCGCCCCGGCCTCGATCAGTTCGGCCGCCTTCTGCCGGATCCGCTCCTCGCGCACGCCACTCGGCTGGTCCCGCCCGCCGCTGACCTGAAGATCGAGATGCAGCCGGTTCTTCACCGTCCGCGGCTCGGGCACCTTCAGGAAGGAAATCGACGGCCGCACCCCCGCGGGATCGGAGATGTTTGCTCCGTCGTTCCACTCGTCCTCTGGCACGCCCTGGTCGGTGAGCCAGTCCTCCCAGCTGTCCCAGCCTCGCGGCGGGTCCGCCAGCCGGTAACCGAGCGCGAGGCACCAAAAGTCGGCCTGCCCGGCCGGATCAGTGCAGTCAACTGTCATCGTCCACGCGGTAGTCATGGCCTCATCGTGCCAGCGCCCACCGACAGACCACCGGGCAAGTAATCACCCAGGCCCGCTCGAGCATCTGCGCGCCGTACCGGACAGACCGGTGGGCAGGCGACCACCGGCATACCGGCGGTGGACAGGCGCCCGGCGCCAAGACCGTGGACAACGAAAGGGGCCGACCCTCCAGGTGGAGGATCGGCCCCTTCGTCGTACCAGTGTCTGGGACTCAGTCCCGCTCGATCAGTTCCCGCGCAGGATGGCGAGGATCCGCAGCAGGTTCCAGTACAGCCAGACCAGCGTGACGGTCAGACCGAACGCGGCCCGCCAGGCCTCGTTCTGCGGGGCTCCGGCGCGCACACCCTGCTCGATCATGTCGAAGTCGAGGATCAGGTTGAACACCGCCAGACCGGCACCGATCGCCGCGAACAGCAGGCCCATCGCGCCCATCCCGGCGATCCCGGTACCGATGCCGAAGAGGCTGAGCACCAGGTTGATCAGCACCACGCCGGCGAAGCCCATCGTCGCGACGACGACCATCCGGGTGAACCGCGGCGTGACCTTGATGTTGAAGTACTTGTACGTCGCGAGCGTCAGCCCCGCCGTCACCATCGTGGCCAGCACGGCCTGCACGACGATCGTCGGGTCGCCGACCCAGTTCGCGATGAACTTGCTGCCGATTCCGAGGAATGCGCCCTCGAGCACGGCGTAGACCATCACCAGTGCGGGGTTGACCTTGCGCGAGAAGGACAACACCATCCCGATCACGAAGGCACCAAGCAGACCGGCAAGGAACACCGGCGTCACCAGGCTCGTCGGGACCATCCACCACGAGACGGCGGCGGCCGCGACGACCACACCCAGCGTCACGGCGGTCTTCACGATGACGTCGTCCAAGGTCATGGGTCGGCTGGCCGCCGGCGCGCCCTGGTACTGCTGCGGGGGCATACCGGGTCCGCCGTACTGGCCGGGCTGACCGTAGGGGCCCGGTTGACCGTACGGAGCCGCCCCGGGGTAAGCCTGGCCTTGGCCAGGCGCAAACGCACTCGACCGGTTCAGGACCGGGTTACTGCTCCTCTGCATGTCATCCTCCTGATGACCCAACTGTCGACCCGCTGTGGGCCGTGTCCCGATACTACGGGCCAACCCTTAACAACGCCTGAGGATCAGCTAGGTGTTCCCCAACCGGAACCCGCCGGGCGCAAACGGTTGCGCACGCCAACCAGCTCCGCGTTTCACCCGGCGTTCTGCACCCACCGCAACCGCTCCGGCGGCAACGGCGGAGCCCCCAGATACAGCCACCCGAAGCCCCGCTCCCACTCCCGGCTCCCCGCCAACTGCCCAAGCGCCGTCCGGAACCCCTCGGCCCCCATCAGCTCCGCCAGCCGCCGATCCACCCGCCGCATGAACCGCCGATTCCAGACCGCCTCGTACCCGCTCCAGACCACCGGAATCGCCACCACCGTCACCACGATCGCGACCATGGCCCCCACCAAGAAGTTCAGCACGATCCCCATCGCCACGATCGGCACCCCGACGATCACCGGCAACACCGCCCGATGCTGCCGCAACCCAAGTTGCGCCATCACATACTCCTGAAGAAACACCAGATCCAGCACCTCCCCCGGCAACGCAGCCCCCTCAGGCGTCACATACATCAACACCCCATCCGAACTCCGCGGCATCAGTACGACGTACCGCCCGTCCTCATCCGATTGCGCCCTGACCACCTTCGGCACCGGAAACCCAGCCCGAACCGCCATCCCCACAACCCGCTGCTCAATCTCCCCATCCATCACCGGCCAAGCATGAGCCACCCACCCCAAACCAGCGACTCAACCCGGAGTGCCGCCCCCTTCACCCCTCCGACGCCGGCCACTAGTGTCGCCGGGCATGGGTGGGAAAACAGCAGAAGAGATCCACATCGGCAAGGTCCGCATCGCTCTGGAGACCGCCGTCGACTGGTTACGCGACTACACCGACGCCGAGAACAACAAGACCCGCTCGAGCCCGTACGCGTACCCCGCGTACGACGACTACGAGCGAGACAACAACCTCCCGAATCAGCTCACCGACGCAGACCTCCTCGCGCCGGTGCTACTGAATGTCGGCCTCTCCATCCGCGCCTTCTACGGTTTGCAGCGCATAAAGCCTGCCCTCAACGAAGGACTTGCGAGCAGCCATCTGCAGCACCCGCTGGCAGACCTCGACGACCTACAAATCGCAGCGACGGTGAGGCCGCTGTACGGAGTACTCGACGACTCGCAAAACCGACCACGCGGCGTGAAAGCCACGACGCTCTCGAAGATCCTGCACCGCAAGGCTCCGCAATGCCTGGTTCTGCATGACAAGTGGGTCCGCGCTTGCTACGTCGGCGACCAGGCTCCAGTCCCTCGCGCCAAGAAGCGATCATGGGCCGACTACATGACCGCAATCACCACCGCGATCGCCAACGACATCCGTGACCAGCCGTCCGAGTTCGCTCAACTCGACGCAGCCACCGACACCCCAGGCCGACTCAGTCAAGTACGCCTCCTCGACATCTTGGCCTGGAAGTCCCAGGGCAACCCGTCCTTGGCGGCGTACTGAGACGGCGCTCAACACCGACCTGCTCAAGCAAGTGGACAACCGGTACATCTCGCCGACGAGCCTGGACAAGGACAAGGCGAGCCTGGTACTGGCGATGGGCACTCTCCTCGCCCTGCCCGATGTCCGCGAGAGGCATCGCCGTCAGCTGATCGACACAGCGGTTTGGAAGTACACGGAGGCGGCAGGGATGACACCTCATCCCAAGTACAACCTCCGATATGTCACCGACGGTGCGCGCAACCTTCACGTCCCGGCCCACATCCAGCACGAACATGTCTGGGAGAGGAGCTGGATCATCACCCAGCTCATCGCTGGGGTCCCGTGGACCGGGGACCGTCTCACGGCCTTCCTGGCGAAGCACGCTGTCGCCTGCACGGTGACCCAGGAGGAGCACGCCCTTCTGGGATCGGTGAACGCGACAGGGTGGAAAAGGTACGAGCTGGCAGGAATCTCCGTCTGGGACCGCCAGGCGCACGCCTATCTAAGAGCTGGCGAGGCAGCGCTATCGCTGCACGCACCGCCGCAAGGACCCCACACCCCCCGCCTGAACAGCGTTTCGACTTGTCCCAACTGATCGACGAACGCGCTCCCGTGATCGCCACGTATCTCCACCGACTCGTGAGGAGCGCCAGGTTCATGTCCGCGGTCGCAGTCCCTGCAGTCAACCAATCGGGTGTTCCGACCAACTACTTCAGGATCCACGACACCCTTCTGGACCGGCCCACAGGCGCGATCGCCTACCCGCATTGGACCGGCAAGGTCGATTTCGCACTCCAGTACGAGCAGGTACCAAAGGCACTCCACGGACCGACGGTTGGTGAGCTCCAACAGGCCAAGTACGCCGTTACCTGTCGTGTGTCCGACGAGGCATCTTTGCAAACTGCTGAGGAACTGCTGTTCCTCTCTTTGGAGCACCTACGAGAGACCGCGGCGGGGACGTAAGCACCAGACCGACGCAATCGACGTTCCGCGCAGGAGCGGCGCCGTACCTGTATGGGCAAGTACGGCGCCGGGGCCGGCCGGGGGTGGTTCTTCCGGGCGGCCGGTTCAGGGGGTGGCGGGCTGGCCGGCGAGGGCGGCGCCGACCAGGTCGGCGAGGGCTACGGCGACCAGGCGTTGTTCGAGGTCGGGGCGGGTGATTCTGGCGGCCGCGGTGAGCAGGAAGCGGCCCCTCGTCGTACCGGCGTGCTGGACGACCAACTCGATCTCGGCGTTGGTTGGCAGCCCGTCTCGCTCGACCTTCAGCACCTGGCCGCCTCGCGAGACGGAACCGTCGTGGTTCAGCTGCGGCGCATGAGGTCGCTTGTCGCCGGCAACGAATCGCGCGCGATCGATCCGTAGTACTGCGACCAGCTCCGCCTCCACCTGGTCGATCAGGTCCTTCACCGATGCCCCTTGCGCCGCGGCATGGGATGCGGTCAGAACCCCATCCAGGTAGCCCTTCTGGCGACTCGCCCGAGCTTGTTGCCTACGGCCCCAGATGGCGATCTCGGTAACCGCGGCGCCGATCACGACGAGCAGAATCGTGGCCTCGACGTCGGCACTGTCGTCGATCGTCAGCCGGTTGAACGGAACGGTGAGGAAGAAGTCGAACCACACCGCACTCGAGACAGCAGCGACCACCCCTGCCGGCCTGATCCCGAAGGACGCGACGGCGACGATCAGCAGCACCAGCAACAACGCCGCGTTGGCGTTGTCGAAACTGTTCCGGAACGGGCTCAGCAGTGCGCAGACCACCAGCGGACCCAGTACTGCGCCGGTCAACACCTCGCTGCGGTAGGTAGTCACCTCCCCATTGATGCGCACGACGGCCGCACTTTCAACGCTCCACCGCAACTTTGCCAGCCACCTCAAGACCCGCCGATCGCCGTACGTTGTCTCCCATGGACGAACGAGTGCGACCGCCGGAAAGCGCGGACGAGCGGGCGACCCTGAGCGGCATGCTCGATTTTCTGCGCCAGACCGTGGCGTACAAGGTCTCAGGCCTCACCGACGAGCAAGCTTTCGCACGACCGATCGGAACCACCGACCTCACTGCGGCCGGCCTGGTGAAGCACCTGACCGGCGTCGAACGCTTCTGGTTCGCCATCGATTTCGCCGCCGAGGACGTCGACTGGCCGTGGACCGACGAGAACCCGCACGGCAACTTCCGACTGGACCCCGACGACACCCTCACCGCCATCGTCGCCGACTACCAGGCCGAATGCGCCCGCTCCCGCGCAATCACCGCCGCGCACTCCCTGGACACCCCGGCCAAATCCCCCGGAATGACCTTCACCCTCCGCTACGCCGTCACCCACCTGATCGAGGAAACCGCCCGGCACCTCGGCCACCTGGACCTCCTCCGAGAAGCCACCGACGGCCGAACCGGCGAATAACCCTCCAGCGGCTGAATTTTAACGAAACACACGCTGCCAAGGAATGACGGAACCTAGAATTTCCGCGTGACTGGTTGACGGACGGTGGTCCTTCGCGCACTATCTGTTTCTAGTATCCGCCCCTCGCTAGGAGTCAGTCATGACTAAAACCCGAATTACCTTGGCTCTCGTCGCCGCTTCGGCCGCGGCATTTTCCATCAGCCTTTCCCCGGCCTCCGCGACGTCGGCACCGGCATCCACAGGAACCGCCCAGTTGACCCAGAAGCTGGCCGCCCAGGGTGGCCAACTGAGCGCCGACGGCCGCTGGATGCGGATGCCGGGTGGTGTCGACGTGTCGATGTCCCCGGCCGTCTTCGGCGACTGCCCGTCCGGCTGGGTCTGCCTGTGGCAGGACGGCAGCTATTCCGGCCGAATGCTCAAGTGGAGTTCGTCCGGTACGTCGATCGCGCACCTCAGCGACTACGGGTTCAACGACGAGATGTCCTCCTGGGCGAACCGCGGTTCCCACCTGGCCCGCTGGTGGACCGACGCCAGCTTCAACGGCACCCACCATGACATGCCCGCCGGCAGCTCCGCCGCCCACGGCGGCGGCGACACGGCAAGCTCCCTGAAGATTTACTGAACCCACGGTCGCCGAATTCCCCAAATGAATTCAACTCACGCCCCACACTAATTCCCCACCCCGCAACGGCTCAGCTGGCACCCCCAGCTGAGCCATTGCCACATTTCCCCATTCCCGAACCAAGACGCGCAATTCCCACAAGGCCCTAATTCACCTTCCGACATCACCAAACGCGCCCGACCCAGCATCACGTGAGCATGAGTGTCCCGACCGACAGGACATCCACCCCTCCAGCGCGCCGATCCGCGCCTGACCGAGAGCGGCGGCCACCCAACGCCGCCACACGCGTGCCCTTCGGAACACTGCGCACCCGCCGGCAGCAGACGACGCCCGGAACAGCGACTGGCGCTGACGATCAGCGGGACGCCACCTCGGCGTCCCAGTACGGGGGCAGGTCGGCCGGTTCCCACGACGGGTCGGGACGGAAGTCTGTGTACCGGCCGTCGAACGGGAACCGGGCGGCCTCGATGTCGCCGACGATGCGCTCGCCGGCGGCTCGGATGCGGTCGGCCTCGACCGCCGTCCAGTACGCCGGATGACCGACACGCTCGGCCAGCTCGTCCTCGTCCTTCCAGGACCAACTGCGATCGGGCGCGACCACGATGTCCAGCGCATGATCGAGGATGTCGGTCCCGGCCGACCAGCGGCGTACCGGGGACTCCAGGTTCACGTACCAGCCTTCGAACCGCATCTCCAGGTCGAAGAACCACCACACCGAATGGTCGGCCTCGGGTTCGGTGCGGATCAGCACGTGCCGGCCTTCCCAAGGCCGCGGCCAAAGCATGGACGGCGTACGGTCCCGCTCCGCCAGCGACATCCTCCGGATCAACGCGCCGTCCCGAGTGCCGCGCAGCATGCAGTCCGATCCGGACGCAGTCCAGGTGACCAGCGCCTCCGTGTCGTCACGCACGACCCGCGCGCTCTCCACCGCGGCAATCATCCCATTGCGGTGGACATCGCGACGAACGATCGACTGACCAGGAGCGAAGAGCATCGGCCCATGGTACGGCCGTCTGAACCACGCCACAGCCCGGCCACGCCGTTCAGGAACAGGCGCGAAGGACGCTCTTGATGCCATGGACAGGAGTAACCTTGGCGGCTCAATCGACACGACGCCTATCCCCTTATCTACAAGGGGTTCGGCGCCCCGGGTGACGGGGGCTTGGCCCGCTTCAAGGCAGTTGTTACGGGCGGTTCGCTCAAAGATCCTCCAATGACAGAAGGCGGTCCGGTGGCCTGCCGACTTCCCCCTTCCGCTGCACGTTGTGGTTCGAACCGTGGTCTGGATGGCGTTTAGTCTTGGGGTTGTGCGACTTCCCGGTGTTGGTGCTGACCTTCTGGGGCCCGAGGTCGACGAGTTACGGCTCGCGGCATGGAGCGACGTGATGCGTAGGGTGGGCGCGATCGAGCGTGGAGAGTATGCTCCCGCACCTGCTCAGTCCTGTGAGCGTCTCCGCGAGCAACTCTCCGACCCGAGGACGGCTCGGTGGGCTGGTCATCTCGACGGGACGGTGGTCGGTGCCGCGGAGGTCCGTGCCGCTGGCGAGCCGAAGACGGCTTTCGCGCGGATCTACGTCCTGCCCGACATGCGTGGCCGCGGGGCCGGTCGGTCGCTTCTCGCTGAAGTGGTCCGTGACCAGCGGGCTGCGGGTATGGAGATTCTCGCCACTACGGTCCTCGCGGATACATCCGGCGCTGGATATGCCCGCCATCTCGGCGCCACAGTCGGTGACGAACTCGTCATCAATGTGCTGGACTTCGCGACCCTCGACCGTGCTGCCCTTGAGCGGAGCGCCACTACTGACCAAGACGGCTACCAGTTGGTGCACTGGTCTGGCCGCGCACCGGACCTCCTGGTCGACTCCTATGCCTTGGCAAAGCGCGCGATTGCCGATGCCCCAAACAACCATCTGCCGCCGGGTGCGGTCGTTGCCTGGGACCGCGACCTCGTACGCCAGAGTGAGCGCGAACGCGCCGATCGCACCGTCGAACTGTGGGTCACCGCCGCCGTCGTCGCCGGCACGTCCACGGTGGCGGCGTTCACCGCGGTGGAGGTTGGCCCCTCAAGCGTCGACGTTGGCCAGGAGGACACAGTCGTTGTAGGTGAGCACCGACGACATGGGCTAGCGACTTGGGCGAAAGCCGCTATGGCCCTCCGGCTCGCAGACGAGTTGCCGAACGTGCGTCGCCTGTCCAGCACCACCGCCGTCGCCAACACCGGGATGCGAGCCGTCAACGCACGCACAGGGTTCCGCGAGCTGACCCGACGCCTTCTGGTCACAATCGAGATCGCCAATCTGGCGGAGCGGCTCCACCTCTGACTGACCAGGCGCTGCGTAACGGACGGACGCCGGCGCGCTTCGGGCCCGGAAGGGGCCCGTCTTGAAGGCGTAGAGAAATTTGTCAGATTTGCTGGGCAGGGGCGATCGGTTGTCTGATTTGTCGCCATCGTCGCCCGTGGGCTGGGCCGCGGCGGCAACCACAGCGAGCCGCGACGGAGGAGTGGCGGATCCGGGCGGGTGGGAGCAGGCCACGGAGGAGCGTGCGTGGGGTATACAACCGGTGCCGGGACGGGATTCGAACCCGTATGCCTTTCGGCTGCGAGGTTGGGTTCGACCTGCCGGTGTTCCGGGCGATCCGCAGGGGTCCATCTCGCCTCGGCTGCCCGTCAGCGCACCTTGTTCCGGACAGCACTTAACGCGGCCGAACTGCAACCGAGGCACTGAGGTACAGGCCGGGGACGGGCAGGATCGGCTCGGGCACGGGCAAGGTTGCTACGGCGTCAGGACCGACTGGACGGAGCGCGGTGTGGTGATGGGATCCGCGTGACGATGCACGATCTTCCATGCGTTCTCTTCGCGTCGGAAGATCGTCGTCGCGCGAAGCGCGAACGACGACAGCTCTTCGGCGCCCCCGAGCTTCGCCGTGGTCCGTTCGATCTCGACGATGTACGCCATGTCGCTTGTCTCGTACTCGGAGATACGCTCGAACCTCGTAGGCTCGCCGTCGCTCAGCATCCCAGCCGCGGCGTCCAGCGCTGCGGCGACCTGCCGCCATCCACGCGCCGGCGGCCCGAGCGGATTGGCCAACGTGGTGTCGTCGCTGTGCGAGTACAGCCGCTTCTTCGGCTCGGGGTCGCCAAAGCAGAAAGCTGCCAAGGCTTCGTGGTCTTGCTGGATGAGCTTGTCGAGCTCGGCATTCTTCATGGCTTCCCCCTACGGCAGTCGGATCCAATGACCCTGGAGGCCCGAACTACTGAGGCTGCAGTCGGTGCACTCAAGAAGATGGTCAAGCCTGCGGATTCGGTCAGCAAGGGAGCCGATTCCCGGTTCAGGAGGAACCTTTCCCAACTTCACCGGGACAACCGCCTGAAAGTTGTCAGATTTGCTGAGGAGCAGCGATCGGTCGTCTGTCTCGTCGCAAGCCTCGCCATCGTGGGCATGCACGTGATCGCGCGGGCAACCACCACGAGCCGCGACGGAGGAGCGGCGGACTCCGGGCGGGTGGGAGCAGGCGACGGAGGAGCCTGCGTGGGATACCGGGTCCCGGAGGAAGGTGGTCAACTGCCGGGTGGCACCCGCAGCAACCACGGCGAGCGGCGACGGAGGAGCCGCGGAGAAGGGTGGGTGGGAGCAGGCGACGCAGGAGCCTGCGTGGGATACCGGGTCCCGGAGGAAGGTGGTCAACTGCCGGGTGGCACCCGCAGCAACCACGGCGAGCGGCGACGGAGGAGCCGCGGAGAAGGGCGGGCGGGAGCAGGCGACGGAGGAGCCTGCGTGGGGGATTCCTCGTAGTACCAACAAGTGCCCGGGACGGGATTCGAACCCGTATGCCTTTCGGCTGCGAGGTTTAAGCTCGCTGCGTCTGCCGTTCCGCCACCCGGGCTTAGGTCAGGGGATGACGATACAAGGAATCGGGGCGGCTAGAGGTAGACCTTGCGGGGGTAGAGGGCGTGGGCGCCTGCTACTCGGTCCAGGAAGAGCTTGCCGGAGCAGTGGTCCAGTTCGTGTTGGATGGCTCGGGCTTCGAAGGCGTCAGTGGTGAGGGTGACCGGGTCCGTCGTACCGGGAAGGACGCCGCGGACCGTCAATCGGGTGGCGCGTTTGACGTCGCCGGTGAGGTCGGGGACGGACATGCAGCCCTCGCGGCCCTTTTCCTGGCGGGAGGCCTCGACGACGACCGCGTTGCAGAGGACGAAGACGCCGTGGCAGGTGCGCGTTTTCGGGTGTCCGGTCACGTCCAGAGCGAACATCTGAGCCGCCACGCCCACCTGGGGTGCTGCAAGCCCCACACAGCCCGGCGATACACGCATCGTGGCGATCAGGTCGGCGGCCAGCGCGACCATCACCGGATCAACCGGATCCACCTCGGCGCCGTCTGTGGCGAGAACGGGGTGTGGCGCGCGGATCACCTCCAGTACGTCGCCCACTAGGCCGAGCTGGGCGGGGCTCCAGCTGGCCAACACCTCGTTCAAACGAGTCACAGGTCGTCGCTCTCGGCCGGGCGCAAGGTGACGCCGACGCCGAGTTCGTCCGCTGTGATCTCCAAGGCGCGCTGCAGCAGCTCGAGATCGGCCGAAGCGGGGATCTCCACCTCCGCAGTCAGGACATAGAGCGCCCCGCTGAGCCGCGTGGTCAGGTCCGTGATGGTGCCGCCGACAGTTGCGATCATCCGGGTGACCGCCGAGACGATGCCGGGCCGGTCGGCGCCGTGCACGCTGAGCATGTACGGCGCTCCGATCGGGGCGTGCGTCTGCTCCGGACCCATCTCGCGGACCGTGATCACCAGCTCCCCGCGCAGCGGCTCCACCGCTTCCTTGACCGCCTCGAACTCCCCCGAGCAGACGATCATCATCGCGAAGTGCCCGCGCAGCAGCGTCATCGAGGAGTCCTCGAGGTTCACACCGGTTCCGGCGAGGGCCTCGGTGACGTCGGCGATGATGCCCGGGCGGTCCGGGCCGATGACGGTGACTGCGAGCTGGCTCATGGCGCAGAACCTACCTGGCCGAAAGTCTCGACCTGCTCTGACTTCGGTATCCGGACGCCCGGAACCGACGCCCGAGCGTCCGCGGGCCCACTATCGTCGACGCCATGACCGGCAACCGCAGGCGGAGCCGCCGCGACTGGGTGGTCGACTCGCTACTCTTCCTCGCGGCCGTGTTCGGCAGCTTGCTCCTGTACGACGCCGGCGACCGCGACCCGGTCTCGTCAGGCCTACTCGCGCTCGACTTCATCAGCGGCATGGTGCTCTGCTTCGCCCTCTGGTTCCGCAGACGCTGGCCGGTGCAGCTCGCGATCCTCGGCGCCATCGCCACGACGTACTCCGACGCGGCCGGCGCCGCCACGCTGATCCTGGTCATGTCGGTGACCATCTACAAGCCGCTCCGCGCGACGCTCTGGGTGTTCCTGGCGAACGCGGTCAGCATCGTCATCTACACCGAGGTCCGCGACAAGCCGGAGCCGTGGGGCGTGACGATCGGCTTCTCGGTGGCGATTTACGCGGCAGTCGTCGGCTGGGCGCTCTACATCCGCTCCCGCCGCCAACTGCTGCAGACTTTGCGGGACAGGGCAGATCGCGCCGAGACGGTCGCCCGCCTCCAGGCGCAGCAGGCTCAGCTGCGGGCCCGCGAGGAGCTCGCGCGCGAGATGCACGACGTACTCGGTCATCGATTGTCGCTGCTCAGCGTGCACGCCGGTGCGTTGGCATATCGGCCGGATGCGTCGGCGGAAGAGGTCGGTGGTGCCGCCGAGATCATCCGGGCCAGCGCGCACCAGGCCCTGCAGGACCTGCGTGAAGTGATCGGCGTACTGCGTGCGCCGGTCGGCGAACTCCCCCAGCCGACCTTCGCGGATCTCCCCGTCCTGGTCGAGGACTCCCGGCGAGCGGGGCTCCCGGTCGAACTCGATTTCGATGCCGACGGCCCCCTTCCCGACCACGTCGGCCGGACGGCGTACCGGATTGTCCAAGAAGGGCTGACCAACGCGCTCAAACATGCGCCCGGCGAAGCAGTCCGGGTCCGGGTGGTCGGTGCCCCAGGCAACGGGTTGGAGGTCGAGGTGGTCAACCCGGCGCCGAACCGGCGTACCGGTGAAGGGCAAGGACTGCTCGGATTGGCCGAGCGTGCGGCTCTGGTCGAAGGCAGGCTCGAACACGGGCGGACCCCTGCGGGCGACTTCCGGCTCGCCGCTTGGTTACCGTGGCCCGCATGACGATTCGGGTCCTGATCGTGGACGACGATCCCCTGCTCCGGGCCGGGCTGAAGCTGATGCTCGGTGGTGCGCCGGACATCCGGGTGGTCGGCGAGGCAGGCGACGGGACCGCCGTACCGGGCCTGATCGATCAGCTCTGCCCCGACGTCGTCCTGATGGACATCCGGATGCCCGGAGTCGACGGCCTGACCGCCACCGAGACGCTTCGCCGGCGGCCGGATGCGCCGGAGGTGATCATCTTGACCACGTTCGACGCCGACGAGCACGTACTACGGGCGCTCCGCGCCGGCGCGGCCGGGTTCGTGCTCAAGGACACCCCGCCGGCCGAGATCGTCGAGTCGGTCCGGCGCGTCGTGAACGGTCAGCCTGTGCTGTCGCCCGCGGTGACGAAGCGGCTGATCAACCGGGTGGCCACGTCCGGTCAGGATCAGCGCAAGGCCAAGGCGACCGAGCGGCTCGCGGGGCTGAACGATCGCGAGCGGGAGATCGCCGTCGCGGTCGGCGAGGGCAAGTCGAACGCCGAGATCAGCGCGACCCTCTATCTGAGCGTCCCGACGGTCAAGACGCACGTCTCGCGGATCCTCACCAAGCTCGATCTGAACAATCGCGTCCAGATCGCTCTCCTGGTCCACGACGCCGACCTGCTCGACGGGAGCCGCTGATCGGCGTCATCGGAGCCCGGGCACGCTTGCGCCCGTAGTACGAGCGCGCTTGCGCCCGTAGTACGAGCACGCTTGCGCCCGCAGTACCAAATCCTCGGAACTACGGGCGCCAGACGGCTGCTACTTCGAGCCGGCGGCCCTGCGGAACTCCTCGTTCGGGGTCTGCAGGCTGCCGAGGCTGGTGACCTCGCGGCGGAAGAAGAGCGCGAGGGTCCAGTCGAGGATGACGCGGGCCTTGCGGTTGAGGGTGGGGACGCGGGAGACGTGGTACGTGCGGTGCAGGAACCAGGCCGGGAAGCCCTTCACCTTCACGCCGTACAGCTGCGCGACGCCCTTGTGCAGGCCAAGGCTCGCCACGGAGCCGACGTACTTGTGCTTGTAGTCCTGCGGCTCCTGCCCGTCGACGACGCGCAGGATGTTGGCGGCGAGGCGGTGGGCCTGCCGTACTGCGTGCTGGGCGTTCGGAGCGCAGTACGCGCCGGTGTCGGAGGTGAGGTCGGGGACGGCCGCGTTGTCACCGGCGGACCAGGCGTCTTCGAGACCTTCGATCCGCAGGTTCGCGAGGCACTTGATCCGGCCCTTCTCGTCGCGCGGGAAGTCGGTGTTGGCCAGCGCCGGGTTGGCCTTCACGCCGGCCGTCCAGACGATCGTGTCGGCGTCGAACTCCTCGCCGTCGCTGAGGATCACGTGACCCTTCTCGCAGGACTCCAGCCGGGTGTCCAGCTTGATGTCCATGTTGCGCTTGCGGAGCTCCTCGACGGTGTACTTGCCGAGCTCCTCGCCGACCTCCGGGAGGATCCGGCCGGTCGCCTCGACCAGCACCCAGCGCATGTCCTCGGGCTTGATGTTGTCGTAGTACCGGGTGGCGTAGCGGGCCATGTCCTCCAGCTCCGCGAACGCCTCGACACCGGCGTACCCACCGCCGATGAAGACGAAGGTGAGCGCGGCCTTGCGCAACGCCGGGTCGGGCTGCGAGGACGCGACGTCGAGCCGGTCGAGCACCTTGTTACGCAGCGCGATGGCTTCCTCGACGTTCTTGAAACCGATGGCCTCCTCGGCCAGCCCCGGGATCGGCAGCGTCCGGGCGATCGAGCCGAGCGCGACCACGATCTGGTCGTACGCGAGTTCGTAGTCCGGGCCCTCCTCCGGCATCACCTTCGCGACCTTGTGCGCGTGGTCGATCGACGTGACCCGGCCGGTGACGACCCGGCAGCCCTTGAGTGTCTTGCGCAGCGGGACGACGACGTGCCGCGGTTCGACCGAGCCGGCCGCCGCCTCGGGCAGGAACGGCTGGTACGTCATCACGGACCGCGGGTCGACGACGGTCACCCTGATCCTGCCGCGCCGGGCGGCCTTGCGTAGGCCGTACGCGGTGTACATCCCGACGTAACCGCCCCCGACGACGAGGATGTGCGGTACCTGGGCTGTCATCCGGTTCACTCTCCCTGAGTGGTTCTCCAAGTTCATGTCTACTTCAGGATACAGCGCTCGTGAAAACTTTCACAAGGCGTCTCTCGGGTGATCTCACGCACCGGAATTCACCCGCCAGAGGGTTCTCTTGTGCCCTATCGTGCGACCTTCACGCGCCAAGAACCAGCAATCCCACGATTTGCCCTGTGAGCCGGTACACAACCGCAAAAGGCCCGGTACTACGAACCTTCGCCAAGGTGCACCTACGAGCCCGGGCGCTGGGAGGCGGCAGCATGGCGGCGGGGCGCTGACTGCGAGGAACCCAATCAGGGGCGCATGGGAGCTACCTGCGAGGAGCCTCGCCGAAGCGTGCGGGAGCTAGCTGCGAGAAGGCTCGCCAGAACGTGCGGGAGCTCGCTGCGAGAAGCTCCGCCGAGGCGCGGAGCTGGCGGCGTCTGGGCGAAGCCGGAGCCCGAAGTCGGCAGACAAGAGGCCGAGGCCAAGCGCGAACGCGGCTAGCCTCCGGGTTCGCGTTCGTCAGGTCGACGAGCGGCTCACCCCGACGGCGGGCGCCCTCGTCCAAGCGGGCGACGGAGGAGGCCGCGCCCTGGGCGGGTGGGAGCTGGCGGCGAGGAGCGACGAAGGAGCGAGCGAGGCGCCGGCGTGGGGGTTACAGGCCGGCGAGGGTGCGGGCTCGGGTGAAGACTGCGTCGAGCATGGGTTCGGTGAGTTTGCCGGTGAAGGTGTTTTGCTGGCTGGGGTGGAAGCAGCCGAGGACGACGACTTCGCCGTACGGGCCTGGTACTACGTATTCGACGGCGTGACCGAACTTCGGGCGCGGGCGGGGGATCTCGCCGCCGACGGCGGCCAAGGCGTTGAGGAGTACGTCGAAGCCGAATTTGCCGAGGCAGACGATGACTCGGGTGGACGGCAGGACCAGGCGGAGTTCCGCGTGGAACCACGGGGAGCAGGTGTCGCGTTCTTCCGGCGTCGGCTTGTTGGCCGGAGGGGCGCAGCGGACGGCGGCCATCATCCGGGCGCCGAGGAGGTGGAGACCGTCACCGGCGTGGGTGCTGGTGGGTTGTGATGCGAGGCCGACTCGGTGGAGGGATGCGAAGAGCCAGTCGCCGGAGCGGTCGCCGGTGAAGACCCGGCCGGTTCGGTTTCCACCATGGGCGGCCGGCGCGAGCCCGGCGATCAGGACACGCGGCGACGACGAGCCCCACCCCGCGATCGGCCGGCCCCAGTAAGGCTGGTCCGCAAACGACTTTCGCTTGCTCAGGGCAACATCTTCCCGCCACTCCACCAGGCGATCGCACGCACGACAGACGGAGACCCTGGCGTCGAGTTCCGCCAGGGTCTCCGTCACCGGAAGGTCGCCAGCCAGCGCGACTACGTCAGCAGCGTTGTGGGCGACCGGCGTACGTGGTGCGGCCGGGTCCTCGGGCCATCCGGTCCCCGGCGGCACCGGACTCTCGAAGAGTTGGCCGGTCAGCGGATGCGGCAGCTTCATCCCCTCAGCCTAAGGCGGGCGCCAGCTGACGAAGCCTCAAGTGAACGTCAGCTGGCGAAGCCTCAAGCGAGCGTCAGCTGACGAGTTCCTCCAGCACCGGGTCAGGAGCCGCGTACTTCGTCCGCCGGGTGGCCGGGATGGCCAGGGCCAGCAGGACCGCCACCGCGCAGAAGCCGGACAGCAGCAGGAACGTGTCGGTGAAGCCCGATTCGGCCGGCAGACCGGAGGGCTGGAGGTGGCCGGTGATGATCGAGCTGGCCACCGCCGTACCGATCGATCCGCCGATGGTGCGGATGTTGGCGTTCATGCCGGTCGCCGCGCCGGTCTGCTCACGCGGGACGTTCTGAACGATCAGGCTGGTCATCGACGCGTACGCCAGGCCGAGTCCGATCCCGAAGACCGCGGTCGACAGCGCGACCTGCCACGGATCGTCGTGGAACTCCGCGAACGCTAGCGAGGCGACCAAGCTCAGCGCCGACCCCCAGACCACCTGCGCCTTGGCGCCGAAGTAGGGGGCCAGTGGTCCACTCAGCGAACCGGTGACGGCCATCGTCACCAGCATCGGCAGCATCAGCAGCCCCGCCTGCGTCACACTCGACCCGAAGCCGAAGCCCGCCGCCTTGGGGATCTGCATGAACTGCGGTACGAACGCGTAGACCGCGAACATGGCCGCACCGAAGAGCAAGGCGACCAGGTTGGTCGTCCAGACCGCCGGCAACCGCATCATGCGCATGTCGATCAGTGGGTTCCGCGAGCGCAGTTCGACAGCGATCCAACCGACCAGCAGTACGACGGCCGCAATGAACAGGCTGATGCTCCGGGCCGAGGCCCAGCCCCAGGACCGTCCAGCGCTCAGCGGCAGCAGCAGCGCGATCAGCCAGCCCGACAGCAACGCGGCAGCCAGCCAGTCGATCCGGCCGGGCACCCGGTTGGGTGACTCGGGGACGTAGCGACGCACCATCACCGTGGCGAGCGTGACGACGATCATCGGGATCCAGAACAGCCAGCGCCAGCCGAGCGCGTCGACGATCGGCCCGGCGAGCACGATCCCCAGCCCGCCGCCGGCCGCGATGACGGCCGACACCAGGCCGACCACGGACGGCACCCGTTCGGCGGGGAACTCGTCGCGGATGATGCCGAACGACAGCGGGAACACCGCGCCGCCGAGACCCTGGATCGCGCGGGCGCCGATCAGTACGCCGATGTTGGGCGCGACCGCCGCGAGCAGACAGCCGACCGCGAGCGCGACCAGCCCGATCAGCAGGGTCCGTTCCTTGCCGACCATGTCGCCGACCCGGCCGAGCAGCGGCGTCGCCACCGAGACCGACAGCAACAGGGCCGTGAACACCCAGGTGACCATGCCCGGGGTGGTGTGCAGGTCACGCTGGATGAGGGGCAGCGCCGGGGTCACCAGCGACTGCAGCATGGAGAAAGCAGCCACGACGGTCGCCAGCACGGCCAGCGTCAGTCGGGGCGAAGTTGTCTTTCGATGCCTGATTGTGGGCATGCCGAAGTCCTTCGAGAGGGTGGATGCGCGCCACGCGACGGGGCGCCGGAAGTCCCGACCTGCTAAAGTCGAGGCATGCCTCCACTATAGCGGAGGCCTGCCTCCGGTACTAGTCGATAGGGTGGATGAGGTGACCGAGAACCCGCGTCCCGCTCTGGGTGTCGCCGTGAAACGCCCGCAGCGCACCGACGCCCGTCGGAACTTCGACGCCCTGCTGGGCGCCGCCCGGGAAGCCTTCGCCGAGCACGGCACCGGGGCGTCGCTGGAGGACATCGCCCGCCGCGCCGGCGTCGGGATCGGCACCCTCTACCGCAACTTCCCGACCCGGCAGGACCTCTTCGACAGCGTCTACCTGGGCGAGATCGACGAACTCTGCGCTGCCGCCGTCCAGGTCGCCGACCTGCCGCCCTGGGAGGCGCTGGAGGCCTGGCTGCAGCGCTTCGTCGAGTACGCGGCCACCAAGCGGGCCATCCGCGAGGAGCTGAACAGCGACTCCGAGGCGTTCAGGTTGGCGCGAGACGCGATGTACGCCGCCGGCCAGCCGCTCTTCGACCGGGCCCAGGAAGCCGGCGTGATCCGCACCGACGCGCTGTTCGACGACGTACTCCGGATGGTCAGCGGCCTGACCGGAGCCGGCTTCGTCGACGAGGAGCAGCGGACCCGCGTCCTCCAGCTCGCCCTGGACGGCCTTCGTCCACGCCCCTGAAACTCAGTAGCGGCAGGTCACCGGCAACGACATGATCGAGCCCATGGACGCTGAGGTGGCAGCCAACCGGGTGGCGTGGGAGACGGCGTCGCAGAAGCATGTGAACGAGTACGACGACCTGCTCGCCGAGGCCGCCCGACACGACTCGCTGCGGCCCTGGGAGCTCGCATTGCTCGAGCCCGTCCTCGCGGAGGCGCCGACGGTCGTGCACCTGCAGAGCGGGCACGGCCTCGACGACGTCGACCTGATCGCGAAGGGCGCGCGGAAGGTGATCGGTGTCGACTACAGCACGACCGCGGCCGGCGCGGCTCAGCGCAGGGCACGGGAGCTGGGCGTGGACGTGCAGTACGTCGTCGCCGAGGTCCCGACGACTCCACTCGCCGAACACGCCGCGGACCTGGTGTACACGGGCAAGGGCGCGCTGATCTGGATGCGCGACCTCCAGGCGTGGGCCGACGAGGTCGCACGTCTCCTGAAGCCCGGCGGACTGCTGTATGTCTACGAAGCGCATCCCGCTGTACCGCTGTGGAGCTGGGACGAGGACGAGCCGAGAATCCGCCCGGACCGCAGCTATTTCGCGACGTCGCACATCAACGACAGCTTCCCGGCCAACGGAGCTCAGGAGTGGCAGTGGTCGCTAGGTGAGATCGTCACCGCGATCGTCCGAGCAGGCTTGAGCTTCGCCGTACTGGAGGAGCACGCCGAGCCGTTCTGGCGTCCCGCGGACGGCCACGACGCGGCCGCCTGGCGCGGTCGCCTGCCGAACAGCTTCGCCCTACTCGCCCGCAAGAGCTAGCGCGACGCCGTCCAGGATGTCGTGTTCGGAGACCAGCAACTCGTCGTACACGAGATTGTCGGCCAGTCGGTCGTGGAGTCGTTGCAGGATGAGCGCTCCGGCTCCGATGACGTCCACGCGACCAGGGTGAATGGCCGGTACTGCGGAACGCGCCGCCCGCGTCGATCCCATCAACCAGGACGTCGTGTCGAGCAACAGCGGCGCCGGGATCCTCGCGTGATGGATCTTGTCAGGGTCGTACTCGGTCAACTGCAGCGCGACGGCTGCCACGGTGGTGACGGTGCCGGCGACTCCCACCAGACTGCGCGCCTGGGACAGCGGCACCGAAGTGGATTCGAGCAGCGCGTCGACGTCTCTGGTCGCCGCGGCCATCTCCTCGATCGAGGCCGGATCCGAAGCGAGGTGCCGCTCGGTCATCCGCACCGACCCCATGTCGAGCGACTCCGCCGCGATCACGCCGGACGCGTCGCCCAGCACGAGTTCGGTCGATCCGCCGCCGATGTCGGCGACCAGATAAGGCCCCGGTACGTCAATGTCCGCCAGTCCCCCGGTCGCGCCGGTGAAGCTCAGTTCGGCTTCCTCGTCGCCGGAGATGATTTCGGGCTCGACGCCGAGGCGCGCCTTGATCCCGGCGAAGAACTCGTCCCGGTTGCTCACGTCGCGGGCGGCCGAGGTGGCGACGAACCGGACCCGGGCGGCGTTCGTACTCTGGATCACTGCCGCGTACTCCGAGGCTGCGGCGAAGGTCCGCTCCAAAGCTTCCGGCGCGAAGGCCCCGGTCGAGTCGACCCCCTGGCCGAGCCGGACGATTCGCATCTGCCGATCGACCTCGGTCAGCTTGCCGTCGGCGAAGTCCGCGATCAGCAACCGGATCGAGTTCGTCCCACAGTCGACTGCCGCGACCCGCAACGGCTCACCCATCGAGCCCGCTGACAACTCCCGCCGCACCGCTCGGATGCTCCGCCACTACCCCGGCCTCACGCTCGGCTTCGGGCTGGCCCTCCGTCGTGGGCTCGCGCTCCGCCTCGGGATCGGTGGGCGAGACACAGGGTCCGCGTCGCCCCCAGTCGGACAGCGCTTCAAGTGCCTCGTCGCCGAGCGGGTTCACGCCTGGGCCGACCGCCAGTGAGTGGCCTACCAGCACGTGCAGGCACTTCACCCGGGTCGGCATGCCGCCGGCGGTGATGCCGTCGATCTCGGTGACGTGCTCGATCGACTCGCGGTGCGCGAGGTACGACTCGTGGGCCGCCTGATAAGCCTTCGCGAGCTCCTCGTCGGTGCCGAGGCGCTCGGTCATCTCCTTCATCATCCCGCCCGCTTCGAGCGTGCCGATGGCGGACGCGAGGCGGGGACACGTGATGTAGAAGGTGGTCGGGAACGGCGTACCGTCGGCCAGCCTCGGCTCGGTCTCGACGACATCCGGCAGCCCGCAGGAGCACCGATGCGCGATCGACCGGATGCCGCGGGCGGTCCGCCCGAGCTGGGCACTGACCGCGGCCTGATCGGCCGCACTGACACGTTCTTCGGTCACCGATTGGCCTTGGGGGTCAGGATGGGTTTCGGGGTGGGCTTCGACGGCGTCGGCGCGACCTGCTGGGCGGGCTTGCCGGCACCCTGCACGCTGCCCCAGAGCTTCGTGTACCAGGTCGGGACCTGCTTGTCGGCGGCCGGATCGACCGGACCGGCCGGCTCGGGCGGCGCGCCGACCGGCTTCCCGTCGGCACCGATCACCCGGTAGCCGACCTCACCCGGCATCACCCAGCCGAGCCGCTGCCTGGCCTGGGCCCGGACGTACGCGTCGTCGTTCCAGCGGGCGATCTCGTCGTCCAGCTGGTTGACCCGCTTCTCCCGGTCCTGGATCTCCTGCTGCAGCGCGCTGATCTGCTGGTGCTGGTCGAACCACACCCGCAGGCTCTGCGCGTACGACACGACCAGCGCACCGAGCACGAGCAGCACCACGGCCGCCCGGCCGGTGAGGTTGCGGGAACCCCGGGTCCGGACCGGGCCGGCCGGGGTTCCCGTCGTACGGCGCTTGGGCTGGTTGCCGTCCCGGCGGGCAGGTGGGCGCGACTGGCTGCGACTCGCTGGTCGCGAGCCTGGCCGTGCACCTGGATCCCGGCGGGAGGACATCCAAGAACCTTAGCTCGATCAGCCCTTGAAGCGCGGGAAGGCCGAGCGACCGGCGTACCGGGCCGCGTCGTCGAGCTCCTCCTCGATCCGGAGCAGCTGGTTGTACTTCGCCGTACGGTCCGACCGGGCCGGGGCGCCGGACTTGATCTGGCCGCAGTTCGTCGCGACCGCGAGGTCGGCGATGGTGGTGTCCTCGGTCTCACCGGAGCGGTGGCTCATCATGCAGGTGAAGCCGTTGCGGTGGGCCAGGTCGACGGCGTCCAGCGTCTCGGTCAGCGAACCGATCTGGTTCACCTTGACCAGCAGGCTGTTCGCCGACTTCTCGTTGATCCCGCGCTGCAGGCGCTCGACCTGGGTGACGAACAGGTCATCGCCGACCAGCTGGATCTTGTCGCCGAGCTGGCTGGTGATGTTCTTCCAGCCTTCCCAGTCCTCCTCGTTCAGCGGGTCCTCGATCGAGACGATCGGGTAGGAGGCGACCAGGTCCGCGTAGTACGCGATCATCTCGTCGGACGACTTCTTGCCGCCCTCGAAGGCGTACACGCCGTCGGTGTGGAACTCGCTCGCGGCCACGTCCATGGCCAGCGCGATGTCCTTGCCCGGCTGCAGACCGGCCTTCTCGATCGCGACCAGGATCAGGTCGAGCGCGTCGCGGTTGCTCGGCAGGTTCGGGGCGAAACCGCCCTCGTCACCGAGGCCGGTGGACAGCCCGCGCTCCTTCAGCACCGCCTTCAGCGCGTGGTACACGCCGGCGCCCTGCATCAGCGCATCGGCGTACGTCGCGGCGCCGATCGGGGCGATCATGAACTCCTGCACGTCGACGTTGCTGTCCGCGTGCGCGCCGCCGTTGAGGATGTTCATCATCGGCACCGGGAGCACGTGCGCGTTCGGGCCGCCGACGTAGCGGTAGAGGTCCAGGCCGGCGCTCTCCGCGGCCGCCTTCGCCACCGCGAGGCTGACGCCGAGGATGGCGTTCGCACCCAGCTTGGACTTGTTCGGGGTGCCGTCCAGGTCGAGCATGGCCTGGTCGATCAGCCGCTGCTCGTGGACGTCGTACCCGACGATCTCCTTGTCGATGTCCTCCAGAATGGCCGTGACGGCCTTCTGGACACCCTTGCCGCCGTAGCGGGACTTGTCCCCGTCCCGCAACTCGACGGCCTCGAACTGGCCGGTGGAAGCGCCCGAGGGCACAGCCGCCCGGGCTACGGTGTCGTCGTCGAGCAGAACCTCGACCTCGACAGTGGGGTTGCCGCGCGAGTCAAGAATCTCGCGAGCGCCGACGGCCTCGATGGTGGCCACATCTACTCCTCTGTTCACACCTGATGTCACCCCGAGCCTAACCGCCAGACCACCCACCCCAGTGGACCGCGTCCGCCTTTTCCACAACGCAACCAGGCGCCGGCGGGAAAGAACCTGCCGACCAGCACACGTCCGAGCGGGTCAGCCGGCGGATTCGGTGGTTTGGATTTGGGTGGCCAGGCGGGTGGTGGCCTGGCGGAGGGCTTGTTCTGCGTCGATGCCGGCGTCTCGGGCCTCTTGGACGAGTGCGAGGAGCTTGTCGCCCAGGTCGGGGGCGGCTGGAGGCTCGTAGGGGTGGATCTTTGCCGAGCGGCCGAGGACCTTGTCGGCCAGGGCCAGGGCAGGCAGGGCCAGGGGGATGCCTTCGAGGACTGAGGTGCGTTGTTTTTCGGCGGCCTTGATGGTTTCCCAGTTGGCTTCGACGGCGGCTGCGTCGGCGGCGTGGGTGTCGGCGAAGACGTGCGGGTGGCGGCGGATGAGTTTTTCGACGATGCCGGCGGCGACGTCGTCGATGGAGAAGGCCTCGTCGGGTGAGTCCTCGGCGACGCGGGAGTGGAAGACGACCTGCAGCAACAGATCGCCCAGTTCTTCT
This sequence comes from Kribbella voronezhensis, assembly GCF_004365175.1. Classification (NCBI taxonomy): domain Bacteria; kingdom Bacillati; phylum Actinomycetota; class Actinomycetes; order Propionibacteriales; family Kribbellaceae; genus Kribbella; species Kribbella voronezhensis. Next base: position 5,235,001 of record NZ_SOCE01000001.1, on the reverse strand, counting down.
CGGAGGTGCTCGTAGTCGCCGGAGTCGATCGCCTCGAGGGTTTCGTAGGTTTCCTCGAGCAGGTACTTCGCGAGGCTCTCGTGCGTCTGCTCCATGTCCCACGGGCAGTTGCGGCGCAGGCGGTCCATCACGCGGACGAGGTCGATCAGGCGCGCGCCCGGTACGTCGTACGAGCCGTGGACGATCTCCACCTCGTACTCCGGTTGCGCGTCACCGCCCTCGGCGGATCGGTGCAGCGAGTCGGCGATCAGCCGGAGCAGGCCCGGTTCGCCATCGTCGCCGACCAGCCAGGCGACCCGCTTGCCGCTGGCCGCCGCCGTGGTCAGCCAGCTCCAGTGGTCGTTGGGTTCGCCGGCCACCAGTTGCACGACGAGACCGGAGCCGACCAACGCCTGCACATCAGGCCGTTCCGGCTTACCGGAGTCGCCAAAGCCATCCCCGAAGCTGCCCCCGGCCGCCTCGGAGACGGCCGGGCCCGCGGCGGAGACGGCCGGGCCCGTGGCCGCGCCGAGGGCGTCGGCGTCTTCGAAAGCCTTCCAGGCCGCCCGGGTGAGGAGGCCGGGCGCCACCCGAGGGCTGGTGAGGACGACCTTGATGGAGCCGGTCACGAGGAAGCGGTCAGCCCTGCGGCTGCTGGTTCGGATCGGCGTTCGGGTCCGCGTTGGGATCCGCGTTCGGGTCCTGTTGCGGCTGCTGCTGGTTCGGCGGGGTGGGCTGGCCGGCCTTGGTTTCCTTCGACAGCGTCGAGAGCGAACCAGAGACCTGGCCGTCGAGGGCACCGTCGGTCCACTTGCCGAAGCGCGGAGCGATGTCGACCTTGATGTTCTTCGCGGCGTCCTTGACGACGCCCTGGCCGGCCTGCTGGGCCTCCTGCACCTTCGGGTCCTTGACGCCGGTGCCGCCGCCGAGCTTGATGATGCCGATCACCGACTCGGCCAGCTCACGCAGGAACGAGTTCGCCTTCGGGTCCTTCGCGAAGTGGTCGTAGGTGCCTTCCGGCGGCAGCAACTTCATCGCGTCGGCGACCTCGGCGTCGGTGATCGTCACCGAGCGCTGCTCGGCGATCTGGTTCACCAGCGCGCTGTTCACGAGGACACTCAGCGCCGCACCGGCGGAGTAGGGCTGGCCGAGCGCGGTGGTGACCGCACGCGAGGTCTCGTCGACATCGGTCACCGAGATCTCGGTCTTGCCCACCTTGGCCGCCGCGCCCGGGTGGGTACCCGCGGCACAACCGCTCAGCAGCAGCACCACCGAAGCCAGCGCGCCCGTCACCTTGACGAGATTTCTGCTCAACGGACTCTCCTCCAGCTGGAACTCATCAGGCCGGTGCCCCCACGGGCTCGGCGATCACATCGTCGATCAGTCGTGTGCACCACTGCAGCAGCTCCTGGTCGCGGAGCGGCTGACCGGCGACCGGCCGGGTGGCAGGTCGTGGCACCAGGATCGTACGCAGTTGCGGCTTGACCAGACTCTTCGGGTACAGCCTGTTCAGCCGCAGCACCTTCGAATCGGGCAGGTCGACCGGTCCGAACCGGATCAGATTGCCCTGCAGCGTCACGTCCTGCAGCCCCGCCGTACGGGCGTGGTTGCGGAACTTCGCCACCTCGATCAGGTTCAGCACGGGCTGCGGGATGTCGCCGTACCGGTCGTGCAGTTCCTCGACCAGCTCGGCGATCCCGTCGGCGTCCCGTACTGCGGCCAGCCGCTGGTACATCTCCAGCCGCAGCCGCTGCGACGGCACGTAGTCGTGCGGCAGGTGGGCGTCGATCGGCAGCTCGATCTTGACCTCGGCCGCGGTCTCGTCGTCGGAGCTGTCACCCCGGTACTCCGCGACCGCCTCGCCGACCAGCCGGACGTACAGGTCGAACCCGACGTCGGCGATGTGGCCGGACTGTTCGCCGCCGAGCAGGTTCCCGGCGCCGCGGATCTCCAGGTCCTTCATCGCGACCTGCATGCCGGCGCCGAGGTCGGCGTGCTGGGCGATGGTGGCGAGCCGGTCGTGCGCGGTCTCGGTGAGCGGCTTCTCGGCCGGGAAGAAGAAGTACGCGTACGCCCGCTCGCGCCCGCGGCCGACCCGGCCGCGGAGCTGGTGCAGCTGGGAGAGTCCGAGCAGGTCGGAGCGCTCGACGATCAGCGTGTTCGCGTTCGAGATGTCGATGCCGGACTCGACGATCGTCGTACAGACGATGACGTCGGCCTGCTTCTCCCAGAACCCCTGGATGACCTGCTCCAGTTGGTGCTCGGGCATCTGACCGTGCGCCACCGCGACGCGGGCCTCGGGAACGAGCTGGCGGATCCGGGCGGCCGCCTTCTCGATCGTGTTCACCCGGTTGTGGACGAAGAAGACCTGACCCTCGCGGAGCAGTTCGCGCCGGATCGCTGCGGTCACCTGGCCCTCTTCGTAGGCGCCGACGAAGGTCAGCACCGGGTGCCGCTCTTCCGGCGGCGTCGCGATCGTCGACATCTCCCGGATGCCGGTGATCGACATCTCCAAGGTGCGCGGGATCGGCGTCGCGGACATGGTCAGTACGTCGACCGCGGTCCGCAACTGCTTCAGCTGCTCCTTGTGCTCGACGCCGAACCGCTGCTCCTCGTCGACCACGACCAGCCCGAGATCCTTGAACGCGACCTCGCCGCTGAACAGCCGGTGCGTCCCGATCACCACGTCGACCGAACCATCGGCCAGACCGTCGATGGTGGCCTTGGCCTCCTTGTCGGTCTGGAACCGCGACAGCGGCGCCACATTCACCGGGAACGCGGCGTACCGCTCGGCGAACGTCGCGTAGTGCTGCTGCACGAGCAACGTGGTCGGAACCAGTACGGCGACCTGCTTGCCGTCCTGCACCGCCTTGAAGGCCGCCCGTACGGCGATCTCCGTCTTGCCGTAACCGACGTCGCCGCAGACGATCCGGTCCATCGGCGTGACACGCTCCATGTCGCGCTTCACGTCGTCGATGGTCGCCAACTGGTCCGGCGTCTCCACGAACGGGAAGGCGTCCTCGAGCTCACGCTGCCAGGGAGTGTCCTTGGCGAACGCGTGCCCCTTGGTCGCCTGGCGCGCGGCGTACAGCTTGATCAGCTCGCCGGCGATCTGGCGGACCGCCTTGCGTGCGCGGCCCTTGCGCTTGGCCCAGTCGCCGCCGCCCATCTTGTCGAGCGAGGGCTGCTCGCCGCCGACGTACCGGGTGACCTGGTCGAGCTGGTCGGTCGGCACGTACAGCCGGTCGCCGGGTTGTCCGCGCTTGCTCGGCGCGAACTCGATCACGATGTACTCGCGAGTGGCCTTCTGCGCGCCGGTGCCGACGGTCCGCTGCATCATCTCGACGTACCGGCCGACGCCGTGCTGCTCGTGGACGACGTAGTCGCCAGGAGCCAGCTCGAGCGGGTCGACCGCCTTCTTCCGGCGGCTCGGCATCCGTTGCTGCGAACGCCTTTCGGCCGCCGACCGCTGGCCGGCCAGGTCGTTCTCCGTCAGTACGGCGAACTTGATGCCCTCGGCAATGAATCCCTTGTCCAGGGCACCTTGCGAGATCAGTACGACGCCGGGCTCGGGCATGCCGTCGATCGACTCGACGGTGCGGGCCGGCAGCTCTGCCTCGGAGAACACCTCGGCCAGCCGCTGGGCCGGGCCGTGGCCTTCGGTGACGCAGACGACGCGCCAGCCGTCACGCAACCAGGTGCGCACATCCTCAACAGCAGCAGCGGTTTCACCGCGGTACGGGTCGACCTCGTGCGCCGCGATCTGGCGGCTGCGGACCGCACCGGCGTCCGTGTCGATGTCGATGGAGATCCGCTCCCCCATCGAGTCGCGCAGCTCCGACGACAGCGAGTCGTCCGGCGCCGCCGCGAACGGCGACATGCTCCACCACGCCAGGCCCTTGCTCAGGGCGTGCGAGCGGACATCCGCCAGCGACATGTACGCCGCCGCGCCCAGGTCGATCGGCGCCTCGCCACCGCCGGCAGCGGCCGCCCAGGACGCCTCCAGGAACTCCTGGCTGGTCGCGACCAGGTCGTGCGCCCGGGCCCGGACCCGCTCGGGGTCGCTGACCACGACATGGGTGCCTTCCGGCATCAGGTCGACCAGCAACTCCATCTCGTCGACGAGGACGGGCGCGAGCGACTCCATCCCCTCGACGGCATGCCCTTCGGCGAGCTTCTCGAACAACTCGGACAGCTCAGGGTGTTCTTTGGCCAGTACTGCGGCGCGCGAGCGGACCTCGTCGGTCAGGAGCAGCTCGCGGCACGGCGGCGCCCAGAGACCGTGCTGGGCGATCTCGAGCGACCGCTGGTCGGCGACCGCGAAGTACCGGATCTCTTCCACGTCGTCGCCGAAGAAGTCGACCCGCAGCGGGTGCTCCTCGGTGGGCGGGAAGACGTCGATGATGCCGCCGCGGACGGCGAACTCGCCGCGCCGCTCGACCAGGTCGACCCGGTTGTACGCCGCGGCGGACAGTCGCTCGACGACGTCCTCGAGATCGACCGAGTCACCGACGTGCAGCTGGACCGGGCGAAGATCCGCGAGCCCGGCGACCTGCGGCTGGAGCACGGATCGCACGGGAGCGACCAGGATCTTGATCGGCCCGGTCGTCTCGTCCGAAGGATCCGGGTGCGCGAGCCTGCGCAGTACGGCGAGGCGCCGGCCGACCGTGTCCGATCGGGGCGACAACCGCTCGTGCGGCAAGGTCTCCCAGGCCGGGTAGTACGCGACGGAGCCGGGCTCGACCATGCACTGGAGTGCCTCGGTGAGCTCTTCGGCCTCGCGGAACGTGGCGGTGACCGCCAGCACCGGCCGGTCCGCGCCCTGGTGGGCGGCCAGCGCCGCCATCAGGACAGGGCGGATCGATCCGGGGGCGCTCAGGTCGAGTGTCGTGACGCCTTCGGTCCGGGCGTCGCGAACGGCCTCGGCCACCACCGGATCGGTGATCAGGGTGTCGACCAGACCGGCCAGTTTCACTTGATGTCCACTCTCACGAGTTGTACTTGGCTTGGGTGACTTCTAGTCCGTCGGTGAGGAGGGACTCGACCGCGTCGGCGCTCCGATCCACCGCGAACGGCAGGTCCTTGCGCTCGGCCGAGGAGAACTCGTCGAGCACGAAGTCCGCCGGGCTCTGCCGGCCCGGTGGACGGCCCACACCGAACCGCAACCGATAGTAGTCACCGGTGCCAAGCGATTTCCGCAGCGACTTGAGCCCGTTGTGGCCGTTGTCGCCACCGCCGAACTTGGCCCGCAGCACGCCGAAGTCGATGTCGAGCTCGTCGTGGATCACGACCAGCGTGGCCGGCTCCACCTTGAAGAACTTCAGCAGCCCCGACACCGGACCGCCCGACTCGTTCATGTACGACCGGGGTTTGGCCAGGATCGCGCGGATCCCGCTGATCCTGCCCTCCACCACCTCGGCCTTGGCCTGCTTGTGCTGCTTCCAGCCGCCACCGACCCGGGCGGCCAGCTCGTCGGCGACCAGGTGGCCGACGTTGTGCCGGGTCCGGGCATAGGAAGGGCCGGGATTCCCCAGCCCGACGACCAACCACACGTCGTCCGCCACGGATCCCGGCCTTCCTGGTTGAAACTCTGCGCTTGAGGTGAGTCCTGTACTACTCGGCCGCGGCGGCGACCGGCTCTTCGGCGGCCTCCGGCTCGTCCTTCTCGATGCCGGCCTCGGCCTCGGCCTCGGACAGCTCGGCGTCGAGCTGCTCGGCGGTCTGGGCCGCGGTCACGTTGACGACCAGGGTGTCCGGCTCGACGGCCAGCGTCGTACCGGCCGGCAGCTTCAGGTCGGACGCGTGGATCTGGGCGCCGGCGTCCAGGCCCTCGACGGACACGGTGACGCCGTCGGGGATGTGGGTCGCCTCGGCCTCGACCAGGATGCTCGGGTGCTCGAGCACGACCAGGGTGTCGCTGACCGCCTCGCCCTCGATGTGGACGGCGATCTCGACCTGGACCTTCTCGCCACGCTTCACGATGACCAGGTCGACGTGCTCGATGTGGCCCTTCAGCGGGTCACGCTGGACCTGCTTCGGCAGCGCCAGCAGGGACTCGCTGCCCTCGACCTCGATCAGCAGCAGCGCGTTGGCGGTCTTCAGCGCCAGCATGGTGTCGTGACCGGGCAACGTGATGTGCACCGGGTCCGTGCCGTGGCCGTAGAGAACGGCGGGCACCTTGTTGTCCCGGCGGATTCGGCGGGCAGCACCCTTGCCGAACTCCGTGCGCGACTCGGCTTGGATCTTGACCTCGGCCACGAGATGAACTCCTCAAGTGCGTTGCGGTGATCTGTTGTCAGTGGTGGAACCGGTTGCTGGCCTCAGCGGGCGCGTCTTGACTCCCGAACAGGCGTCAGGCAACGAACCACCGCGTCGATCACGGAGCCGCGCCCGCCAGGTCTTGTGAAGGACTTAGTCCGGGGGGCGTCCCTCGCCGAGGCAACCAAAACAGTCTACCCACCACCAAGCCCAGACGTGAAATCTGTACCCGAAGTACATCTCCTGGCCTGCTGACGGTGACTTTTCTCCGCTCGTACTACGCCCACGCACCTCCTCCGTCGGCGCTCCCACCCACCCCCATCCGCCGCTCCTCCGTCGCGGCTCGTGCCTATCGTGCGGCGGGCTGCCTACCGCACCTCACCGCGATCCGTCGACCAATGGACCGTCGCTCCGGCGGCGTCTCAGTAGGAGTTCGTAAACCGTGCATAAGGGGGCGACCTCTGCGACTATCCCGCGTGGTCCGCTTTGAGCTCGAACCAACAGCAAGTCCGCACCGAACTACGCCGCGACGCCGAACGGCGGAAACCGTGCGGCCAGGCGCACTGACGCAGGAACGCCGGAGCGAGAGGAAACCGGCCGGGTGAAAGCCCAACGGAGGAGGCGCGTGGGAATCGGTAACACCTACCACCCACAACCCGCACCCAGCCACGAGCCGCGACGGAGGAGCGGCGGACCCGGGTGGGCGGGAGCACCGACGCAGGAGGTGCGTGGGGCGTCGTACGAGGGTGGACCGGGGTGTCGGCTAGGTTCCTGGCATGTTCGTCGGGTTCGCGTTCATCGGGGTCATCGCGCTGGCTGGGTTCTCGGCGGTGATCGCGTTGGCGATCTGGCAGTCCAAGCGGCGGCGGGAGTTTCTCAACGCCCGAGGGCAGGCCGCGGCTCAGCTCGGCTGGTATCCGGCGCCGCCGAACCCGTGGCTGAGCGGCGTCGCCGCGGACATCTTCCAGCGCGGCAAGCCCGGAGAGATGTTCGCGGGAGACTTCCGCGGCCGCGGGATGTGCGCGCTGGACTACACCTACACGACGACCTCGACCGATTCCAACGGCTCGACCACGACGACCACGCACCGGGTGTTCGTCGTCGCGCTCAACCTGCCGGTCGCGCTGCCGCCGCTGAAACTGACGATGGACTCGAAGGTCCGCCGGTTCTTCGGCGGCCGTGACATCGAACTGGAGAGCAAGGCGTTCAACGACGCCTTCCGGGTCAGTTGCGCGGACGAGCGCTATGCGTCCGCAGTACTGCATCCTCGGCTGATGGAGTGGATGCTCCACAACCCCGGCCTCGAGTGGCAGGTCGCCGGCAACGCGCTCGTCACCTGGGGCACCGGCTCGTTCACCATTCCGGACACGCTGGCGCGGCTCGAAGTGATGTCGCGCGTGATCGACCTGCTGCCGCCCTTCGTACTACGCGACTACGGCCAGCCGGTCTACTGACTCAGACGAGTCCACACCTGCCGCAGAGCACGAGCCGCGTCGCCTTCGAGCCCAGCCTCATCAAGCGTCTCGGCCAACTCGTCGAACTCCGGCCCCCAGCGCCAGGCAACGCGGGTGAGCGCTTCCGGCAGCCCAGGATCCTTGAGCGACCCCGCATCGGCCCGGATCGCCTGCGCCACCAGGGCTTCCGTCACCCCGTGCTTCGCCGCCAATTCGAACGCCAGCACGGCCAGCGCCGCCTTGCCCTTGTTGTAGAACGCGTAGGCCGACTTGGCCGCGCTCGCCGCGCCTGGTTCATCACCGACGACCATCGGCGTCACCGCGGTACCGGCCCACAACTCGGCGACCCGCGCGGCCGCAGTACCGGACAGCATCAGGTGCGTCGGCAAGGGACCACCCTTCGGCGGCGGTCCGACGACGCCGGCGTCGACGAAGGTCGCGGCCGGCAGCGCTTCCTGAGCAGCCGCGAGTGATTTCGGCGAGAGCGGGTTCGCTTCGACGTACAGGCCGTCGAACCCCGCAGCACCGACCTGGCGTGCAACGTCGACGGCTCCCTGCGGCGCACACGAGCACAGCACGACCTCGGCCGATCCGACTGCCTCGGCGAACGGCGTACCGATCAATCCCGCCGCCTCGGCCCGCTCCACCGACCCCGTACTGCGCCCTTCGGGGACCCAGTGCACCTCGTGCCCCGCCACCACCAGTTGCGCGGCGAGCTGTGACCCCATGGCCCCGGGGTGAAAGACGGCGATCCGCATACAGAGCTCCGATCCGAAGAGGAACTAGCTGCCGACGGGAGTGTTCAGGCGCGGCCCTCGAACAGGCTGGTGACCGAGCCGTCCTCGAAGACCTCGCGGATCGCCCGGCTGATCAGCGGGGCGATCGACAGCTCGGTCAGCTTGTCGAACTTGCGCTCCTCGGCGATCGGCAGCGTGTTGGTGACGATCACCTCGCTGGCCTGGCAGTTCTTCAACCGGTCGACCGCCGGACCGGACAAGATGGCGTGCGTCGCGGCGATCACCACACCCGCGGCGCCGTCGGCCATCAGCGCGTCGGCGGCCTTGGTGATCGTGCCGCCGGTGTCGATCATGTCGTCGACCAGGATGCAGACCCGGCCCTTGACCTCACCGACGACCCGGTTGGCGACGGTCTCGTTCGGCCGGTCGATGTCGCGGGTCTTGTGGATGAAGGCCAGCGGCGCGTTGTTCAGCCGGGCCGACCACTGCTCGGCGACCTTGATCCGGCCGGCGTCCGGCGAGACCACGGCCAGCTGCTGGTCGCCGTACTTCTCCCGCACGTAGTCGGTCAGGATCGGCAGCGCCATCAGGTGGTCCACCGGGCCGTCGAAGAAGCCCTGGATCTGCGAGGTGTGCAGGTCGACGCAGATCAGCCGGTTCGCGCCGGCGGTCTTGAACAGGTCCGCCATCAGCCGGGCCGAGATCGGCTCCCGGCCGCGGTGCTTCTTGTCCTGCCGGGCATACCCGTAGAACGGCAGCACCACGGTGATCCGCTTGGCCGACGCCCGCTTCAGCGCGTCGACCATGATCAGCTGCTCCATGATCCACTCGTTGATCGGCGAGGTGTGGCTCTGGATCACGAACGCGTCGGACCCGCGCACCGACTCCTCGAACCGGACGTAGATCTCGCCGTTGGCGAAGTCGTACGCCGAGGTCGGCACCAGCCCGGCACCGAGCTGTTCGGCCACCTCCTCGGCCAGGCCCGGGTGGGCCCGTCCGGAGAACACCATCAGGTTCTTCTCGGTGGTCCGCTTCATGCCGCTCATGGTCGCGCCTCCCGTTCGGCCTTCTCGCCAGTGTCGCTCAGCTCGCCCTGTTGCGCCGCTTCTTGTGCTTCTTCGGCGGCCTTCGCGGTCTTGGTGCCGGCCCGCTTGCGAGCCACCCAGCCGCGGATGTTGCGCTGCTTGCCCCGGGCCACCGCGATCTCGCCCGGCCCGATCGGCTCGGTCACCGCGGACCCGGCCGCGACGTACGCGCCGTCGGCGATCGACGCGGGTGCGACCAGCACCGAGTTGCTGCCGACGAACGAGTACCGCCCGACGGTGCTGTGGAACTTGTTGATGCCGTCGTAGTTGGCGAAGATCGTGCCGGCGCCGATGTTGGCGCCCTCCCCGATCGTCGCGTCCCCGGCGTAGGTCAGGTGCGGCACCTTGGCGCCGTCGGCGATCGCCGCGTTCTTGGTCTCGACGAAGGTGCCGATCTTGCCCTTGACGCCCAGCGTCGTACCGGGCCGCAGGTAGGCGAACGGCCCGACGGAGGCGCCTTCGCCGATGACCGCGCCGGACCCGTGGGTGCGGATGATCGAGGCGTTCTCGCCGACCTGTACGTCGGTCAGCGTGGTGTCTGGGCCGATCGTGGCGCCGGTGGCGACCGTCGTCGCGCCGTGCAACTGGGTGTTCGGGAGCAGGGTGACGTCCTGGTCGAGCGTGACCGTGCTGTCGACCCAGGTGGTGTTCGGATCGACGATCGTGACGCCGGAACGCATCAGGGTGTCGAGCGTGCGGCGGTTCAGTTCGGCGCGGAGGGTGGCCAGCTGGACCCGGTCGTTCACGCCCTCGGTCTGCATCGCGTCCTCGGTGACGAACGCACCGACCCGCTTGCCGTCGCTCTTCGCGATCGCGAGCACGTCGGTCAGGTACAGCTCGCCCTGCGCGTTGTCCGTGCTGATCCGGCTCAGTCCGTCGCGCAGGGTTGCCGCGTCGAAGACATAGATCCCGGCGTTGATCTCGTCGATCCGGCGCTGCTCGGCGGTGGCGTCCTTGTGCTCGACGATCCCGGCGACGCTGCCGTCCTCGGCCGGGATGATCCGGCCGTAGCCGGTCGGGTCCGGAACCCGGGCAGTCAGCACGGTGATCGCGTTCGCGTTCTTGTCGTGCTCGGCGACCAACTGCTGCAAGGTGTCCGTCTGCAGCAGCGGCACATCGCCGGAGGTGACGATGACCTCGCCCTCGAAGCCCTCCGGTACGACGGTCAGCCCTGCGCGGACGGCGTCGCCGGTGCCGAGCTGTTGCTCCTGAACGGCGGTCCGTACGTCGGGGTCGATCGCGGCCAGGTGGGCCTCGACCTGCTCCCGCCCGGTACCGACCACTACGACGAGATGCTCCGGGGCGAGTGCACGGGCGGTAACCACCGCGTGCCCGACGAGACTGCGCCCGCCGATCTCGTGCAGCACCTTCGGGGTCGCGGATTTCATCCGGGTCCCCTGACCGGCGGCCATCACGATGACCACCGCAGGACGATGGGAAGTCACGCGGTCTTCTCCTCGAGTTCCCTGCGAATTCGCCGCAGAGCTAGATCCGGGCACTCGAAAAGCGTGCCCGCGCAAGCGTACTTGCTCAGCCGGTGAGACTTCGCAGTGACTCCACCAGGGTCGCCTCGGTGAAGCCGGTGTACTCCTTCATCAACCGCTCGCGGGCGAACTGGTTGTAACCGCGGCGGGCCACCTGCGCGTAGTACTCGACGACCGGTCGCAGGCCGATCTGCTTGATCAGGTGCTCGACCGCGATCCAGCTGATGTCGTAACTGTCCGTAGCCGAGAACTGGTCGTCCGCGGGCAGCCGGGTCAGATCGCCGAGCACACGCCGGTCGATCTCGGTCCGCGCCTGGGCGACCTCAGCGCCGCGTCCCGCCGCAACGAGTTGCACGTTCTCGGCGTACTGCGCGATGCCCTCGGCCAGCCAGCGCGGCGTACAGTCCCCGAGCCGTACGGCGAGCAGGTGGATCAGTGCGTGCGTCTCCTTGACCGAGTCGAACGACCGCAGTGCGTTCGGGCGGATCACCACGTAGCCACCGACGGGCTGCGAGTTGGCCGCGGGGCTCGGCATCGGCTGGATGCGGGCCGGCTCGTCGCCGGGGATCATCGGGGGCAGCTCGGTCAGCACGTCCGGTTCGCGCATCGCGATCACGAGCGGGACGACCTGGAGATGGCCCTTCCACAGCTTGCGGACCGCCTTGGCCGTCTGGACCGTCTGGGTGGCCAGATTCTGCGCGAGCACCTGCTCGCCCTGGTTGGCGATCACCAGGATGTTCTTCCGCTTGACCACCGCGATGTGGCCGTAGTCCCAGGGCTGCCGGCCGGAGCCGATCGCGTCGTCCAGGTGGTCGTCCGCGACCAGCCAGAGGCGGTTCTCGCGGACGGTGTAGGTGTACCCGACGTCGGTCGCGGCCTGGGTGAGCCGGGAGCCGAGGATCTGGTACCGCATGCTGACCCGGAAGGTACCGGTGGCGAGGCCGAACCGGTGCAATGCCGGCCGATCGATCCATGGCTCGGCGCGCCGGTACGTGACCGCCATGCCGATCGCGCGCAGATTCTGGAACAACACCCGCTGCTCGTCCCGCAACTCAGGCGCGACGTCGGCGAGGAACATGTTCACATTCCCGGTCTTCACCGCGATCCCACGCCGCGCCAGGATCGCGTCCACCGCCGCCCCGAGCCGGGGATTGACGTCACCGGTCTCACTGGGGCGAACCTGGTCCAGCGTCGTACCGCCCATCGCGGCAGCGGTCAGCTCGACGTTCCGAGTCGAGGGGGTCACGGCAAGCCAGAGCGTGCTGCCCACCACCAGCGCAGCAACCACCGCAGGCCAGGCAGCAACAACCCACCGCCGCCCCACCGCCCACAACCCCGCCATCCGAACCCTCTCGCCCAACCCCCACTCACCCCAGCCGCCCAATAGTCACCCACCCCCCACCCACAAACAAACCCGCCTGGCGGACCGGCACCTTCTATCTTGAGGACATGGATGTGCAGTTCACCGGCGAGGTCTGGTACTGGCGAGGGCCCGCACCCTGGTACTTCGTCACCGTGCCCGACGACGAATCCGGCCAACTGGAAGCAACCTCGACCGCCGTCAGCTACGGCTGGGGAATGATCCCCGTCACCGCCCACATCGGCGACACCACCTGGACCACCTCCCTCTTCCCCAAAGACGGCGCCTACGTGGTCCCCCTCAAATCCTGGGTCCGAAAAGCCGAACTGATCGACGAGGGCGACGAACTGACCATCCGCCTGACCGTCGATGTCTGAACCCACCGCGCTCAACCGCGCTGTGCGCACCAGTCCAGGACGCGCAATGCTCGGAGGGTGATCCACCGGCTGGGTTGCCCAACGGTCTCGCCCAGTTCGACCGGCATCGTGCCGGGGTAGCTGGTCTCCAACGCCCATCGGCCGTCATCGTCCCGCTTGGACGCAACCAGATCGATCGCCTCGGCCACACGCTCGTCTGGCGTGACATCCGCACTCCGCAGGTACTCCAACCCACGCAGTACGTCGTAATGCCACCACGTCGGAAACGCGAACCGAGTCCAGTCCGACCCACCTTTGCGATCGCGCTCGATCACCTCGCCGGTCGACCGCCGGAAAAGCCGCCGAGCGAGCAGATACTCCTGCCCCCGCAGCCGCGCCTCAGTGACCTCCGGAGCAGCACCCCCGTGGTTCTCCCACTCCAACAACGCTTCCAGCACACAGATCGTGGTGTTGAACGACGACCGCGTCGCCCCGATCTCGGCTTCGCAGTTCCACCCACCATCACCCAACTGCTCACCCAGCAACCGGTCTACAAGCCCCCGCACATCCTCACCGAAGTAGGCCCCCACCGCCGCAACCTGCCCGTTGATACACGGCTCAACTTCCCCCTCGAAGAAGCCGTTCGCGTCGCTCTCCTCGGGCCTACTTCCCCGCCACGTCACCTTCTCGCGCACCAGACCAACTGCCGTCCGCGCAGGCTCACCCGCCGGGTCCAACCCCAACTCCCGCAACAACATCAACACATGCATGGTCGAGTCCCACCCCCGATTCCACGCCACCCCACCCCACGCCCCGTCATCCCCTTGCAACGCAAGCAAGCGCGCCCCCACCCCCTCCACTCCCACCCGCGCCCGCTCAGCCGCAACCTCCTCCTCGCCCACCCCACCCAACTCCCGCAACACCTGCCACCGAACCGCAGGATCCCCCTCCAACAACCACCCCACCACCGCGTCCTCGCCCGTCATCGCCCGTCCCCTTCACTCCAACAACCCAGGACCATCACTCCCAGTCTGTGCGCCGCCGCCGACACTCAGGCCGGCTCCTGCGGAAAGAGCAACGGACCAACTTGAGCGAGCATCTCGCGCAGTACGACGGCCCCCTGACGAACCCCTGCGCTGCCATCGAGCGACAAAGCTTCACACGCTTCCATCGCCCGATCCCTCTCCGACGCAAACACCAAGAAGACCGCCGTCACGGCCTGGTCGATATAGGTCCGATGCTGAAAGTCCGCCAAACCCAACACCTCAGCGACAATCGCGAACCCGGCAAGATCCTGCCGCCGAAGCAAAGCCTCCGCCGTCGCAACCGTCACGAACGTGTCGCCGGCATCAAGCACCAGCCCCAGCAGCACCTCCCGCGCTCCGTCCACCATCGCGAAACTCGCCAAGGCCCGCCCCGCATCAGCCCGATCCAGATAGTCGCCACTGGCCGCAAGCTCAATCAACGCCCTGACTGCCGAACTCCTCCGGTCCTCGTCCACCAAGAGATCGTTTCATGCACGAACGCCACACCGCGGCCGAGAAACCGAACCGCCGAGCCCAGCCACAGCCGAGCGGCGACGAAGGAACCGCGACCCAGGCAGGCGGGAGCGGCCAACGATGGAGGCCGCGTCGGAAAACCCAACCGCCAACCTCACCCACAGCGAGCGGCGACAGAGGAGCCGCGGACTATCAGTGGGCGGGAGCGGGCGACGAAGGAGCGCGCGTGGGGGATATAGGAAACCCGGCTCGACATCAGCCGAGCCGGGCTTCGTGTTGCTCCCCCGCCTGGTTTCGATCCAGATCTTCGAGATTCAAAGTCTCGCGGGCTGCCGATTACCCCACGGGGGATCGCGTTGTACGCCGGAACAGTGTGCCATGGGGGTGGGGCGGACACGCGAAGGGGTTCCTTACCTACGGAGGCGTAGGTTACGGTGGCGTAGGTAACCCGTCCAACGTCACGAGGGATACGCCATGACTCCAGCTGCCGCAATCCAGGCGCCTACAGGCGCCACGCAGGCCGACGAGCAGGCCACCGACCAAGCCGTCCAGCACGCCGGCGAGCAGGGCGCCGCGCAGGCGGCCGGGCACGGCACCGTGCAGGGGGACGAGCAGGAGGCCGGGCACGGCACCGTGCGGGCGGCCGGGCAGGTCGCCGGGCAGGTGGGTGGGTTTGATGCTGAGAAGGGGACGCTTGGGGGTGAGCAGAAGGGTGTCTGGGAGCAGGTGGCGCTCGCGTTGTTCATCGGGATCCCCTTCCTCGCGCTCCTGGCGGCCGTGCCGGTTGCGTGGGGTGGGTTCCTCGGCTGGCGCGACGTCGTACTGGCCGTGGTTTTCTACACGCTCTCCGGTCACGGCATCTCGATCGGCTTCCATCGGTATTTCACGCACAAGTCGTTCAAGCCGAACAGGCCGCTGAAGTATGCGCTGGCGATCGCCGGTTCGCTCGCGATCGAGGGGCCGGTGGTTCGGTGGGTGGCCGACCACCGCAAGCATCACAAGTTCTCCGACCGCGACGGCGATCCGCACAGCCCCTGGAAGTACGGCACCAATCTCAAAGCTCTGACCAAAGGCTTCCTGCACGCCCACATCGGCTGGTTGTTCGACAGCGAGCAGACGCCGGCCCGGCAGTACGCGCCGGATCTTCTCAAGGATCGCGACGTCGTTCGCGTCTCGAAGCTGTTCCCCGCGCTGGTGCTGTTCTCTCTCCTCGCCCCCGCGATCATCGGCGGCCTGTGGTCGTGGTCGATCGAGGGCGCGCTGACCGCGTTCTTCTGGGCGAGCCTGGTCCGGATCGCGCTGCTTCACCACGTCACCTGGTCGATCAACTCGATCTGTCACACGATCGGCGCCCGGCCGTTCAAGAGCCGGGACAAGTCGGGCAACGTGTGGTGGCTGGCGATCCTGAGTCAGGGCGAGTCGTGGCACAACCTGCACCATTCCGACCCGACCTGCGCGCGCCACGGCGTACTGCGTGGTCAGCTCGACACGTCGGCGCGGTGCATCTGGTTGTTCGAGCGGTGGGGCTGGGTCTCGGATGTCCGCTGGCCGGTCAAGGAGCGGCTGGAGGCTCGTCGCGTCCGCGCGGCCGACGTCTGAAGGGTCCACCGGCTGGTAAATCTCCCACGCGGCAACACCGGCGTACGGCATGATGCTGACGTGATCTCAGGGGCGTGGCATCAGTGACCGAACCCAGACCGCGTCGATCCACCCGGGTGCGGATGACGAGCGCTGAGCGGCGTGAACAACTCATCACCATCGCGCGGGGGCTGTTCGCCCAGAAGGGGTTCGAAGCGACCTCGGTGGAGGAGATCGCGGCCAAGGCCGAGGTGTCCAAGCCGGTCGTCTACGAGCACTTCGGCGGCAAGGAGGGCCTGTACGCCGTGGTGGTGGACCGCGAGGTCCGCAAGTTGCTCGACACCGTGACGGCGTCGCTGACCGCCGGCCGCGCGCACGAACTCGTCGAGCAGGCCGCGCTCGCGCTGCTGGACTACATCGAGAGCTCCTCCGACGGGTTCCGCATCCTGGTCCGGGATTCGCCGGTCGGTTCGTCCACCGGGTCGTTCATCTCGATTCTCAGCGACGTCGGCACCCGGGTCGAGCACATCCTGGCCGAGGAGTTCAAGCGCCGCGGACTGGATCCGAAGTTCGCCCCGATGTACGCGCAGATGCTGGTCGGCATGGTCGCGCTGACCGGGCAGTGGTGGCTCGACGTCCGCCGCCCGAAGAAGACCGATGTGGCGGCGCACCTGGTCAACCTGGCCTGGAACGGGCTGTCCGGCCTGGAGGCGAAACCGACCTTGGCCACCCGTCCGCACAAGTAAGGCCGCACAAGTAAGAAGGACACGTAACAGGACCACGGTAGGACGGCGACTTCCGCCCGTGGCATGACTTGAGCGGCGGCGATTCGCCGTACCCTGACCCGCATGACGGGGATCCTGGCCGCGCGCGACGTACCGGCGAAGAGCAAGGCGTTCGACCTGCTGTTCGCCGGTGCCCTGACGATGTTCTTCGGCCTGATCTCGCTGACCCAGGAGCACTTCGGCGGCATCCTCGGGCTGATGATGCTGGTCCCGCTGATCTGGCGGCGCACCCACCCCGAGGTCGTCTTCTTCGGCGTCTCCGCGGTCGCCGTCCTGCAATGGCTGATCGGAACCCCTTTGCAGGGCGGGAACGTCGGCCTGCTGGTGGCGCTGTACGCGATCTCCGTGTACGGCGAGGTCCGGTACAGCCGGATCGCTCTGGCCGTCGGCGGCATGGGCGTCCTGATGGCGACATCCCGCTACAACACCAGCAACGACTGGCGCCAGCAGGCCACCATGATGGTGTCGCTGGGCGCGCTCGTCTTCGGCGTCTGGGCCTTCGGTGAACGCCGCCGCACCAGAGGCATGTACGTGCAGCAACTCGAGGAACGCGCGGCCCAACTCGAGCGGGACCGCGACCGCGAGGCCAAACTGGCGGTCTCGAACGAGCGGACCAGGATCGCCCGCGAGATCCACGACGTCGTCGCGCACGGCTTGTCGATCATGATCGTCCAGGCCGACGGAGGCCTGTACGCCGCGGACGCGTCGCCCGAGCAGG
This sequence comes from Kribbella voronezhensis, assembly GCF_004365175.1. Taxonomy (NCBI): domain Bacteria; kingdom Bacillati; phylum Actinomycetota; class Actinomycetes; order Propionibacteriales; family Kribbellaceae; genus Kribbella; species Kribbella voronezhensis. The sequence continues at coordinate 5,217,708 of NZ_SOCE01000001.1, read as the reverse complement.
CCAAGAAGGCGCTGGCCACCATCGGCGACACCGGCCGCGCGTCGCTCACCGAGATGCGCAAGATGCTCGGCCTGCTGAAACAGGACGCCCAGCCCAACGAGGTGGATCCGAACCAGCCCCGCCCCCAACCGGGTGTCTCTTCGCTGCCCGAGCTGATCGACAACGTCCGCCAGACCGGGCTGTCCGTCGACTACCAGGTGACCGGCACCCCGCGCGATCTCCCGGCGCTGCTGGGACTGACGGCGTACCGGATCGTGCAGGAGGGGCTGACCAACACGCTGAAACACGCCGGGCCGGGAGCGCGCACCTCCGTCCGGCTGGACTTCGGACGCGAGATGCTGACGGTGGTGGTCACCGACGACGGTCGCGGTGCCGGGCTCGCGCCGGGCAGTGATCCGGGGCACGGGCTGATCGGGATGCAGCAACGCGCCTCGATCTCCGGCGGTACGGTGAACGCCGGCCCGAAGACCGGCGGTGGCTACGAAGTGGTCGCCACCTTGCCGTACAACCTGCCTGCTGGAGGAGATCAGTGACCGAGACCGGACCCGCCGAAGACGCCGTGATCCGGGTGTTCCTGGTGGACGACCAGGAACTGGTCCGCGCCGGGTTCACCATGCTGGTGGACTCGCAGCCCGACATGCGGGTCGTCGGCCAGGCCGGCGACGGCGGCGAGGCACTGGAGAAGCTGCGGGTGACCGCGAGCGACGTCGTACTGATGGATGTCCGGATGCCCCGCCTGGATGGGGTCGAGGCGACCCGGCAACTGCAGTCGTTGCCGCAGGCCCCCAGAGTGATCGTGCTGACGACGTTCGACCTGGACGAGTACGCGTTCGCGGCGATCAAGGCGGGTGCGGCCGGATTCCTGCTGAAGAACACGCCGCCGGCCGACCTGCTGTCGGCGATCAGGCAGGTGCACTCCGGCGACGCGGTCGTCTCCCCCAGTACGACGCGGCGCCTGCTCGAGCACTTCGCCGGCGCGCTCCCGGACGGCGAGACCGAGCGACCCGACCTGGGCGAGCTGACCGCCCGCGAACGCGAGGTACTGGTCGAGGTCGCCCGCGGTCTGTCGAACACCGAGATCGCCCAGCTGTTCACGTTGTCCGAGGCAACGGTCAAGACCCACATCGGCCGCATCCTCGCCAAGACCGGCCTCCGCGACCGGGTCGCCCTGGTTGTCCTCGGCTACGAAACCGGCCTGGTCAAAGCCAGCAAGTGATGCCGGTACTGCGTAGTCGCGGCTTCGGCCGGTGGAAGTTCACCTTGGCGACCACCGACGACGAACTCGTCATCAGCAACCCCTTCGGCACCAGGCGGATACCGCGCGCCCAGATCGCCTTCGCCAGGTTCGAGTACCTCTTCCCCGGAAGAGTCCGGCTGCGGATCCATCGGCACGACGGTAGCCATACCGACCTGCTGCTGAGCCCCAAGTGGACGTCGAGTGAGTTGAGTGGCGATCCAGCGCCGCGCGACAGCCTGGCCTACAAGATCACTGAGTGGGCAAGGAGTTCGGCGGACTAGTACGACTCAGGTCGTACGGACAGTCCATTCCCTGGTCCGACTCTTCGGGGGTTGCCGGTCACTACCTTTTCGGAGTGTGGGCGAGATCGTCTCGTTCAGGGCACTTCGAGGAGAACGATGAGCATCCAGACCGGCGAGTTGCCGCTCGGCCGTTTGCCGCAGAACACAGCAGACCGTACGGCGATCCGCGCGCACGAGTTGCGCAAGGTGTACGGCTCCGGCGATACCGCGGTCGCCGCGCTCGACGGGGTGTCGGTCGACTTCGGGGTCAGCCGGTTCACCGCGATCATGGGGCCGTCGGGGTCGGGCAAGTCGACCCTGATGCACTGCCTGGCCGGGCTGGACACTCCGACCGGCGGCCAGGTGCTGCTCGGTGAGACCGAGCTGACCCAACTGCCGGACGCCGAGCTGACCCGGATCCGCCGGGACCGGATCGGTTTCGTCTTCCAGTCCTTCAACCTGCTGCCGATGCTCAGCGCCAAGGACAACATCCTGCTGCCGCTGGAACTCGGCGGCCGCAAACCCGACCAGCAGTGGATGACCACGCTGGTCGACGTCCTCGGTCTGCAGGACCGGCTCACCCACCGCCCGTCCGAACTGTCCGGTGGTCAGCAGCAGCGCGTCGCCGTTGCGCGCGCCCTCGTCGGCCGGCCCGAGGTCGTGTTCGCCGACGAGCCGACCGGCAACCTGGACTCGCGTTCCGGCGCCGAGGTGCTGGGCTTCCTGCGCCGCTCGGTCCGCGAGTTCGGCCAGACCGTGGTGATGGTGACGCACGACCCGCTGGCGGCGTCGTACGCCGACCGTGTCGTGATGCTTGCCGACGGCAAGCTTGCCGGCGAGCTGCTGGAGCCGACGCCGGAGACCGTCCTGGGCGCACTGCGGCAGCTGGGGGCCTGACCGTGCGACGCTCGATCCTCTCCTCCCTGCGCGCCCATCTGGGTCGCCTGATCGCAGCCTGTCTGGCGATCGTGCTCGGCGTCGGCTTCGGCAGCCTGGCGATGACTGTGCACGCGTCGGCCTCGCACGGCATCGACGAGACCATCGGCAGGCAACTCGCCGGTGTCGACGCGGTGGTGACGCCCCAGAACGCAAGCATCACGGCGAAGGACGTGGCCGCGGTACGCAAGGTGCCGCAGGCCGACTCGGTGATCGCCACGACGTCGGCGTACATGCGGGTCACGTGGGCCGGCAAGGTTCGCCCTGGCTCGCTGGGCATCCAGGCTCGCTACGACACCTCGCGGATCGCGGGCCCCAGTGCGATCCAGGGCCGGTTGCCTGACAGCACGCTCGAGATCGCCTTGCCGGCAAAGGTCGCCGAGAAGAACAAGGTTGCTCTCGGCTCCAAGCTGCGGTTGAACACCTACAACGACAAGTCGTTCACCGTCACGGTGGTCGGGCTGCTGGACGACGCGGCCACGGTCGGTCCGTCCGACGCGGTGGCCACGGCCCAGACGGTGAAGATCTTCGAGCCGGAAGGCTCCATCGGCGACCTCCGGATCGCTGCCAAGCCCGGCGTCTCCCAGGACGCGCTGGCCGCGGCCGTGACCGATGCTGTCGGCAACAATCTGCAGGTCTACACCGGCAAGGCCTACATCGCCCACGAGGTAGAGGGCTACACGCACGGGATCGATGTGCTGGGCGGGGTCTTCGGGATGTTCGCCGTGATCGCCCTGTTCGTCGCCTGCCTGGTGATCGGCAACACGTTCACGATCGTGATCGCCCAGCGGACGCGGGAGATGGCGCTGCTGCGGTGCGTCGGCGCCTCTCGTCGGCAGGTGTTCTCCTCGGTGCTCGCCGAGGCCTCGGTGGTCGGCGTGGTCGCCTCGGCCGTCGGTGTCGTGTTCGGCGTCGCACTGTCGGCGCTCGGGCTCGCGCTGACCCGCGAGTTCGACTGGGGCATCCCGAAGATCGACCTGCATCTCGACCTGGCTTCAATCTTCCTTCCGCTGTTGCTCGGCACGATCGCCACGATCCTGGCCGCCGTCGTACCGGCTCGGCGTGCGACCCGGGTCGCTCCGCTGGCGGCGCTCCGCCCGGACACCGCTCCGGTAGCCGGCTCCAAAGCCGGCGTACTACGGCTGATCCTCGGCTTCCTGCTGATCGCTGGTGGCGGCCTGCTGCTGGCCGTCAGCGCGAACTCCCATCAGGTGCTCGTCGGTGTCGCCGGTGGCGTCGTCTCGTTCATCGGCTTGCTGGCGATCGGGTCGCTGCTGGTACCGGCGCTGGTCAGGTTGCTCGGCGCCCTGCCGACGCGGGGTGGTGGGGTCCCCGCCCGGATCGCCGTGGGCAACGCCGTACGGAACCCGAAGCGGACCGCCGCGACCACGTCGGCCCTGTTGATCGGCGTCACCCTGATCAGCCTGACCTGTGTCGGCATCGCCTCGGTCCGCAAGACGTTCGACACCACGATGGACGACCAGTACCCGGTCGACCTGATGGTGATGAGCTACAACGAGAAGATGCCGGCCGGCGGCCAGCAGCAACTGCACGACATCAAGGGCATCACCCAGGTCGTGCCGATCCGGACCGTCGCCATGAAGGCCGGCCAGGAGGAGATCAACGTCACCGGGATCGACCCGGCCACCGGCGCCGCCGTGATCCACAACCCGGACCTGGTGACCAAGCTCAAAACGCCCGGTACGGCGTTGCTCGACTACAGCACGATGAAGATGCTCAAGCTGGAGGACGGATCGACACTGACGCTGGTCTCCGGCAAGCAGAAGCTGACGCTGAAGGCCTATGTGGCCACCGGACTGGATCCGGTCACCGTCAGTCTGCCGGATCTGGAGAAGGTCGCTCCCCAGTCCGCGATCACCGGGTATTGGCTGGCTTCGGACCCGAAGGCGGACGGCTCCGACGTGCTGGACGCCGTGCAGGAGTCGCTCCCGACGGTGAAGGAACTGTCCGTCAGCGGCGGGCTCGCCGAGCGCACGATGTACACGAAGATCTTCGACGTCCTGCTGATCGTCGGGATCGGCCTGCTCGGTGTCTCGGTGTTGATCGCGCTGGTCGGCGTCGGGAACACGCTCAGCCTGTCCGTGCTCGAACGGACCCGGGAGAACGCCTTGCTGCGGGCACTGGGTCTGACCAGGCGTCAACTGCGCGGCATGCTCGCGATCGAGTCGCTGCTGATGGCCTTGGTCGCGGCCGGCTTGGGGATAGGTCTCGGCCTGCTCTACGGCTGGACCGGCACGATGGCGCTGATGGGTGGGCAGACCGCGACGGGCGACGTCGAGTACGCCCTGCCGGTCGGCATGCTCGTCACCATCGCCCTGGTCGCGGCCGTGGCCGGGCTGCTCGCCTCGGTCCTCCCGGCGCGCCGAGCCGCGAAGGTCGCTCCGGCGGGCGCACTCGCGACGGAGTGAGCCGACGGGCCTCGTGGTTCTGAGGGGATCCACGAGGTACTGGCTGGGTCCGGGGATCTCTGCGGGATCCCCGGACCCAGCGTCGTTCAGACGATCTCGATGCGGTTCCCGTGGCCGTCGGCGGTGTGGAATCGCCGGCGGCCCGGGATCGTCTCGTTGTCCCAGTTCACCGGATAGCCGAGCCCGGTGAGCTTCTCGGCCAGACCGTCGAGGTCGTCCACGGCGAAGGCCGGATGTGCCTTGCGGGCGGGCCGGAAGTCCTCCTCGACCCCGACATGCACCTCGGCCGAACCGTCCTTGAACCAGCAGCCGCCGCGCGCCGCGAGCAGCGGAGGCTTCGCCAGCTCGCTCATCCCGAGCGCATCGCGATAGAACGCCCGCGCGACGTCCTCACCCCCGGGCGGGCAGGACACCTGGACATGATCGAGTCGCATCCGTCAGCCCTTCTTCTGGGCGACCGCGAAGATCCGGCGGAACGGCAGCACGGTCCCGTACGAACGACGCGGGTACGCCGCCGCCAGGCGAGCGCCGTACTCCGTCTCGAACTCGGCTCGCAGGTCATCGGGCAAAGACTGCAGCACCGGTCGGGCGCCGGTCCCCTTCACCCACTCCAGTACGGCGTTCTCCCCCGGCAGGATGTGGTTGTACGTCGTCTCCCAGGCGTCGACGACACATCCTTCGGCAGTGAGCACGTCGATGTACTGCGCTGGGCCCGGCGCGTCTGCCCGTTGCGACTTGTCCGCGGCGTACTGCGCGTACGGCTCGGTGCCGGCCAGTTCGCGCAGGATCGCGTGCGAGGGCGCATTGCCGTTGCCGGGAATCTGGATCGCGAGCCAGCCGCCGGCACGCAGAGCACGAACGAAACCGGGCAACAGATCCAGCTGCTCCGGGATCCATTGCAGGGTTGCGTTGGTGACGATCACGTCGATCGAGCCGGGTTCGGCGGTCCAGTCCAGCAGGTCGCCCTCCACGAAGCTGAGCCGCTCGGTGGCGTACTCCTGCGCGGCTTCGATCATCGCGGGCGAGCTGTCGACGCCCTGGATGGTGGCGCCCGGCCAGCGATCCAGCAAGGTCGCGGTGAGTTTGCCGGGACCACAGCCCAGGTCGACGACGACCTTCACCTCGTCCGGCGCGACCTGGATCCGGTCGACCAGGTCGGCGAACGGCCGGCCGCGCTCATCGGCGAACTTGCCGTACTGCGTCGGGTTCCAGACAGGTGAGGTCCGCATCGATCGTCCTTCGAGCTAGGTATCTTGACATCGAGATACTTTACGCCTGCGAGTTGTCTTGATGTCAAGAGTCTTGATCGCATACTCTCGGGGTATGGAAGACGAGGTCGACCGGCTGATCGAGGCCTGGCGCCGGGAGCGGCCGGACCTCGACGTGGCACCGATGGAGGTGCTGTCGCGCGTCACCCGGCTGGCCCGGCACCTGGATCGCGCGCGCAGTCACGCCTTCTCCACGCACGGCCTGGAGTCGTGGGAGTTCGACGTCCTCGCCGCCCTGCGCCGAGCAGGCAAGCCGTACCAACTCTCCCCCGGCCGGCTGCTGAAGGAAACCCTGGTGACGTCGGGCACGATGACGAACCGGGTGGACCGGCTGGCCGCCCGTGGCCTGGTCGAGCGACTACCCGATCCGGCCGACCGTCGCGGCGTGCTCGTCCAGCTCACCGACGCCGGCCGCGATTCGGTCGACGCCGCCATGGCGGACCTGCTCGCCCACGAACGCACACTGCTCGGCAGCATCAGCGAGCGGGACCAGCAGAAGATCGCGCGGGTACTGCGTGAGTTGGTCGGCCCGTTCGACCAGGAAAACCACTGAAAGACGCTTTCCCAGGTTTCCGTCAAGCGCCCAAGTTACCGGCCAGGAATTCCGCCGGAATAGTCCGAAAAGCCGCCGCGTCACTTAATGCCGGTTCCGATCGTTGCTAGTTGCAACGAGATCGTGAGACTGCTGTAGCGCCCGACTATCGACACTGAGTCACCGGTCCCACTAGTGTCCTCACTGTCAGTACCTGGCCAGCTACAAAGCGTTCACATCACGGTGACTTCGGCGGCAAGAGGTGGTCCGCCGAAGCCGGCCGGTGGTGTCCGGGACTCGGGGCTCGGACAACATCGGCGGGCACGGGGCCCGCTCACCCTTGGGTTGCGGCATACCCTCCTGATCACAGGGGATGGGAGGGTATGCCGCACCTTCCGCCACCGGCCAATGGTCGCGAAGATTTGATCATGTATACATTCTGCGGAATACCGGACTATTCGGCCCGTTCCGCCGCATCGAACCACGCCGTTTCCAGCTCCGCGCGTTCTTCGGCCAGCTTGCGCAGCTCGGTATCGAGCTCGGCGAGCCGCTCGTAGTTGCTCGCGTTCGAGGCCAGCTGGTCGTGCAGCTTGGCCTCCGACTCGGTCAACTTCTGCAACTGCCGCTCGATCCGGTTCAGGTCCTTCTTCGCCGCCCGGGCCGCCGCCGCGTCGACCGGCTGATCGACGACCTGTACCGCGGCCGGCGCGGCCTCCGTCGCCGCGGCACCGGCCGGCTCCGCGACCACGCGGCGCGGCGCAGTACCGGCTTCGAGTTGTTCCAGGTACTGGTCGACGCCGCGCGGCAGGTGCCGGACCTGGCCGTCGCCCATGATCGCATAGACCATGTCACTGACCCGCTCGAGGAAGTACCGGTCGTGGGTGACGATCACGACCACACCCGGCCAGCTGTCGAGGAAGTCCTCCAGCACGGTCAGCGTCTCGACGTCCAGGTCGTTGGTCGGCTCGTCGAGGATCAGCACGTTCGGCTCGTCGAGCAGGATCCTGAGCAGTTGCAACCGGCGACGCTCACCACCGGACAGGTCGCTGATCCGGGTGGTCAGCTTGTCGCCGGTGAACCCGAACCGCTCCAGCAGCTGCGACGACGTCATCTCGCCGCCCCGGCCGGCCAACGCCGCCGTACGCCGGATGTCGGTGATGTGCGTCAGAACGGTCACCGAACCGTCGAGATCCTCCAGCGTCTGGGACAGGTTCGCGATCCGGACCGTCTTGCCCTGCTTGACCAGACCTTTGTCCGGGGTGAGCTGGCCGGTGAGGACCTTGAGGAAAGTCGTCTTGCCGGCGCCGTTCGGGCCGAGCAGGCCGATCCGGTCGGCAGGGCCGAGACGGAAGGTGACGTGGTTGAGCATCACCCGGTCGCCGAACTTCAGCGTCACGTCCTCGGCGTCGAACACGTCCTTGCCGAGCCGCGAGGTGGCCAACTGGGCGAGGGCGAGCTTGTCGCGCGGGGCCGGTTCGTTCTCGATCAGGGCGTTCGCGGCCTCGATCCGGAACTTCGGCTTCGACGTCCGGGCAGGCGCGCCGCGGCGGAGCCAGGCGAGCTCCTTCTTCATCAGGTTCTGCCGCTTGCCCTCGACCACCTGCTCGTTGCGCGACCGCTCGGCCTTGGCGAGCACATACGCGGCGTAGCCGCCGTCGTACGAGTTGACCTTGCCGCCCTGCACCTCCCACGTCTGCGTACAGACCTCGTCGAGGAACCACCGGTCGTGGGTCACCACGATCAACGCGCCGGCCCGGTCCACCACGTGCCGGGCGAGCCAGTTCACCGCCTCGATGTCGAGGTGGTTGGTCGGCTCGTCGAGGATCAGCAGATCTACTTCGGTGAGCAGCAACTGCGCCAGCGAAGCCCGCCGACGCTCACCACCACTCAGCGTGCCGACCTTCGCCTCATGGTCGATCCCGCCGAGCAGGTGCTCCATCACCGACCGTGCCCGCGGATCGGCCGCCCAGGTGTAGGTCTCGACGTCACCGCCGAGGACGGCCTGGATCACCGTCAGGTCGGGGTCGAGGTCGTCGCTCTGGCCCAGGTAACCGAGCCTCAGGTCCCGGTTCTGGGTGACGCGGCCGCTGTCGGCCTCCTCGCGGCGGGCGAGCAACCGCAACAGCGTCGACTTGCCGTCGCCGTTACGCCCCACCACCCCGATGCGCTCACCCCGGCCGACGCCGAGACTGACCCCGTCCAACAGAGTGCGGGTACCGAAGCCCTTCGAAACGGCTTCCAGATTGACCAGATTAGGTGCGGAAGTAGCTGCCATGTCCCTACCAGCCTAGTTGCTCCCCACGCAGCCTCCTCCGTCGGCTGCTCCCGCCCACCCCGGACGCAGCTCCTGCGTCGCAGCTGAGTGGTCTGTGGCCAGGGCGGGCGGTTCGGTGTGCGCCGAGCGGGGTTCTGTGGCAGTGGGCATCTCGCCTCATCGCTGGAACATCAGCCACCGGCCTCCCGCACCGAGCCGCGAGCCGCGACGGAGGAGCGGCGGATGAGGGGCGGGCGGGAGCAAGTGACGCAGGAGCTTGCGTGGGGAAAAGTTTGGTGGGTCCCTGGTGCCTGTCCGGTCGGGTGTTCACGGCCGGACGGCCACCTGAACACCAGGGAACCCGAGGGGATTTCATCACGACTTGGATGAACGCGCAATGGATTCTCTGGTTCACGTTCTGTTGAGGTGCAGCAGGTACTGCTTCTCGTTCAGCGGGTTGCCGTCCGTGCGTGGGTGGGTTGGCGGTGCGCCGACCACCGGGCGGAAGGCGTCGAAAGTGGTGAGGAGGATTCCTTCGCCGTGGGTGAGACCGGGCAGCTGCGCTTCGAAGGTGTGCACCCGGCCGGCTGGAATCGATCCCTCAAGCCGGGCTTCGCCCTGTCTCACGACGCTGTTCCGCACTGTGGCAAACGCTTCAGCGAGTTTGCCGAGCACCGGTGCGACCGCGTCGGACGCCAGGTCCAGTTCGAAATGGTTCACCGGCTCGTGCACGCGAGTGCCCGCCTCCTGGAGAGCCTGCATCAGTACGAGCGGAACCAGGCGGCGGAAATCGGCGGCGACCGTCACCGGTGAGAAGTAGTGGGTCCGGATGAGATCCACCCGGCAGTCCACCACCTCCCAGCCGTAGAGCCCTTGCAGCAACGTCTGCCGCACGGTTTCCTCAATGGCGGTGTGAAATGCCCGCGGCAGCCCACCGAGTTCGACTTCCAGCCGGTAGTCGATCCCGGTCCCGACCGGCGCCGGCGAGACCCGGAAGCCGACAGCGGCGGCCCAAAGGTTGCCCGGGTCACCGATCTCGCGTTGCGCGGTGCCGACGCCGATCGGGCGCTCGACATGGATCGGCGTGGTCTCACTGAAGGTGACGGCCAACCGGTACTCGCTCTCCAGCAAGGCCGCGATGACTTCCTTCTGAACTTCGCCGTACAGGCTGATCGAGATCTCTTCGCCCTTGCGTACCTGGATCAGCGGGTCCTGTTCGGCAAGTTGCTGCAACGCCATGAACAGCTTGCCTCCGTCGGCTCCATGCACGGGCCGGATCACCGTTTCGAGTGTCGGTGGCGCGAAAAGCTGACCACTGCGCGCCCCTACCGACCCGAGTTGGTCGCCGATCTGGATCTCCTTCATCCCACGCAGCGCAACGACCCGCCCGGCCTCGGCAGTGTCCACGGCCGTTGTACTCCCACGCTCGAACACCCGCAACGAGGTCGGTTTCACCTCGTACGACGTTGAGCCGCGGTGCACCTCGACGACCTGGCGCGCCCGCAGTTCACCGGTGAAGATCCGGGCCGACGCGATCTTCTCCCCCGCCGCACCACGTTCGACCTTGAAAACCGAAGCCTGCAAGGGATCTCCCGGCGCACCGGTTGCACGCGGCAACCACTCGCGAATGCCGTCGATCAGCTCCGGTACGCCGACGCCGGTCATCGCCGAGCCGAAGTACACGGGATGCACCAGCGAGCGTCGTACCTGCGACAGCAGCTCCCGTCGATAGTCGTCCTCCCCGAGCGTGTCCTCGAGATAGGCCGCCAGGAACGAATCGTTGCGCTCAGCAAGCATCTCCCCAAGGCCCTGGTGCACAAGGGGGAACGGCTCGTACTGCGCGGTCCGCGTGCCCAGGTCGCGGACGGCACCCATCGGCACCGCGGACGGCGTGAGCAGTCGCCCGATATCCGCGAGCAACGAGTCGTACCGGGCTCCCATCCGGTCGATCTTGTTCACGAACAGCACGGTCGGGATGCGTAACCGCGACAGCGTCCGCATCAGCAGTCGGGTCTGGACCTGGACTCCTTCGACAGCCGAGATCACCAGCACGGCTCCGTCCAGGACGGACAGCGCCCGCTCGACCTCGGCGATGAAGTCGGAGTGGCCCGGAGTGTCGATCAGGTTCACGGTCAGGTCGCCGAGTTCGAAGGAGACCACAGCCGAGCGGATGGTGATGCCGCGGCGGCGTTCGAGCTCCATCGAGTCGGTCGTCGTACTGCCGTCGTCGACCCGGCCGACGGCCTTGATCACGCCGGCCGCGTACAGCAGGCGTTCGGTCAGACTGGTCTTGCCGGCGTCAACATGCGCCAAGATGCCCATCGTCAGGGTGTTCAAAAGTCCTCGCGGGTGCGTCGATGCGATCAGAGGTGATGGCGTAGATCGACACCTGGCGCATCTGGAGCTCCTTCTCGCTCGGCCCTTGGACTTCCGGCCAGAGTAGCCGCGGCCGCGCCCGGCGGCGACTAGATTTACCTCCGACCCCGCCAATGACCCGCGACAATGACCCGCGCCAACCACCCTGCAAACGCCCCCGACCCGCCGCCGATCAGGGAGGACCAGTGGAGTTCGCCAGCCTGCTGACCCGCCATCGGCGCACGGCCGGTCTGACCCAGGAGATGCTCGCCGAGCGGGCCCGGATGAGCGCTCAGGCCGTCAGCGCGCTCGAACGCGGCATCCGCCAGTTCCCGCGCCGGGCGACCGTGACCGCACTGGCCGACGCGCTGCACCTGCCTCCGCAGGCGCGGGACACCTTCATCGCCGCGGCTACCCGTCCCCGCTCTCCTCGTCCCGCCGACCCCGGCCCGGCACCGTCCACGCCGTACCAGCTGCCGACTCCGCTCGCCGATTTCACCGGCCGCGAGGCGGAACTCGGGCAGCTGATCGAGATCCTGTCCGCCGACGGAATCGTCGCGGCGGCCGTCGTCGGTATGGGCGGCGTCGGCAAGACCGCCCTCGCGCTCCGGGCGGCTCACTCGCTCCTGGACCGGTTCCCTGACGGTCAGCTGTACCTGAACCTGCACAGTCACGGCTCCGGCGATCCGATGAGCCAGGCCGACGCGCTGACCTACCTGCTCCGCGGTCTCGGTCTGCCACCCGACGAGGTGCCCCGCGATCCGGACCTGGCCGCCGGCCGGCTGCGCACGATCCTGGCCGAGCGCCGTGTGCTCCTCGTCCTCGACGACGCGCAGTCCGCCGAACAGATCCAGCGAATGCTCCCCGGTACCGGCGGTTCCGGCGTGATCATCACCAGCCGACGCGAGTTCGCCGGTGTCGCCTTCCCCGTACTACGGCTCGCCGTCCTGCCCCCGGCGGACGGCCTCGAGCTGCTCCGCCGCATCGCTTCGGCCGACCGGGTCGACCCCGATCCCGTGGCGGCCGAGGCCGTTCTCGATGCCTGCGGCTACCTGCCGCTCGCGATCCGGATCGCGGCCGGTCGGCTGGTCACCCGGCCCGCCTGGCCGCTCGCACACCTGGCCGACCTGCTCGCCGACGAACGCCACCGGCTCGACCAACTGAGTCGCACCGACCACGGCGTACGGGCCAGTTTCGCGCTGTCGATGCGGCAACTGGTCCGGAGTACGAACCCGCTGGAGACACAGGCCGCCGAGATTTTCGACCAGCTCGGGATCGCGCAGCTCGACGAGTTCTCCGCCGATCTGGTGTCCCGGCTCATCGACCTGCCCCAGCGCCGAACAGGAACAGTGCTCGAACAGCTCTGCGATCTGCACCTGCTCGAAGCGACCGCGCCTGGCCGGTACCGATTGCACGACCTGCTGCGCACCTATGCCAGGGAGCGTGCCGTCGATCGGTACGGCCAAGCTGAGCAGGCGGCAGCACTCACCCGGATGGTGGATCTGTGCGCGGCCGTGGCCTGGCACTGCGTCGAGTTGGCCCATCCGAATGCCGGCCGGGCGACGTGGTTCGATCCGCGGCCGACCGACAAGAAGTGGCTGCCTGCTCCGGACGATCTGACCTCGACCCTGGCCTGGCTCGACCGCGAGCGGTCCCAGTTGGTGGCGCTGACGCTCCAGGCCTCCAGCACTCCCGGCGTCCCGGGCCGGTCCGTACTCCGGCTGGCGATCGGTCTGGTCGCCTTCTACATCACGCGGGGACATTGGCTCGACTGGCGCAAGGTCATCGAGGCCGCGGTTACCGTGGCGATCACCGAAGGCGACCGAGAAGCCGAGGCGATCCTGCGCAACGACCTCGGCCTCGTGCTGTCCGATGTCGCCCTCTACGGGACAGGCGACTACAGCGATTCCCTTGCCGAGCTGGAGCAAGGGCTGAAGTGGTTCGAGCAGCTGGGCAACCTGCCCGGAATCGCCATGGCGCTGGCGAATCTCAGCCACGTCCTGGAGCAGGCCGGAGACCACGAGAAGGCGATCGGCTTCGCGGACCGCGCCCTGGACTGCTACACCGAGCTGGACGACCCGGTCGGCCAGGCGACAGCGCTGATCAACCTGGGTCAATTGCACGGCAATCTGGGTCACCGCGTCCAGGAGCGGGACTGCTTCGACCGCAGCATCGCGCTGAGCACGAAGTACGGGCACCAGCGGGCGCTGTCCATCGCCCTGCTGAGATCCGGCATCACCTATCTCGAAGCAGGTCACCCAGAGCCTGCGGTGGCCGAGCTGCAGCGTTGCGTCGAGGGTTTCGAGTCCCTCGGCAATCAGGTCGGCCTGGCCGAGGGACTCGTCGAACTCGGTCGTGCCCACGAAGCACTGGGCGACCCGGAGACGGCGATCGAGCACTACACCGACGCCTACGAGATCGCCCGGTACTACGACGACGGCGTACGGCGGGAAGCAGCGCTCAGCCGGCTCCGGGAACTCGGCTCACCGCTCGTGGAAGCAGCAGGTGGAGACCGCACCGGTGGCGAGGTTGACGACGGCTCCGTCGAGCTCGCGCGACCCACGGATCCATAGCCCGCCGAATCCATTCGCGACCAGGAAAGCGCCCCACAGCAGCACCCACGGCTCGACCCCGTCCTCGGTCGGGAACAGCTCGGGCGTCGGGTCGATCCGGCGCTGCAGAATGTACGGCGAATCCATCGCGGCCGCGAGCTGCTGCTGCCAGCTCGCCGCGTCCGTCTGCCAACCGAGCACCACGCCTTGGCCGCCGTGCAACGTGGTCGGCTTGAGGACCAGCCTGTTCTGATCGGCCTCGGCGTACTCGATCAGGTCACGCCGCTCGCCGTCGACGGTGACCGGTCCCGGCCGGACCATCCGGGTCCAGGGCAGGATGCGGTCGAGGCTGACGAGTTCCTGTTCGGAGTACAGGTGCCGGTTCGCCTCGTCCGAGACGAGCGCGAGAACGCCCTTGCTGCCGTAGAGCTCGGCGTCCATCGAGGTGAAGATGGAGACGTGCCCGAGCTCGGCGGCCCGTAGTACCGGCTCGAGCAGTTCGAGCGCGCCCGGCTTGTGCAGGTCCTCGAGCATGAACAGGCGGAAGATCGTGTCGACCCGGCGGCCGTCCAGCCACAGGTGGTCGTCGCGGAGTTCGAGGCTGTCCACCGAGCACGCGGTGGCGTCGATGCCGTACTTCGCCAGCTCCGCGGCCGACTTGAGCAGCTGCGGTTCGAGCTGCGGGAAGCTGTCGGGGAAGTCCACGATCACGACGAACGGCCGCTCGTCGGCCAGCTCCACCTCGGCGATGATCGTCTGGACCAGCTCGGCCATCGTGTCCTTGAAGACGAGGTCGTGCTCGGTGACGAACTCCTTCACGAACGGCAGGTCGAGCAACGCCCGGTTGAGCATCTGATTGTCGACACCGCCCGCGGTACTGCCGGTGTTCAACTCCAGCAGGTGAAAGCCGTCGGCATCGCGGTACAGGTCCGCGCGGCCGAATCGGCTCGGAGCCTTGGCGTTCCCCCGCACGACCACCTTCGCCTGCACCTCGGACAGCCCGACCGCTCGCGCGAACGCGGCCAGGTCCCCGCCGTACAAGCGTTCCGGAAGGCTGGTGATGGCGGCGAACAGTACTTCGAGGTCGGTGCTCAGCTCGGCGAGCGGCTCGCGTTCCAGGAACACCGGGCGGGACAGCGAGTTGCCCCAGTACGAGGTGGCGGCGACGGCGTCGCTCACTGCGGCGTGCAGCTCGGCAGGCTTCGGGCCACGATCGGCGGCCGCGGCGAGGTAGTCATCGGTCAGCGTCATCTGGCCCTCCGTGGAGTCACTGGCCCATCGAAGCGGTCGGCACGTCCGGTTGCGGCCGTGCGTCGGGGCCCTGGCGATGCCGGGGACAGTACAGAGCCTCAAACCGCTCGGCCAGAGGGTTGCCGCAATTGGCCGGCGAATCAAACGCTCATTTGCCGGATTTGAGTTTTCACCCTTGTTTTCAAGGGTTTTCCCGCCTGGCCGAGGCCTCGACACAGGAGTAATCTCGCGGACTGCGACCGCGTCGGTGACCACCGTGACCGGGCTCGTCGCCGCGCCGACCGCCCATCGGACAGGAGTCGAATCACCAGATGAGTACCTCCACGAAAACCGGTGTCACCGTTGTCATCGTCCCGCCGGCCACCGCCAACGGCCCGATGCACGTGGGTCATCTCTCCGGTCCCTACCTGGCCGCGGACATCGCCGCCCGCGCCGCCCGGGCCCGGGGTGAACGAGTCGTCACCACGGCCGGGTTCGACGTCCACCAGAACTGGGTGCTGACCCGGGCCGAGCGGGAAGGCGTCGACGTCGAGAAACTCGCCGCCGGCTTCCGCGAGGAGATCATCGCCGCGCTGGACGCCGCCAGGATCCACTACGACGTCTTCCTGAACCCGCAGAGCGAGGACTACCAGCGCGGCGTCACCACCCTCGCCGCCGATCTCACCGAGGCCGGGCGCTTCCCGATGCGCAAGCTCACCCTGCTCGCGTGCGCCGACTGCAACCGCACCCTGCACCAGTCGTACGTCGTCGGCACCTGCGCCTGGTGCGGTTCGGAAGCGGCCGGTGGCGGCTGCGAAGGATGTGGCGGCTACACGTCCGCCGAGAACCTCGTCGACCCCAAGTGCAACCGCTGCGGCGGAGCGCCCCGGCCGTTCCTCGCCACCGTGCCGGTGCTGCCGATGGAGGACTACCGCGAAGAGATCATGGAGGTCTGGCTCCGCGCCGAACTTCCCGATCGGGCCCGCAAGATCGTCGCGCACTACCTGGAGCGCCGGCTCCCCGACGTACCGATCGCCTACCCGACCAACTGGGGCCTGGCCGGCACCGGGCCGCACGAGGGACTGCGGCTCGAGGTGTACGCCGAGGTCGGGCTGAGCACCTTGCACGGTGTTGCCCAAGGCATCAAACCGGGTGCGCTCGGGCTGGAGGCGACCGCCGAGGCGCTGTCCGAGGTCGATGCGCTCTGGCACTTCAACGGGATCGACAACGGGTTCTACTTCGCGCTGTTCTGGCCGGCCCTCTACCTGGCGGCCGGCCTGTCGCCGGACTCCATCGGCGGCGCGCAGGTGAACGAGTTCTACACCCTCGACGGCGAGAAGTTCTCCACCAGCCGCAACCACGCGATCTGGGCCAACGACTTCCTCACCTCCGAAGACGTCGACGTCGTCCGCCTCTACCTCGCCTGGGACCGGCCGGACCGCTTCGCGAGCAACTTCACCCTGTCGGCGTACCGCGAGTTCGAGGCCTACGTCCGCCCGCTGCTCGATGCCGCCCGCGAGCGCGCCTCATCCGACGAGGTCGCCGAACACCCGCTGCCGCCGGTGCTTGCCGAGGCGGAGGTGACGCGCGGTCTCGCGGCCTTGAAGCCACGCGGCTTCGACCCGGCACTCGCAGTCCGGGCCGTGTTGACCGGGATGGCAGCCAGCGCGCCCGGTGTCGAAGCCCTCCTGCAGATCCTGACCGGTCGGTGAACTGATGGACGCCCCCGACTACGACGGCCGCATCTTCCGCCCCGTCGGCAACCCACCCGGCGCCCCGACCGGCCGCTACCACCAGAACGGCAAACTCATCTGGGCCGACTTCGGCGGCGGCAAACTGTACTTCGGCCGCCTCGTCGGCACCTGCGACGCCTCCGGCACCATCACCGCCACCTACTGCCAACTCGCCACCGACGGCTCAGTGACGGCCGGCCAGGTCACCAGCGTCCCCGACTACGACGAAGCCGGCACCCTCACCCTCACCGAACACTGGCGCCGCCTGGACGGCTCCACCGGGATCTCGGTCATTGAAGAGGTAGACGCTTCTTTAGCACCACCGGCGCCTGAGTCCCTTACTGGCTAGTACTGCGTTTCCCACGCGGCTCACTGCGTTTCGCCGCTCCCGCCCACCCGTTGGTCGCGGCTCCTACGTCGCCGCTCAACTTCGCACCGGGTGCCCGAATCCTTCGGCGCTTGACGTGGCTCTCGGGTGCACCTGAGTCGTCGTCGAGCGGAAGGCGCAAGCTCGGGGGGACGCGAAACACAGTGGTCTCGCGGGGGCGGCCCACCCAATGAGTTCATGAGAAGCGAGATCGATGGCTGCTCACCAGTAGACGACCAGTTGTCGAGAGGCGACGTCGGAGCCGCAACCGGGCGTGAGGTGGACCAGCGAACGCATGGGTGAAGCAGCAAACACCATTGAGCTGCGCGGAATCACCGACCTCGCGAGACACGAGTGCCTCGGGCAGTTGTCGAGCAGCGACGCAGGAGCCGCGACCCGGGGGCCGGAAGCGGCGAACGCAGTGAGACGCGTGCGATCGCCTGATGCCGCGACACACCGGTACCTCCGAAGTTTTGAGCGGCGACGCAGGAGCCGCGAACCCGGGCGGGCGGGAGCGGCGAACGCAGTGAGCTGCGTGGGAAATCACCCACCCGCCAGACACGAGTACCCCCGCGCAGTTGCCGAGCGGCGACGTAGGAGCCGCGAACCTGGGCGGGTGGGAGCGGCGAACGCAGTGAGCTGCGTGGGGTCTACCGGTTGGCGGGGGCTGGGAGGATGCGCGCGCCGGGGACCGGGCCTTCGGCTTGGCGGACCATTCGGCACAGACCCGATTCGGCCAGATCCACCGCGAGGTCGACGGCTCGGCGGCTGTCGGCGGCCAGAAACAGACAGGTGGGCCCCGAGCCGGAGATCATCGCGGCGAGGGCTCCTTGGTCGAGGCCGAACTGGAGAGTCGCCGCCAGTTCCGGCCGCAGCGAAAGAGCGGCCGCTTGCATGTCGTTGCTGAGGGCAACTGCAAGCGCGGCCGGCTTACCTGACAACAGAGCCGACAACAACTCAGGCCGTACTTCGGGCGCCTCGACCCGCCGCAACGGGCGAAGGCGATCGAGTTCCTTGAAGACAGCAGGCGTAGACAACCCGCCCTCAGCAATGGCAAACACCCAGTGGAACGTCCCGCGCGACATCACCTCGGTCACCTGTTCACCACGCCCCCGCCCAAGCGCGGTGTGGCCGACCAGGCAAAACGGTACGTCGCTGCCCAACTCCGCCGCGATCCGCTCCAGCTCCGGCTGCGACAAGCCGAGTCCCCAGAGCCGATTGCACGCGACCAGCGTCGCCGCCGCGTCGGTGGAGCCGCCGGCCATCCCGCCGGCGACCGGGATGGTCTTGCGGATGCTCAGGTCGACGCCTTCCTCGACGTCGAACTCGACCTGGAGCATCCGGGCCGCGCGGACCGCGAGGTTGGAGTCGTCGGTCGGTACGTCGACGGCGAAGTCGCCGACCACCTCGACGGTGATGGCGGCGTCGTCGCGCAGGGTCGCGGTGACGTCGTCGTACAGGGCAACGGCCTGGTAGACGGTCGCGAGCGGATGGAACCCGTCCGGGCGCGGCGGACCGACGGACAGACCGAGATTGATCTTGGCCGGCGACCGCACCGTGACCTGGGCATTTGGTGGCACGCGCAAACCCTAGGCCATGTCAGCACCAGTTGCCTGTACTACGTGGCGTCGGCCGGAGGTGGCGACAGAGCCTGGTGACTCGCCCCGGCGATGCGGGCGAATTCCTCGATGCCGAGCATCTCGCCACGAAGCGTCGGGTCGATGCCGGCGGCCACCAGCACCGCGTCGAGGCGGGCCCGGTCGGGCATCCAGCGGGCCAGAGCCGAGCGGACGGTCTTGCGGCGTTGCGAGAACGCGGCCTCGATCACAGCGAAGACCTCGGCGCGAGTCGCCGGGGTCTCCGGGGCGGGACGGCGGGAGAAGGCAACCAATCCGGAGTCCACGTTCGGGGCCGGCCAGAACACGTTCCGCCCGATCGGCCCGGCCCGCCGCACATCGGCGTACCAGGCGGCCTTGGCGGACGGTACGCCGTACGTCCGGGAGCCGGGTGGGGCGGCGAGCCGGTCCGCGACCTCCGACTGGACCATCACGAGCCCGTGCCGCATCGTCGGGGCGATCTCGAGCAGATGCAGCAGGACCGGTACGGCGACGTTGTACGGCAGGTTTGCCACGCAGGCGTCCGGAGTGCCGAGCTGATCGGCTGAGACAGCCATCGCATCCGCGAGGACGACGGTCAGCGCAGCGGCCTGCCCAGGCGCATATTCAGCGACCGTCCCAGGCAGGGCGCCGGCCAGCAGTGGGTCGATCTCGACGGCGGTGACCCGGTGGCCCTCGGCAAGCAAGGCCAGCGTGAGCGAGCCGAGTCCGGGTCCGACCTCCAGCACGGTCTCGCCGGCCGGGGCCAGGTCGGCGGCGCGGACGATCCGGCGCACCGTGTTCGGGTCGATGACGAAGTTCTGGCCGCGCTGCTTGGTGGGCCGGAGCCCGAGCGAGGCGGCCAGTGAACGCACTTCCGCCGGACCGAGGAGTCTCGGTCCGGCGGAAGTGGATGAATCAGCGCTGGTCACACGGGCCAGTCTGGCACTACGTCACGCCCGCTTGCCGCAGACGGGCCAGGCGCCGTAGCCACCGCGGTCGGCCTTGACCTTCTCCGCGATCGCGATCTGCTGCGCCTTGCTCGCACCGTTGGCGTTGTTCGCGTAGGCGTCGCCGCCGTACGCGACCCAGGTGCCGTGGTCGAACTGCAGGCCGCCGTAGTACCCGTTGCCGCTGTCGATCGACCAGTTGCCGCCGGACTCGCACTCGGCGATCCGGTCCCAGGCGCTGGTGTTACCACCGGTCGGCGGGGTGCTGGTCTCGCCGGTCGGGGCCTTCTTGGTGCCGACCGTGACGAGCTCGTCGACCGGCGCCGTGATCACCTTGCTGGCGACGATCTTGGTGCTGATCAGCTTGCCGTCGACGTACGTCAGGACCTTGCTGACCGACTTCTTGCCGGCCGTGCCCTTGGCGGTCGTCTTGGTGTCGCCCTCGAGCATCGTGGCCGACTTCGTCTCCTTCTTACCGAAGGCGATCGACTCGACGGCGTTCACCGTCTTGACGTCGACCCGGACGATGGTGATCCGGTTGACCGTGCCGGGCTTCAGCACCGCGGCGGTCCCGGGGGTGATCCGGTCGTTGGCGTCGTACGAGACCCCGGCGCCCTTGAGCGCCTCGGCCACGTTCATCGCCATCGACTTCACCTGGACGACCTTGCCGCGCTGGACGAACTGGACGACCTTCGGCGTACGGACGTCGAGTTCCAGGCCCTGGCGGCCGATGGGGGCGCTCCGGCTGGTGGAGAAGACCGCGGCGGTGTCGTAGCGCAGACCCAGGTCGGCCAGCGCCTCGTTCACGCTGTCCGCCGTGGTCCAGAAAGTCTTCTTGGTGCCGTCGGCGTTCACGATGAGCTGGCGGCCGTACTGCACCGCGATCTCCTGGCCGTCCTGGAGCTTGGCATCCAGGGCCGGAGCCACCAGGTCGCGCTCGCCGACCTGGATCTTCTTCGCCTTCAGAGCATCGGCGACGGTGGAGCCGAAGGTGTGCACCTTCTGCACCTGCCCGTCGATGGACAGACTCACGGTCTTGCTCTTGTCGGCATAAGCCACACTGCCGCCCACGACGGCGAACACAGCCGTCGCACCGACGGCCGCGATGATGGACTTGCGCACTAATGCTCCCAGGTAGAGCTACCCGGGCACGGGGTGGGACAGCACTGGCGGACGCCACGTATGCCAGGTTGCAGGGCCTGGAAATCATGGTCTCCGCCGAGGGGCGTGCTGTCCGGGACCTTCCCCGATCCCGGCCAACATCACGAGACAGTAACGAAGAAGTCCCGGAAGCGCCAATCCGCTGGTCGGCGAGTCGCAAAAAGGTGTAATGGTCCGCTTACTGCTCGTGACGGCCCCAGTGCCCGCGATGCACCACTTCAGCAGTACTGCGACGCCCTCGCTTGAGCGACGGCGACCGCTTGTCGGGGGCCCGGTACCCGATCGAGATGACCCCGATCGGATCGAAGCCGTCCGGTACCCCGAACTCCTCTTTCAGCCGGCCGACTTTCTCGGCCGGAGGCCCGAAAAGGCAAGCACCCAAGCCTTCGTCGACCACCGTCTGCAGCATCAGCAGGGCCGCCATGCCGGTGTCGACGTACCAGTACGGCGCCGTCCAGTGCGACTCGTCGCGGTCGGTCCAGCCCTTGTCCGGCTCGGTGTACCGGTCGAGGTACGCGTCCTTGTGCGCGAAGGCGAAGATCAGCAGCGGCGCCCGGCGCAGCCCTGTGACCCACTCCACATATTTCGGATCCGGATCTTCGGCCGCGATCCGCCAGTAACGCTCCCGGTCGTCGCCTTCGAGGGTCAGGAACGCCCAGCCCTGGCTGAACCCGCCGGAAGGGGCCCGCAGGCCGTTCTCCAGGATCCGCTCGCGGATCTCCGCCGGCACCGGCCGGGACGGATCGTAGTTCCGGACCATGCGCCGCCGCCGGACGACCTCACTGAACTCCATACGGCGTGTCTACCACTTGCCGCCGAAGGCGCGGTCGGCGTTGGCCGACAGGGCTTCGCAGAGTTCGGCGACGGAGATGTTGAGGACGCCGGCCATCTTGCGAACCGTGTGCGGGATCAGGTACGACGCGTTGGGCTGACCGCGATGCGGCGACGGCGTCAAGTACGGCGCGTCCGTCTCCACCAGCACCCGGTCGAGCGGCGTCACCGCGAGCGCGTCCCGCAGCGACTGCGCGTTCTTGAAGGTGACGACGCCGGCGAAACTGAGGAACGCCCCGCGCTCGACACACTTGCGGGCGAACTCGGTGTCGCCGGAGAAGCAGTGCATCACCAGCCGGTCCGGGACGCCTTCGCGATCCAGTACGGCGAGGATGTCGTCGTGCGCGTCCCGGTCGTGGATCATCAGCGTCTTGCCGAGCCGCTTCGCCAGCTCGATGTGCGCGGCGAACGACTCGTGCTGCGCGGCCCGTCCGTCCTCACCGGTCCGGAAGTAGTCCAGCCCGGTCTCACCGATCACCCTGACCTTGTCCGAACTCGTCGCCAGCCGCTCGATCTCGGCCAGCGCGCCGTCGAGTTCACCGGCGGCCTTGAGCCTCGGCGCCTCATTCGGGTGCAGGGCGACGCCCGCGATCAGGTTCGGATACTGCTCGGCGGCCTCGACCGCCCAGAGCGCGCCCGGAAGATCGCAGCCGACCTGGACGATCCGGGTCACCCCGACGGATGCGGCCAGCTTGATCGCCTCGGCGGCTCCCAGCCAGGCACCGTCCTCCCCGTCCGCGATGTCCAGGTGGCAGTGCGCGTCGACCACGCTCATCGGCAGCGGATCCGGCACCGCCGGCCGGGTCCGGTCCCGGGACCGCCCGTCCTCTCCGACGGCAGCGCGTTCCCGCGTCGGGCGTTCGACCTCCACGTTGTCGGTAGACATGAGGCCCAGCCTACTTAAGCCGGTAGATCCGGATGTCGCGATTACTGAAGGCCGGTACGGCGAGCTTGTCGAGCAGCGGCGACACCGGGCCGGCCCGCAGGTCGGCCACGATCCAGTCCACCCCCACCTGGTTCCTCAGCCGGGTGAGCAACGCCGGTGTCGGCTTCTCGACGGCGTTCAGGCTGTCCTTCAAGCGATCCGGCCACGGCGGCGGCCGGGTCAGGAAGCTGGTGTCGTAGTGGGCGCCGAGGTTCGCCGGCGCATACGCCCACCCACCGAGATAGAGCCGTACCCCGCTCAACGCCGACACCCAGTACGCGTCCTCGGGACAGCCCGGCCGGAACCGCGCCGGCAGGCAGAACACGTTGCTGACAGCAACGTCGTCGTCCTTCTTGTGCTTGTGCAGCCACAGCATCGCGTCCTGCTCGTCGCGGGTCAGATAGAGCCGGCTCGTCTCGTTCGGCGCCGGCCGCGGGCTGACCAGATTCTCGAGCGCGGTCCCCAGGCTGACCAGTTGCGCCGGCAGACTGGCCGCGACCGTCAGCACGATCACCTGTAGGCCGATGGCGGCGGCGTCGCGGGCCCGGTTCACCACCAGGATCACCAGCGCCCCTACGACTGCGAGGATCGCGAACGGAACCACCAGACCAGTGAGAGCTCTCGCGACAGTGTGAACGCCTGGCTTCACAGGCCAATACAGGAACAGGGCGCTCGCCGTGAGCGCCCCCACCCAGGCAGTGACGACCAGACTGAGCAAGTCCTGCCGACGCGCGAGATTGGCGCCGATAGCAACGACCGCGACCATCCCGAGAGCGAGGACGGCAGTGAGGAAGTAGTACTCCGAATAGCCGGTGTGCGACAGCATCAAGGTGATGCCGACCCCCGCCAGCACACATCCCCCGCTCCACCAGTACGCCGGATCGCGGCGTACCGGGTCGATCGACCAGCCCAGCAAGGCGAGCAGCCTCGGCGTCTCGGTGGCCAGGTACCAGGTGACGAGGGTCGCGATGAACAGGATCATCCGGGGATCGCCGGACGCCACGGCCTGGATGAACCAGCCGCCGGTGGCCGGCAGTGACAGGTCACCGGTCACGGCCTGGTAGTACGGCTGGACCCTCATGGCCGCGAAGAACTGGACCCTGCTTCCCCCGGAACTGCCGATCAGCGTGAAGGAAGATGCCAAGAGCAACAATCCCGCCAGGCTCACCAGGACGACGATCCGCCAGGGCGGCCGCCGGTCCTTCAGCCAGCTGAACGTTCCCGCGCAGAAGAACCCGACCAGCATGATCGGGAGCAGCGTCGGCTTCGTTCCGCCGGCGAGCGCGAGCAGCAGGACCATGGCGGCCCAGGCACCCGGGCCCGCCTGCCGACGCAGGATGAGCACCGTCGGTCCCACCAGCCCGAGCAGCACGACCGCCGCCATCGTTCCGGTCGGCGACTGAACCGACTGCGCGCCCGTCATGTTGACCGACGGCGACGACGCCAACTGCAGCCCACCAGGCAGTACCGCGGCCAGCGCTCCGGCGATCGGGGCTACCCACTGCCGTTCGCTGAGCGCCTCACCGGCCGCCCAGCTGACCAGCACGAGGGTGAGCACCATCGTGATCGGCCACTGATGCAGGAGCACCTGCGGCGGATCCACGTCCGACATCACCGACCCGCTGGCCATCGAGGCGGTCGCGAACCAGTGGTAGATCAGCGGCTCACCGAGAACCGATGGATCGGGCGGTGGGACGTGCTCGGTGAGAACCTGGGCGATCCCGAGCTGGTACCAGATGTCCTGGCTGCGGACGGCGGCTTCCGGCGGCAGCGGAAGTTGCCGGAGCAGGGCGGCGACAGTTCGCAGTACGGCCAGAATCAGGCTCGTCACCAGCAGCGCGTGCCACCAGCGAGGAGGCGCAGTCGCCGTTGCCCGCAGGCCGAGGTTCGGTCTGAGCGCGGGGACTACAACGAAGGTGAGCACGAGGAGTGCGGCGGCCGCCCACTGCAGGAGCGGCATGCCGATCGCAGTACAGATCGCCCAGGTCGCCAACTGCCAGGCGAGGCCGAGAACGGCACCGAACCCGAGGTCCTGGGTCACCGACCGACCGCCGGCCAGGGCTCGCCAGAGCAGGGTGCCGGGGAACAGGACCGCCAGGAGCCAGGTGACGAAGAACCGGATGCTCTCGCCGCCGGAGTCGCCGATCCAGGCGAGCAGCAGGACGGCCGTGATCGGGACCAGCAGCCACCAGCCGACCAGTCCGAGCCCGAGCTCCGGTCCTGGCCGGGTGGTCGTCGTGGCGGGTCCCGGCCGAGCGGGCGCCGCGCCGCCGACCACCGTCGTACCGGTCATCACGGCTAGTGTCCCGTAACCGGGGGCCCGGTGATGCCCAGAATGTGCCCGGAATGTGCCCGGTACGACGGTCGGCCGGGTCAGCCGCGTTCCGCGGCCTCCTTCACGCCGTTCACGAGCATCTCCCACATCCCGCGCGAGTGCTCGGCCTCCTCCTCGCTGGCGTTGTTGTCCTGGCTGAGCGACAGGTGCGTCTTCGTACCGCGATCGGCCAGTTCGTAGGTGAGTGTGTGATAGTTCTCCGGCACATCCGGCTGCCCACTCAACGGGCTGTAGTGCGTCACCTTCAGCAACCGCCCGGGCTCCACCGCGAGAATCTCACCCTTGTCCTCGTAGTCCTTCCCTTCGTACACCCCCTGCCAGCTGATCGGACTCCCCGGCTGCCAGTCGGTCTTCACCTCGGTCCCGAACATGAACTTCTTGATCTGCTCGGGATCCGTCAGCACATCCCACACCTGATCCGGCGAAGCACTGATCTCGGCCTCGGCCGTAGCCACATATCCAGTCACGATTCCGGACTCCTTTCGTCCACCCACCAGACGTTAGCCCCGACCCCACAGGTACCTCTTGTAAGAAAGCGTCAAACAGCGGCGGCGGACGGGAGCTTCCCGTCCGCCGCCGCTCGAACACTTCTGCCGACTGTGAATACGGTCAGGGCTTGACGACGAGTTTGCCCTTGGCGTGGCCGGATTCGGAGATTTCGGCGGCCTTGGCGGCGTCGGTGAAGGGGAAGGTTTCGGCGATCTTCAGTTTGAGCTTGCCGGTGGCGGCGAGTTCGAGTTGCTCGCGCAGGCCGGCGGCCTGGACCTCGGGTGGGGTGCCGCCGGCGGAGAAGGCGATGCCGTGGTCGGCGGCGGTGGGATCGGCGATGGTGACGATGCGGTCGGTGCCGCCGCGGAGTTCGATGGAGTCCGGAAGGGCGCCCTTGCCGGCCACGTCGTAGACCGCGTCGATGCCCTGGGGTGCGACCGCGCGGACCCGGTCGACGAGGCCTTCGCCGTACGTGACCGGAATGGCACCGAGCGAGCGCAGGTAGTCGTGGTTCGCCTCGGCTGCTGTGCCGATCACGGTCGCGCCGAGCGCCAGTGCGAGCTGGACGCCCACTGCGCCTACACCACCGGCCGCGCCGTGGATCAGTACGGTTTCGCCGGCCGTCACGCCGAGCAGGCCAAGCGCCCGTGCGGACGTCTCACCGGCGACGGGAAGCGCCACGGCCTCCTCGAACGACACCTCGGCCGGCTTCTTCGCAACGACCCCGGCGAGGGCGTACTCCGCGAAGGTGCCGGTCTTGCCCCATCCGACGACCTCGTCCCCGACCACGAACTCGGTCACGCCGTCGCCGACCTCATCCACCACGCCCGCGACCTCGAAGCCCGGTACGACGGGGAACACGGCCGCCTCCGCGTTGAACCAACCCCGGCGCAGCTTGTAGTCCATCGGGTTCACCCCAGCGGCGCGGACCGCGATCCGCACCTCGCCAGGCCCCGCATGCGGCTCGTCGATCTCGAGCGTCTGCAGTACTTCAGGACCACCGAACTCTTCGTACACGACCGCCTGCATGAGAAACCTCCGCTGAGATGGTTGATGCTTCAAGTTTGGAGTTACTTGAAGCATCAACCGATACCGGCAGCGGAGGTATTCCCCGTCGGCGAAAACTGCCGAAAACCTACGCCTCGACCTCGGCGAGGCGCGGGAAGAGGGCGTCGCCCTTGACCAGGACGGAGCCCGCCGGGAGCTGGCCCCAGGTGCCGGCGTCCTGGACGCGCTGGTCCGCCAGTGGGCCGAGCTTGGCGTCGGCGCCGAGCAGGGTCCACAGCTTGGCGGCCGTCTTCGGCATCGTCGGGTTGTGCAGCACCGCGACAGCGCGGAGTACCTCGGCCGAGGTGTACAGGATGGTCGCCAGCCGGTCGCGCTGGGCTTCGTCCTTCGCGACCTTCCACGGCTCCTGCTCGGAGACGTACCCGTTGACCGCCCCGACCAGGTCGTTGATCGCCGTCAGTGCTTCCTGGAAGGCGAGCGTGTCGATCGCCTTGTCCGCGGCCGCGACCGTCGAGGCGAGCTTGTCCGCGAGCGCCTGCTCGGCCGGCCCGTGGTCGACAGCCTCGGGCAGCTCGCCGTCGAAGTACTTGCCGACCATCGCCGCGATCCGGCTGGCCAGGTTGCCCAGGCCGTTCGCCAGCTCCGAGGTGTAGACCGCGTTCAGGTGCTCCCAGGAGAACGAGCCGTCCGACCCGAACTGGATCGTGCGGAGGAAGTAGTACCGGAACGCGTCGGAGCCGAAGTGGTCGGTGATCTCGTTCGGCGCGATCGCGGTCAGCTTCGACTTGCTCATCTTCTCGCCACCAACCAGCAGCCAGCCGTGCGCGAAGACCTGCTTCGGTACGGCGACGCCCGCGGCCATCAGCATCGCCGGCCAGATCACCGCGTGGAACCGCAGGATGTCCTTGCCGACCAGGTGCACGTCGACCGGCCAGAGCTGCTCGAAGCGCTCCGGATCGGTGCCGTAGCCGGCGGCCGTCACGTAGTTGAGCAGCGCGTCGATCCAGACATAGAGCACGTGCTCCTCGTCCCAGGGCACCGGAATGCCCCAGTCGAAGGTGGATCGGGTGATCGACAGGTCCTGGAGCCCCTGCTTCACGAACGAGATGACCTCGTTGCGCGCGCTCGACGGCGCGACGAAGTCCGGCTGCGACTCGTACAACTCGATCAGCCGGTCGGCGTACGCGGACAGGCGGAAGAAGTAGTTCGTCTCCGAGACCGTCTCCAGCTCGGTGCCGTGGATCATGCAGCGCTGGGTGCCGTCTTCGTCGGTGCGGATGTCCGTGGGGAGCTTGAACTCCTCGCAGCCGACGCAGTACAGGCCTTCGTACTCACCCTTGTAGACGTCGCCCTTGTCGTAGAGCGTCTGCCAGAAGTCGCGGACCCGGTCGGTGTGCCGCTTCTCGGTGGTCCGGATGAAGTCGTCGTAGTCGATGTCGACGTCGACCCAGGCCGGCTTCCAGGACTCCTCGACCAGCTTGTCCGTCCACGCCTGCGGAGACATGCCCTGCGCCTCAGCGCTGCGCATCACCTTCTCGCCGTGCTCGTCGGTACCGGTCAGGTACCACTTGCGCTCGCCCCGCTGGGCGTGCCAACGGGTCAGGACGTCCCCGGCCACCGTCGTGTAGGCGCTGCCGATGTGCGGCGGAGCCGTGACGTAGTAGATCGGGGTGGTGACGTAAAAGGACTTCTCCGGCATGCCTCAAGCGTAGTCGGGCGTGCCACTGTTATTTACCAGGGTGCCGAGCGGCCAGTACGGCGTCGTACACCGTTCGCTTGGGCACCCCGAAGCGCTTGGCGACGTCCGAGATCGCCTCCTTGCGCGGCGTCCCCGCCTCCTCGTCGGCAGCCACCTCCGCGGCCAGCTCGTCCGGGCCGAGGATCTTCGTCTGGTCTGCCCCGGCGACGACGACGGTGATCTCGCCGCGGACGCCATCGATGGCCCACTCGGCCAGTTCGGCCGCCGTACCGCGCTTGACCTCTTCATAGGTCTTGGTCAGCTCACGGCACACCGCCGTACGCCGGTCCGCGCCGAACGCCTCGGCCATGTTCTCCAGCGAGGCCGCCAGCCGGTGCGGCGCCTCGAAGAACACCATCGTCCGCGGCTCCTTGGCCAGCTCCTGCAACCGCTTCGTCCGCTCACCCGGCTTGCGCGGCAGGAACCCCTCGAAGGTGAACCGGTCCACCGGCAGCCCCGACAGCGCCAGCGCGGTGAGCACCGCGGACGGCCCCGGTACGGCGGTCACGTGGATCTCCGCCTCGATCGCGGCCGCCACCAACCGGTACCCCGGGTCGGAGACGCTCGGCATCCCCGCGTCCGTCACCACCACCACGGTCTGCCCCTCGAGCAGCGCCGCCACCAGCTCCGGCGTCCGCTCCCGCTCGTTCCCCTCGAAGAAGCTCAGCACCCGCCCGTGCACCACGATCCCGAGCTCCGTCGTCAACCGCCGCAGCCGCCGCGTGTCCTCCGCGGCCACCACATCGGCCTCCCCCAACACCCGCGCCAACCGCGCCGACGCATCCCCCAGATCCCCAATAGGAGTCCCCGCCAACACCAATCGCCCGGTCATGGAGCCATCCTCGCAGCCGGTCGAGGCGGTGTCGGGACGCGGTGGTATCCGGGGCTCCGTACGATGGCCGCGTGACTGCTGTGATCGATGACGACACCGCGACGGCCGCCGAGGTGCGGGAGACGCTCGGGCGCGACGTCCAGGGGCGCCGGCTGCCGCCGCTGAAACAGCGGTTGTACCCGCCGATGCCGCGGGATTTCGAGGGCGGCTGGATCGCCACCCTCGCGATCACGGCGATGGCCGCGATCCTGCGGTTCTGGAACCTCGGCAACCCGGTCAAGTTCGTCTTCGACGAGACCTACTACGCCAAGGACGCGTACTCGCTGCTCAAGCACGGGTACGCGTTGCAGTTCATCGACAAGCCCGAAGGGGCCGCCGACAAGGCGATCCTGGCCGGCAACCTGGACGTCTTCAAGACCACCCCGAGCCTGACCGTGCACCCCGAGGTCGGCAAGTGGATGATCGCCGCCGGTGAGCAGTTGTTCGGGATGAACACGTTCGGCTGGCGGTTCATGCCGGCCCTGTTCGGCACCCTGACCGTCCTGCTGCTGATCCGGGTCGTGCGCCGGATGACCCGGTCGACGCTGATCGGCTGTATCGCCGGCCTCCTGCTCGCGGTCGACGGCCTGCACTTCGTGATGTCGCGGGTCGCGCTGCTCGACATCTTCCTCGCCTTCTGGCTGGTCGCCGCGGTCTCCTGCCTGGTCGCCGATCGCGACTGGAGCCGGCGCCGGCTGGCCGACTCGCTGGACCAGAAGGCCGAGGGCGCGGTCGGCCGCCTGATGCTGGTCCGCCCGTGGCGGCTCGCGGCCGGTGTCTGCTTCGGTCTCGCGCTCGGCACCAAGTGGAGCGCCATCTGGGTGATGGCCGGGTTCGGGCTGCTCGTCTTCGCCTGGGATCTCGGCGCGCGCCGGATGATCGGCGTACGGCACGCGTTCTGGAAGTCGGCGCTGGTCGACGGCCTGCCCGCGTTCCTCAGCATCGTGCTGGTCGCGGTCGTCACCTACACGGCGACCTGGACCGGCTGGCTGCTGCACGACAACGCCTACGACCACGACTACGCGTCCAAGAACCCGGCGCACGGCGTGATGAAGGTGGTTCCGGACGACTTCCGGTCACTGATCCATTACCACCAGGAAGTGCTGGCCTTCCACACCGGCGACTACATCAGGCACGCCACCCACCCGTACCAGTCGCACCCGGCCGGCTGGCCGATCATCGCCCGGCCGATCGGCTTCGACGCGGTCAACGACATCAAGCCCGGCCAGCCGGGCTGCGACGCCAGGAACCAGAACTGCCTGTCGGTCATCTCCGCGGTCGGTACGCCGCTGCTGTGGTGGGGCGGTGCCCTGGCGCTGCTCGCGGCCCTGGTGCTGTGGGTCGGCCAGCGGGACTGGCGGTTCGGCGTGGCCGTCGTCGGCTTCGTCACCTGCTGGGTGCCCTGGTTCGCCTTCGACGACCGGCCGATCTTCTTTTTCTACGCGGTGACGATGATCCCGTTCACGGTGATCGCGCTGTCCCTCGTGCTCGGCAAGATCCTCGGCCCGGCCCGGACGGCCATGCAGGCCGCCACCCCGCGGCGGCTGATCGGCAGCGCGGTGGTCGGCGCCTTCGTCGTCCTGGTCGTGCTCAACTTCGCCTACATCTGGCCGATCCTGACCGACAAGGTCCTCCCCCACTCGGCCTGGCTCAACCGCATGTGGTTCAAGTCCTGGATCTAGTGCCCTAGCCGGCCGTGTCCTCGGTCGCGGTTGCGGTTGCGGTGGCGGCGGGAACTGGTCTGGCCGCCGACGCCGCCGAAGAGGGCGAGGCCTTTGACCACGACGGTCGGGGCGTTCGGGTCGGGGTCGTCGCCACCGCGGGCCGCGAATCCGCCGAAGATGCCGATGCCCTCGTTGCGGACGTTGACGCTGTCCGGCACCGTGATGTCGACGCCGCCGAAGATCGCGATCGCCCAGATCGTCACCTCGCGGCCCTCGAAGACCGCATCGGTCATGTCCAGGTCGTAGCCGCCGAAGACGCACAACGCGTTGGTCCGGCGCTTGACCCGCCAGCGGCCTCTGCGCTCGCCGCCGCCGAAGATGCCGACCACGGTCTCGAAGCTGTCGGCCGGGTTGGCCGGCTCCTCGATCGGCACCGGGCTGTTCGACGGCGCGGCCGCGGCGGCCGGCCGGAAGGCCTGCCCGGGCACGGCCAGATCCTGCGTGATCGGCTCGAGCTCACCGAGCGTGCGCGCCTTCAGCGTCTGCTCCAGCCGCTCCGCGTGCTCGTCCTGCGTCAGCCGCCCGGTCATCAACGCATCCCGCAACACCTCGACGACCTGATCGCGGTCGGTGTCGGAGGCGCGCAGGTGCGCGTGCGGATTCTGAGGCTCGGGCAGGTTGTCCATGAGACCGAACGATAGACCTCCTACCCGCGCACCCGGAACGCGAAGACGAGAGCTACGAGGGTGATCGAAGCGAAAGCCAGGGCCGTACCCGGGTAACCCCCGAGCCCGAGGCCGAGTCCACCGACCGCCGCGCCCAGAAACACCCCGAGACTCATCCCGGCGGCGTTGATTCCCAACGCCGATCCGCGCAGGTCGCCACTGCGCCGTACGAGCAATGTCGTGACGCAGGCGGCGACCGTCGCATGGCTCGCACCCATCAAGGCGGTCAGCACCAGCGTCGACGGCAAGGTCGGCGAGAAGTAGAAGGCGGTGACGCTGACCAGCGCGACGCCCACCCCGAGCACCAGCAGTTTCTCCGGCCCGATCCACGGCCGCTCGAGCGCGAGGTACCGGCCGGCGAAGAGATTGCCGACGAAGAACGAAGCCCCGCTGAGCGACCAGACCAGCGCGAACCACCCAGGGGCCAAAGCGAACCTGTCGTCGTAGAACGCCGCCAGGTAAGCCAGATACCCCATGAAAGCGGCCGTCCGCAGCAGCGCCACCGCGAGCAACGGAAGCGCGCCCGGGATCCGCGCCAACGCCCGGTACGTCGCGACGTACCCAGGCCGGCCGCCATCCGCGCGGACCGGCGCCGTCCGCCCGCGGCCACGCCAGAAGAACGCCGCCGACAACACCAGTGAGATCGCCGAGGCGGCCAGCAGATTCCCGCGCCAACCCCAGACCATCCCCGGTACGGCGAGCACGGGTGCGGCCAGCATCGCCATCATCGACGTGGTCGCGGAGACCAGCGTGGCCGCACGGCCGGCCGCGGCCGGAGAGGTGAACCGGTCCGCGGCGGCGGCGCCGATCGACGGTCCGAGGATCGAGGTCGATGCCCCGATCAGCAGACAGAACGCGGCCAGCGCGAAGACGTTGCCGATAGCACCCAATGCCGCCGAGATCCCCAGCAGCGCAAGGCCACCCGCGGCCACGAGCTCACGGGCCAGCCGGTCGATCAGCGGCGCCACGGCGACACCGACGACCAGCGCGGCCAGTCCGCCGAGCCCCCGCAGCCCGCCGATCTCCGCCACTTTCCCGTCCGCAGCGGCCGCGATCGGTACCAGATACATCCCGAACACCGTGAACGGAATCAGGCTGACCGTCGAGGCCAGCAAGAACGGCCACAACCGCTTCGCCATCCGCCAGTCGCCCGGCACCTCGGTCGACGCCGCGACCGCTTTCGATCGGAGCGTCGAGTTGTCCGTGCTCACGTCCGTACGTCTCCATCCTGCGACTGATAGCGGTACAAGCTCGTCGGGCGGGAGCTGAACTGGGAAAAGGGAAAAGGCTCCGCGGACAGCGCGGTGACCCCGGACCCGAGGAAGGCGCGAACCACCGCGGAGCCGGTCTGAGCATAGACAGCCAACGGCTTCGATTGCTCACGGCAACGATCGAGCAGTACGTCGAAACTTCCGTTGCTCAAGGTCATCCCGGTCGCGACGACAGCATCCGCGGCGTCGACAACCGCCGTCATGTCGCGAGAGACCGGCAGCCCGGAAGCCGTCCGCGCGAGGTTGAAATCACAGGGCAGACAGCTCCCGCCGCGCTCGGTGATCGCATCCACCAACGGGTTGACGACGCCGATCAACGCGACCTTGGCGCCCGGCCGAACTTCCAGGAGACCGGCCACCGCGGCATCCCGGGCCCGCGCGCGAACGTCCGGCGTACCGGCCGGCAGGACGATCTCTTCGGCACCAGGTGCGCTGTGATGCGGCTCGACCGATGCGAGGTAAGCATCGAGCGCGGCGATCCGGACCGGGAGTGGTGCATCGCCGATCAGTTTGTCCAGGGAGAGCCCGGAGGCTTCCTCGCAGTACGAGGGGTCGAGCTCGCCGGGCTCGAAGGAGCAGGCACCGAAG
This sequence comes from Kribbella voronezhensis, assembly GCF_004365175.1. Classification (NCBI taxonomy): domain Bacteria; kingdom Bacillati; phylum Actinomycetota; class Actinomycetes; order Propionibacteriales; family Kribbellaceae; genus Kribbella; species Kribbella voronezhensis. The sequence goes on along the minus strand of NZ_SOCE01000001.1, from coordinate 5,184,383 downwards.
ACCTCGCCGACCCGGAGCAGCAGGTAGTAGTTCCGGTAGGTGACGTCGGCGCCCGGCAAGCGGGTGGTGTGATGCAGCCAGAACGCGCTGATCACCGACAGATCGGCGGGCGACGGTCCGCGTTCTCCCGCCAGGACGGATTCGGTGAGGGCGGCAACAGAAGTCATGGCGGGGCAGCCTTTCAGCGCTGGGGCACAGACTCTAATGCGACGGAGTCGCAGATGGAAACTCTTCGCGCCGGAGTTGGGCCGACTCGCGCCGGTCCCAGGACATCGCCGACCACGGAACGGCGAGATCGTCCAGCGACTCGATCTCGCGCGGCCGCATCGCGTTCATCGGCCGCGCCTCGGCGTGCCGGGCGAAGGCCGATTCGACGTACCGGGTGCCGGTGTCGGCCGCGAGGAAGACGTGCTGCCGGCTGCTGTCGCAGTTGTGCTCCCACAACGCGGACAGGTACGCCGCGCCCGCGGACAGCCCGGCGAAAACCCCGGAGGTGCGGAGCAGATCGACCGCGGCCGACATCGCATAGTCGAAGGAGACCCAGTGCAGCCGGTCGTACAGGTCGTGCCGCACGTTGCGGAACTCGATCGAGCTGCCGATCCCCGCGATGATCATCTCCGGGTCCTGCGTGTGCCCGGCGCCGAAGGTGATGCTGCCGAACGGCTGGACGCCGACCAGGTTCACGTCCCGCCCGCGCCGGCGCAGGAACTCCGCGATCGCGCCGGTCGACGCTCCCGTCCCCACGCCGCCGACCAGGCAGAGCGGTCCCGACGGCACGAGTTCGGCGACGAGATCCGCGACCGCGCCGTAGCCGAGGTAGTGGATGTCGTCGTGGTACTGCCGCATCCAGTGGTACGTCGGGTTGTCGCGCAGGATCTCGGCGATCCGGCGGACCCGCAGGTTCTGGTCCAGTTGCAGGTTGTTCGACGACGGCACCTGCTCGACCGTGGCGCCGAGGATCTCCAACTGGATCTTGAGCGTCCGGTCGACGGTGGTCGAGCCGACGATGTGGCACTTCATCCCGTACCGGTGGCAGGCCAGCGCGAGCGCGTGCGCGTAGATCCCGCTGGAGGAGTCGATCAGGGTGTCCCCCGGCTTCACCGCGCCGCTGTCGAGCAGGTGCCGGACCGCGCCGAGCGCGGAGTACACCTTCATCGTCTCGAACCGCAGGCAGATCAGCTCGTCGCCCACGCGGATCGGGTCGGGGTCCTTGATCGCCTCGGCCAGATGATCGTGCAATCGGGACGGCTTCATCGCTGCGGTTCGCTCCTCGTGTCGGCACAACTGGTCAGCACGGGCGGAGGTTCTTCTTCTGGTACTACGGCTTCCGGTACTGCGGGCGCGCGCGACCCGGGATCCACAGCGGGCAACCCGACTCCGCTTCGCCCGAGCCGCGCGGCCCTCACCAGCCGCTCGGTCGTTTCGTGAGCCGGCTTCGCCATCACGGTGGCCGGCGGCCCTACTTCAACCACCCGGCCGGCCTCCAGCACCAGCACTCGATCGGCGACCGCCGCGACCAGCCCGAGGTCATGGCTGACCCAGATCAGGGCCATCCCGCTGCCTTGCAGCTCGGACAGCAACTCGACCACCAAGGCGGTTCCGTGCTCGTCGAGCGCTGTGGTGATCTCGTCGCAGATCAGCACCTCGGGACGGGCGAGGAGGGCTCGCGCGATCGCCGCCCGTTGAAGCTCTCCGCCGGACAGCTGACTGGGCGGTCTGGCGGCCACCATTGCCGAGACGCCGAGACGAGCGAGGGTGGCAACGGCTTCGGCTTTCGCCTCGACCGGGCCGACCCCGCGCAGGCGTTCCGCAGTACGGGCTACCTGGTCGTCGACGCGGCGTCGCTCGTCGAAGGAGCCGCGGACCTCCTGCCAGACATATTGGACCTGGCGAGCTTGCTCGGCCGACCGCTTCCGGAGTACGGGAAGTGGCTGATCGGACAGGGTGATCCGGCCGGTGTGCCGCTCGTGCAGGCCGGCCAGACAACGGGCCAGGGTGGTTTTGCCGCTGCCGGAGCGGCCGACGACACCCACGCAACTACCGGGCGGCACGGCCAACTCAACCTCCTGCAGGATCGGATCACGCCCGCGTGTACGCAGCGCAGCGGAGAGATTCATTGCCTGGAGCAACGGTGTTGAAGCGCCAGTGGTTCCCGGCCGGGCCTGGAGTTTTGTTGCGGCTGGAAGAACATCGATACCGCCGGCATCGATCACCCGGCCGGCGTCGAGTACCACGACGTCCTGCGCCAGCGCGCGGACCAGATCGAGATCGTGACTGAGCAACAAGATGCCCAGGCCCCGGTCGGTCAGCTCCCTCAGCTCGCTCACCAACTGCAGCCGGGTGATCGAATCCAGCCCGGTACTCGGCTCGTCCAGCACCAGCACCTTCGGACGGCAGGCAAGCGCCTGCGCCAAGGCGATCCGTTGCCGCTGTCCACCGGAGAACTGATGCGGAAACCTGCGCTGCGTACTGCGATCAGCCGGCAACTGCGCGGCCCGCAGCGCCTCCACCACACCGTCTACCCCGTGGTTGTGCAGCTTGCTCAACTCACCGATCGCCGTACCGATCCGCCTCGCCGGGTTGAGCGCACTCCCCGGGTGCTGGGGCATGTAGGCCACCACGCGTCCCCGGATCGCCGCCGCGGCAGCAAGATCCACGCCGCCACCGCTCGCCGCCCGTGCACCCGGCGCCTCGACCCGCAGCAGATTGACGCCGTCCACTGCGACTTCGCCCGACAGGCGCACTCCTCTGCCGCGTTCGCCCAGCAGCGCAAGGGCTGAAGTCGTCTTGCCCGACCCTGACGCACCGACCAGTGCTGTCACCTGCCCGGGCCAGACCTTGAAGTCCACCCCGTCAACGAGGACGGCTGTCCCTGCCGCAGCAGACAGTCCACGCACTTCCACCAGTGGCTTCATCTGTCCACCAACTCCGTGGCTGTGCGGCGCGAGCGGTGCACCAGGCGATCCGCGAGCAGGTTGAAGCCGAGGGTGAACGCCACCAGCATCAACGCCGGCGCGACCACGGCCCAGGGCTGCAACAGCACGCCCTCCCGGTTGCGCGAGACACTGACCGCCCAGTCGGGCGCGGTCGGGCTCAGCCCCAGACCCAGAAAGTTGACTGAGGCAACAAGGAAGACCGCCAGGGTGATCCGCGTGCCCAGATCGGCCGCGACCGGCCCCAGCACCGAGCGGCCGACGTACCCGAGCTGGATGGCGACCCAACTCTCGCGCTGCATCCGCAACGCCTCGACCACCGGTCCACTGGCGGCATCCAGCGCGGCCGCACGCACCAGCCGCGCCACCGTCGGAACGTTGACCAGGGCAACGGCCAGCGTGATCGCCAACGGCGAGGCCCGCCAGCCGACCGCGACCACACTGATCACCAGCAAGGAGGGCAGTGGCAGCAGTACGTCGAGGGGCCGGATCAGCCCCTCGTCGACCCAGCGATGCCGCGTCGACGCGGCGACCAGTCCGATCGTCCCGCCGATGAGATAGGCGAGCACCACGGCACCCACCGCCATCCCGAGCGCGGTACGGCCGCCGACGAGCAGCAACTGGAGCACGTCCCGTCCGAGCCCGTCCGTCCCGAGCCGCGTACCGCTCTCATAGGGCAGACCCGGCTTCATCTTCAGCGGCACGAACGGACCGAAAATCGCCACCAGCAAGGGAATCAGCACCAGTACAGCGGAGACGGCCACCGGCATACGGGCTCGCAGTGACTGCCAAGGGGCGCTCATCGGAGGAGCTCGGTTCTTGGGACGAGCCGGTTGCAGATGAGGTCGGCGGCGAGGTTGATCAGCAATGCAGCGGCGGCGAGCACCAACGTGAGACCCTGCACCACCGGCACATCGCGGGTCTCGACACCATCCACGAGCGCCGTCGCGAAGCCTGGGATCGCGAAGATCGCCTCGACGACCAGCACTCCGCCCAGCAACGTGTCCCCGGTCCGCGCCAACTCCTGCACACCTGGCACCGCCGCATTCGGCAGCACATGCCGCAACAACAACTGGCGCCGCGGCACTCCGAGGCGCCTCGCCTGTACGACGTACTCCGCGTTCAGCGCGTTGATCGTCCCCGCCCGGACTTGCCGCGACAGCAGACACACCGTCCTGCCGAGCAGCACTGCGACCGGCAGCACCAGCAGCGCCGGGTTGGTGAGCAGTCTGCCGCCGACCCAGGTCGCCGGAAGCCACCCGAGTTTCAGCGAGAACAAGGTAATCAGCACGACCGCGATCACGAAGTCGGGTATCGCACTCAAGGCGAGAGTGATCGACGTGATGACCCGATCGAGCCGCCCGTTCTCGCGGGTGCCCATCACCAGCCCGAGCAGCACGGCCAGCGGGACCACGACTGTCAACGTCGCCAGCGTGAGCACCAACGTCGCGCCGACTGAGGCCTTCACGATGTCGGCGACCGGTCCCCCACTGATCAGCGAGGTCCCGAGATCGCCGGTCAGCACGTTCCCGAACCAGTGCGTGAACCGCTCGATCGCGGGCTCGTCCAGGCCGAGTTGCGACCGAAGCCGGGCCACCTGGTCAGGCGTGAGCGTCTCCGTGAACCGCATATCGGCGGCGTCGCCCGGCAGCAACGCGGTCAGGACGAACACCAGGATCGACAAGACAGCCAGTTGCGCCAGGGCCAGGACGGCCCGCTGCGCGGCGTACGACCGCATTCAGGCCAGCCACACCTTGTCGAAGCGGCCGGAGTCGAGCGTGTTCGGCGGCACCGCCTGGACGCCCTGCAGCTTCGGCGAGATCGCGACCAGGAAGTCCGGATGCCCCCACGCGAGGATGCCGCCCTCGTCTCGCAACGTCTTCTGCAGTACGCCGTACTTCGCCTCGCGCGCCGCCTCGTCCGTCTGCACCTGGGCCGCCGCGAACGCCGCGTCGAAGGCCGGCCGGCGCCAGTGCGTCACGTTGAACGGCGACTTGGTGAGCAACCGATCGGTGATGTACTGCGGGATCGGCATCGCGCCTGAGCGGTGACTTCCGATCACTCCCTTGGTGAGCAGGTCCTTCGCATAGGTCTGCGCGCTTCCGGTCGTCACCTTGAGCTTCACGCCGGCCTCGGCGACCTGCTCGGCGAACAACGTGGCGGCCTCGACGAATCCTGCGGAGGCGTCCGAGGTGAAGATCTCCACCTCCTTACCGATCAGACCGGCCTTCTTCAGCAACGCCTTGGCCTGGTCGACGTCGCGCTCCCGCTGTGGCAGGTCGGCCGGGTAATACTGAAACCCCTTGCCGAACAGGTCGTTGCCCACGGCACCCCGCCCGGCCAGTACGACGTCGACCAGCCGCTGCCGGTCCGCGAGCAGCTTGAAGGCCAGCCGGACATCGGAGTTGTCGAACGGCGGCCGGTCGACCTTCATCACGAACGCCTGTGTGGTCGATCCCTTCGCCGCAACGATCTTGACGGCCCGGCCGGCCTCGGCCGTGCGAGCGAACGTAGCGGTCATCTCGTTCGCGTACTCCGCCTGGCCACCCTGTACTGCGTTCGCCCGGGCTTCAGCGTCGGCGGAGAGGATCTGCAGTTCCTCGATCCTCGCGGGTCCGTCCCAGTAGTCGTCGAACCTGGTGGCGACCATCGAGCGGCCTGGTTCGAAGGAGGAGTACCGGAAAGCGCCGGTTCCGTTCGGTTCGGCGGGGTTCTTGAATCCGTCGCGGACGATCTGGGTGCCGATTCCGGCCAGCAGGGCAGGGAATTCCGCGTTCGGTGCCGCCAGGGTCAGCTCGACCGTGCGCCGGTCGATCGCCTTGCAGCGCCGGAGGTCGAGGGCGGCGAGCGACGACTGCGCGACCCGCTCGGGCGCGTTCGGATCGGCGATGCGAGCGAGGCTGTAGAGCACGTCCTGGCTCGTCAACGCCTTGCCGTCGTGGAAAGTGACGTCCCGCAAGGTGAATCGCCAGGTCGCGGCCTGCGCGTCCGCCTCCCACTTCGTCGCGAGCCGCGGCACCGGCTTGAGATCGGGGCCGAGCTCGACCAGCTTCTCGTACAAGGCTTTGTGCCGGGCGATGTCGACGAACAGGCTCTGCAGATGCGGATCGAGCACCTCCTTGGCGCCACCACCGGCGAACACCGCGCGCAGCCGGCCGCCGGACTTCGGAGCCGCCGCGGGGCTGTCGCCCGAGCCGCAGCCGCTGACCGCGGCAACGGCCAAACCACCTGCCAGGCTGAGGAATCCTCGTCTGTTCAGAGCTTCGGACATCCGCATTTCCTTCACGGTAAGTGGGCTCCAGCGAGGAGTGGTCGCCGGATCGAATCCTGCCGTTAATGAAAATCGTTGTCAAATTCAGGCGCATCTGAACGGACCCCACACATTCTTCCGCCACCCCGGATCCCCTCGCCGACCGTAACGGCGTGTCACCATCACCTACCCTTGAGCACTCGTAGTCACCGCGCGGCCGCTGTATCCTCGCGTCGAGGCATGGACGAACCAGGGGGAAGGGCGATGCACGAGGCCGGCTTGTACTTCCCGTTCATTCACGTCCGCGACGACGACTGGCTCAAGCTGGCACTGCTCTACTGGCCACGGCTCTACCGGTTGGTCCCACCCGACTACCAGACGAGCGACAGCCGGACCGCCCGCGAATTCGATGCTGCCGGTCTGCTCCACACGATGGAACCGATCAAGGACTCCGACGCCAACGCGTTCTTCAGAACCTTGCTCGCGAACGTCGACAAGCTCGGCGACTACACCACGGCGCGGGCCAAAGCAGAGTCAGCGGGTCGGCAGCTGCCCACCTCGTCAGCAGATGGACCTGTCGAGGGCGACCTTGCCTTGATCCACAGCGCGAAGCTCAGCACTTCCTTCGTCTACGAACTTCGGCGCGCGGGCCTGGCGGAACTCCGGGCGAGGCTTCCCGGCGGCCATCGGTGGATCGGCGTGCACCCGACCCTCGGGGCCGCCTACATGACGGCGCTGGCCAATGAGCTCGGCAGCCGGCTGCGGTTGGAGCCGTTGACCGACCAGACGGATCTGCGCATCGCGGCTCCGAACAACGGCATAGCGTCCGCGCTCGACCTCCTGCTCGGCCGGTCCGCCGATCACCGTCCTGACCCGGCAGCCGGGGTCGATGAATACGTGATGCTCGCCCTCCAGTGCGTCCGGCCGAAGGCAATGGGGCAGGTCTCGGCCGAGCAGATCGTTGATTGCCGGGAGAACCTGGCCGCCGAACTCGCCGACTTCCGGGCCTTCGTCGAGACGCAGAAGCAGGAACTGACCGCCATCACCTCCTTGCCGCCCGGGCAGCGCAAGCTCGATGCGTTCGCCGACCACGTGCACGACACTGTCGAAGCGCCCCTGCAGAGACTCGAACGCGGACTCCAATTGCACAAGCTGGACACTGTGCGGACGATGCTCGTCACCGGCACGCTGGCAGCTCCGCCACTGGCGGGCATGGCACTGGAACAGCTGGGGGCAGGTGGCACTGTCGGGATGTCGGTCGGCACAGTCGCCGCGATGGGAGCCGCCTGGTGGCAGGTACGCGCTGCCCGGGAGTCCGCTCGTGCGAAGTCCCCGCTCTGCTACTTGCTCGACCTCCGCGACGAACTGACCCCGAAGACCATCGCCGGCAGGTTCCAGCGGATCGTGAAGGGCAGCTACTGACCGCTCTGGGCGACCAACGACCGGCCGTCCTCAGGGGAGGAGACGTCGCTGTCGGACGGATCGGTGCGACAGAGGTCGCGGGCCGGGAGGTTGGCGAGGATGCGGTCGAGGAGAGTGGTGAGGGTGTCCTGCTCCTCGCGGGTGAGGGCGTCGAGTAGGTAGCTGCGCACAGCGTCGACGTGGTCCGGGGACGCGGCGTCGACGGCGGTGCGGCCGGCGTCCGTCAGGCGGATCATCGAGCCGCGGGCGTCGGATTCGCACTCCTCGCGGGTGACCAGGCCGCGCTTCTCCATCCGGCTGACCTGGTGCGACAACCGGCTGCGCTCCCAGCCGATGGCCCGGCCGAGATCGCGCGTACGCAGTACGCCGTGAGGCGCGTTCGACAGCGGCTGCAGGAGGGCGTACTCCGCGCCGGACAGCCCCGAGTTCTTGATCAGCCGCGTTTCGAGCGCGCTGAGCAACTCGCGGTGGCTGTCACGGTACGACTTCCACAGATGCGCCTCGCGCGCATCGAGCCACCGTGTCTGGGCCATCCACCCATCGTAGCGGCCATCGTTGACATATCACCTAGGTCGGACTCATGGCGTTCGGGACAGCGCCACCGCGAGACCTACGGTCGCCGCCATCAGAATCAACTCCCCAGCGGCCAGCCGCCAAAAGGCGGCCGGGCGATCCGCGAGAGCCGGCAGCGTGGCCTTGCGATGCCACCACCCGATGACCACGAGCGCGGTGAAAGCGACAGCCTTCGCGAAGACCAGGGCTCCATACCCGCTGGTCACCCATTGCGTGATCAGCCCCCAGCCGTCTTCACGTCCACCCAGGTGGATCTCCCCCGTCAGCAACCCGGTAGCGCCGACACACACCGCGCAGATCAACGCCATGGCGCTGAAGCGCTCGACCGCGTTCCGGTCCCGCGTGTACCGCAGGAGCGCACCCAGCCCACCGATCCACACCGTCACCGCGAACACATGGACAACAAGTGAGCCGGTGGCCAGCACAGACCAGAACGTGGTCCGCTCGATCGCCCCGTGCCCGTTGAGCAACGGCCCCACGAGCGCGGCCGCTGCCAGACCAAGACAGACCCGCGCCGTAGCGACAGTCCGGCACCCACTGAGCACGACCGCGAGGATCGCTGTCAGCACGATGGTGACTGCCAACGCCCTGACCTGATTCAGACCACCCGCGAGCTCGGCATGCTCACCAAGATGAGACAGCGGTACGCCGAGGATCACGGCCGCGGTTGTCACCAGTCCCCCGAGGCTCGCGACCGCCCACACCCCGGCGACGACGGCCGCGTCCTGAACCGCCCGAAGCCCTTGCCCACCGAGCTTTCCGCCATCACCGGGTAGCAGCACCACCGCCGCAAGCAGGGCACCGACGCAAGCGATGGCAGCAAGATCAGCCACGAACCGTAGTACGGGAAGGGCCCAGGACACCGGCATGCTCGCGCCCGAAAGCCCCGCAGGCAATGGTTTCGGCGCACCGCCGGCAGCCAGCAGGGCAACCACCAGTACTGCGATGCCTGCGGCAACTACCCCGATCGCGAGGAGCTTCCTCATTGCGCGGCGGGTCGGCGGCGGACGATCACGATCGCCAAGGCGACGACCACCAGCATCACCAGCACCATGGCGACGATCACCACGACGTTCGAGTTGCCCTGAGTAGTCGAGGGCTGGTTCGTGACGACGCTGCCCGGCGCGTGCCCGGCATGCGTCACGGTGAAGCCGGCACTGACCGTGATCGGATGTCCGTCGGCGGAGACGATCCGGGCGTCGACGGTGTACTTACCGGCCTCGATCATGGCCCCGACCGGCTGCGTCACCTTGTTGTCGATCACCTGGACATCGCCGGTCGACACGTTGTTCCCGGACGGCGACTTCACCTGGACCTCGGCCCCGGTACTCCCGACCGGTTCGTTGAACGTCAGGACCACCTGCGTCGGCGGCGCCGCCATCGTCGAACCGTCGGCAGGCGACATGGATTCCAGCTTGGCGTGCGCCGCCGCCGGCCCGGTGGCAACCACCAGGGCCAGCAGCGACGCGACCAGTACTGCGATCAGCCGGCGCACGATTACGGCTTCGCCTTACGCGATCGCAGGCCGAACCCGAGCCCGAGCAGGCCGACGAGCAACCCGGCGCCGCCGAGGACCCGGGCGACGTCGTCCGGCTTCGTCTCCGCCGTGGTCGCGGCGACCGGAGTGATCGCGGCGGCCAACTGCAGGGACGGTGCCGGGTGCTCCGGCTTGTCCGCGCCGTCCTTGGCGATCTCCTCCCACTTCACCACCTCGCCGTCACTGTACGTCTGGACCGACGGGAAGCTGAGCGAATCAACGCCTTCGGGCAACCGGCCGACCGACAGCGCGAACTCGTCGAAGTCGTTCGGCGGAACACCGGCGGTGCCGGGCACCGCGGACCAGGTGACGGTCGTGATCGCCTCGGTCAGCGTGACATCGCCGACCTTCACCGGCGCGGCCAGCTTCTCCTTGGTCTTCTGGACCTTCCAGCCGTCCTTCACCTGGGCGCCGACGCCGGCGAACGGATGATCCTTGGGCAACGTGACGACCAGCTTCGTCGTACCGGCCGTCTCTGACTCGCTCGGGACCCGGAACACCAGCTTGGCGTAGCCGCCCGGCTTGGCATCCGGCGAGGACACGGTGACGTGGGCCGACGCCGAGGTAGCGGCGCCGGCCAGGACGAGCGCTGCGGCCGCGGCGATCGCGGCAGCGCGGAGTACGAATCTCTTGGGCATGGCTGTGGAACCTTTCGCGGACACACGGGTTCAGCCGGTCCGCGGGCATTCCCGGGGCCGGTCAGGACGAGGCGAACAACAGGTGTCCGGCCGGCGGCCCGCGCCGCGATCCGTTCGAGTTCAGCCACCGCTGGGTCAGCGGCGGCTCCGGTACCGCGGTCAGCGGGCGACGCACCGCCGGTACGACGATCAGGCCGGCCGGGAGCTCAGGGACCAGGCGCGCGAGGATCCGCAGTACGCGAACGGCCCAGTCGTGTGCTCGACCGACCACAAACACGCCCATGAGCAACGCCAGCAGGTGGGTCGCCGTCATCGTCAACGCGCTGTGCCCCGGGGACTCGGTTGCCCCAGGCATCGGCATGTCCATCGGCATCGCCATGTCCATGGGCATTTCGTGAACGTGCGCGACCGGTTCGGAGTGCGTCGAGTTCAGCGTGAGATGGACGATGAGCTGCACCGCAGCCAGTACTCCGACCGCCAGCGCCCGACGCCCGGCGAGGAACTCACCAAGCAACCAGCACACCCCCGCGAGCGCGAGAAGCTGGGGAACCACAACGAGCGGGACCGACGCGCCGGAGACCAGGACGTGCCCGCCTACCGCAACCGCGACGCCGAGCGTCACGACAGCGGAGGTCGCACTCGTCTCGGCACGCAAAACCGGTCACCTTCGTCGTCAGGGCGGACAGCCGCTGTCCATCGTTCCACAAGCTTTACGATCGGACCGGCGCCAGTAGTTCCGGGCGATGCAACCGATTCCGCGCTCACCACGTTCATAACCCGACAACACGAAGGGGTGACGGGTGAAAAGCAGCGCGGAGAGTGAGTACGTCGAGTTCGTGACGCACCACGCCGACCGGTTGTGCCGTACGGCGTACCTCCTGTGCGGCGACTGGCGGCGAGCCGAGGACGCGACCCAGGAGGCCCTGATCCGGCTCTACCGGGTCTGGCCCAGGATCCAGCGCAAAGGCGGGATCGGGGCGTATGCCCGCAAGGTCGTGGTCTCGACGACGCTGGACGCGCTGCGGCCCCGCTCGAGCCGGGAGGTGGTCGGAGGTTCGGCGTACTTCACCGCGGCGGCGGATCCGGCCGACCCGATCGGACTGGCCGAGAGCCGGCTGGTGATCGTCCGGGCACTGGCGCAGTTGCCTCCCCGGCAACGGGCCTGCGTCGTACTGCGGTACTTCGACGAACTGTCCGTCGACGAAACGGCGGCCACCCTCGGTTGCCGTCCCGGCACCGTCAAGAGCCAGACCACGCGCGCCCTGGACCGCTTGCGCGCCGAGCTGGCCCCTTCGGAACTCAGCGATTTCGCCGGACATGGAGGCTGACATGACAACGCAGGATCTCAAGACCCAACTGGACGAGGCCACGGACCGCCCGACCGCCTTCGTTCCTGACCTCGACCACCTGCTGGCCGCCGGTCGCCGCCGCGCCCGCTCCCACTTCGCGGTCACCGTCGCGGGCACGGTGGCAGCGGTTGCCGTCGCGGCCACCGCTGGTGCGATCGCCCTGGACCAGGGCGGCAGCAGCGGACCCAGTGTTCTCCCGGCACCACCACCGGCCGGACAGGCGACGAGCAGCGCCACCGTCCCGAAGCTGGTGACCAAGTGCTTGGACGAGGCCGGCCAGCCGGCGCCGAAGGGTGCGGACAAGTGGCAGCCGATGGTTTCCGTCAAGAACAAGTACGGGTCCAGCGCCGTACGCCGCTCCGCGGGACAGCTCGCCTTCTGCATCGAGTTCTCCGGCAAGCCGACCAACGCCACCCGGCAGGTTCTGCTCCCGAAGGCGTCGGTCTGGCTGATCCCGGCCTGCAAGACCGACCCGACCTGCACCGAGCTCATGACGGTCTTCATGGGCCAATTGCCCGCGAAGGCGGTCCGGGTGACCGTGACGCCGTCCGGGGACGGGAAGCCGGTCGATGCGACGATCCGGGACGGCTTCTTCGCCTGCCACTGGGTGACGGTACCCGATCCCAGCCGGCCGGCGATGGCGAGGATCTACGATGCCGCCGGCCGGGAGCTAGGGCACTACCGAGTCTGAGGTGCCTTGCCTTTGGCAACCGGTCTGCTTCGTCGGGGATGATGGGCGGATGGGTGTGTCGGAAATGGTGGCTGTGCTGGAGGTTGGCGGGAGTCATGTGACGGCGGCTTCGGTGCGGCCGGGATCGTGGGACGTCGAGGTGGCGCAGCGGGCGGCGCTGGACTCGAAGGGGTCGGCCGGGGCGATCGTCGCAGCGTTCGCGGCGGCGGCCAGACAGTTGCCGTTGGCAAATGGTTTGGTGATGGCGTTGCCCGGGCCGTTCGACTACGAGACCGGGGTCGCCGGGTACCGGTTGGACAAGTTCGCCGCGCTCTACGGGCTGGATCTCGGTGCGGCGCTGCGGGAGTCACTCGGAGTCGAGCGCGTGGTGTTCCTGAACGACGCGGAGGCGTTCTCGGTCGGCGAGTGGACCGTAGGCGAACTGCGCGGTCAGGACCGTTGTATCGGCGTCACCATCGGGACCGGGATCGGCTCGGGCTTCCTCGACGACGGCCGGGTCGTGCGGACCGGCGACACCGTGCCGCCGGGCGGCGAGCTCTACCGCACGGAGTACCGCGGGAAACCGCTGGAGGACTGGATCTCCGCCCGAGCGATCCTGCGTCTGTACTCCGAGCGCGCGGGCTCCCTGCCGCAAGGCTGGGGCGTGAAGGAGGTCGCCGATCACGCGCGGGGCGGGGACGAGATCGCTCGTCAGGTGCTGCTGGATTCCTTCGGGGTGCTGGCCGAGGTGGTGGCGTCGTGGGTCACCCGGTTCGGCGCGAGCCGCGTAGTACTGGGTGGTTCGATCTCCGGGGCTTTCGATGTGGTCGAGTCGGTCTTCCCGTTCCCTGCGACGGCGACGGCCGATACGGAGCACTCGGCGATCCTGGGTGCGGCCGCACACTTCACCCGCTGACGCCGGCCTGGGGGTGGCTGCGGCTACGGTGATCGGATGGCCGCTCGCAAACCTGCTGTCCGGATCGCCGTACCCCGTCTTCGGGCTCACCTCGACGCGTACGAGGTGGGACCGGACGGGCTGGAGGACGAGGATCGGCTGACCGATGTCACGCTCGACGAGCAGGATCTCAGCGACGTCGTCGCCCAGCACGTGGAGATCAGCGGCGGGCGGCTGACCCGGTGCAATTTCGGCGGTTCGGACCTCGAGAAGGCGATCCTGGTCGACGTCGTCCTCGATCACTGCGATCTGGCCAACGCTCGCTGGTCGGACGCGTCGGGGACCCGGCTGGCGGTGACGTCGTCCCGGCTGACCGGGTTCGCCGGGCCTGGGCTGAGCCTGCAACATGTGACGATCCGCGACTCGGTGCTCGACCTCAGCTCGTTCCGGTTCGCGAAGTTCGTGAAGGTCGAGTTCACCGACTGCCGGCTGCAGAACGCCGACTTCGTCTCCGCCGACCTGACCGGCACCGTCTTCCGCCGCTGCGACCTCACCGGAGTCGAGTTCTCCCAGGCCCGCGCCCCCGGCGCCGTCTTCGTCGACTGCCGCTGGGACGGCACCAAAGGCATCGCCAGCCTGACCGGCACCAAGATCGCCAACTCGTCCCCCATCGACACCCTCGCCGTAACCACCGCCCTGGCCTCAGCCCTGGGCATCACCCTCACCTCCCCAGACGACCACCCCGAAACAGTCGGTTGACCATCGCCTGCGCCCCCGAGACCCGGCGTGCACCAGCCCGGACGATCGCCGGAGCATCTGGCTCCCCCCTCCCCTTGATGAACAGCCGGAAGCAGTTGGCTGCCCCTCGCCGGGCTCACCCGAGGCCGCGCCTGGTCATGGTGCGACGACTGGTCGGAATGCTCTGTGCAATCGTGAGTGGCGGGTGTTGACTGGGGCGCATGAGGCCGTTGCGGGCCGATCATCGTTTTGCCGGACGTGCTCCCGAACAGCAGCTCCTCGGCGATGCCGTCCGGGCCGCGATCGGTGGCGCGCCCAGGGCGATCGTCATCCACGGCGAGGCGGGGATCGGCAAGACCCGGCTCGCGCGCGAGACCTGCCGCGATCAGCAACTGACCGCGCTGTGGGGATCCTGCGTGCATTTCGGCGGCGCCTCTGTCCCGTTCGCCCCGATCACCGGCCTCCTGCAGGACTGGCTGACCCGGGCCGACGAGGCCGAGCGGACCGAACTCCTCACCGGCACCGACGGACTCACCACGCTGCTGCCCGCGCTCGGCGTCGCCGACGGAACCGACACCACCAGGCTGCCGATGCTCGTCGACCTCGTCGTCAACCGGATCGCGGCGCGCCGTCCGACGATCGTCGTGATCGACGATCTGCAATGGGCCGACGTCGCCTCGCTGGATGTGCTGTCCTACCTGATCGCCGGGTTCCGCACCCAGCCGCTGGTGCTGATCGCGACCTGCCGTACCGAGGAACGTCCCGAGGGGCACCCGCTGCACTCCTGGCTGGCGGACATGCGCCGGATGCCGCACTTCGCCGAGATCCACCTGCGGCCGCTGGATCTCGACGCCACGAGCGAGCAGCTCGAAGGCCTGCTCGGCCGGGCACCCGACCTCGACCTGGCCACCCAGGTGCTGGCCAGGTCCGACGGCAATCCCTATCTCGTCGAGCTGCTGGCGCGGGACCTCTCGGGAACAGAGACCACCCTCCCGGCAACAGTCCCCGCGGCATTACGGGACGCCCTGCTCGCGGCGTGGCACGGGCTGTCCGGCGACGCCCGACGACTCACCAGGGTCCTCGCGGTCGGCGGCCGCCCCACCGCGCCGGCTGTGCTGACGGAAGTGGCGGCCGGCGTCGGAATCGCCCCCGACGCGATCATCCCCAGCCTGGTCGATGCGCAGGATCGTGGCGTCGTGGAGACCTCCGACGGACTCTGGTGGTTCCGTCATCCCTTGCTGGCCGAGGTTCTGTACGACGGTCTGCCGGCCCCGGAAGCCGCCAAGGTGCACGCCGGCTACGTCGGCGTCCTCGAAGCTCTGCCCACTGGTGTCGGCGATGCGCCGGCTGCCGATCTCGCGGTCCACAACGAGCGCGCCGGATCGCTGGACGCGACGTACCGGTGGTCGCTGGTGGCAGCCGACCAAGCGGCCCGGCTGCGGGCGCCGACCGAGGAGGCGATCCAGCTTCGCCGCGCCTGCGAGCTCCGGGACAGGGTGTCCCCAGCGGTCCGCGGCAGCCGGAACGACCGGATCGAGCTGCTCCGCCGGGCGAGTGAGGTCTGCAGCCGCGCAGGCTGGCCCGAGCTGACGTTGTCCCTTCTCACTGACGCTTTGGACCTGGTGGACAAGAGCAAGGAGCCGTTGCTGGCTTGCGAGCTGCTCGTCGTCAGGTGCAACGCGCGCTGGGAGGTCACAACGCCCATGGACGGGGACATGGACGACATCTTCGAAGCGATCCGGCTCACGGCCGACTTGCCGCCGAGCGCGGAGCGGGCCTTGGCGTTCGCCGAACTGGCCGGGACCGAGTCGTTCACCGACCCCGTCAAGGCGTTGACCCATGCGCAGGAGGCCGTGCGGATCGCGCGGGCGTCAGGCTCGACGCGCGCCCTCGCGCAGGCACTCGGCGCGCGTGCGGCCTCTTGGGGCTACGAGACGCCGGTGCCTGCGCTCGCCGACGCCGAGCTCTCCGTGCAGTTGGCGAGATCGTGCGGGGCCACCTCCCTGGTGGCCGAATCGGGCATCTGGCAGTTCAACGCTCTGCACGCACTCGGTCGCTGGAAGGATGCGGCCGAGACAGCTCGCGCCGCCTTCGAGGACGCCATCGCCGCAGGGCACGGAATCTGGGCCTACTTCCTGGCCTTCCAGTCGGCTGCCGACTTCCTGCTCCTCGGCCGCTGGGACGAGTGCCGGACGCTGCTGCGGACCGCCTTGGCCGCGCGATGCGGCGGCATTCCGGGCGCAGGAATCAGGTTGACCGCTTGTCTCCTCGCCGTCCGAACCGGCCGAACCGAAGAGGCACGGCAGCATTTCGATCGCGCGCTGGAGTTGATCTCCGAAGAATTCTCGCCACTGCGCCAGCCGATGACACAGGCCGGCATCGAGTTGATGCTCGCCGAGGGCAGAGCACCGGAAGCGTTGGCCTTTGCACGACCCCGGTTGACCACCCCTGGTCAGCCACCCGATGCGTATGACGACGACGTCCTTCCCTTCTATGCCCAGGCGGCGGCCGAGTGCGCGCGCACGGCCCGCGACAACGGCGATCGTGCCGGCGCCGCGGCAGCCACGGGCGTGATCGAGGATCTCGTCGACGGGTGGGGCCGGCCCCTGTTCGGGCTCGACCGGGCAGACGTCGAGGTCCAGGCGATGAGCGAGGCCGTCTTCGTTGCCGAGGTCGCCCGATGCCGGGACAGTCCACACCAGGCCGAGCTCTGGCGAAGGGCAGCCGATGCGTGCGGGAGCACCGGAAACCGCTGGCATCAGGCGGTCGCGCAGTGGCGGTGTGCCGAGGCCGGGCTGGCCGGCGGCTGGACGCCGACAAAGGCGGGCGACCTGCTGCGGCAGGCCCACCGTTGTGCGGTCGAACTCGGCGCCAGGCCGTTGCAGGCCGACATCGAAGGCCTGGCCCGGCGGGCGAAGATCGAACTCCGCGAGTCGATGCCGGTCGGGCCTACACCGGCGACCGTGCTGGCCGGGCTGACCAGCAGGGAGCGGGAGGTGCTCGCCCTCCTCGTCGCCGGCCGGTCCAACGGGGAGATCGCGAAGGAGCTCTTCATCAGCGACAAGACAGTCAGTGTGCATGTCTCCAACATCCTCCGGAAGACCGCCACCTCCAGCAGAGTGGAGGCGGCGGCCCTGGCGGAGCGCCTGTCCGGTCAGTGAGCACCGAGCGGATGACGCCGCCGGTAGACCCACAGGGCGGACAGGGCGATACCGGCACCACCGATGGCGCTAGCGCCCGCTTGCAGTCCTTCGGCCAGAGCATCGTCGACCTCGGTGACGGTGGCTGGGCCGGGGACAGGGACGGTCACCACGCTTTCGCGGTAGGCGTCGTCGGGGTAGATCACTCGCGCCGACGCCTGGGCCGAACCGGCCAGGACGATCCCGCAGGCCACTGCGGGGATGGCGACGAGGGTGTAGATGTGCTTCATGGTTCCTCCTCACGGCGCGGATCGCCGTCTGCATCCACCGTGCGGCGAGGAGCAGATAAGCCACATCAGGCGTACCCCCTCAGATCTGAGCACCACCCCCTTATCAATGGCTGAACGGGGAGTTCGAGGTACAGGTCAGCTCAGACCGGCCAGCAATAGCGCGATCGCGCCGGTGAAAGCGTCTTCGGCTGCCTTGATCCACGGTTGGGGGCCCTGGGTCGACTGGTGGCGGGCGATCGCGGTGCTCTCCGGGTAGCGCTCGGCGAAGTCTGGGGCGACCGCCTGGAGCGCCTTGCCTCGCTCCGCCCACCACTCCGCGCTCTGAGCCGACTCCGCCAGCGCCTCGACCTTCCGCTTCGCTGCTTCGCGGACGATGCTGTAGAGCGCGCTCGTCACCGTCGGCCGAACCGCGAGCGGCACCTCTGCGCGTGCCAGCAGCCGCAGGAGCCCCTCGAGCACATCCTGCTCGTGCGGCCCGAATCCAGGTCGCGCCTGCGACACCTCGAGAACCCAGGGGTGGCGGACGTAGAGCTCACGTAGCTCCTGACACCACGCCGTGACAGCCTTCCGCCAGTCCGCTATCTTCCGCGGAGTCGGCACCTCGGCGTGAACGCGATCGTGCATCACCGTGATCAGCACCTCGCGACCCGGCACGTACGTGTACAGGGACATCGCCGTGCGATCGAGTTCCTTGCCGACGGCACGCATCGTCACTCCCTTGAGCCCGTCCCGATCGGCGATGCCGATCGCGGTCGTGACGAGTTGGTCGACGGTGAGCGTCTGATTCGGCCCGCGCCGGGGTGCCGGCGCCTTGCCCCAGAGCAGCTCGAGCGTGCGGACGGCGTCTTCCACTTTTCTCCTTACGTCGTAAAGTGTTACCGTCGAAACACTATACAACGTAAGGAGTACTTCGTGACGGCAACCCTGCACGACGGCAGCACCATCGAGTTCACGACGTACGGACCGGCCGGCGCGCCGGCGTTGCTGTTGCCGGTCGATCCGGCACCGGCCGTCGAGGGTCCTGAGACCGACCAGCTTCGGGCCTGGGGTGCGGATCCGGCGCTGGGCCACTCGTTGACCCACGGATTCGGCGAGCACTTCCGGGTCATCGCCTTCGATTACGAGGCACAGCTCCAGGCCCATCCGAAGCCGGCCACCCTCACTCCTGACAACCTCGTCGCCGACTTCCTCGCCGTCGCGGATGCGGCCGAAGCGCCGACCTTCGCGTACTACGGCTACAGCTGGCTCGGCCTCGCCGGACTCCAGGTCGCCCTCCGCACGGATCGCCTGACTGCCTTGGTGATGGGCGGTTTCCCGCCCCTGGACGGCCCGTACGACGCGATGCTCCAGGTCACCGAGGCGACGTACGAGCTGGCCGGCGGCCCGGTGTCGGACCAGCCGGTCGAGCCGGGCGACTGGGATTCCACAGAAGTTGCCATGAGCAAGGATCAGGCTCAGCAGTTCCTCAGTCTCTACCGATCCCTGCAGTCCTTCGACGATCACGCCGCTCAGTCGCGCCTCAGCTGCCCGCGGTTGTGCATCGCCGGCAGCGCCGACAACATCCAGTACGGCGAACGCTGGCGCAACGCCTACGTCGCCATCGGCGAAGCCGTCGAGAAGAACCGGTCGAGACTCAAGGACCTCGGCTGGACTGTCCAGTTGCTGGATGGCCTGGACCATATGCAGGCCATGCACGCCGACAAGATCCTCCCGATCGCAAAACCCTGGCTCCGCGAGCACCTGAACGCCTGAGAGCGCCGGCCGGCTCGGCGCACGCAGTACCGGCCGGCTGGTGTGGCCGGCGGCGTCCCGGCCGGCCGGCGTACGGCGTACTGGCTAGCGGGCCAGGTATTTGCGGATGTCGTCGGCCACTTGGGCGCGAGTCGTCATCTGGTACTTCTTCAGGATCGCACTCAGGTGCGTCTTCACCGTATTGAGGCTGATTCCGAGTTCCGCCGCGAGCTGATCGTTGTCCAGACCGTCGACCAGCAGCACCGCTACGCCTTGCTGGGCCTTGGTGAGACTCGCGTACCGCTGCTCGGGCCCCAGATCCGTCTCGAGCATCATCTCGATCAACTCGGACTGGATCTGCTCGGCGGCCTGGACGAGCCGGGTCAGGTACCCCTGAACGACGGGGCTCGCCGCCTCCGGTTCCGCCATCGCCTCGCCGGCGATCTCCCGCAACGTCCCGATCCGGTGCGCGAGGTACTCCATCACGTGATCCGAGGTGAGCTGGTTCGGTGTGTCGTCCCCCGCGGGCAGGCGGCGTAGCGCGTCGCGGTCCTCCACTTCGCGGGTGAGCACCCGGGCCACCACGCCCGCCAGCCACTCGAACGCCCGGACGACGTTGTCGTCGTATGTGTCCGGCTCGTAACTGTGCATGGAGATCATGCCGAACAGTTGCCCGTCGCCGGACGGGGCCGGGCGGAAGAGTGGCACCGTTACCACATCGGCCGACACCCGTTTCGAGTCGCCGAACATGTGGCCGGCTTGGAGAACGGCGCCGTTGTCGTAGGCGAAGCGATAGGTCTGCCGGTGCTTGAGCAGCCACGCGGTCTGCCCACTCGGCCCGAAGTTGTGGGTATCGGGCTCGTCGAACTTGCCGGAGTCGTAGCCGTACGGATAGCGCACCCGGCTGGTGCCCTGCAGGAATCCGACATAGAAGGTGTCGACCCGGGCGATCTTGCCGACCACCGCGCGAACATAGTTGTAGAGGCTGTAGTGATCGCCTCGGTACAGCGCCTCGATCTTGTGATACGCCTCGCGCAGGATGATGGCGGTTTCGGCATCCACCCGCAGCGGAGCTGGTTTGTCTGCATCCACAGCCGCGGACCCCCTCGTGTTCAGATCCATCCTGAACTATGCCGAGGTCACCCTTCGTTGCCAAGTCCCCATCCCGGTACCGGCGGCCGCGTTCAGGAGGTGAGGCGGTGCCAGCTGGACGAGTCGGACCAGGTCGAGAGCGGATCGACGTACGGGCGGAGCAGGGTGGTGAGCTCCGCGTCGTCGGTGCCTTTCAGCTGGTCGGAGGCGATCTTGCGGGCGACGCCGGCCAGGAAATCCGCGACCTGGACCCGCGGGTGGGAGAAGGAGTCGACCAGTTCGAGCTCGGCCAGGTTCCCGGTCAGCTGCTTCAGTTGGGCGATCCGGTCGGGCGAGAGGGTGGTCTGGCGGTCGTGGGCGATCGCCACGGTTCGATCGGGTTGGCCCCAGTACTCGATCGCGCGCACGATGGCGGGCATCAGGGGATCCAGCGGCGGGATGCCGCGGGGGTCGTCGAAGAGGCCGGCGCGCACCTGGTCGGCGTACGGGCGGGAGTACTTCAACGGCTCCACTTCACTGAGGGTGAGCGCGTCGACTGCCTGGTAGAACGATTCGACCGGTGTGGTCGCCTCGGGGAGGTCCTTGGCTCTCAGGAGGTTGTTCGCTGTCGCGAGGAAGGCTCCCCATGCGGGTCCGCCCGTACTGCGGCCCGCGGCGTACAGGTCGGCGGCCAGCGTGGTGTCGGTGCTGGTGAGGAACGCGACGAGTCGAGAGACCAAGAAGTAGGCCTTGTCGACCAGCTGGACCTGGGCCTGACCGGACAACGGCCCCGACGAGCCGAGCAGCCAGATGAGCACCGGGCGATGCTTGGACCGCAGTACATGGTTCGCCTTGTACTCCGTGGCAGGCGACCTGATGCGCTCGCGAAGCTCCTTGATGCAGCGGGCGGCCGCCTCCTCGTCGAGCGCGACGGCGGCGTGCGCGAACACGTCCGTCACCCCGCCGATCAGCTTCTCCCCCTCGTACCCGGACTCGTCACAGGCGATCTCGACGGGAGGCTTCACCCGACGACTCTCTCACCGGCAGGGGCCGCTCGTACACGAAAAACCGCCGCCCCCTGAGCGAGAGCGGCGGTCGCGGATGATGCGGGACTTCTCCACCTATCGAGCTCACCACCAGATTGAGCCCGTTCTACTGGATACCTCTCACTGCCGGCGCAGGCGCCCTCCCAGGACCTTCGCCGTACTACACCATCCGCGACCACTCTCCGGACGCCCAGTTTGTCGAGCCCCTGTCCTCCGATTCCGCGCCCCCACGGAATCGGTTCCCCCCGACATACCCCCCGGCGTCCCCTCCACGATCCCACCCACTACCGAGCGTTGACTATCGCCCACCGCATGACCTTGAACGCTCATCTACCTCACCCCAGGGATGAGATTCCCAGGTGGCGCTCACCGGCCGAGGTAGGTCGCCAGGTGCTCGCCGGTGAGGGTGGAACGGGCTGCGACCAGATCGGCGGGGGCACCCTCGAAGACGATCCGGCCGCCGTCGTGGCCGGCACCGGGGCCCAGGTCGATGATCCAGTCGGCATGCGCCATCACCGCCTGGTGGTGCTCGATGACGATCACCGACTTGCCGGAGTCGACCAGCCGGTCGAGCAGGCCGAGCAGGTTCTCGACGTCGGCCAGGTGCAGACCGGTGGTCGGCTCGTCGAGGATGTAGACGCCGCCCTGCTCGCCCAGGTGGGTGGCCAGCTTGATCCGCTGCCGCTCACCACCGGACAGCGTGGTCAGCGGCTGGCCGAGCGTCAGGTACCCGAGCCCCACGTCGACCAGTCGGTCGAGGATCTTGTGGGCGGCCGGGAGCTTCGCCTCGCCGTCGCCGAAGAACGCCTCGGCCTCGGCGACCGGCATCGTCAGCACCTCGCTGATGTTCTTGCCGCCGAACTTGTACTCCAGCACGGACGCCTGGAACCGCTTGCCCTCGCACACCTCGCAGGTCGCCGCGACCCCGGCGATCATCCCGAGGTCGGTATAGATCACCCCGGCGCCGTTGCAGTTCGGGCAGGCGCCCTCGGAGTTGGCGCTGAACAGCGCCGGCTTCACGCCGTTCTCCTTCGCGAACGCCTTGCGGATCGGCTCGAGCAGCCCGGTGTACGTCGCCGGGTTGCTCCGCCGCGAGCCCCGGATCGCCGCTTGGTCGACCGAGACCACGCCGTCGCGGCCCGACACCGAGCCACGGATCAGCGAGCTCTTGCCCGAACCGGCCACGCCGGTCACGACGGTCAGGACGCCGAGCGGGATGTCGACGTCGACGTCCTGGAGGTTGTGGGTGTTCGCGCCGCGCACCTCGAGTACGCCGGCCGGCGTACGGACCTTCTCCTTCAACGCCGCCCGGTCGTCGAGGTGGCGACCGGTGATGGTGTCGCTCTTGCGCAGGTCGTCGAGGCTGCCCTCGAAGACGATCTCGCCACCCTTGCTGCCGGCCTCCGGGCCGAGGTCGACGACGTGGTCGCCGATCGCGATCATCTCCGGCTTGTGCTCGACGACCAGGACGGTGTTGCCCTTGTCGCGCAGCCGGAGCAGCAACTCGTTCATCCGCTGGATGTCGTGCGGATGCAGCCCGATCGTGGGCTCGTCGAAGACGTAGGTGACATCGGTGAGACTTGAACCGAGGTGCCGGATCATCTTGGTGCGCTGTGCCTCACCACCGGACAGGGTGCCCGCCGGCCGGTCGAGGCTGAGGTAGCCCAGGCCGATGTCCACGAACGAGTCGAGGGTCTCGCTCAGCGCCTCCAGCAGCGGAGCCACCGACGGCTCCTCGAGCCCGCGGACCCACTCGGCCAGGTCGCTGATCTGCATCGCGCACACGTCGGCGATGTTCATCCCGTTGATCTTCGAGGAGCGGGCCTCCTTGCTGAGCCGGGTGCCACCGCACTCGAGGCAGGTGGTGAAGGTGACCGCCCGCTCCACGAAGGCGCGGATGTGCGGCTGCAGCGAGTCGACGTCCTTGGACAGCATCGACTTCTGGATCTTCGGCACCAGGCCCTCGTAGGTGAGGTTGATGCCGTCGACCTTGATCTTGGTCGGCTCCTTGTAGAGCAGGTCGTCGAGCTGCCGCTTGGTGAACTTCTTGATCGGCTTGTCCGGGTCGAAGAAGCCGCAGCCGCCGAAGATCCGGCCGTACCAGCCGTCCATACTGTAACCGGGGATCGTCAGCGCACCGTCGTTGAGCGACTTGTTCTCGTCGTACAGCTGGGTGAGGTCGATGTCGTTCACCGCGCCCCGGCCCTCACACCGTGAACACATGCCGCCGAGGATGCTGAAGCTGCGCCGCTCCTTCGTCTTCCGGCCGCCGTGCTCGATGGTGACCGCGCCGGCGCCCGAGATCGACGCGACGTTGAACGAGAACGCCTGCGGCGAACCGATGTGCGGCTTGCCGAGCCGGCTGAACAGGATCCGCAGCATCGCGTTCGCGTCCGTCGCCGTACCGACCGTGGAGCGCGGGTCGGCGCCCATCCGCTCCTGGTCGACGATGATCGCGGTGGTCAGGCCCTCGAGTACGTCGACGTCGGGCCGGGCCAGCGTCGGCATGAACCCCTGCACGAACGCGCTGTACGTCTCGTTGATCATCCGTTGCGACTCGGCCGCGATCGTACTGAACACCAGCGAGCTCTTGCCCGAGCCGGAGACCCCGGTGAACACCGTCAGCCGGCGCTTCGGGATCTCCAGGCTGACATCCTTCAGATTGTTCACGCGTGCCCCGTGCACACGGATCAGATCGTGGCTGTCGGCAACATGCTCAGGCGACTTGCTCATCTTCTCCCCATCTGTCGTCCGGACCGCGATCCTAATCCTGCAGCAGGCCGAGGACATTCCCGTCAGGATCGGTGAAAGTCGCCACCCGCCGCGTCCCACCGACGTTCCGCGGCTCCTGCTTGACCGTCCCACCGGCCGCGGTCACCTCCGCCAACTTGGCCTCGATGTCCGCAACATGCCAGTACGACACCGGCCCAGCCTCATCACTCCCCGGCACCAGCCCGATGTGCTGCCCCTCGACATCGAACCCCACGTAGTACTCCGAATCCGCCGACGGCTCGGCCCCGAGCAACGCGCCGTACAGAGCCTTCGCCTTCCCCAGATCCGTCACCGGGTGCAACACCGTCTTAATACCCTCAGTCCCGCTCATCACCACTCCTAGCTCTCTACATCCGTACGCCGAGACCCCCTCGACACCCCTCACGCTATCCACCCCCACCCCACCCCGCTTCTCGATTCCTGACCACTTGCTCGGGTGATTCCCCCCGCCCCCTTCCCGCGCCCGTTCCTCCGTCACTCCCGCTCCAGAGCGCTCCCGCCCACCCCTCCCCGCCGCTCCTCCGTCGCGCCTCGCGCCCGGCTGCGGCTTGCCTCCTGCCGTCCGCTACTACGACCGATTTCGCCGATCAGGCTCCTGCTCACGGAGTCGGCGGGGTTCCCTCGCGCCGGCTGGCCAGCTCGTACAGGTGGCCGTCCGGAGCTCGGAAGTGGATTTGCTCCCACTCGCTGTCCTGCTCCACCGAGCCGACAGCGGCGACACCGACGGCTTCCAGTTCGGTCAGGGCCTGACGCACGTCGTCGACCTCGAACCACCGCACATTCCTGACCTGCATCGCCCACCTCCAACGATCCTCTCAACTATGAACGCGCCCCTCCTCGCTGGACATTGACCCGTGCGATGTCTGCTTCGGCCTGGCCCGTTCGTCGTAAGAACAAAAGAGCTGACGAGTTTCGTACTGTGTGATGGACCGGAAGGAACCGGAAATGCAGATCAAGGTCAACGGTGTCGAACTGTGCGTGGAGACCTTCGGCAACCCAGCGGATCCCCCGGTGCTGCTGATCGGCATCACCATGCTGAGCTGGCCTGACGAGCTGTGCA
Organism: Kribbella voronezhensis; assembly: GCF_004365175.1. NCBI lineage: Bacteria > Bacillati > Actinomycetota > Actinomycetes > Propionibacteriales > Kribbellaceae > Kribbella > Kribbella voronezhensis. The sequence goes on along the minus strand of NZ_SOCE01000001.1, from coordinate 5,159,268 downwards.
CCGCACTGACCAGCCGCCATGTCGTGCGCTACGACTTGCGTGACACCGGCCAATCGACGTACGCCGACCCGGAGGCACCCGACTACGACCTGCGCGACCTGGTGACCGACGCCTCCGAGCTGCTGTCAGCCCTGGAACTCGGCCCCACCCACGTCGTCGGAATGGGCGTCGGCGGCTTCATCGCGCAACTCCTCGCCCTCGACCACCCCGACCAGGTCGCCTCGCTGACACTGGTCTCCACCCGTCCGGTCGCCCCCGGCCCAGTCGACGCCGACCTCCCAGACCACGCACCGGAAGTGATGGCACAGGTCTTCGGCCGTCCCGCCCCGGACTGGACCGACCGCAACAGCGTCATCGACTACATGGCGGAGTCCACGCGCCTGCTATCCGGCTCGCGAGGATTCGACGAGCAGGACGCCCGGGCAACCGCCGGGGCAATCTTCGACCGAGCCGCACCAACTCCGAAGGCCCAGCGCGCAAGCCATCTCGGCACCACGTTCGGCGCCATCAACTGCCAACCTCGCTGGCGCGAACGCCTCGGCGAAATCTCAGTACCGACCCTCGTGGTGCACGGCGACGAGGACCCCTTCTTCCCACACGGCAACGGCGTTGCCTTGTCCGACGAGATCCCAGACGCCACGCTCCTCACCCTCCCCCGCACCGGCTCCGGCCTACCGCGCGCAACCTGGCCCACCGTCGTCGACGCCCTCCTGCGCCACACCTCCTGACCACCGTCCGACCCCGCGCAGCACCTACAACAACGACGTCCGCGCGCTGTCTCAGCGGCAGCCCTGGAACGGCCTACGGAGCCGACGTGGTGGCGCCCGGTATGGCCGAAGCCGTAACGAGCCGCAGAAGGCAACCCGCACCCACGCACGAGCCGCGACGGAGGAGCAGCGGGAACGGGCGGGTGGGAGCGTCCGGAGTGTGAGCGACGCAGGAGCGAGCACGCAGGCGCGTGGGCGACCTACGCAGTACGAGCAAAAGGCCGGTCTCCCGAAGGGGAGGACCGGCCTTGTTTTCTGGGTGGAGCTGAGGGGATTCGAACCCCTGGCCTCTTCGTTGCGAACGAAGCGCGCTACCAACTGCGCCACAGCCCCAGGTTGTCGCGGTGGTGCCTTGCGACCGCGAAACTCTAACACGCAGATGGTCGCTGTTCGAAACCGGGCGCTCCGACCTCGCCCATCCTGTGGGTGGGCGAGGTCAGTCGCCTACGGCTCGGCGGATTTCTGGTTCTTCTTCGATGGGGGCGGCGGGTTCCGGTACGACGGGGGCCGCCTCGGGGTCGGGGTCCGCGGTGCGGGCTGAGGAGAAGACCTCGGGGCCCGACAGGCTGATCGTGCGAACCGTCGGAGCGGGGGCCTTCTCCTTCATCACGTACGTCGGGAGGGTGACCGGGACCGGGTCCCAGAGGCCTTCCGCCGCCGGCTCCGGAGCAGTCACGACGGGCTCGGCGGGCTCCGCGATCGGGAGCTTCACTTCGACCGTCATCTCGTGGTCGGGCGAGGACGAAGGCGCCGACGCCGGGCCGCAGTCGTGGTGGGCCTGCGCACGGGCACGTCGCTCGGCGATCAGGGCGGCGCGCTCGCGAGCCTGGCGCCGGAGCTGGACGCGGGTCAGTACGACGAACGCGACGATCAGCGTCGCCGGGATCGCGACGGTCCACCAGAGCAGGATCTCCAGCCCGGCAAGGGCCGTCATCGACAGCAGCGAAAGGGTCAGGATCGACAGCACCCGCCGGCGGCGCATGGCGGCCACCCGGCGGGCTCGGTTCGGTACGTAGCGCGCCGGCGGCGACGAATCCGTCCCGACCGGCTCGGCATGCGAACCCGAGCCACCCGAAGCCGAGGAGCCCGAGCCCGAGCCCGAGCCCGACGAACCGGCCGAGCCCGACGAACCCAGAGCACCGGAAGAACCAACAGCACCGGAAGAGCCCGACGTACCAACAGCACCAGCCGGTCGTACGACGTACTTCGAGCGCGACTGGACGTCGTTGTTGCGCGCCAGGACGCGCGCGTCCGACGACGAGTACTTCTCCGCCGTGCGGCGCCGGTTGACCTCGTCGCCCCGCTTCAGCAGCATCGGGACGAGGTAAGCAGCCCACGCGGCGACGATCGCCACATAGATCAGCCCTGTCGTCCCCATGCGACGACGCTAAGACCAGCAGACGGCGAGTTCCGGTACGTGAGCCGGTGTGTCGCAAGAAGACTCGTGTGACTGGTGTGAATAAGCACGCACCGTGATCAGGGCAGTCGTGCTACCAGGCCCGGTCCGACTTCCTCGGCGTTCAACGCGAAGATGCGATGGTCCCGCCACTCTCCGTCGATGTGCAGGAACCTCGGCCGCTCGCCTTCGTAGCGGAAGCCGAGTTTCTCCACCACTCGCAGACTCGCCTTGTTCTCCGGCCGGATCGCGACCTCGATCCGGTGCAGACCGAGCGTGAACCAGCAATGGTCGGCCGCCAGCGCGACCGCGACCGGGACGATGCCGCGACCGGCGTACTGCTCGTCGACCCAGTACCCGAGGTTCGCCCACCGCGCCGATCCGTAGGTGATCCCGGAGACGGTGAGCTGTCCTACCAGGGGCCACTTCGAGCGCGGACCGGGACCGGCGGCACCGCCGTACGTGATGACGAACGGCAGCATCCGGCCGTACCGCGCCTGCCGGTTCCAGTCGCGCGCCATCGACCGGAACGTGCGCGCACCGTCCTCAGCACCCGGCGGCTGCGTGGCGTCCCAGGGTCGCAGCCAGCTGATGTTGCGCTGGCGCGCCGCGCTCCACTCCGGTCCGTCGCTCGCCTTGAGCGGCCGGAGCTGAACCGGTCCGTGCTGGAGCTCAACCGGCCAGTGCACGACAGCCATCAGACCTCGTCCGACCGCGGATGATCGCCGCCCCGGACCTGGTCGACCGCGTGGATCAACACCGGCTCCAGCACGGCCAGCCCATCCTTCACGCCACCGCGCGAGCCGGGCAGGTTCACAATGATCGTCTGCCCGGCGACCCCGGCCAGCCCGCGCGACAGCGAAGCAGTCGGGATGCCCTTCGCCACGCCGTACGCGCGAATGGCCTCGGCGATCCCGGGGATCTCGGTCTCCAGTACTGCGGCGGTCCGCTCGGGGGTCTCATCGGTCGGCGAGATCCCGGTGCCACCCGTGGTCAGGACGACGTCGTACGCCGAACCGACCGCGGCGACCAAGGCTTCACCGACAGGTGCGCCGTCCGGCACGACCTGCGGGCCGTCCACCTCGAAGCCCCAGGAAGCCAGCGCGTCCACGATCAACGGGCCGGTCGTATCCGAGTAGACCCCGGCCGCAGCGCGGTTGGACACGCTGATCACGAGCGCCTTCACGGGCGGACCCAGTGTCCGGTCTTGCCGCCTTCTTTGGATTCCACCCGTACGTCGGTGATCACGGCGGCCGGATCGAGCGCCTTCACCATGTCGACGACCGCGAGGCCGGCCACCGTGACGGCGGTCAGCGCCTCCATCTCGACGCCGGTGCGGTCGGTCGTCTTCACGGTGGCGACGATCTCCACCGCGTCGTCTGCCACCGAGAGATCGACCTTGACCCCGGTGATCGCGATCGGGTGGCACAGCGGGATCAGCGAAGGGGTCTGCTTGGCGCCCATGATCCCCGCGATCCGCGCGACGGCGAGCGCGTCGCCCTTCGGCACGCCGTCACCGCGCAGCGCGGCAACCACCTCGGCGCTCACCAAAACCTTGCCCGAGGCAACAGCCCGCCGGGCACCGGTGTCCTTGGCCGAGACATCCACCATCCGCGCCGCACCACTCGCATCGACATGCGTCAACCCACCCGCGGCGCCATCAGCACCAGCAGCGTCGCCGGTCCGGCCAGCGTTGTCGGTCATCCGGTCTCCTCGTCCAGCAGCCACAGCTCGGCCTGGTCGCCGGCCCGGACGGCGGTGACGTCCTCGGGCACCACGATCAGCGCGTTCGATCGGCTCAACCCGCCGAGCAGGTGTGAGCCGTGCCCGCCGACTGTACTGGCCATCCACCCCTGGTCGCCGGAGGTGGCCGCGGCCCGGACGAACTGCCGCTTGCCCGCCGGCGAGGCGAACCCGTCGAGCACGATGCCCTGCACCGGCGTACGGCGGTACGGCATCGCCCCCATCAGCTTGCGCAGCGCGGGCCGGACGAACACCTCGAACGACACGTACGCCGACACCGGGTTGCCCGGCAAGGTGAAGATCGGCACCTCGTCCTCGCCCATCACGCCGAAGCCCTGCGGCTTCCCGGGTTGCATCGCGACCTCGGGGAAGTCGATCGTGCCGAGCTTGCTCAGCACTTCCTTGACGACGTCGTACACCCCCTTGCTCACCCCACCGGAGGTGATCACGAGGTCAGCACGCACGAGCTGGTCCGACAAGGCGTCCATGATCTTCTTCGGGTCGTCGTCGACGATGCCGACCCGGTAGACGACAGCCCCGGCTTCCCGCGCCGCCGCCGCGAGCGTGTAGCTGTTGGAGTCGTAGATCTGCCCCTCGTGCAGCCGCGTCCCGGGCTCGCGCAGCTCCGCTCCCGTGGACACCACAACAACCCGCGGGCGTGGGCGAACCGTCACGCGAGCGCGCCCGACAGCAGCCAGTACGGCGATCTGCCGCGGCCCGAGCACTGTGCCGGCGTCCATCACCTTGTCGCCGGCCTTCAGGTCCTCACCAGCACGGCGTACGGAAGCGCCGAGCGGAGGCTGCTGGGTGATCCGCACGCTGGCGGCTCCCCCGTCGGTCCACTCGACCGGGACGATGCTGTCCGCGCCGCGCGGCATCGGGGCGCCGGTCATGATCCGTACGCAGGTGCCCCGGGTCACGACGATCGGCTCGCTCCGCCCGGCGGCGATCTCACCGACGACGGGCAGCCTGATCGGGTTGTCCTGAGCTGCCCCGGCGAGGTCGGCAGCCTGTACGGCGTACCCGTCCATCGCGGAGTTGTCGAAGCCCGGCAGGCTCACCGGCGAGACGACGTCCTCACAGAGCACCAGCCCGAGCGCCTCCATCAACGGCTGCTCGAACGGCGGCAGCGGCCTCACCCTGCCGAGAACGACTTCCAGATGCTCGTCAACGCTCCTTCTCACCCAAGGAACTCTATCTTTCGGGGTGCCCGCCCCAGACCATGCGTACGTCGGGCGACTTCTCCTCGTTGCCCGCTCCGTCCGTACGGCGTACTTCGGCGAACCCGTGTCGCCGGTAGAACTTCTGCGCGCGCTCGTTGCTCTGGAACGTCCACAACGCCAGCCCACCCGGCCGGAGGTCCTTCGCCAGCTCCACCAACGTCGACCCGATCCCCTGCCCGGCCGCATCCGGTACGACGTACAGCTGGTCGAGGTCGTCACCGTCGAGCGTCAGCACCGCCACGATCCGGCCGTCGTCCAGCGCGACCCAGCTCTGCGCGTCCGGCAGCAGGACCTCCGCGAACCAGGTCCGAACCTCCTGGATCGAGTGGATCGCCGGCGGCAGCTGAGCACCTTCGGCGTGCCGGGCAGCCCACCAGACGTCCGCGGCCTCATCGGTGTCGTACGGCTCCAGCGGCCGGATCCAGACATCATCCACGCAGCTCGGTCCCGTCGTCGACCTGCCGCTGCTGCCCCGGCTCGGCGCTGACCTCGACGTCGCCGACCACCACCACATCCTTGCCGAAGGCAACATCGCCGCGGACCTCGAGCCGGTCGGCGCGGACCAGCGACGGCGGCCCGGCCGGGAACCGGGCCTCGAAGTCGGCCAGGATCTTGAAGAACTCCGGGTCCAGGTCGACGTACGGCTCGTCGCCCTCGTGGGTGGTGGTCAGGTCGCCGGCCTCGTCGAGCTGGTACACGTCGGAACGCAGTACCAGCAGGTCGTTCGTGGTCTTCACCGGTTTGAAGCGGCTCCGGTCCACGATCACGGCCTGCGAACCCTCGAAGGTCTCGATCGCCGTCCCCATCGCGGTCTCCAGCTGGATCACCTTCGGGGATGAGGAGTCCGCCGGGTCGACCGTCTTGCGGTTGACGATGATCGGCAGACCGAGGATGCCGTCGTGACCGGTCATCAGCTCGGCCAGCCGGTCCAGGTCGATCCACAGGTTGTTGGTGTTGAAGGTCGTGTGCAGCTTGGTGTTCTGGAAGGAGGCGACGTCGTCGGGATGCACCTGGGCGCTGTCGCGCAGGATCAGCCGGCCGTCGGACTTGCGCACGGCAACGTGGCCGCCCTTGCGGTCGGACCTGGTCCGGCGGCAGACCTCCATCCCGAACGGGACGTCGTGCTCGGCCATCCAGGCGGCGATCCGGCCGTCCGGCGTGGCGCCGAGGTTGTCGGCGTTGGAGATGAACGCGTGCCGGAAGCCGTGCTCGCGGAGCGCGTCGAGGGTGCCTGAGGCAACCAATGCGGTGAAGAGGTCACCGTGCCCGGGCGGGCACCAGGCCAGCTCCGGGTCCGCCTCCCACTCGGCCGGAGTGAGGTCGTCGGCCAGCAGCTTGGGCTCCATGTTCTGCAGGAAGTCGAGCGGCAGCCCGTCCACCGGCAGTTCGGCGTACTGGTCGAGGACGGCGAGCGACTCGTCCTTGGTGCGGAAGGAGTTCATCAGCACGAGCGGCAGCGGTACGTCGTACTCCTTGCGCGTGCTCAGGATCTGCCGGGCGATGATGTCGAGGAAGCTCAGGCCGTCCTTGACCGGCAGCGCCGACTTCGGACCGGTCACGCCCATCGAGGTGCCGAGGCCGCCGTTGAGCTTGATCACCACCGTCTCGGCCAGCGCGGCACGCATCGACTCGGCGTCGGTGTCGAGGTGCTCGAGGTGAGGAAGATCACCCACCGGCTCGATCTCGGACTCCCGGATCGTCCCCTGCTGGCCCGATTCGAGCAGCCGGTAGTAGTGCGAGAAGACCTTGATCGCCACGTCGGCCGCACCGGCCGCGCGCATCTTCTCCTGTGCCTGTCGAAGCCCCGCCTCACTCATAAGGCAACCCTAGTGCCCGCAACCGACGTGGTTTAAGCCATCGCGGCGCGCGCGGGGCGGTCGGGCGGTGGCGGTCCGTACGATCAGGAGGTGTTTGCTACCAAGACGGCCGCGCGCGACGCGCTGCTCGCCGCCCGGGCCGTCCGGCCTTCCGGAAAAGGTTTGCTGGAGTCCGCGCGCGAGCACCTGGGCGCGCGGCAGCGGATCGCCCTCTACGTCTCCCGAGGCCCGGAACCACAGACCGGCGCCCTGATCGACTGGCTGCTGGCCAGCGGTCGTGAAGTGCTCCTGCCGATCCTGTACGCCGACAACGACCTCGGCTGGGGAGTGGCACCCGGTGCCGCCGACCTCGTTCCCGGCCGGCTCGGCCTCTCCGAGCCGCCCGTCGACCTGGGTGCCGCGGCGATCGCCACCGCGGATCTCGTCATCTGCCCGGCGCTCGCGGTCGACCGGCACGGCGTACGGCTGGGTCGTGGTGGCGGTTCGTACGACCGTGCACTCGCCCGGGTTCCCGCCGGTACGCCGATCTGGGCGGCCGTCTTCGACGAGGAGATCGTCGACCACCTACCGGCCGACCCCCACGACCACCCGGTGACCGCGGCACTCACTCCCACCCGACTCGTCCTTCTCGGACAGTGACGGAGGCGTCATGACCAGCTGGCAGGCAGTGGACCGGCTCGACGAGGCGATGGCCGGGTACGTCGACCGCGGCGAGGTCGCGGGCCTGATCACGCTGGTCAGCCGGCCGGGCGAGGTACGGGTGAACGTGCTCGGAGCCTTGGCGTACGGCGGTGCGCCGCTCGAGCGCGACAGCCTGTTCCGCGTGGCGTCGTGGACCAAACCGATCGTCGCCGCCACGGCGATGATCCTGGTGGACGAAGGGCACCTCGAACTCGATGCGCCGATCGACGACCTGCTGCCGGAGCTGGCATCGCCTCGAGTGCTGAGCCGGCCGGATGGACCGGTCGACGAGACGGTGCCTGCTGAGCGGCCGATCACGCTGCGGGACCTGCTGACGTTTCGGCTGGGTCTCGGCGAGCCGATGGCGGCTCCGAACAGCCTGCCGCTGCAGCAGGCGGAGGCAGCGCTCGGAGTACGGACCTTCGGACCACCGAAGCCGAGGACTTCGCTGGAGCCGGACGAGTGGATCCGCAGGCTGGCGACTTTGCCGCTGCAGTACCAGCCGGGCGAGCGCTGGCGGTACGCGACCGGCTCGCACATCCTCGGCGTACTGCTTGCGCGGGCGAGTGGTCAGCCGTTGGAGGTGCTGCTCCGGGAGCGGTTGTTCGAGCCGCTGGGGATGAAGGACACGGGGTTCGCGGTACCGGCGGATCAGCGCGCCCGGCTGACCACGGCGTACCTCGGGCAAGGGGTGTACGACGACGCGGCGGACAGTCAGTGGCTCGAACCACCGAGCTTTCCGGACGCCGGCGGCGGTTTGATCTCGACTGCGGACGACTTCGCCGCCTTCGCTCAGCTGCTGGTTGCCGGAGGCGCCGGAATCGTGTCACCACAGTCGGTCTCGGCCATGACGACCGACCACCTGAGCGCCGAGCAACGCGCCGACGCGGCCGCCTTCCTCGGCTCGGACGCCGGCTGGGGCTTCGGTCTGGCGGTCCTGCCCGACCGCTACGGCTGGGCCGGTGGCCTGGGCACCCTCTGGTACACGCTGCCCGAGCAGCAGACGTTCGCCCTGCTGCTGACCCAACGCGCCCTTTGGACGCCGGCACCGGGCCTGCTCGAAACCTTCGACACCGCGCTGACCGGCTAGCGCTCCGGCTTGGTGAAGGTCAGTGTGTGCTTCCGGGTCGCCTCGACCGCGCCCTTGGTGAAGGCCCAGGGCAACGTCTCGCCCTTCACCCACAGCTCGGTCTGGTCGGTGTAGTTGGACGAGAACGCATGGCCGGAGATGCCGGTCAGGTTGATCCAGCGCGACTTGTCGAAGTCGGACAGGTCGACCACCATCCGCATCGACGGCGTCGCGGTGACGGTGTAGCCGTCGGCCGCGTTCCAGCCGGTCGCATCGACCGTGGACGAGCCACCGCCCAGTTCGTACGGGCCGCGGTTGAACAGCTTCTTGATCACACCGGGTGCCGAGGTGCCCAGCGTCTGGTTCGTCAGGGTCAGCTTGTGCAGGCGGCCCCACTGCCAGTTCGAGGGCTCGCGGGCCATCTTGGTGGTGATCTCGGCCCGGGCGTTGACCAGGGCCTCGCGCAGGATGTCGTCGCGGGTCTCCCGCTGCGGCGTGCCCTGCTTGTCCCACCAGCCGCTGTTCGGCTGGACGACCAGGTTGCGCATCACCTCGAACCAGCGCGACCCGCCGTCCGGCCAGGCCGACTCGGGCAGTTGGTCGTGGAAGGTGAGCGCGAGCAGGTTCCGCCAGACGATGTTGAAGTACGCCGCGGGCGCGGAGTCGGCCGGCTGGGTGAAGTCCCAGCCACGCAAGGCGTCCTGGCCCTGCTTGTCGAAGTCGTCGTTGATGGCGATCCGTAGCAGGTACGGCACCAGCAGTTCGGCGTTCTTGTTCTTGGTGTCCAGCTGGATCGCCGCCATCGAGTTGACGTCCAGCTTGTCGACCGCGTGGATCCGGTCGAGGATCTGCTGCGAGCGGTAGCCGTAGTCCCAGTCGTCGGTCAGGTGGTACTTGTACGACTTCGGCACCACCGCCTGGTTCGCGGTGACGATGACCCCGTCGTCCGGATCGAACTCGGTCGGCATCGCCTGGAACGGGACGAACCCGTTCCATTCGTACTTCGGGTCCCAGCCGGGCACCGGCCAGTCGCCGGTCCCCGCCTTGCGGATCGGCACCCGGCCGGGAGCCTGGTAACCGATGTGGCCGTCACGGTCGGCGTACACCAGGTTCTGGGAGGGGACCTCGAACAGGCTCGCCGCCTTGCGGAACGAGGTCCAGTTCTGGGCCCGGTCGATGGCGAAGATCGCGTCGGCCGAGCGCCCCGGCGTCAGCGCCGTCCAGCGCAGCGCGACGGCGTACGGGACCGGGCTCTTGCCCTTCGCGGCGAGCTCGCCGGTCTCCCGCTCGTCGTCGCCGACGTCGGAGATGATCGGACCGTGCCGGGACTCCCGGACGATGATCCGCTCCTCCTCCTTCTGGCCGGCCACCTTGAACGACTCCGCCCGCAGCGTCAGCGGCTCGAGCTTGCCGCTGTAGAGCGCGTTGTTGCCGTCCAGCCGTTCGAGGTACAGGTCCATCACGTCGGGGTCGAGGTTGGTGAAACCCCAGGAGATCTGGCTGTTGTGGCCGATGATCACGCCGGGCAGACCGGAGAAGCTGAACCCGGACACGTCGAACGGGCACTGCGGGCCGAACTTGTTGCAGTGCAGACCGACCTGGGTCCAGATGCCCGGCATGCTCGCGCCCAGGTGTGGGTCGTTGGCCAGCAGCGGCTTGCCGGTGGTGGTGTGCTCACCGGAGACCACCCAGGAGTTCGACCCGATCCCGTCGCCGCGGCCGAGCAACTGCGGCAGGCCCTTGGCCACCTTGTCGACGGTGTCCAGCGAGTTCAGGAAGTCCTTGGTGAGCATCCCGCGGCGGGCCTCGTTCTCGACCGGCTGGGCGCTGAACTTGCCGTCCTCGCCGACCGAACCGCCGGCGAGGATCGGCTCGTTGCGGTCGTACGGGTAGGCCGGGTAGAGGCTGTTGACGTTGCGGGCCGGCTGGGTCGCGGCGAGCTTGGTCCGGTCGATCTCGTCGGCCATGTTGCCGCCGAGGTCCCAGGCCATCGCCTTCAACCAGGCCAGCGAATCGGCTGCCGTCCACGGCTCAGGGCGATACGCGCCATAGTTGATCGACAGTACGGCGTACTCGAGGCTGAGGCCGGAGCCGGAGTGCTCGTCGAGGTAGGCGTTGACGCCGCGCGCGTAGTCGTCGAGGTACTGCCGGGTGGACGGTGACAGCAGCCCCAGTTCCTTCTCGGCGATCCGGCGCCAGCCCATCGTCCGGATGAACTTGTCCGTCTCCAGCGCGCCCTTGCCGAACAACTCCGACAGTCGCCCGGAGGTGACGTGGCGGCGGAAGTCCATCTCGAAGAACCGGTCCTGCGCGTGCACGTAGCCCTGCGCGGCGAACAGGTCGTCCGGCTTGTCGGCGTAGATCTGCGGGATGCCGTTGGCGTCGCGGACCACCTCGACATCGGCGTCCAGGCCCGCCAGATCGACGGTCCCGTCATAGCTGGGCAAGGAATGACGGACGACGAAGATCCCGGTCCCCGCCACCACGAGCAGCAAGGTGACCAGGCCGATACCGCCGATGATGAGGACTCGAAGCAGGCGACGCACGGACCCAACCGTAGAGAATGCCGCCCCGCACCCCAAATGCTGGTCACCGACACACTCGGTCGAACAGGACCGTGGCCATTGAACGGACGTGAACGTCACTGGCGTCTAGCTCGGGGTCGGGCTGATCGGCGGGGTCAGCTCGAAGACCTGGACAGTGCCTGCGCTGAACCGCCAGTGGGACTGGAGCGAGTGCGGTGGCCGGGACACCTTCGTGTCGTACACGAGCCAGCGCACGCCGTACTGCGTCCATAGGCGGTCCAGCGTCGTTGGGGACGGGTCGGCGTCGTTGAGTGCCAGCAACTCGGGATCCCAGAACGGCCCGTTCGTCGCGTTCTTGCTGGTCTGCGCTCTCGGGGTGTAGGCCCAGCCCTCGACGAGCACCCTGCGTTCGGCGTACGCGGACAGCCAGAAGTTGCGGGTGTCGCAGCGCCTCGGGTCGTACGCGGGCATGCAGTGTGAGTTGGTGACGAGCCTGTCGTTGACGCTCGAGTGGTCCCGGATGTAGCGCGCTGCCTCGGCGCCGCCGTCCGGGATCTGGCGTCTCGGGTGACGGCAGTCTGGTCTCTCCGGACCGGACACGCAGACCTTCTCGCCGACTGTGGTGATCACCGTCTCAGGCAGAGCGATGCCGACCACGCCGAAGACCACGAGTACGCCGAGGCCGAGCGCCAGGGGTCGGACCTTCCAGTGGCCGGGGGTCTTGGTCAGCAGGAGCGTCACGATCGCCGCTACCAGCAGCGCTGTCAGCCACGGAGCGATGACCTGCAGGCTGACCAGTGCGACGCCCTGGCGCTTGAGAGGTCGGTCCGGAGTCGCCGCGCCGAGGATCTTGGCCAGTACCGCGCCGACTGCGAGGGCTGCCGCCATGCGTGGGAGGGCGACGCGGAAGCGCACGCTGTCGAGCAGCTGGGTCAGACCCCAAGCCGAGCCGGCTATGGCGATGGGGAACGCTGCGCGGACGAAGTACAGCTGGCTGAAGCCTGGGTGATGGAGGAGAGCACCGGCAGCCACACCGGCGATGAGGAAGCCGAGTAAGAAGACAGCGGTCGGGTCCTTCCACCTGCCCTTCTGCAGGAAGGCGACCATGCCGACGCCGCCGATCGCCCAGGAGACCAGGAGCGTTAGGCCCGTAGTACCGAGGACCGCTACTTCTGCCGCATGGTTGCCGTAGTGGTTGCCGAAGCCGACCTTGGGGGCGAGCGCTCGGAAGCTTTGTCCTGGGCCGAGGGCGACGCCGGACGAGCCTGCGCTGAACAGGACGACCTGGGCCACGCCTAGCGCGAGCACGGCTACTGCAGCGAGGCCCAGGTGAGCGCGGTCGAGTCTGCGAGTCGTTGCGAGTTGCACTGCGATGACCAGCGCGATGGCTGCGACCAGCATTGGCACGAACGACGCTTTGGCGCCTGCGAGCGCAGCGATTCCTACTGCCAGCAGCAGCCAGTTGCCGGGTCGCCTGTCTTCACGGAGGAGGCAGACGATCAGCCAGACGACTGGGATGGCCAATACGACCGCGAAGGCGTGCGTGAGGCTGTACATGAGGACGGCAGTGGAGTACGGCGCTTGGCTGATCAACTCTCGCCCGTCCCAGCCGTACACGTCGAAGCTGGTGACGGTTAGCAGGAGCCACGCAGCGAGCGGGCCTGCCCAGGACCGCTTGGCCAGCTTCGTGGCCAGCGCTGCGACCGACAGGATCGGCAGCAGGGCGCAGAGAGTCGGGAAGAGTCGGCGGAGCAATACGTCCAGCTCTATGCCGGTCTGCCAGGTGGTGGCGGCCACCTCGGCATGCATGAACCAGTGGTAGTTCAGTGGCTGACCGATGACGTACGGGATCTGGCCGGGTAGATGGTTCTTCAGCTCGCCGGCCAGCGCCAACTGGTACGGCATGTCGCTGTACTGGAACGCGGCGTCGGGAAAGGCGATCGGCTCGATGGCGAGTCCGTTGCGGGTGATCACCCAGAGCCCTACCACTGCCGCGGCCGCTACAGACCACGCCCACCAGGCCGGCATCGGAGCGCGTCGGGTGCGCCAGTTGGTTCGTAGTACGGGCACTGTCAGGAAGGCGTCCAAGGTGGCGGCTGGGACGACGAGAGGCAGGAGCGGTACGCCCAGGGCTCGGCCAGGGATGTAGGTGAGGATCGAGAGAGCCAGGCCGAGGCCCGTGCCGAAGGCGAAGTCGGCGGCGAACCCGTCGCCGTTGCCGCGTAGCCAGCGCCAGAGGAGGACTCCTGGCATCACGATGCTCAGGCCCAGGTAGAGCGAGAACAGGCCGATCGTGTCCCATCGCGTACCGTAGGCGGCCAGGAGCAGGCAGCCAGTCGCCCAGATGAGCAGGCCTGGCGTCACTCTCAGTAACGGTTTCAGGCTGTCCCGCCCCAGTGATCCCACGCTGGGGAGACGTAACCGACCGGTGCGGAGGTTGCCAGGCCGGCGAAACTGGTCCAGACCGGCGGACTGACGGGCAGGAGTTGGAATACTTCGGGCCCGTGCCGCATTATTAGCAGTCGAGTAGTAGGAGTGCTAGCGGCCTGAAGGGAACCAACGTGCCGACGTACCAGTACCAGTGCACCGAGTGTGGCAACTCGCTCGAGGTCCGGCAGAGCTTCACGGACGATGCGCTGACCGTCTGCCCGAACTGCGAGGGCACCCTGCGCAAGGTCTTCAATGCGGTCGGCGTGGTCTTCAAGGGCTCCGGCTTCTACCGGAACGACAGCCGTTCGAGCGGCACCAGCACCGTGCCGGCCAAGAGCGAGTCCAGCTCTTCGTCTTCGACGTCCTCGTCCGACTCCGGGTCTTCCTCGTCCAACGGCTCGTCTTCCAATGGGTCGTCTTCGAACGGGTCGTCTTCGGGTTCGTCGTCCTCGTCCAGCTCCTCGGGCGGATCGTCGGCGGGCAGCGCCAGCAAGACCAGCGCGGCCTGACCAGCTCTGAGGGCCCTGTGGACAACGGGGCCTGACCTGCCGGAGAAACTCGTACTTTCTCTGGCATGAACCGATCGAACTCCTTTCTTCGCGACCTCCGCAAAGCCGTCCGCTGGCATCGCCGGCTGCTCGCCGGGGTGTCCGCGGCGGCAGCCGTCTACTTCGCCCTGGCCGCCGTGTCGCCCGAGCCGCCGCCGACCATCGCTGTGCTCGCCGCCGCGCGCGACCTCCCCGGCGGAGCCGTGCCTTCGACCAGCGACCTGCGCACCCTGCACCTACCTCCCGCAGCCGCGCCCACCGGCGTACTACGGCCTGGCGCCGACTTCGCCAAACGGGTGCTGGCCGGCCCGGTCCGCGCCGGCGAACCGTTGACGGACGCCCGCTTCTTGTCGCCCAACGCACTCGGCCCAGGCTTGGTTGCGTACCCACTTCGCTTGGACGACGCCGACATCGCCGCCCTGCTCCGCGTCGGCGACCGGATCGACGTCTACGGCGCGACCAGCACCGGCACGGCCTTGGCGACCCTCCTCGCCGACGCCGCTCGCGTGATCGCCCTTCCGAACCCGCGCGCCTCCCCCAGCGGCAGTCCTGGCGCGCTGATAGTCGTCGCCACCTCCGCCGAGACGGCGGCCCACCTGGCCCAGGCCGGCACCAACTCCCGCCTCACAGTTGCCCTCACGGCATCGCCAGCGACCTCCTGACTGTCGATCACTTGTCAGCCCCGTTGCGGCGCGGTTCCTCGCCCCGCACCGCCCGATGGCCCTACGTTTTGCAGATATCGACCGCCGCGGGCCGCCAGGGTCCCAATCGTGGAGGCACGGAATGCTCAAGGGCTTCAAAGAATTCATCATGCGAGGGAACATCCTCGACCTCGCCATCGCGTTCGTGATGGGCACCGCGTTCGCGACCGTCGTCAAGACCGTGGTGGACAACCTGGTCGCCCCGTTGATCGCGTCGATCGGCGGCACGAACGTCAACGGCCTCGCCTTCCACATCGTCGACGGCAACGAGAAGTCGATCGTCGACGTCGGCGCGATCATCAACGCCCTGATCGTGTTCGTGCTCACTGCGGCCGTCGTCTACTTCGTGCTGGTCGTGCCGATGAAGAAGATCCAGGACCGCCGCGCCGCGGCCGCCGCCACCGGCGTGGAGCCGGAGCCCGAGCCCCTGACCACCGACCAGCAACTCCTGGTCGAGATCCGCGACGCCCTCCGCACCCGCCCCTGACAGTCGCGCCCGACCCTGCCGTAGGCGAGGCGTGCCTCTTGTGACGCCTCGTCTCGTCGGCCTGGTGCCTACTTGGCGTTGACCGTCGGGTATTGGAGCCAGGCGTAGTTGATCGGCTGGGGTTCGTTCCATTCGGCGGCGAGCCTCTCGTCGACCGGCTGGAAGCCCACCCGCAGGTAGGTCCTGATCGCCCGCTCGTTGTCAGGTCGGACTCGCAGAAACACAGCTGAATAACCAGCCGCCAGCGCCGGCTGCAACAAGGCCCGGACGAACTCGGCGCCGATCCCCTGCCCCCGAAGGTCCGGCGCGACGATGATCCGGGCGAGCTCGACCTCGTCCTCCTCGTCATCCAGCCACAGCTCGCCGTACCCGACAGGCGCTCCCCCATCGAAGTACAAGTACGACGCGATGTCGTCGGCCACCTTCCGCCAACTGCCCACCAGGTCCGCCGGGAACGGGTACTCCTCGCGCCCGGACAGCAGCGCGACTTCCTGCGCAGTACTCGCCCAGCTCGCCACCACCGCCGCGTGCGAATCCTCGAACGCCTTCAACTCCACGACTCCCCCTGAAACTCTGCGTCAGCCGTTCGCGAACTCCACGAATGCGGCTACCAGCGCGTCCCGGTGCGGCGGGAAATCCGGCGTCGGCGGCTCAGGACAGCCCGGCAACTCCCGACTCCCCTGGATCAGCCCCAGCAAGGCGTCGACCGTCTTGCGCTGATGCGACGGATTCTCCGGTGCGGACGGCAACACCGCCACCGGAATTCCCAGCCCGGCAAGCTCCCGATCCGCCACCCCACGCAACGTCTCTCCAGCCAGCAACCCGTCAGCCACCTCGCCGGAAGCACCCCGCGCCACCAGGCCGGCCCTGGTCCGCTCGTCGACGGACACGTCTCCCCCGGTCGCGGGCCACGCGAGCAACAACTGACTCACGGCTTCCGGATATGCCAGCGCCAGCCGCACTGCCACCGAGCATCCATTGGAAGCACCAACCAGCGGCACCGGCTGGTCCGGCAGGAGCGCCGCGAGTTCGTCGACCTCTTGCGCCCAACTGCGAGCCCTGCGCACGCGATCGGGCGCGATCACGTCCAACCCCGCAGCTTCAAGCCCCGCCGAAATCCCCGGCGTGCGCCAGAAACCCCTCGAATCCATGGCATCCCACAACCCGCCATGGACGAGAAACACGCGACTACCGCCGCGCTGCGAATCGACCGTCATCCGTGATGCGGAGGAACCTCGCGAAGAATGCGCTCGTCATCGTCGCTACGCGGGTCGTTCTCCCCCCACGAGCGGGGATCGTCATCGCTGGTCTGTTCCGGCAGCAGCGGCTCGTCGTCTTCGTACGGGCTCGTCATACCCCCCAGATTACGCGACCCACACCTCACTGCCATCCAGCATTCCCGCCCGCAGACTTCGGCTCATTCCCACCCAGGATTCAGCCCGCCCGAGACTCCGATAACCCTGCCCAGAATTCCCGCTCACCCGCCCGGAGACTCCAGACCCGTCCTACCTGAGTTCGGCCCCCGCCCGGAACTCCGAATCACTCCGTCGAGGGTTCGCATCTCTGCCCGGGATTCCGGGCTCAGTCCTGTCCGGGGATTCGAGGCAGGTTGCGTTGTTGGCCTTCCAGTTGACCCTGCTGCTGTCCCGGGCCGACCTGTTGCGCGGTCGCCGCCTGGATCAGCGGCGCGATGCCCGGCTCGCTCTTCCAGCGCTCGGCTCCGAGTACGGTCCACGCGGTCAGCACGGACAGAGTCGGCGTCGACAGACCGCCCAGCCGCAGCGGTTCGGCGTTCTGGAAGCCGAAGGTGATCGTCCAGTTGGCCGGGTCGGGATAGAACTCCTGCACCGCGGTGTAGTAGAAGCTCAACCAGCCCCGCGCCGGCAGATGGCACATCAACCGGTAGTTCGTCGCGATCGTCGGCACCTCTTGCAGATCACGCCACAGCAGTTGCATGTCGCGCCGCGCGGCCGCCTTCCGGCCGGCGTTCAGGGCGGCGTTCGCGGCCATCAGTCCGAGCACCATGCCCGGCCTGCCGAAGAAGATGCCGCCGCTCTGGGTGTACTGCCCGCTGCCGCCGTACAGCCGCGCGTAGTGCGCGGGTGCCTGCAGATAGGCGACCTCGCCCTGCTCCAGCACGATGCCGTACAAGGTGAGCGGCTGCGGTGCGTTGCCGGCCATCAGCCAGCGCGCCCAGTCCTGCCCAAGCTGCCACTCCTCGCGCTCCCGCTGCGCGAGCGTCGCCGCATCCTTCTTCTTGCCCACGTCCGTCCTTCCGTCGACTGCCCTTCCAGATCATCCCAAACCCGCGACCCGAACAGCCCGCACACGTTACAGAACTGCTGCTTTTGACACT
The DNA here is from genome assembly GCF_004365175.1 of Kribbella voronezhensis. Taxonomy (NCBI): domain Bacteria; kingdom Bacillati; phylum Actinomycetota; class Actinomycetes; order Propionibacteriales; family Kribbellaceae; genus Kribbella; species Kribbella voronezhensis. Next base: position 5,141,525 of record NZ_SOCE01000001.1, on the reverse strand, counting down.
CGATCCAGCTCGTGACCGGATAGACGCCGCCCCGTGACAGTACCTATACGGCCTGTGAGTGGCAGGTCGAGCATGATGGGCCTCCTTGCCAACCCGGAAGGACCGAGTCGTGAGTGCATCAAGGACACGGGGCCTCATCGGAGCATCGATTGTCGTGGCCGTCCTCGGAGTCACCGCCGCCTGCGGTAACGAGGACAGCCCTACTCCCGGTGCCCAGCCCACCGAAACGCCGACCACCACCGGCACCACACCCACCGCTACTCCGCCCACCCCCAGCGGAACGCCGAGCATGGACTGCCCCGACACGATCGCCGCGGTGAAAGCCGCCGTCGACAAAGCCGTCTGGGGCAAGGGCACCGCCAAGTCCGCGTTCAACCCGGTCAGTGTGACCATCTGCCAGTACGACCCGACGGCGACCGGCCAGGACTACGCGACGGTGCAGACCAAACGCATGGCCGCCCAGGCGACCCAGCTGTTCACCCTGGTCAACAGCGCGAAGCCAGTGGCCAAGAAGCCGAACATGTGCACGAAGGAACTCGGCCCGACGTACGTGCTGCGGTTCACCGACAACGACCGCGGCGTGCTCTCGTACACGGCCGAAGCCTTCGGCTGCCGCCGGCTGGTGGCGACTTCGTTCGAGGGCCAGGGCAAGCCGGGCGACCTCGCGTCACCACGGCAGGTCTCGCCCGAACTGATCAAGTCCCTCGCCCTGCGCTGACCCTCCCTCGGACGCGCCCCCCGAAGCCGTCCGAGCCGGGGTCATCCCCCCGCCTTGCGGGTCACCCCTCGGTGTCGACCCGCAAGGCGGGCGGTCAATCCCCGCCACCTCCAGAGGCTTCACGTCGAACGCTTGACTGCAGGGTGAGACGCAACTGTGTGTGAAAGGTTGCAGCACCCTGGGTAGCTCACTGCGTCTAATAGGTGTGAGGTGTTGTACGCCCAGGCTGGGAGTTGCGAGTGGATTTCGAGGAGTACGCGTCCGCGCGCGGACAGGAACTGGTGCGTCTCGGGTTCACCGTCTCCGGCGACTACCAGCGGGCGGAGGATCTGGCCCAGATCGCGCTGATGCAGGCGTTCCGGTCCTGGCGGAAGGTGCAGCGGGCGGACGACCCGCACACCTACGTCCGGCGGATCCTGATCAATTCCTACCTGTCGATGACGCGCCGCCGGTCCTTCACCGAGGCTCCGGCGGCCGAGATCGACACCGACCACACGGTGCCCGATCCCGCCACCGACATCGTGAACTCCGACGACCTCTGGCGCGCCCTCGCCACGTTGTCGGCCCGGGAAAGGGTCGTCCTGGTCCTGCGCTACTACCAGGACATGGACGACCGGACGATCGCCGACCTGCTCGGCATCAAACCGTCCTCCGTGCGAGCGACCGCCAGCCGGGCGCTCGCCGCACTGCGGAAGACGAGGCAGTCCCACCGTGTTGATGAGAGGTTGCCGTGAGCAAGACCGAGCTCGAGGAAGACCTGCGCGCCACGTTCGAACGCGCCGCCGCTTCCGTCCCCCTGGCCCCTGACCTAGCCGGCCGCGCGACCACCGGCGTGCGGCAGGCACAACGCCGTACGTGGATCGCGTCCGGCGCTGCCGCTGCCGCGATCGCCGTGGTCGCCGGTGTCGGCGTCAGCCTCGACCACGGCAGCACCTCCCCACCGCCGGTCCCTGTGGCCAGCAAACCGACAGCAGCCGCAACGACAGCCGCGGTGACCTCTGCGCAAGCTCTTGCCGGCACGTGGCGACCGGTGAAGCTGAATGGCTTCACCACGCTCAAGGTCGGTCGGCCCGATGACCCGACGCTGACCTTCCGGAGCGACGGCACCTGGACCGGCTCGGACGGCTGCAACAGCCTTGCCGGGACGTTCACGATCGGCCAGCGCGGCGAATTCACCAGTCACGCGGACGGCCAGCGGTTGATCGAATGCGGCAACGTGCCGCACACCGCCGTACTGGCCGCGGCCCGGCGGATCAGCACGGACCAGGCGACACTGCGGTTCTACGCGGGCGACGGGCGTGAAGTTGCGATCTACGCTCGCACACGGTAGTCAAATTTGCTCGCAGACGGTGATCGGCTATTGACTATGAGTCGTCCGTGCGCGGACCATTCACGGAGGCCGTCCACCGATTGGGGAGCTTAGTGCGACTCTCAGCCACCGTCCCGCTGCTCGCCCTTTGCTCGCTGTCAGTCACCGTCGCCTCGGTGTCGGTGCTGCCCACGTCCGCCTCAGTGACAGCGCCGGCGGCCTGCACGCATGCCGACCCGACCACCACCTCGATGAACGCGACCAGGCTCTCCCAACCGACCAGCGCGACCGATCCACGCCCGCTCGGCCAGGCGCTCGGCGAAGGCGTGTCCGCCGCCGTCCGCTCGACCGAGCCGCTCACCAACACCGGCCGGCCGACATCCGGCCTGCCGTACGGGTTGAGCCAGGGCATCGTCGGCCTCCTCGGCTCACCCGAGACCGGCTACAAGGTCGTGCTCGACGACTCGGTGGTGGACGATTCGAAGTACAAGGCAGCCATTTCCCGCAACGTCCCGCAGCCCGGTCTCAAGATGCTGACCGTCGAGCGCAGTTGCCGGTCCGCTCGCTCCATCGCGGCCGCCTGGACCAAGATCGGCGCTCGCGACTGGTCCGCGGACGCCGCGAAGACGACCTTCACCGCCGATCTCGATCCGGCCAGCGAAAACATCCTGGTCGAGTACGACAAGGCCACCACCTCCGCCGCCAGCATCGCCGGGCTGGAATCGATGGCAGGAGTCTCGGTGGTCGCCGGTAGCCCGCAGCGCATGACCCGGCTCAGCGACACCGCGACCGGCGGTCACTGGGGTGGGGCGCGGATCACCTCGACAACGAAGAACTGCACCGCCGGCTTCTCGGTCGTCATCCAGGCCACCAACACCCGCGGCGCGGTGACGGCCGGCCACTGCGGCGGCCCCGGCACGATCTGGCGCTCAGGCTCGAACTACTACGGCACCACAACGGTCCGCACGAACTACCCGGACTACGACCAGTCCCTGCTGGCCGGCAGTTCGTACGGCGCCAAGATCTGGACCGACGGCCCCGGCGACAGCGTCGACACCCGCACTGTGAAGGGCGGCGCCGACCCCGCGGTCGGCACGAGCATCTGCCAATCGGGTTCGTTCAGTACTTCGCTGTGCGGCATCACCGTCCGCTCCACCAGCGCCAAGTACTGCGACGCCGACGGCTGCACCACGTACGTAGTACGGGCGACCCGCGACGGCGCAACCGCCATCGTCAGTGGCGATTCCGGCGGCCCCATCTACACCCGCCCGACCTCCACCACCGCCACCATCCGAGGCCTCGCCTTCGCCGGCTCCGGCTGCACCTCCGGCCGCTGCACCACCCTCTACGCCGAACGCTACGACTCCATAGCCGGCCACCTGAACATCCGAGCCCTGGTCGGCTGACCCACCCCCACGAAGCACAGCGGGGTAGGCCCCACCCGCAGACACCCCAAATGACAACAGCTGAACCCACGAAACATGGGTTCAGCTGTTGCCGATGTCTTGAGACATCACAAAGTGCCCCCGGCAGGATTCGAACCTGCGGCACATGGTTTAGGAAACCACTGCTCTATCCCCTGAGCTACGGGGGCGCACGCGGGCCTAGCGTATCGGATGGCGAGCGCCCGACTACGAATCGCCTCCCGGGCGCTTGCCGGCCGGAGGAAGACCACTGCCAAGCCATGTGATGCGGGCGGTGCACCCCCCGACCTTCTTTCGGAGGGTGCACCGCTGCTCAGAGCCGGGTGGGGACTACGCCCAGGCGGGATCACGGCCGGTCAGGCCGAGGATGCGGTCGAAGGTGGACGCGTCGGCCGGCACCGCGATCTGCGGTCCGTACATGCCCATCTCCCGCCCCTGCTCGACGCCGGCGAACATCGTGTCGTGCAGATGCGCCAGCAGATTGGCGGGCAGTTCCAGCCGCTGCCCCGTCGCGACCGCCAGATCCCAGCCGTGCACGGCCAACTCGCCGACGATCATGTCGCCCATGACAGGCGCGGGCAGCATCTGCGGTGTGCCCATGCTCGTCTCGCCATCCCAGGCGCTCGGCGGCGTCCACGACGACGAGATGTCGTCCAGCAGAGCGAGCAGGTGGCCGCGCCAGTCGCCGGCTGCCAGGTCCACATCGGACTCGGCTTTCGCGGGCTGCGGAACGGACTCTTTGCGGCCGGCGCCGGCGAGCGACGGGCCCCAGAACAGCAGATGGTTGATCAGGGCCCGCACGTCGTACTCCGTGCAGGGAGTCTTGTTGGCGAGCTGGTCGTCGGTGATGGTGCGGGCGATTGCGGCCATGGCCTGGGCCGCGTCGGAAACGTGTGACATGGCGGCGATGCTAGGCAGCGTGGACCGGAGGGGTATTGAACAAAGACGACATACACTCTGCCGCGTGGGACGGGACATTCGTGAGCTGGCGAGTGCCTGGACCAGGCATCAGCGCCACGCGTTCCACCACCCGTCGCCGGCGCTCTCGCCATGGGTGGAGCATTACTGGGAGGCTCGCTGGGACTACGTCGAGCCCTACCGGCAGAAGATCGTGCCGTACCCGAACGTGCACTTGTCGTTCGGCGGCGGCCGCGCGGATGTCAATGGCGTCTGCAGCAGCTACCAGCTCAAGGTCCTCGAGGGCCGCGACCACGTCTTCGGCGTCGCGTTCCGGCCGGGTTGCTTCCGCCCGTTCCTCGGTGCCTCAGTCTCGACCATCACCGACCGTGTCGTCCCGGCGGCCGAAGTGTTCGGCCCGGACTCGCCCACGGTGCTCGACGCGCCGACCATGGATGCGTTCCTGCTGGAACACCTGCCGGACGATGACGACCCCCGGGTACGCCAGGCGGCGGCCGCGGTCGAGCTGATCGCCGAGGACAAGGCCGTGACCAGGGTCGAACGCCTCGCTGGTGAGCTGGGGTTGAGCATTCGGGGGCTCCAACGGCTGTTCGCGGAGTACGTCGGCATCGGACCCAAGTGGGTGATCCGCCGCTACCGCCTGCACGAGGCGACCGCACGCATGGCCGCTGGCGGGGCGATCGACTGGGCCGCGCTGGCGGCGGACCTCGGCTACGCCGACCAGGGCCACTTCATCCGCGACTTCAAGAGCATGTTCGGCGAGCCACCGACCTGGTACGCGCAGCGGTATTGAGGCATTCGCGCGGCAGTTGCCGGAGATGGTCGAGGCGATCCGGCAAGGACGTGGCCCGGCCGATGGCTGAGAGCATCAGCCAGAAGATGGCTCGCCGCGGTGGACGGGGACAGCGAAGTACCGGCCCCGAGCTGCTACTCGGGGCCGGTGGATTGGTGGGTCAGCTTTCGCAGCCGATTCCGTCGTGGTCGGAGTCGAAGTGGTGGGGATCGGTGCCGATCACCTTGAAGTTCCGGTACGTGATGTCGCCACAGTTGAGGTCCGGTGGTGGCGGTGGGATGCAGACGGTCGGGTACGACGGGTCGCAGTTCGGCGGCGGAGGCGGTGGCGGGGTGATCGGGACTCGGTAGCGGAGGTACCAAGTGCCGTTGGATGGGCGCCAGACGACCTGGTCCGTGCCGGTGTCGCCGGCGTAGTTGCCGGGCTGTGGGCGGTCGCCGTTCGTGCCCCACGTGACCGGGCTGGTACCGCGGAGGTTCCAGGCGCCCGTGGACGGGCGGAAGATCGCCAGGTCGGCCTTGGCCGTGCCTACCCAGTTCGCGGGCACCGGGATGTCGCCGTTCACGCCCCACGCGATGGTGGCGGCACCACGGACCCACCACTGCGCTGTCGCCGGCCGGAACACGCCCAGATCGGCGTGACTGTCACCGAGGTAGTCGGCCGGCACGGGGATGTCCCCACTCCTGCCCCAGGCAATGGCGGCCGTGCCGCGGATCCACCATTTGCCGGTGGATGGTCGGAACACCGCCGCCTCTGCACGGCTGTCTCCGATGTAGTTCGCCGGAACCGGTACGTCGCCGGCCTGGCCCCAGGTGAACTGACCGACGCCGCGGACGTACCAATAGCCGTTGGACGGCCGGAACAAGGCGAGTTCGGCGCGGCCGTCTCCGGTGAAGTCGGCCGGCACCGGGATGTCGCCGTTCTGCCCGAACTTGTACGCGCCGACACCTCGGATGTACCAGGTCCCGTTGCTGGGGCGGAACACCGCGATCTCGTACCGGCTGTCTCCGGAGTAGTTGCGGGCGACCGGGATGTCACCGTTCTGCCCGAACGGGATCGCGGCGGTCACCACCCTCGTGGCGGTCGTCCCCGCGGATGTGGTGTTTGCCATTGTCGTACTGCTAGCGGCCGGTTTGGCCTGCGCCGGTGTGGTCAGGCTGACAGCGGCGAGCGCCGCCACCGCGAGCCCGAACGCGACGGGTCGATAACGCATGCAGTTGTTCCCCCTCGAATAACAGGCGGCTTCTTCCGCCGGCCGTCCCTCCCCAGAGCCCGACCGGTCACACCGCCAACGACCGGTACATCGCCCCACCGCGTTGAACGTTACAAACGCCCAGGTGAACGGGTCAGGCCGGCGGGAGTTCGGCCGCTAGATGGCGATGGAGGGATTGGCGATCGGAAGGAGTCAATGGTCCGTTGCGGCGCAGGAGCTTGATGGTTCCGCGGAGAGCCAGAACTCGTACGCCGGCTATTTCGGCGTCACCCCAGAACGGCAGGTCGGCAGTGCGAAAGCAAAGCAGCGAGGTGACGGAAACGGACGCCGCGAGCGGGTGGTTGTCGAGGGCAACTAGTAGCGCGTCCCGTTGCTTGGTGGAGCCGGCGATGAGGTTGGTGCGATCGCGGCCGTTGATCAGCAGTTGCTCCCTGGCCGGGGAGAGAAGGCCACCTGTACGGCGTACGCGGACTGTGGCGTCCTTGTAGTGCTTGGCGTCGATCACGTAGATACCCGAAGCTGCGATGGCCAGGTGGTCGATGTCACCGTCGCGCCGTCGCTTGCCGAGCCGCCGGTTGTGGAGGAAGAGCACCTCGTCACCGCAGGCCTTCTCGAGCCTGGACGCAACATGCTGCTCTCCCTCGGCGCCGATTGCGAACGACTTGGTGCTGGCTGGTTCGCCCGTCACTGCCAGGAGTAGGCCGCCGAGCCGTGGAAACCGGGCTCGGACGCGGTTCTCGTGGGAGTGCTTGCGGCGTTGGTATTCGCGGTCTAGGGACGCGCCGGGGCGGCCGATGTCTACTGGTTGTTCAGCAGCACCGTTCGAGTCCGCGGGCGGGGTGGCAACGCAGGTCTCGCAGAGGACGCTACGGGTTACCTTGTCCCAGCCGGCGTAGCTGCCGGGCGCCACGGCGGCGCCGCACGTGCAGACGCCGGCGTACCGGAGCTTTATCAGCTTTATGGCTGCCTCTGCCGCCGGTTTTCCGTCAGTTGTCATCAGTTCCCCCGGCTCACAGCATCTCGGCGAAAACACGGCAGGGCAATGGCTCAGCGGTGGAGTTCGATGGTTGATTCGGCGTTTGTGGCGTAGCTGCGGACCGTGCCCCGAAGAGTTCTGTTGTCGACCAGTTGGAGCACATTGCTGCCGCTGCTTCCGTCGACGGCTTGGTAGGTGAGGTTGGCGACGGTTCCGGCGAGGGTGCCTTGCGCGACTGCGGTGATCCCGTACGGCGTGACTTCGCGAACCACCACCTGGTTGCCGTACTGCTCGATCTGCCAGCTGAAACCGCCCTGCGTGGGAGTCCACTGGCCGGTGAGATTCACCGTCGAGGTCGGCTGACCTACTGCCTGCGCCTGAGCGTTCTCCTTCGCGGAATTCACCTCCTGCTGCATCTGCGACTGACGCGCTTCGACGTCCTGGCAGGCGAAGAAGTCGACCGTTGCGGGGCCGATCGAAACCTTGCACGCATCGCCTCTGGTCATCATCACGGCGGTGACCACAGCGACCAGAAGGAACGCGGCAAAGGTGAGCGGGAAGACAACGGAGCGCCGCTTGCGGGGTTCCTTGCTCTTCCGGGGTGCGGGTTTGGTCTGGGCGGTCCAGGTGGATCCGTCCCAGTACCTGTAGAGGTCGCCATCGGTCCAGGGATCCGGATGCCAGCCCACCGGCAACTGCGGTGAGTCCGGCTTCGGTGTCGTTGTCATGGAACCCCCAGTCGTCCGCCGGGCGAACGTCTCGGCATCCGCCCTGTTCTTACGATCTGGCGTTCGCGCCGGGTGTTCCAGGGTCCGAAGGCCCCTCCCGACGGGGACCAATGGAAGATCAGTCAAGGAATTCTGTTGCCGCAGCCGGGTGACACAGCGGGCTCAGCTGCCGATGTGCGTCCTGGGTTGTCTTGGCCGCGGGCAAACGAAGCTCCTGCAACTGGCGGGTACGCCGGCGATTTGTGCCGCCAATTCGCGGTCTCCGGTCGGGGTGATTCGAGGCGTTGACAGGGGCATTTCCGGTTTGGATACTGCGCGGCAGGGGCCGTTCCGGTTCTGCGCAATTTCTCCGTGGTTCCGGCGGCAGCTGATGACCGCACGATCGGCTCGTCCGGAAATCAGTGGCTTGATTCAGTCGAGGGGGAGCAATGGCCAGACTCCGGACGGAGACCTCGCCGCCGCGATGGCGGCGGGTGCGGATGTTCTGGAAGGATCCGCGGCAGGCCTGGATCGAGGCGGAGATCGCCGAATTCCGGCTGGAGGTCGATGAGGCCGGTGATCAGCCGGGGGCGGTGAAGCTCATCACGGCGGCGAAGAGGGCGTCCGAACGGCTCGACATGGAGACGGCCTGGCACCACCTTCATCGTGCTCAGCAGGAGTTGATCGAGGGGTACGGGATCGAAGAGCTGCGCTTGCATGCGACGTTGCTGCTTGCGGAGGCCGAGGAACCAGGGCGACTGCCGGAATGGCGGGTGAAGGCGATTCGTCACGTGCTGCCTGATCCGTACTTCTCCTGGACCGAATCGGAGTTGGCCGCGTCGCGGGAGAAGGTCACCGCCGCGATGAGAATCCGGAACGAAGGAATCTCGAACGACTACTGGCGGCTCGCGATCGTGCGCCACTATCAGCAATTGCTGATTCTCATCGGTGGACCGGTCCTGCTCGCCGTCTTGGTGATCCTCGCCGTTTTCTCGGATCAGATCGGTACGAAGGAATGGACGTCCGGGCCGTTCCTGTCCATCCTGTCGGCGCTGCTCGGCGTTCTGGGCGCGGTGATCAGTGCGGCCAAGAGGTCGACCGGAATCCTTCCCGAGCATGTGCTCGCGCAGCTCGGTTCCAATGTCGCGTCGTTGTCGAGGATTCCGATCGGTGGGGTTGCCGGACTCACCGTGTGGTTGTTCTCGATCGCGACCGCTGAGACGGCCAATGTCAACGCGGCGAACCTGCTGCTGGCAGCCTTCGGTGCCGGTTTCGCGGAGCGGCTGATCGTTCAGGGGCAGCCGAGCGAGGCGAGTGATCAGGAGGTGAAACGCGCCGCGAAGCGGTGAGGCGGGCCTAGACTCCGGTCATGGCCGAGATGAGTATGAACAGGGCGATTCACGCTGCGTTCCGCCGGGATTTGAAGCGGTTCGTGGACGCGTTGAGTGCGTTCCCCGCCGGTGACCGGAAGCGCGCTGAGCAGCTCGCCACCGCTTGGGCGAATTTCGACGATCAGCTGGTGTATCACCACGAAGGCGAGCACGAGATCGCCTGGCCGGCGCTCGAAGCGGTCGGGGTGAGTCGCGAACTGCTGACTCAGATGGATGCCGAGCACGAGACGATGGCGGCTGCGCTCGCCTCGGCTCGGAGCGCGATGGGCACCCTTCGGAGTACGGCGTCCGCGGATGACGCCCAGGCGGCTCTGGCGGCGATGCGGGAGCTGCAGACGGTGACCGTGCGGCACCTCGATCACGAGGAGGCCGAGATCGAGCCGGTCTATCTCGCGAAGAAGGACAGCCCGGAGATCAAGGCGATGGGACGGAAGTTCGGCCAGGTCAGCCCGGCGCGGGGTGGTCGCTTCTTCGCCTGGGCGATCGACGGCGCCGGGCCCGAGGAACAGGCCGCGCTCGCCGACACCATCCCCGCGCCGGTCTTCGCGATCATCAACGGCGTCTTCGGGCGGAGCTACCGGAAGAACGTCGCCCCCGTCTGGCATGGCTGACAGGCTGAGAGTTCGGTGGGTGGCAGGGGGTCGATAGGGTCACGCCATGACGACCGTATGCCGCCCGGAGCCGACCCAGCCGATGTCGGGGAGGGGCAGATGAGCCCGAAGAGGCGTGGGTGCGGGCTCAAGGTGCTGGTGATTCTCCTTGTGCTGTTGGCCGGCCTGTTGTTCGCTGTCGATCGGGTCGGCGAGTCGCTGGCCGAGGGGCAGTTGGCGAAGGCGGCCGAGCAGGAGGCGGCACGGTACGACGTACAGGCCTCTCGCACGTCGGCCGAGATCGGTGGGTTCGGGTTTCTGCCGCAGGTTGCCAAGGAGAAGTTCTCCAAGATCACGGTGACGATGCAGGAGCCGTCGTTCAAGTCGGTCGCGGCGGAGGATCTCAGCGCGGTGATGACGGGCATCCATGTGCCGCACGAGTTGCTGACCGGTTCGAAGGCGGTCGTCACGGTCGACACGACCGACGTACGGCTTCGGGTCTCCCCTGGCGCGCTGACCAAGCTGACCGCGGCCGCCAGCGGGCTGGACGGGTTGTCGTTGCAGATCGTCGGCGGCAAACTGCAGGCCCGCGTGAAGGTCCGGGGAGTCGACGCGACCGCGACCGTCCGCCCTCAGGCGGTGAACGGCCGGATCCGGCTCCTGGTCGACCAGCTTCCCGAAGAGGTGCCGTCCGTCATCCGCCGCGCGGTGACTTCCTTGCTGGCCAAGGGAATCGGCCTGCCCGACCTCCCCTTCGGCGCCACCCTGAAGGAGATCGCCATCAGCGGCCAATCCATCGTCCTCACCGCCGCAGCCTCCAACCTCCACCTGACCGCGGGCGCCTAACCCGAAGGCGGCCTCGCGGCGAGGGCGTTGATCGCCGTCGCTACTTCTGTGGGGGACGAGATGAGGGTCAGGTGGCCCGCGTTGGGGATGAGGGTCGGGGCTGGAGCGCCGATGCGGGTGGCGGTGTCCTGCGCCGAGCCGCCTTGGGTGTCGAGGGCGCCGAAGACGACCGAGGTGGGGATCGGCAGGGTGCGGAAGGTTTCCAGGCGTTCGGGGGTGACGGCAGGGATGCCGTTGGCCGTCATCTGCCAGAGGGCCTTCTCCGCGCCCGGTTGACGAAGCGGACGGGTCCACTGGTCGACGCCTGCGTGGTCGAGGGCAGGGCAGCCCTGGACGCAGGCGGAGTTGTAGAGCTTGCGGACGATCGTGTCAGAGCCGAGGACCAACCGCAGAGCGCTTGTCTTGTAGGGATTGACGAAGACATGCCGTACGAAGGACGCGCGCCCACCCGGGAGCGGCAGGCCGTCCCCGTCCAGGAACATCAGCCCACCGATCCGACTCGGTGCCTCCAGCGTGGCTTCGGCGGCGATCCCCGCGCCGAGGGAATGTCCGACAAGCAGCGGACGTGGTTGCTTTGGGCCACCAAGCTTCATCGCATCGAGGAAGCCCAGCAGCTGCGCCGCCAGATGTTCCACCGTGTACGGCGCCTTGCGCTCGCTGTACCCATATCCCGTGATGTCGTACGCGTACACCCGATGATCACGAGCCAGCAGCGGCACCAGCTTCGACCACTTCTCCACCGACTCCGTCGAGCCGTGCACAAGCACGACCGGGCTCCCCGTCGTACCCCACGTCTCGTACCGCGTGTTGACATCGCCGGCCATCACGAACCGAAGACCCTCCGGCGGCGGCTCCTCGTCACCAGTGAACGCGTTGTACGTCAGCGAAGCCCCCGTGACAACAACCAGCAGAACCAGAAATCCGACCAGCACCCGACGCAACCCCCGCACGGCCCGTTTCACAGGCCAAGTCTCTCCGACGGACACAAGCGCCCTACTTCCGCCTGCCCCGTCCGTGGGGGATGCTGGCCGGATGGGGATTGCTGGGCGGGGCCGGGAACTGGCGGGGCTGCGGGGGTGGCTTGACGATGCGCGCGGTGGCGCAGGGCGCCTGGTGGTGTGTGTCGGTGAGGCCGGGATCGGCAAGACCCGGCTGGCGCAGGAGTTCGCGGGGACCGCACTGGCGGTGGGTGCAGCCGTCGCCTGGGGGCGCTGCGTGGAGACCGAGGGCGCTCCTGCCTACTGGCCGTGGCGGCAGATCCTCAGGTCGCTGAAGATCGACCCCGACAAGGTGCTGACGGCAACCGAGGATCGCTTCCGGCTGTTCGAGGAACTGGTCGACGTACTGCGAACCGCCGCCGGTTCGCGCGGCCTGGTGGTCATCCTCGACGACATCCATCGCGGCGACGAGCCGTCCCTGCTGGTACTACGGCAAGTGGCCGACCAGCTCGCCGAGCTACCGGTTCTCGTCCTCGCCACCTGCCGCGAGTCCGAGCCGTCGGCCGCGCTCCCCCGGTTCCTGCCCGACCTGCTCCGCTCGCGCTCCGCCGAGCGTCTCGATCTCACCGGCTTCGGCCTCGACGAGATCCGTGAACAGTTGCCGATGGCAAGCGACCGGCAGACCGCGCGGGTGCAGGAGATCACCGGCGGCAACCCGCTCTTCGTCCGCGAGGTCGCGCGAGCCATCGCGGACGGCACCTGGCGCGAGGACCGGCCGCCGCGGAGTGTTCTCGACATCATCGGCGCCCGGTTGGAGCGGGTCTCTCCGGACTGCCGCCGGTTGGTCCAGGCGGCCGCGATCATCGGCCGGGACTTCCGGGTCGATCTCCTCGCCGCGGCGATGGAACTGCCGGTCGGCGATTGCCTGCCCCTGCTCGACGAAGCGATCGCCTTCGGCTTCGTGGACCGCGTCGGCGACGGGGTCGAGTACCGGTTCGTTCACGCCCTGACTCGCGACGCCGTCGAGGCCTCCTGCCCGGCGGTCGACCGATCCCGCTGGCATCGCGGGGCGGCAGAGGCCTTGGAGGATCGGTACGCCGACGACCTCTCCGAGCACCTCGCCGACATCGCCCGCCACCGCGCCCAGTACGGCGATCCCGAGGCCGCGGCGCAGTGGATGATCCGCGCGGCCGACGACGCCGTACACCGGTTGGCGTACGAAGAAGGCGTGCGGCTCTACAAGGCGGCCCTGAAAGTCAACCCACAGAGGGATTCCCGGACGCAGATCGCGCTTGGCAAGGCGGCCTACCTGGCCGGCGATCTGCAGGAGTGCGTCAAAGCGGCGATGGCCGCCGCAGCCGCCGCACGAACACCGGAGTTGAAGGCGGAAGCGGCACTCATCCTCGAGGCGGTGCCGGATCCTGGCATCAACGCCTGCGCCAAACGCCTGTGCGAAGAGGCCCTCGCTGTCACCGATGACAAAGCCTTGAAGGCGAGACTGACCGCGCAGCGCAGTCAGCTGGCCTTCTACGACGGTGAACAAGAGCGGCTCGACGCGCTGAGCAGGGAGGCTCTCACGCTGGCCCGCGCCTCGCAGGACGATCTCGCGTTGACGGCGGCCCTGCGGGCAAGGCAGGAGGCGTGTCCGGGGCCGGCCGGCCGGGCAGAGCGGTTGCTGCTGGCAACCGAGATGCTCGACCTCTCGCGGCGTACCGGCAACGCGCGCGCCGCGATGTGGGGCGAGCTCTGGCGGCTCGACGCGTTGATCGAGAGCGGCCGATTGGTCGCTGCCGCTGCGGAGTTGCCGGCTCTCAAGGTCGCGGTCGATCGGGTCGGCGGTCCGGTGAGTGCGTGGCACCACGACCGCGTCGCCGCTTGCGTCGCTCAGGCTCGCGGCCAGTACGCCGAAGCCGCAGCAATCGCCCGGCGTGGATTCGACCGGATGCGGCTGGTCGAGCAAGCACCCGCGACCGGTGCGTACTTCGCCTTGCAGATCGCTCTTGCCGGACACGTCGGAGTCTCCACCGAGGCGGCCGAATTCGCCTTGCAGAGCTTCGATCCGCCACCACGCTTCGCGACGATGGCCCTGCTGTCGCGGGCCTACCTGCTGATGTGCCTAGAGCTGCCCGACCAGGCGGACGCGGCGTACCGGCAGGCCGGGCCGATCGAAAGCTGGTCGTTGCCGGCGTTCTTCGTCCTGCCCGGGTACGTGTACGCCGCGCTGGCGTGCGCGGGAATCGGACGCCGTGACGACCTCGCCGAGCTGGTCGACCGGCTCCAGGAGTACCGGGGAGAGCATGCCGTGGGCAACGGAGTCGCCTCGATGGGCCCGGCCGAGCTGGCGATCGGCCGGGCCGAACTCGCGCTCGGACGGCTGGACGCGGCCATCGAGGACCTCGCCCTCGCCGTACGCCGGGCTGAAGCGGCCGGGGCACCCGGTTTCGTCGCCGAGGCGCAGTACCACCTCGCGCGTGCCCTGGCCGATCGCGACGAGCCCGGCGACCGCGAGCGGGCGAAGGATGCCGCTGAGGAGGCCGGGAGGTTGATCAGGTCGCTGGGCATGAGCCCGTACGCCGATCCGTTGGCCGAGCTGCTCGGCAGGCTCGGCGATGTGGCCGGCTCCGGGTTGAGTCCGCGCGAGGCCGAGGTCGCCGGTCTCGTCGCCGAGGGGATGACCAATCGGCAGATCGCCGAGCGGCTGGTGATCTCCGAACGGACCGCGCAGAACCACGTGCAGCACATCCTGACCAAGCTCGGCTTCGCCAATCGCAGCCAGATCGCGAGCTGGACCACCCGTCGGCTGGAATGAGTAGGGCGATGAGTGATTCGGCGGATTCGGCGCGGACCGTTCGCTCCTAACGTCGTTGGTGTGGCCGAGCGGCCACCCAGCAGCCAGAGGAGAGCATCATGCAGTGGATCGCAGTCGCCACCCCGCCGTTCAGTTCGATCGAGCAGTTCGACCAGGTGATGAGCACGCTGGGCCAGGAGCCGGAAGGGCTGGAGGCTCGGTACGTCGGGTCCGCGGGCGACGGGATCCGGGTCGTCACGTTGTGGGAATCGCGCGAGCACGCCGACCGGTTCTTCGCCGAGCGGCTCGGCCCGGTGCTCGCCAAGGTGCTCGGCCCCGACCCGGCCGGCAAACCGGAGGTCCTCGGTCTCGAGGTCGCCCGCGCCTACACCCGCCAGCCGGTCGGCTGAGCCCCCGGTGGCTCGGACAGCGGGGGGAGCCGCCCGAGCCACCACCGATCTGCTCAGCTCAGCGGCGAGGGCAGTCAGCCGGCTTGGAGGGTGTTGGCGGCGGCGAGGACTCGTTGGGAGACCTGGGCGGTGTCGCCGGTGCCGTCGATGGTGGTGACGAGGCCGCGGGCGGCGTACACGTCGATCAGCGGCTGGGTCTGCTCGGCGTACACCTTCAGCCGGTGGCGGATGACCGGCTCGTTGTCGTCGGACCGGTTCGCCTCCGCCGCTCGGTGGAGCAGCCGAGCCACCAGCTCATCAGCCTGCACCTCCAGTACTACGACGCCGTCGACGAAGCGCCGCTGTCCCGCCAAGAGGTCGTCCAGTACAGCGACCTGCTCCAGCGTGCGTGGATAGCCGTCGAGCAGGAAGCCCGCTCTGGTGTCGTCGGCGCACAGCCGCTCGCGGATCATCGCGTTGGTGACCGAATCGGGCACGTACTCCCCCGCGTCCAGATAGCCCTTGGCCTGTTGCCCGAGCGCCGTCCCGTCGGCGACCTGGGTCCGGAAGATGTCGCCGGTCGAGATCGCCGGAACTCCCAGCCGATCGGCCAGCACCTCGGCCTGGGTCCCCTTACCGGCACCGGGCGGCCCCATCAGTACGAGGATCGTCACGAGGTCCTCCAGCGGGGTCGGAAACAACCAGGCTAACCCTGCGTGACGCTGTTGCCCATGCCGGGCCGCTGTTGCCTGTCTCGCCGGGCGACTCTGATTCAAACGAGTGAGTCACCACCACCGGCTGCCCATTTGCAGAGAAACCCTTGATTTCAAAGGATATTTCTGGTTTTCCCCGCCACGATCACCGTCCGTGTGCTTAGTCTCGTGCCCGGGGTTCGGGTTCACCGAACGGGGTCCGAGGGGGGACTTTGAGGTCTGTTGACGCCTGTCCGGAAACTGCTTCCATCGCTGCCGGAATCGCGGCCGTCGCCGACGCGCAGCCCGCCGGTACGGCTGTCGTCCAAGCCGGCACCGCCATCACTTACAGCGAACTCGTCCAGCAGGCAGACGCCGTAGCCGCCGCCATCGAGGTCGGCCGCGACGACGTAGTGGCACTGGAATTGCCGCGCGGCATCGAGTTCGTCGTAGCCGCACTCGCCGTACTGCGAGCAGGTGCCGCCTATCTCCCGATCGATCCAGCACTTCCCGCCGCCCGCCGCGAGTTCCTCCTCACCTCTGCCAACCCCGCAGCCGTACTCCGGCCAGGCCTCCCCCGCGCCGACACCGGCAACCGGACTCCTTCGGAGCCGAACCCCCAGGATCTCGCCTACGTCATCTACACGTCAGGCTCGACCGGACGGCCCAAGGGCGTGCAGGTCCCCCAGTCCGCACTGTCGAACCTCGTCGACTGGCAGCGACGGGTACTGGCCATGACCGCGGCCGACCGGGTCTCGTTCGTGGCCGGACTCGGCTTCGATGCCGCGATGGTGGAGCTCTGGCCCACGCTGGTCTCGGGCGGAACCCTCGTCATCCCGACCGAAGAACAGCGGCTCAGACCGACCGCCCTCCGCGACTTCCTCGTCGAGCAGGAAATCACGGTCGCCTTCGCTCCCACAGTCCTCGCCATTGAGCTGATGACTCTCGAATGGCCCGAGAATCCGGACCTGAGAGCCCTGCTCACCGGCGGCGACCGACTCACGGCACGCCCGCCCGCCGCCCTGCCCTTCAAGGTCTACAACCTCTACGGCCCGACCGAAACAGCGGTCGTCGCCACCTGGGCGGAAGTCGCACCGGGCGACGACGTACCGACGATCGGCCGACCTGTCGACGGCGCCGTACTGCAGATCCGCGACCCAGAAGGCGCGGTGGCACAGACCGGTGAACTCTTCATCGGCGGAGCAGGCCTCGCCCGTGGGTACCTCGGCCGGCCTGACCTCACCGCCGACCGATTTGTCGCCGACCCCGAGCACGGCCGTCTCTACCGGACCGGCGACCTCGTTGCGTTGCGCGCCGACGGCGAGCTCGACTTCCTCGGGCGCGTCGACGACCAAGTGCAGATCCGGGGCCAGCGAGTGGAGCCGGGTGAGGTCGAGGTCGTGCTCGGTGAGCATCCCGACATCGTTGCGGCAGCCGTAGTACCGCAGGACGACGGCGAGGTCAGGCTCGCCGGGTTCTACGTGCCCGCCAAGGCCGGCGTGGATCCGCGCGAGCACCTTGCCCGCTACCTTCCGGCCCACATGATCCCGGCGACCCTTACTGCGCTGACCGAGCTGCCACGGACGGAGAACGGCAAGGTCGACCGCGGCGCCCTCCGTGCTCACCGGCCCGAGACGCCCACCGGACGGGCGCCGAACACCGAGACCGAGCAAGAGATTGCCGCGATCTGGGAGCAAGTACTCGGCCGCAAGGATCTCGGCGCGGACCAACAGTTCGACACAGTCGGCGGACATTCGCTCGCCGCCACCCGGGTCCTGACCAGGTTGTCGGAACGATGGGGTCGCGAGTTGCCGCTCGAGCTCATGTTCGGCTCGGTCACGATCGCCGACCTCGCCGCCATCCTGCCCCCGCTTCCCGCACCCAAGGCGACGGCAGACCTGCAGCGAGCAGCGGAAGCAGCGCCACTCACCGCAGCACAGCGCAGCTACTGGTTCCTCGACCAATACCTCGCCGATCCGTCGATCTACGACGTCCGCATGCGCTACACGATCGACGGTCCACTCGACCCCGATCGCCTTGCGACTGCGCTAGACAAGCTGGTCGAGCGCCATGAAGCTTTGCGTACTGCGATCGAGACCCGCCCGGACGGCCAGTACCAGCGCGTCGTGCCCGCCTATCGCGTGCCCTTCGACGTACTGAATGCCCAGGGCAAGGACATTGACGAGCAACTCGCCGCACATCCGCAGCCTGGCAGTGATCTGGCCGTCGGCCGCCTCATTCGCGCCGTCCTCGCCTCCACCGGTCCCGACAGCTGGCGCCTCCTCCTCACCATCCACCACAGCGCGGTCGACGCCCGCTCCCTCGAGATCCTGTTGGCGGACCTACCGATCCTGTACTCCGGACGCGAACTCCCCCAGCCTCAGCTCGGCCCGCGTGAGGTCGCAGCGTGGGAGGCCCAGCAACCACAGGCGGAAGGACTCGCGTACTGGCAGGAGAAGCTGGCCGGCGCTCCTGCCCACCTCGACCTGATCACGGACCACCAGCGGCCGCTGGTGACGACGTACCACGGCGGTTCGATCCGGATCCCCTTACCTGCGGACGTTCTGACCGCAATCGATCGGTTGGCCGCCGACGAGCGAGCCAGTCGCTTCACGATCGTGTACGCGGCCCTTGCCGCGCTGCTGCAGCGGCTGACCAGGCAGGGCGACATCGTCATCGGTGCGCCGATGGCCAACCGGACGGTTTCGGAGTTCGACCAGGTGGTGGGCTGCTTCGTCAACACGGTCCCGCTGCGCGTGCTGGTCGACGACCAGGCGTCCTTCCGCGACCTGCTCCGGCAGGCTCGCAGTACGGTGCTGGAAACGCATGCACACCAGGGCGTTCCACTCGAACGGATCGTGGCGGACCGCGCCACCGGCGAGGCGCCTTTCGACGTACTGCTCGTCGTCGGACAACCCGACGACGGGCCGGTCGGCCTGGGCAACGCCACGATGAGGTCGCTCGGCGAGTGGCACGGCGACAACGCCCGATTCGATCTGACGGTGCTGGTCGAGCCGGTGGACGGCCGGATGACGCTGACCGTTCAGTACCGGGACGAACTCTTCAACCGGTCGACTGCTGAGCGGATCAACCGGCAACTACTCGGCCTCCTGACCGCTGCCCTCGCCGACCCCGGTACGACGGTCGCCGACCTGCCCTTGTGCAGCGAGGAGGAGACCCAGCAACTGATTGCTCTAGGCAATGGAGGCGATGCCTTCACAGAACGACGACCGGCCTATCAGCTCGTTGCCGAGACGGCCGGGACCAGGCCCGACAAGACCGCGGTGGTCTGCGGCCAAGAGGTCCTCACGTACGCCGAACTGCAGCACCGGGTCAACCAACTCGCCAGGCTGCTGCGAACCCATGGCGTCGAGGTCGGCACGCCAGTCGCCGTAAGGCTGCCGAGATCGGTCGCTGCCGTCGTGGCGATGCTCGGCGTAGCCGCCTCGGGCGGCTGCTACGTACCGGTCGATCCAGAGCTTCCAGCGCCACGGGTCGAGGAAATGCTGGCGGATGTCCAGGCCGCCGTCATCCTCGACGAGGACTTTCTGGCCAAGGCTGGTCAGCAGTCCGGTGAGCCGCTGGCCGACGTGGTCGGCGCGGCCGATCTCGTCCACATCTTCTCCACGTCCGGCTCGACCGGCAGGCCGAAGGGCGTCCTCGCCGAGCACGGCGGTCTGACCAACCTGGTCCTGGCGAAGATCCGCAACTTCGCCGTCGCGGAGGACAGTCGCGTACTGCAGTTCGTCCCCTTCGGCTTCGAAGTGTCCGTCTCGGACGTCTACATGACCTTGGTCGCCGGAGCGACGCTCGTGGTACGACGCGACGAGGTCGCGGGCACCGACCTGGCCGACCTGATCGACCGCGAGCGGATCACCGATCTCGTGTTGCCTGCCTCGGTTCTCGCCGCTCTGCCCGACGAAGTCACACTGCCGACAGTCCGGGCCATCGCGGTCGGAGGCGAGGCCTGTCCGGCTGACCTGGTACGCCGGTGGGCGCCGGGTCGGCACTTCGTGAACTCCTACGGACCGACCGAGGCCACCATCGCCGCCGTGATGAACCACTGTGTCGCCGACGGCAGCCGGCCCGCGATCGGCCGGCCGATTCCTGGCTTGCGGATCACCATCGTCGACCCGCGCGGCCGGCTGGTGCCGATCGGCGTACCGGGTGAACTGTTGATCGCCGGCGTCGGTGTGACGAGGGGCTATCTCGATCGGCCGGAGTTGACCGCCGAACGATTCACGCCGGATCCCTACGGCCCCGGCAACCGCTACCACACAGGCGATCTCGCGTACTGGCGCGAAGACGGCACGATCATGCTGCTCGGCCGGATCGACGACCAGGTCCAACTCCGCGGGATCCGGATCGAACTCGGCGAGGTCGAAGCAGCCCTCACCGCGCATCCGGACGTCCACGAGGCGGTCGCCTTCGTCCACGAGGACGCCACAGCGGGGCCGACCTTGAACGCGTACGTCGTCGGCGCGGCGGTGGGCTTGCGGGACTGGCTGGCCACCCGGGTCCCGGCCCACCTCGTCCCCGCCACGATCGGCGAGCTCCCCGTTCTGCCCCGATCGGCGAGCGGCAAGCTCGACAGACGTGCCTTGCCGGTACCGGCCGGGTCTGGATCCCCGTCACGACCGCCCGAGTCGGTGACCGAGGAGCTGCTGCTCGCTCTCTGGCAGGAAGCGCTCGGAGTACCGGAGCTCGGCGTGGAGGACGACTTCTTCGCGGCCGGTGGGCAGTCCTTGCTCGCCGCCCAGGTGATGGCCGACGTCCGGGACCGGTTCGAGATCGAGCTCGGCGTCCGGGCTCTCTTCGATGCGCCGACCGTGGCGAGACTGGCCGCCGCGGTGGAGCAGTCGATCCTCGACCAGTTGCTGGGAGCATCTTCGTGAGCACCGACCTGAGTACCGCCGCGATCGCGGAGGCGCTCGCGGCGCGACTGGCCAAGGCGAGAACGAAGGCGCCGAAGCGGGCGGCGATTCCGGGTCGGCCTGCGGGTGCAGACGTTGTCCTGTCGTCGGCCCAGCGCAGGCTGTGGTTCCTCCACCAGCTCGCACCCGACAGCGCCGCCTACACCTTGCCGGTCGCCTGGCGTCTCCGCGGACCGGTAGACAGCGAGCGGTTACGGAAGGCGTTGGTCGCGGTCGTCGAGTCGGCGGACGCCCTCCGCACCTTCTATCCGGCGAACGACGGCACGCCGACCGCAGTGCTGGCTGAGGCTGCCGCGCTCGACTGGCGCGAGTTCGAAGGAACGCAAGGTTTCGGAGACGAAGTACGTCGACCGTTCGATCTCGGAGTCGCTCCGCCTTTCCGCGCTTCGCTGTTCAGGGTCGGGCCGGACGAGCACGTGCTGCTCCTCTGCGTTCACCACATCGCGGCGGACGGCTGGTCGGTGGGGCTGATAGCCGACCGACTCAGTACGGCGTACGGCGGTGGCGGCTTGGCTGTGGGCACTCAGTACGCCGATGTCGCGCACTGGCAGCAGCAGCGCTCGACCGATTGCGACCTGGCGTACTGGCGTGAGCAGCTGGCCGATTCGCCTCGACCGGTTCAGCTGCCCGGTGATCGTCCGCGACCCGCGCATCCGAGCGACGCGGGCGGCGAGTACTCGTTCCAACTCGACGAAGCGGCGACATCCGCCCTTCGAGCACTGGCCGCGAACCAGCAGGTCAGCACGTTCATGTGTCTGGTCGGAGCGTTCCAGCTGCTGTGCGGACGGCAGGCCGGTGTCGACGACATCACCGTGGCGACGCCGGTCGGCGGACGGGACGCCGTACCGGAGCTCCGGACGGTCATCGGCTGCCTGATCGAGACAGTGCTGCTCAGGGCAAGGATCGAGGACAGCCAGACCGGCCGGGAACTCCTTCAGCAGGTACGAAACATGGTGCTGGAGGCAACCGAACATGCCGCGGCTCCGTTCGAGGAGGTCGCCGCGCTGCTGCCGTATCCGGCCGAGGGCAGACCGCCGTACTCCGTGCTGTTCAGCGCCACACACGTGCCGCGGGTGGACCTGGACCTGCCAGGTCTCCAGGTCGAGCCGGTCCCCATCGATGCGCCGGCCACGAAGGTCGACCTCACGCTGGAGGTCGCCGACCTCGGTGGTCCCACGATGTCCGCGTCGATCACCTACAGCACCGAACTCTTCCAGCCGGCGACGATCGAGCGGTTCGCTCACCAATATCTCCTGCTGCTCCAAGGCCTCACCGCCGACATCGATGCCCCGGTCGCCACCCTGCCGCTGCTGACCCCCGCTGAGCGGTCCAGACTCCTCGCACCTCCAGCGGCAACCAGCCCAGCACCGCTGATCCTCACCGGCTTCGCCGACACCGTACGGCGAGCGCCGGACCGGGTTGCCGTGACGGCCGCCGACGGCGAACTCACGTACGCCGAGTTGGACGCCCTCAGCAGCTCTCTCGCCCTGCGCCTCCTTGCCGAAGGAGCAGGGCGAGAGAGCGTGGTCGGCCTCTCCGCCGCACGACACACCCGGTACGCCGTCGGGCTGCTCGGCATCCTCAAGGCCGGCGCCGCTTACGTCCCGATCGAGCCGACTCATCCGCCGTCGCGGCAGACTGCCCTCCTGTCCTCCGCCGGCGCCCGCCTCGCCGTCAATCTCGGCGGTCTACCAGGCATCACTCCGCTGGATGCCCTAAGCAACGATGTCAGCCCCGGACCGCTTCCAGAAGTAGCAGCGGGAGATCTGGCGTATGTGATCTTCACCTCCGGATCGACGGGTCGGCCCAAAGGTATAGCGGTCGAGCACGGTGGTCTCGCGGCATACGTGGACGCCTTCACCGAAAGACTCCACCCGGAGGACGGTGCCACCTATGCGGTGGTGTCGACACTGGCGGCCGACCTTGGACACTCGATGGTCTTCACCGCCTTGTCCCGCGGTGGGACCCTTCAGCTGGTCGACGCAGAGCTCGCGGTCGACTCGGTTGCTCTGAGCAAGCAATTGGCGCAACACCCGGTGGACTACCTCAAGATCGTCCCGTCACATCTGGCCGCACTGATCGGCTCCGGCAACTGCCTGCCACGGAAGGGCTTGGTTCTCGGTGGCGCGGCCTCGCCGTGGTCACTGATCGACTCCATCCGTCGCCAGGCGCCAGAGCTGAGGATCCTCAATCACTACGGCCCGACCGAGACGACCGTCGGAGTACTGGCCTACGAGATCCCCACCGAAGGCAGCAGGCCGACCAGTGTTCCGCTGGGCACGCCGTTGAGCCATGCAGCCGTGCACATTCTGGATCGGCAGGGTGAGCCGCAGCCGGTCGGTGTCTGGGGAGAACTCTGCGTTCGCGGACCGGCGGTGGCGCGGGGATATCTCGGCGAGGCCTCCGGATTCGGCGGGCGGTACGCGACCGGCGATCGCGCGAGGTGGCTGCCGGACGGGACCGTTGAGTTCGGCGGACGGCTCGATCGCCAGACCAAGATCCGCGGGCATCGGGTCGAGCCCGGCGAGATCGAGGCTGTGCTCGCCACTCATCCGGCGGTCGATGCGGCCGCGGTTCTGGTCGCCGAGGGCAGTCTCCACGGGTACGTCGGTAGCACCCGCGAACCCGGCGACCTCCGTAAGTGGCTGGCGGAGCGGTTGCCGGACCATCTCGTGCCCACGACCATCACCGTGCTGCCCGAACTGCCGCTGAACCCCAACGGAAAGGTCGACCTCGCAGCACTGACGGTGCCCGACAAGAATGCCGAGCCGGCCGATCGACCGTTGACCGGCCGGACCCAGCAGCGCATCGCTGCCGTCTTCGCCGACCTGCTCGACATTCCGACTCCGGCACCGGACGCCGACTTCTTCGACCTGGGCGGCCACTCCCTGCTGGCGATCCGGGCCGCTGCGAGGCTTCGGCGTGATTGCGGTGTCGCGATCGTCGTCCGCGACCTCTTCGAGCATCGCACGATCGTTGCCCTGGCCAATCACATCGACGGACTGCGCCGCAGCGACGGCCCCGAGCTGGTCCATCGGAAGCGACGGTCGACCGAGTTGTCGCACGGCCAGCAGCGATACTGGTTCCTGGACCAGGTCGACCCAGGCAACCCGGTCAACAACCTGCCGAGCGCGTTCCGCCTCACCGGCGACCTGGACCACGACGCCCTGCGCGCCGCCCTCGCCGCGGTCGTCGAGCGTCACGAGATCCTGCGGACGGCGTACCCGAGTGTCGGCGGCGAGCCGCGGGCCGTCGTACGGGACGAGCTCGACATCCCCTTGCCTGTCAGTGATCTGCGAGGTCGGACCGCAGCTGCGATCCGGCAGCGGATCGACGACGAGTTCCGGCACGGCTTCGATCTCGCGGCCGGTCCGCCGTTGCGTGCTGCCCTGTTGCGAACTGGGGAAGCCGAACACCTTCTGCTGCTGACCGTTCACCACATCGCCAGCGACGGCTGGTCGAACGCGGTCCTGCTCGAAGACCTCTCGGCGGCGTACCGGGGTGAGTCGTTCGACCCACTGCCGGTGACGTACTCCGACTACACCCAGTGGGAGACGGAGAAGACCTATCACGCCACGCAGGAGTTCTGGCGATCCGAACTGGAGGATGCCCCGAGCTCTCTCGACCTGCCACTGGATCACCCGAGGCCGGCGCTGCCCACGCATCGCGGCGGCGCGATCTGGCTGGATCTCGACGCGGACCTGACCGCGAAGCTCTCCGAGCTGAGCCGCTCCAACGACGTGACCCTGTTCATGACCCTGCTCGCCGCCTACCAGGTCGTACTTGCCCGGTACGCCGGAGTCGAGGACGTCGTGGTCGGTACGGCGGTCGCCGGTCGCGACCACCCGGACCTCAACCGCGTCGTCGGCATGTTCGTGAACAGCCTGCCGCTGCGGGCGAAGCCCGAGCGCAACCTCTCGTTCCTGACCTACCTGCAGCATGTACGCCGTACCGTGCTGGATGGCTTCGAGCACTCCGCGATGCCGTTCGACCGGTTGCTCACGACGCTCGACGTACCACGCGATCCGAGCCGTACGCCGGTCTTCACCACCATGTTCGTCCTGCAGAACACACCCCCGGCTGCCCTTGAGCTGCCCGGCCTCACAGTAGAACCGATCGACGCGGCCACCGGTGTCGCCCGGACCGACCTGTCGCTGTATCTCACCGAGGACAACGGCGGGCTCCGCGGAGCACTGGAATACAACAGCGACATCCTCGATCGATCCACCGCCGAACGTCTGACGGGCTATCTACGGACCCTGCTGATCACGGTCGCGGCCTCGCCGGAATCAAAGCTGGGCGACCTGCCGCTCAGCGACACAGCCGAACGCGAACAGCTCCTCAACGAGTGGAACGCGACAACTCGCCCATTGCCAAGCGGCCTCACCCCCGACTGGGTAGTCCGGCAAGCTGCCCAGCGCCCGCAGAGCATCGCCGTACGAGACGATCGCGAGTCGCTCACCTACGCCGAGCTGGACAGTCGATCGGCTGCCCTGGCGCAGCGGCTCGCGGACCTCGGGGCCGGCAAGGGAACGGTCGTCGGGCTCGCGCTGGAGCGATCCATCCGGATGCCCGTAGCGATTCTCGCCGTACTCCGGCTGGGCGCTACCTACCTCCCCCTCGACCCCGAGTATCCGGCCGACCGGCTGTCCTTCATGGTCGAGGACTCAGGTGCTGCGGTGCTGATCACGGACGGGTTCGCCCAGACCTTCGGCCTGCCCTCGGTCCTGCCCTCGGTCGACCTGCGGGAACCGCTACCACCCGCCACGGCTCCCAACAAAGCGGTGGCCGGCAGCGACCCGGCGTACATCATCTACACGTCCGGCTCGACCGGTCGTCCCAAGGGTGTGGTCGTCCCGCACAGTGCGCTGGCCAACCTCCTGTCGTCGTTCGCGGGAGAGCCTGGCCTGACGGCTGAGGACACCGTGCTCTCGGTGGCCAGCATGTCGTTCGACATGTCCGTGAAGGAACTCCTGCTGCCGTTGACCGTCGGCGCAACCCTCGTCATCGGCGGTCCGAAACTCGCAGCCGACGGCGAGGCGCTGGCCCAGCGGATCCGCGACACCGGTACGACGTACCTGCAGGCGACTCCGCTGAGCTGGCAACTCCTGCTCGAAACCGGCTGGACCGGCGATCCTCATCTGACGGCCGTCTGTGGCGGAGAGGCGCTGCCGCCCGACCTGGCCGTCCGGCTCCAGGGCGTGGTCGGCGAACTCTGGAACCTCTACGGACCGACGGAAACCACAGTGTGGTCGACGCGCGAGCACATCACCTCGGCCGAGGTCACCGTCGGCCGGCCGATCTCCAACACCTGCGTCTACGTGCTGGACGACCGGTTGCGACCAGTCCCCCTCGGCGCGGTCGGCGAGCTGTGCATCGGAGGCGCCGGAGTCGCCCTCGGCTACCACGGCAAGCCGGAACTGACTGCCGAGCGCTTCGTGCCGAACCCCTTCGGCGACGGCCGGATCTATCGCACCGGCGATCTGGCCCGGTGGCGCTCCGACGGCCGGCTCGAGGTCCGCGGCCGGGCGGACGGTCAGGTCAAGCTCCGCGGCTACCGGATCGAGGTCGGCGAGATCGAGACCGTTCTGACCGGTCATCCCGAGATCGTCTCGGCGGCCGTCACGGTCCGGCAGGACCGCCTGGTCGCGTACGTCGTCGGACTCGCCGACGGAACCACCGATGCGGAGCTGCGCGAGTTCCTGCGCGGCACGCTGCCCGATTACATGCTGCCGGCAACGTTCGTCCGGCTGCCCGGGCTGCCGACCACGCCGAACGGCAAGATCGACCGGCTCTCGCTGCCCGCTCCGGCAACACCGTCCACCAGAGCACACCAGGACGCGACCCCGGAGCAAGCGGCGATTCTGAAGGTCTTCGGCGAGGTGCTCGGCTGCGAGGTCGGCGTCGACGACGGATTCTTCGACGTCGGCGGTGACTCGCTCCGCGCAGTACGGGCTGTGCGGGCGATCGATCCAGAGCTGTCGGTCCTCGACCTGTTCCGCTGTCCCAGTGCGCGATCGCTGGCCGACTACCTGCAGACGAGGACTCGGGCTGCGGCGGAAGTCCTGCAGCAGATGACGAAACTCGGTGCCGCCGAAGCAGAGCTCACCGTGGTCGGAGCACCCTTCGGAGGCGGCGGCGCCATCGTGTACGCCGACCTGGCGCAACGCATGCCGGACAACTGGGCCCTTTACGCAGTCCAGCCGCCAGGCACCGACTACTCGCGTCCCGACGAGGCACTGATTCCCCTGCCGGAGTTGGCCGATCGCTGTGCGGAACGGATTCTCGCCGAGGTCCCAGGCAAGGTGATGCTCTACGGTCACTGCGTCGGCAGCGCGCTGGCCGTCGCCATCGCGCAGCGACTCGAGCGGGCGGGCAAGATCCCGGAGTCCGTTGTCCTCGGCGCATCGTTCCCCAACACGCGGCTGCCCGGCGTGCTGGGATCGATCGCCCGGCTCGCACCGGGACGACGCCAGTCCGACCGGATGCTCACGGACACTCTCCGAGTTCTCGGCGGCCTTGGCGAAGAGCCACCGCCGGATGAGCGCGCCTTTGTGGCCAAGGCGATCCGGCATCAAGCCGATCAAGGTGAGCTCTACTTCACGAACTCCTTCACCGACGACGTGCCCAAGCTGAGAAGTCCGTTGCGGGTGGTGGTCGGCGACCTCGACGAGGCGACGCGGTTCTCCTCGGAACGGGTACACGACTGGGACCGGTTCGGCGAGGTGGTGGAGCTGGTCGGACTTCCCGGCGCCGGTCACTTCTTCCACCGCGATCCCCGAGTCGCCGAACTGCTCACCAGGCCACCCTCAGGCACTGTCTCGCAGCGCACCCAGCAAGCGAACCTGCCCGGCTTCCTGACCGTCACCGCGGGACAATTCGTCTCGCTCATCGGTGCCGGGCTGTCGACCTTCGCGCTCGGCGTCTGGGCCTACCAGCAGACCGGCCGCGCCACCGCACTCGCCACCATCGCCGCCTTCGCGATCGTGCCGGTGATCCTCACCGCTCCATTGGCCGGCGCCGTCGCCGACCGGTGGAACCGTCGTCGCGTGATGATGGGCTGCGATCTGACGGCCGTGGCGGCCGCAGCGATGCTGATCGTCTTGCTGGCAGTCGATTCCCTGGCCCTGTGGCATCTGTACGTCTTCGTGACAGTGGTCGCGGTGACCTCGTCCTTCCGACAACCTGCTTATCTCGCCGCAGTCGCCCAGTTGGTCCCCAAACGCTATCTGGGACAGGCGAACGGCTTGGTAGGGCTGGGAACCGCAGCCGCGCTCCTCTTCTCGCAGTTGCTCGGCGGCGTTCTGCTCTTGGCCCTCAGCCTCAGCGGAGTGCTCTGGATCGACCTCGCGACCTCGGTTGTGGCATTGGCGACCCTGGCCGTGGTGAAGGTGCCGGACCTCGGCTTCCACGTCCGCGACGAGCCATGGCTGGCCGAGATCGCCGGCGGCTGGCGCTACCTCGACGAACGCCGCGGCCTGCTCGCCGTGGCGGCCTTCTTCGCGGTCGCGAACGGACTCGGCGGCGTTGTGGTCGTCGTCACCACCCCGATGGTTCTCGCCTTCGGCAGTACGGCGACGCTCGGGCTGGTGCTGGCGGCCCAAGGCGCCGGGCTCCTGCTCGGCGGCGTCCTGATGGCGATCTGGGGCGGCACCTCACAACGAGTCACCGGAATGATCGCCGGCGTCGGCCTGATCGGGCTGAGCTCCGTGGTGATCGGCCTGCATCCTTCCGCCTTCTTCCCCATCGCCGGCATGTTCGGCGTCGGGTTCTGCGCTGCCCTGATCAACGCGCACTGGCTGGCTCTGGTCCAGGTGAAGGTGCCGCACGAACTGCTCGGCCGGGTGCTGGCGACGATCCTGATGCTGGCCCGGGTCGTCATGCCGCTCGGCTACCTGGCCGCCGGGCCCTTGGTGGACAAGGTTTTCGAGCCGCCGATGCGCGGGGGCGGCGTACTCGCCCGGGTCCTCGGGCCGGTCTTCGGCACCGGCACCGGCCGCGGCATGGCCGTGGTGGTCGCGGCCACTGGCGTACTGCTTGTCGCGTGGTCGCTTGTCGGCCTCGCGTCCCGCTCACTTCGCAAGGTCGAACAACAGCTACCCGATGCAGTGGAGGACTGACCATGTTGACCTACGCCGGCGTTGACTCGTTGGGGCTGCATCTGTACTCCGGCAGCGATCTCCCCGCCGAGCACAGCCCGGAACGCGAAACCGTCGAGACCATCCTGCAGTGGGCCAGCGGCTATCTGACCAACCCGCACGAGGATCTCGGCCGCAACGGTCCTGTCTGCCCGTTCGTCTCCGCCTCGTTGCGCAAGGACCTGTTCCGCGTCGCCGTGCATCCGGGCACGCCTGATCCGGACCAGGTCGCCGAGATGGTCCTGCGTTACAAGGACTGGTTCGGCACCCTCGAACCGACCGAGGGCGCCGGCGCACAGTTCAAGACGGTCCTGATCGCCTTCCCCGATCTCGACGACGACGCCGTGGGCGAGGTGATCGACGGAGTACAACTGCGGCTCAAGCCGTACTTCGTCGCCGACGGGTTGATGCTCGGCCAGTTCCACCAGTTGCCCCCTGAAGCAGGCGGTTTGTGGAACCCGGACTTTCGCCCGTTGCACGCCCCAGTCGCATTGCTCGCGATCCGGCACATGGTCCGCAGTGACCTGCCGTTCCTGATCGACGAGCCGGCCTTCGTCACGCAGTACGAACGGATCTTCGGTACTTCGTGACGCGGTGAGCCCTCGCAACCTCGGGACAAGGTTGCGAGGGCTCGCCGGCTGCTACTGGCCGCTGAAGGTGAAGCTGGAGCCGGGCTCCTTGACGATGTCTCCGTCTCTGGAGTTCGTCACCGTCACATTGCTCAGTACCGCGTTGCCGCGGGCGCCGCCCATCGCGAGGATGCCGGAGCCGTTGTTGGACTTGTCGATCCTCACGTTGGTGATCGCCACGTTCGGCATCTCACCACCGCCGGTCTTGAACTGGATCCCGTCGTACGTCGAGTCGTAGATGTCTGTGTCGCGGATGGTGACGCCGGGGATCGGCAGATTCGACGGGAACAGCGTGATCGCCCCGAACTCCTGGTCCTCGTTCCAGAACGCGCCACCGGTGCGGTAGAGGCCGTTGTTGGAGATCAGCGTCGTCCCGGAGAACGGCAGCGGATCGTGGTCGGTCGCGAGCATGATGCCCGGATAGTTCATCGTGTCGTAGACCAGGTTGTTCTCGATCTTGTTGCCGTAGCCGCCGTAGATCGCGATGCCATTGGCGCGCCACGGCAACTGGACGGTGTTGTTGGTGAACGAGTTGTCGTGGCCGATGTCGACCGACTGGTCCTTGACGTACTTGTTCGCCCAGACGGCCAGCGAGTCGTCGCCCGTCGTCCGGAAGGAGGAGTTGAAGACCTTGGAATTCCTGGTGCCGTTGGAGAAGTTGATGCCGTCGGCATAGGTGTCCCGGATCCGCATCCCGCTGAACTCCAGCCCGTCGGCCGGACCCCACAACTCGGGGATGTTGTCGTAGTCCCGACCGACCCAGACGGCGACGTTGGCGTGCTCGATCCAGACATTGGTGATCTTCGTCCCGGTACCGAAGCGCCCGTTCAGGCCGACGCCCCCTTCGGCGTTGCCGTCGCCACCCCGGATCCGGCCGGACCCGAAGATCGCGAGGTCCGAGATCTGCACGAACTTGTCGATGTCGAAGCCGAAGTTGCCCTCGTGCGGGTGATTGATCCCGCCCGCGTTCTGCGGCTCGATGGTGGAGTAGAGCTGCGAGTACCACATGCCCGCGCCGCGGATCGTGGCGTTGCTGATACCCACCTGGTTGAACTGACCCCGGTTCAGCGGGTCGTCGGTGAGGATCTTCTTCTCCTGCCGCCATTGACCCGGCGGGATCCAGACACAGCTGATCACGCCGTTCTGGTCGTCGGTGACCGCCCGCTGGATGGCGTCCGCGTCGTCGATCCCGTCGTTCGGCACAGCGCCGTACTGCGTGATGCTCGTGCAGCCCGCCGGTTGGCTCAGTGCCGGTGCGACCTGCTCCAGGTCGACCAGGTCGATGATGTAGAACGACGCGGTGTCTCCCGAGTCGCGCTGCAACTTGAACTTGGTCCCCGGCGGGTAGGAACTGCTGAGCAGCGCGTGGGACTCGTCGAAGAGCCGTCGCGCGTCGCCACCAGGGGTGTTCGTCAGCGACTCGGGTCCGTCGCTGTTGCCGTACAGCCAGCTGTTGTGCGACGACAGGTTCAGCTTCTGCGCGAAGGTGCCGTTGACGTAGAGACTGATGGTCGCGTTGATGCCCTGGCCGTCGGCGGAGTCCGGGATCGAGTTGCGGACCACGATCGAGTTCGTCTGGTTGGTGGAGGTGAACTCGACGTACTGGCCGGTGGAGTTCAGCCGGACCGACTGGCGGCCGGACGACTCCGTGGCGAAGTTCGTGTGCCCGAAGGTCCGGAGCGCGTCGGTGGTCAGCAGAGTGCCGGTGTAGTTGGCCGCCTCCGCCTCGTACGACGTATAGGGAACCGCCGCGCCGCGGCCCACCACGATGGCCCGCGAGAACGCGTTGTTGGTTTCGTTGGTCTCGGCAACGACATTGGTCGCGTCCGCCGTGGCCGTCAGGGTGGCTCCGCCGTTGGTGGCCGTCCAGGTACCGCTGACGGCCACGTTGACCGTCGTACCGGCTGCGATGGAAGCGGTGTTGGTGTTGAGGGTCGTGCCACCGACCGTCAGCCGGGTGACGCTGGTCGCTCCCGTTGCGGCGGTACCGCGGTTGTTCACCGAGACGGTGAAGGAGACCTGGGCGCCGACTGCCGGGTTGGGTGGGTTGGAAGTGATGCCGAGAACCTGCAGGTCCGGTCCGGGTGCCTGCGCAATCACCAGTTGCGTGGGTGCCTGGAACGTGTTGTTGGTGTCGTTCTGCTCGACGATCGTGTTGGTCGGGTCGACCACTGCAGCGACCGTGTAACTGCCCTCGGCCTTGGTGCCGGCGTTGGCCGTGACCGTTGCCGAAGCACCCGCGGTCAGCGCTGCCACCGAAGCGGTTCCGACGACCGTGCCGCCGAGGAGGAAGTTGACGCTGGTCGCCCCGGCCGCTGCCGAGCCCACGTTCTGGACGGTCGCCGACAAGGTGATTGGGCTGGTCTCGTTCGGTGATGCGGGGGTCCAGGTGGCCGAGGTGACCACCAGGTCGGGGTTCGGGGCCGGCGTACCGATGACCTGGAGGTCGGCGACCTGGCCGCCCGGTGCACCCGTGTTGCTGAAGATCTGCAGCCGGACGTCGGCAGCGCGGCCGGTGACCGGGATCGTGATCGAGTTCTGATTCGTCGCGGGGTTGAACTGGTAGTCGGTCCGGGCCGAGATCGAGGTGAACGCGGTCGCGGACTGCTCGCGGCCGAGCACCTGGATGCTCTGCGTGCGGGCGCCCCAGGCCTGGTCGGGGTTGAGCTTCACCACGATCGAGTCGAGGTCGGCGTTCGAGCCGAGCTTCACGGTCAGCGTGGCGGGGTAGCCGTTCGACTCCCAATAGGTGCCG
Organism: Kribbella voronezhensis; assembly: GCF_004365175.1. NCBI lineage: Bacteria > Bacillati > Actinomycetota > Actinomycetes > Propionibacteriales > Kribbellaceae > Kribbella > Kribbella voronezhensis. Next base: position 5,109,377 of record NZ_SOCE01000001.1, on the reverse strand, counting down.
ATGTTGTTGTCGTTGGCATTCGCGGCAACGAAGGTGAACACCGACGAGGATGCCTCGATCGGCTTGCCTGCGGCGAGATTCGCGCCACCGGACTGGCCGGAGCGACGCACGTGGTTGCTGTTGCCGGACTCGTTGCCGGCGGCATCACGGGCGCGGACGTAGTACTCGACTGTCGCTGAGGCCGGTTGCGCCTCGGTGAACGTGAGCACGCTGGCGGCCACGGTGGTGACGGCCGCGTTGTTGCGGTAGACGGTGTAGCCGGTGACGCCGACGTTGTCGGTCGAGGAGGACCAGTTGAGCCGGATCTGGCCGGAACTCGGTTCGCTCAGCGCGAGGTTGCCGGGTGCGGTCGGCGCCTGGGTGTCGCCGCCGGTGTCCGGGCCGTAGAGCTCGAACTCGGAGAGCTGACCGGCGGGCCAGCCGGTGTTCGCGGTGATGCTCAGCCGTACGTAGCGAGCGGACGTCGCCGGGAAGGTGATGGTGACCGTGTTGTTGCTGGCCGGCGCGAAGTTGTAGCCCGCGCTGACGACAATCGTGCTGAAGGTCGACCCGTTCGTACTTCCTTGTACTGCGAGGGTCTGGGTGCGTGCGCCCCAGCTCGCAGGGAGTTTCAGGACCGCCTGGTTGACGCTGACCGTGGCGCCGAGGTCGGCCTGGAGCCATTGCGGGAACGCGTTGTTGTTGCTCTCCCAGTACGAGTTCTGGTTGCCGTCGCCGGCGTTGTTCGCCGGGTACTCACCGAGCGAACTGGCTGCGGAGAGAGTCTTGGTGAGGGTTGCGGTGAAAGCTGTCGTTGCTGCTGAGGCGGGTCTCGGCAGGAGACCGGCGGTGAGGAGCACCGCCGAGAGCAAGCCGATCATCAGCCGCCACGCAGGCTGCTTGGGTCGCATGGACTGGTCCTCCGTCGTTCGGGCGGGGGCGGGAGGGACTGCGCCGAACTCACAAGAGGTGTTATGCAAAATTGCGTTGATTTGCCAACTTCTTGCGGGACGGTAGTCAAAGGTTGCAGGGCCGTCCTCGGTTCGTCAACACCTCGTCACACTTCGGCGGGCAGCGCGAGCCGACGGCCGGAGGCCTCGTCGGCCCAGAGCGACGACCGGAGGACATACGGCTGGAGCAGCGCCGTCAGCCCGGCATCGGCACAGCCGTGCAGTTCCTCGGTGGCCAGATGACGAGCCACTCCGGCGAGCAGATCCGCGACCTGGACCCGCGGATGTTCGCGGGAATCGACCTGCCGAAAGCTGCCCAAGGATCCGCTCAGAAGTGCTCGGATGCTGTCGACGCGGTGCGGAGTCAGCGCGCTCTGCTCGTCGTGGACGATGTCGACCGCGCGCTCACCCCGGCTCCAGTGCAAGGTGGTCTCGACCAGCCCGATCAGCAACGGCTCGAGCGGCGGCGGAACGCTGGACCGGTCGTCGAGCAGAGTCGTGAGGACGCCCCGCACCCGCCCCCGACTCCCCCGAAGACGCCCGACCAACTCCAGGTCGCCGTCAAGGCGTCCAAGGGCATCGAAGAAGTTGTCCACCGCCGGCCGATTCACCACCCGGTGCCGCTTGGTCCGCATCATCACGACGAAGCTCGTCAGTACGGCGTACCAGTTGGCCGAACCGAAGATCGTGGGCGCTTCGCGATGCAACTCCGCGGCAGCCTCGCGAAGGCCGGGCGCGAGACTCGTCCCGGCCGCATAGGTCGGCTCGCCGAGCAGGAAGTCGACCATCCGGTAGACCACGAAGAATCGCTTGTCGATCAGCTGGACCGAAGCTGCCCCTGCGAGTGACTCCAGCAGACACTCGACCGCCGAGCGCTGCCGCAGCAGCTGGGTCGACTTGTACTCCGACTGCAGGTGCCGCGAGTTCGCCCGGACGCGCCCGAGCACCTCGGCAGCTTCCGCCGCCGGGAGATCGACCGCGGCGTGCGTGATCACCGGCGTCCGCGGATCGAGAAGATTGGTTCCGGAGAACCCCGACTCGTCGCAGGCGATCTCGACAGCTCGCATAGGCATCTGCTCCTGCCACCATCATTCCGACCCGTCCCCCGTGCCCGCCACCCATTTCCGGTCAGCACTCCACTTCGATCGGGAACCTTTGGGCGGCCCGCGACACAGAAGGGGCATGAGTCAGCGCGCAGGGGCAGACAGCCGTGACGGAGGAAAGGGGACGTGATTGGTCTTCAGGGCAGGCACGATGGGGTGATCATGACGGCGACCGACCGGGTGCTGTGGGACCGGGCTTCCGGCGGGGACTCGGAGGCCTTCGGGCAGCTGTACGACCGGCATGCTCGCGCGGTCTACAACTTTCTCTACCGGCGGACCGCGTCGTGGAGCGATGCGGAGGATCTGACCTCCGCGGTGTTCCTGCACGCCTGGCGGCGGCGGGCCGACGTCGTCCTCGACCGGGATTCGGCCCTGCCCTGGCTGCTGCGGGCGGCCGACTACACCGTCCGCAACGAGTGGCGGGCCAAGCTCCGCTACCGCCGGGCGCTCGCGGCAGCGCACCTGCTGGCCGATCATCAGCGGGATCACGCCGACGAGGTGATCGGCCGGCTGGACACCGACCACCAGCTCGAACAGGCCCGCGCGGCGATGAAACGCCTGCCCCGGCAGGAGCGCGAGATCGTCGAGCTGTGCGTCTGGTCGGGACTCGACCAGCAGGCGGCGGCCGTCGCGCTCGACATTCCCCTGGGCACGGTGAAGTCCCGGCTCTCCCGGGCCCGAAAACACCTGCGCGAGCTGGGTATCAACGATCCTTCGAAGACTTCCGTGGAGACACAACCATGAGCAACCTGACCACTCCCCCGGACCACGAGCTTCCGCGCCCGGTCCGTGACCGGCAGCGCGACGAACTGGTCGCGATCGTCGACCACGAATTCGGCGCACCGCGCCGACGCACCGCCGTACCACTGCTCGCAGCCGCGGCAACTGTCGCAGTCATCGCCGGCCTCGCGTTCGGAGTACCGGCTCTGAAGGGCGACAAAACAGCACCGGCCGGTACTGCGCCGGCTGCCGGCGGCACCAAGGTTGCTTCCGGCAACACTCCGAAGGATGCCAAGGCAACCAATGCGCCGCCACTGGCCAGACCGATACCGGCCGAGATCCGGCAGCTCGGTGCCGCCGAGACGGCCGCGTTCCGGAATCAGTGCATCGAGTTCACCAAGGGCGCTCAGCGTTCGTTCGCGAGCTTCGAGGTGATCCACGCGTTCGAGTACGTCGAGACCGCGCGGCCGGGACTGACCAAGAGTTGGTTGGTCGCCCGGAAGGGGATGGACTACTGGATCTGCAGCCGCTCCGGCGACGGCAGCATCGCGGGCGACAGCGCCTTCGGCCCGAACATTTCACCGGCGGGTAAGGACGTTCCCTACCTGTTCGCCCCCGTCGACGGACGCGGTGAGGGCACCGGGATGTACATCCCGTCGGTCGCCCGGGTGACCGTTCAGCACCACGGCGACGCCCCGGTCGAGGCGGTCCTGAAGGACGGCTTCTGGTTCGCGCCGATGGAGCAGGACAGCTTCCCGCTCCCCACCAACGGCGCCAAACCGACCAGGCAGGACAACCACCTGATCGGCGTGATGCCGGGCTGGACGATCCGTGGCTACGACGGTGCCGGCAAGCTGGTCTACGACTCGGCGAAGAACGGCCCGCGGGTGGAGAAGTGCTACAGCAACCCGGCCCGTACCGAGGTCCTGGTCGTCAACTCCGTCAAGCATCCGACGCCGGCGACCTGCGAGCAGCTGTTCGACTGGAAGTGAGCTCCTGAACTCGTCGCCGGCGAAGCTGTCGCCGGCGATGAGTTTCTCCGGTCTCGCTCGTCTCAATGGTTCAGCTGAGACAAACTCGCAGACAGGAGGTCGATCATCATGGCGAAGGTGCTCTACGCGGCCAGCATCTCCCTGGACGGTTTCATGGCCGGACCGGGCGGTGACATGTCGTGGCTCACGCCGTACCTGGGGCCGAATCCTCAGGTCAGCGAGCTGATCCCGCGGATCGGGTCGCTGCTGGTGGGGCGGCGGACGTTCGACGGCGACGACCCGCACAAGGGCGACGAAGGCGAGGGCAAGGCATTCGGCGGCGGCTGGGAAGGACCGCAGTACGTCGTCACGCACCGGCTGCCCGACCAGAACCTCCCGGACATCACCTTCGTCGACGACTTCGCGAGCGCGCTCCATCAGGCGAAGGAGGCCGCCGGCGACAAGTACGTGAACGTTCTCGGCGCCAGCATGGGCCGGCAGTGTCTGGAAGCCGGTGAGCTCGACGAGATCTTCGTCTGCATCGTCCCGCTGCTCCTCGGCGACGGCGTCCCCTTCTACCCCCAGCTAGGCACCATCAAGCTCGAGCGCCTCAGCCAAACCGGGACCGAGTCGGGAACCAACCTCTGGTTCAGGGTCGGCTGACCGGCCCGGTGGAGTCCCGGACGACGAGGTCGGGGATCAACGAGATCTGGCGGCGCGGGGACGCCGGGTCGGCGAGGCGGGCCCGCAGCGTCTCCACCGCGAGCCGGCCGACGTCGAACTTGGCCGGCGAGACGGCGGTGAGCGGGACGTCGGACAGATCCGCGACCTCGTCGTCGTAGCTGATCACCGAGAGTTCGCCGGGGACCGAGATGCCGTTCGCGAGGGCCGCGTTGAGCAGCAGGGTGGCCTCGCGGTCGGCGAAACAGATGACCGCGGTGGCCTTCTTCCGCAGGAGTTCGGCGAGGAAGCGCTCGGCATCGGCAGTCGTCCACCGCTCGCGCGACTCCACCAGCACCGGGATGTCGCCGAGTCCCGCGCGGACCTGCGGAGCCGTATGAGGGCTGACCCGCTCGAGATAACCGATCCGGGTATGCCCGAGGCTCCGTAGGTGCTGCACCGCGGCGCGGGCCCCGGCGGCATGGTTCGAGCCGACGAACTCGTGCAGCGTGGTGGGATCCTCCAGCCCCCGCTCGACTAGCACCACCGGTACGTCGAGGTCTTCCAGGCCGGCCATGCTCGGTCCATCGGCCGCCAGGATGAGCCCGGCCGCGCCCGCACTCACCAGCCCGTCGACAGCCTGCCGCTCCTCGACGGAGTCCCATTCGGTCGACCGCAGCAGCATCTGCGCGCCGTGCCGGGCGAGTTCGCGCTCGATGCCGACGATGATGCGCGGGAAGTAGTACGTCATCGACGGCACGGCCACGCCGACCAGAGGTCCGGTGTCGCTGCTCGCGATGTACATCCCCGAGCCCTGCCGGCGATAGACGAGGCCGTCCTGGACGAGCAGATCGACCGCCCGCCGGACCGTGTTCAGGCTGACGCCCTGTTCGCGGGCCAACTGCTGCTCGGTCGGCAGCTTGCCGCCGGGCCACCGCAACTCGGCGATCCCGCGCCGCAACTCACCGGCCAGATGCCGCGCCTTCTGCCCGCGGACAGCCTCGGCCGCGGGTACCTCGGATGCGCTCACGCGCCGACTCTACTGGGCCATGGGCCGGAAATTCATTCGTATCAATCTGTTGACCCAAGGAATGACTTCGCACAGACTCATCCGAAAGTCCTCCGCGATCCGCCCCGAGGAGCCCCCGTGAAACGTCGCACCTTCCTGGCCGGTACCACGGCCGCCGCCGCTGCCCTCACCCTCGAACTGCCGGCCACCGCGGCACCTGCCGACTTCGCCGCCTTGCGCGCCAAGTGGGCGGCCGACCTCACTGGTAGCGCGGCCATCGACCCGGCCGACCCGGACTACGCCGCCGCGCTGGGCCGCCTGGACACCGCGGTGAAGGCATCATTGGCGAAGCTCGATCGCACCGCGACCAGGAAACTCGTCTTCACCGACCAGCCGCTGACGGCCGATCCATCGATCCCGAACACCTACGTCCGGCTCGAGCAATGGGCGACCGCCTGGTCCACCCCTGGTTCGCAGTACCACGCCGACCCCGCGCTGCTGGCCGACGTACAGGCGGCGCTGGAGACGATGAACCAGTTGATCTACAACCCGAGCACCGTCGAATTCGGCAACTGGTGGTCGTGGGAGATCGGCGCGACCCGCCCGCTCGCGAACATCATGGTCCTGCTGTACGACGAACTGCCGGCCGCGACCCGCGAGCGGTACTGCGCCGCCATCGACCACTTCGTCCCCGATCCGGACAAGATGTTCCCGCCCGAGCGCGGCCCGATCGTCTCCACCGGCGCGAACCGGGTCGACCTCTGCCAGGCGATCATCGTGCGATCCCTGGTCACCGAGGACGAGGCGAAACTCACCCACGCCCGGGACGGTCTCAGCGACACCTGGCAGTACGTCACGAGCGGCGACGGCTTCTACCGCGACGGTTCGTTCGTGCAGCACACCTGGGTCGCCTACACCGGCACCTACGGGCACGTGCTCCTCAGCGGAATCGGGAAACTCCTTGCCCTGCTGGCGAATTCGCCGTGGGCCGTCACCGACCCGAAGCGGCAGATCCTGTTCGACTCGGTCGCGAAGGCGTACCTGCCGGTCGTCCACGACGCGCGGATGATGGACTTCGTCCGCGGCCGGGCGGTCTCCCGGTACAACGCCTCCGACCACGACGACGGCTACACCGCGATGGAGGCCATTCTCCGGCTGGCCAAAGGCGTCGACCCGACGCTTGCGGCGCAATGGCGGTCGGCGGTCGCCGGCTGGGTGCAGCGCGACACCTTCGGCAACGTGTTGTCGGGGGCAACGATCCCTCGAGTCGCCCTGATCAAGAGCCTGCAGGGCGTGACCCCGGCGCCCGAGCGCAACGGCCACACGCTGTTCGCCAGCATGGACCGCTCGGTCCACCGCCGGTCCGGCTGGGCGTACTCGATCTCGATAGCCAGCCAACGGATCGCGTACTACGAATGCGGCAACGGCGAGAACGACCAGGGCTTCCACAGCGGTTCCGGAATGACCTACCTCTACGACAAGGACAACGGCCAGTACGCCGACGCGTTCTGGCCGACCGTGGATCGCTACCGCCTCCCCGGCACCACGGTCGACAAGTTGCCGCTGGCACCGAAAGCCGGCGGCGAATGGGGCGCAGCCAGGCCCACAACCACCTGGGTGGGCGGCGCCACCCTCGACGGCTACGCCGCTGTCGGTCAGGACCTCCAAGGCCCGGTCTCGCCGATGCGGGCCCGCAAGTCATGGTTCTGCCTGGACGAGTACGTCGTGGCGCTCGGCGCCGGGATCAGCGGCAGCAGCGGGTACGCCGTGGAGACGGTCGTGGAGAATCGCAACTTACACAGCACCGGCACGAACCCCCTGACAGTGAACGGGATGCCGCAAGTTCCCGCACTTGGCGACTCGGCCGCCGTCGCCGCTCGCTGGGCGCATCTGGACGGCGTCGCCGGATACGTCTTCCTCAACGGCAGCCCCACCCTGCAACTGCGGCGTGAAACACGGACGGGTTCGTGGCGGGACATCAACACCGGCGGCCCGACCACCCCGATCACCCGTCGCTATCTGACGATGTGGCTCGACCACGGCATCGACCCGACCGCCGCGACCTACGCCTATCTGGTCGCACCGGGCGCTTCCGTTGCCCGGACCAAGCAGTTGTCCCAATCCTCCGGCCTGCTGATCCTGCGCAACACCGCCGACGTCCAGGCACTCCTCAGCGGCGACCTGCTGTTGGTCAACTTCTGGAAGGCGGACCGGGTCGCCGAGCTGACCGCGGACTCACCCTGTTCGGTGATCCGCCGCGTACGTGGCCGCGAACTCGATCTCGCCGTCGCCGATCCGACCCAGCGCGCCTCGGTCATCACGCTCCACCTTTTGTTGCCTGGAGCAAAGATTATCCGTGCCGACGAAGGCGTCACCGTACGGCGTACTCCGCTCGGCGTCGACGTCACCGTGGACGTTGCCGGAGCAGCGGGTGCGACGAGGAGGTTGACGGTCGGGCGCTGAGGTCAGTAATCGGCGCCGGCCGACAACATGACCGGCCGGACTTCGACGGCCAGGCCGTCGATCCTGGTGTCGGGGAGGAGGTCCGCGAGTTCGATCGCGCGGGCCTTCGACTCGACGTCGACGAGGTAGTAGCCGCCGATCGACGTGCCCTGGAACGGACCCGAGCGGATCCCGCCCCGGCACACGACCGTGCTGGTGGACGGATCGGCGAGCGCTTCGCGACCGATCAGCTCGCCCGCCTCCTCGGTGATGCGGCGGAACTCCTCATGTCCGGTCCGGACCGACGCCCGATCCGCCTCGGTCAACTCGTCCAGGACTTCGACATCGGCCTGCAGGATCAACAGGTACTTCACCGGCCCACTCCTTACCTTCGGCCGCCCGTCGCGACCCCTCGAAAGAAGTACGGAACCGACCGCGCGACTTTGACATGATGGCCGCATGTTCCTGTCCACCGAACGCCTGACCGTGCGACGGTTCCGCGCCGACGACGCGGCCGCTTTCGCGGCGTACCGGTCGGTGCCGGAGGTCGCGCGCTACCAGTCCTGGGAGGCGCCGGTCAGCATCGAGGAGGCGACCGCCTCGGTGCGGGGATTTGCTGCCGGGGACCCGCTGGTGCCCGGCTGGTTCCAGTACGCGGTCGACCTCGACGGCGTGCTGATCGGCGACATCGGGCTGAACCTGCACGAGAACCTGATGCAGGCCGACCTCGGTTTCACCCTTGCACCGCGGTACCAGGGCCACGGTTACGCCACCGAAGCCGTCCGCGGGTTGCTCGACCACCTCTTCGTCGAGCGGAAGCTGCATCGCGTGTCCGCCGAGTGCGACGCTCGCAACGTCGCCTCGGCCGCGCTGCTGAGGCGAGTGGGCTTCCGCGACGAAGGCCTGCGACTCGCCAACACGTGGTTCAAAGGCGAATGGACGGACGACCAGTTCTTCGGCCTCCTCCGCTCCGACTGGATCAGCTCGTAGCGCGCGCGACCCAGGCCCTGGCCACCAGGTGGATCGAGCCGTCCTCTTCGACAGGCAGCCGTCGCTGCACCTCGTCTCGCAACGCGTCCTGCGCATCCTGCTCCAGCGACAGCAGATACGCCGGCGCGACGCCCTGCCCGCCGAGGAAGGGTTTCCAATACTCCTCGAACGACGAGAAGACAGTCGGTACGACGATGGCGCGCGTCTCCACCGCGGCGAAGCCGGCCTCGGTGAACAGCCCTTGCAGGCCCTCGCGATTGCAGAACGGGAAGCGGGCACCCTCGTCGTGCTCACTGTCCTGCGGTCGCAGGTCGAGCGCCGCATCCCAGAAGTACTTCATCAACTCCATCCGGTCCGCGTAGTCCCACAGGTAGGTGCCCACGGTCCGGCCGATCTCGCGCATCCGGCGCAGCGCGCCGATCCGGTCCGGCACGAAGTTGAGCATGATCCCCGCGACGACGACGTCGAACGGCCCGTCGGGCAGATCATCGGCACCGCGGACCTCGAACGTCGCTCGCTCGTCCTGCACCGTCAGCCTGGCGTAGTCGATGAAGCCGGCCGACAGATCCACGCCGACGACGGCCGACGGGTTCGCAGTACTGAGGATGGTGCTGGTCAGTGCTCCGGTGCCGCAGCCGACATCCAGCCAGCGCAAACCTGCCGGTTGATCCAGCCAGCTCACGAACTCCTTCGCCACCTGACGGCTCCAGCGCCCGACGTACGACTCGTAGATCTCCCCGCTCGCCCAGACGTCCACTCCGGCAGCATAGAGCCGGGTCGTTCCGGCTAGACAGCCGTCGAGGCCGGCAGCTTGACGCCGGTGAGGCGTTCGGCTTCGAGCCACAGTCGCGCGTTGGCCTGGACATCGAGGGAGCGGCTCGGGGCCTTCACCTTCTTCGTCGGGCCGACGAGGCCGAAGAGGCCGTTCGGTCCGTAGTACGCACCGGCTGGGATGTCCGGGCTGGTGGCGGCGAACAGCAGCGGCTCGGCACCGACCTCGACGTCCTGCGACGGGAGCGGGTTGTGGCGCTCGAGGAACGAGTGGTACCAGGGCAGCTTGTCGCGGCCGAGGCTCGCACCCGCTGTCTGGAGGTTGGTGCGGGTGTAGCCGGGATGAGCGGCCACGCTGAGCAGATTCCAGCCGCGCTCGGCCGCGATCGCCGCGAGCTGGTGGCTGAACATGAGGTCTGCGAGCTTGGACTGGGCGTAGGTGCCGATCGCCCGGTAGCGGGTGCGCTCCCACTGCAGGTCGTCGAACCGGATCCGGCCGACGTTCGCCGCGCCGCTGCTCATCGTGGCCACCCGGGGCGCCGGCGCGGCGAGCAGGAGCGGCAGCAGCCGCAACGTCAGCGCGAACGGGCCGAGGAAGTTGCTGCCGAACTGCAGCTCGAAACCGTCCTTGGTCGTCATCCGGCTCGGCGGGGTCATCACGCCGGCGTTGTTGACGAGCAGGTCGAGCGGAGTGCCGTCCGCGACCAGGCCGGCGGCGAACTCCTCGACCGACGCGAGGTCGGCGAGGTCGATCCGGCGGACTTCGAGAGCGGCGTCCGGGTGCGCGGCGAGGATCTCGTCGCGAGCGGCCTCGCCCTTCGCGACGGTCCGGACGGCCAGCACCACCCTGGCGCCGGCCGCGGCGAGACGCTTGGCCGTCTCCTTGCCGGTGCCACTGTTCGCGCCGGTGACGACGGCGAGCTTGCCGGTCTGGTCGGGGACGACGTACATGAGCTGCTCCTCGGGTAAAAGACTGCCGGTCTGTTATGGCTGAAACTATCAGACCGCTGGTCTGATGGCAAGAGACCATCGGTCTGTAAGATGGCGGTATGACGTTTCAGCGGGCCCGGAGCGAGGAGCAGCGCGCGGTACGGCGAGGGACGATCCTGGCCACCGCCGAAGCGATGCTGACCGAGATGCCGGTCGCCCAGCTCAGCCTGAACGAGCTGAGCCGCCGGGTCGGACTGGCGAAGTCGAACGTGCTGAACTACTTCGAGTCCCGCGAAGCCGTCCTGCTCGAGCTGGTGAACACCGAAACCCAGGCGTGGGTGCAGGATCTCGCGGACGCACTGAGCACAGTGGATCCGGCGACACCGGCCGTGGACCGGGGGCATCAGGTGACGGCGGCCGTCGTACGGACTCTCGAGGCGCGGCCGGTGTTCTGCGACTTGATCAGCTCGCAGGCCGCAGTACTGGAGCACAACATCTCGACCGAGATGGCCTTGGCGTTCAAGCGCGCCACAGTCGCGCAGTACCAGCGGATGATCGAGGTGGTCGTCGGCGTTCTGCCGGAGCTCGGTGTGGAGGGTGCCGGACAGTTCATCAGTACTGCGGCATTGCTGGCCGGCGCGATCTGGAGTCACGCGTGCGCGGGTCCAGCGATCCTCGCCGCGTTCGAGGCCGACCCGTCGCTGGCCGCGCTGCGGATCGAGTTCGAACCGGCCATGACGCAGAGTCTCAACGCTCTGCTGACCGGCCTGCTGCCGCGCTGACCCACCGCGGTACGCCGGGAGCAGGTCGCGCTCCCGGCGTACCGGCGGTCGATCAGGGCAGGTAGTAGTTCGGGTTCGGGAGCTTGAAGGTGCGGTCGGCGAAACCGCCCTTGAGGTCGCTGTACTGGTCGCCGAAGTTGGCGACGATGTCGTAACCGAGCGACTCGATGTGCGCGCGGGTGGCCGACTTGTAGTGGATCGTCGTGCAGGCGCCGTTCGGGTCGCTCGCGCAGGCCGTCTTCAGGTACGCCGGGTAGTCGGCGAGCGCCGGCTTGGTGAACAGGCCGTCCTCGCCGTCGCGCAGGGTGGTCGGCTTCGGGTAGCCGGCGTCGACGCCGATCCCGTCCGCGGTGAGGTTGCCCAGCGTCGCCTGCTCCTGGGCGGCGCCACGCCCGGTCAGGAAGAAGATCGCGTAGCCCTCGCGCTCGGCCGTCTTCACCAGGTCGACCATGCCCGGCACGGCCGGGAACCGCTGCTCGGTGACGAAGGTGCCGTTGGTGACCGGGTTGAACGCCCAGTTGCTGGCGATCTCGTAGTTCCAGGTGGCCAGCGAGGTGTCGTCGACGTCGAGCAGGATCGCCTTGGTGGCCCGGGTGTGGTGGTGCGCCGACAACCAGCGCTTGCCCGCGGCCGCGACCGAGGTGGCTTCCTTGGCGTAGTTGCTGTCCGCCGCGAAGGTGCCGGTGCCGAGCGGGTCACCGTAGTAGTTGCGGATCTGCTGCCGCAGTACGTCGATGTTGGTGATCTGGTGCTCGGACCGCGGCGTGGACGTCTGGATCGCCGGCTGCTGGGCGGCGACGCCGGCCGAGTACGCGACGCCGCCGACGACGGAGGCAGCGGCAACGGCGGCGACACCGGTGAGCAGCAGCCGGCGCGACGGCCGGCGCCAGGAACGGTTGAACATGATGACCTCTCCAAGGACGGGTGATGCTTGCAGAAGCAAACTAACCCCGCATCCGGGCGATCCTGATGAAGCCGGTCCCAACTCGGGGGGAATCCTCCGCAGCCGGTCACCCAGCGCTGACACCACACCTCATCGCGTCATCGCCGCTTCGCGGCGACAGAGCAGAGCATGGGGCCGACAGCGGAGGATTCCCCCGCCTCGTCACCACCGACCGGGCAGAACCCCCTCGGCCGCCCGGCCGGGCTGTTCGATCAGTGGTAGAAGTACGGGTCGAGGACCCGGACCTCGGTGATCTTGGTGACCGGGAGACCGTTGGTCTCGGCGGCCTGCCGGATCGCCTCCGGGTTCGGGCCGTCGTAGACGCAGTACGTCGTCGAGTGGTCCGGCGAGACGTAGGAGTGCACCCAGGTGACGCCGTGCTGCGCGTTGCCGTCGACGACGTTCAGGCACGCCTTGGCGCCGCGGTCGTCGGTCGGGATCTCCAGCCCCTCGGCGAAGTTGCGTTCGACCAGATAGCGAGTCATTGCGGGTCGTTCCTTTCATCGAGCGAAGGCGTCCGTCGCCTTCTGTCCCCGACTCTGCCGAACCGCGGCCGCGCAACCATGGGGAACGGCTCCCTATCTTCGGCCGTCGGCTCCCCATCTTCGGGCGGCCTCCTGCCGGGTGGCCACGCCGAGTTTGCCGAGAATCGACGACACGTGATGATCGACCGTCTTCGGCGAGATGTGCAGCCGTTGACCGATCTCCGCATTCGTCAGGTCCTCGGCCAGCAAGGCCAGTACCTCGGTCTCTCGCGCGGTGAGATTGGCAGGATTCTCCCGGCTGCTCCCCCGCGGCCGACGCGGCAACCCTTGTACGCCGCTCTGTCGCAACCGGCGAGCCACCAGCTCGGCAGCAGGCCACGCACCCAACTGCTGCAACTCCTGAAGCCCCGCGATCTGCTGCTCGGGGTCGGCCTTCTCCGTCAATGCCAGCGCGGCTTCGTACGTGCAGCCGAGCTCACGCCAGCCGTCCCCTGTCTTGTACGGCTCGGCGACATACCCCGGCAGCTCGACTGTCACGCCCGCTGTGCGCAGCCACGAGCCGAGCTCACCGACCGCCCACGGGTGCTCCAGCTCCAGCGAATGCTCGTAGGTCTCGGCCACCAGGCCTTCCACAGCGTCGATCCGGCCTTGTAGCCAAGCATGTTCGGCACGAGCGGCAGCGGCCGGCCAGAGACGCTGCAAGTCACCTGTCCGCACGGCCAGCTCCCAAGCCCGCGACAGCGGGCCCTCCGGATCTGGATCACCACGACGGGCGCGGAGCCTCCCGAGCACGGTGTTGACCACGATCTGCGAAGGAACGTGCTGCGGATACTTCGTGACGACCTGGCCGGCCAGAGCAGTGGCCTCGGACCACTGCCCCTGTTCGAACCTGGACCGGGACTGCCAGGCCAGCGCGTAGCTCAACGAGGAGTCCAGGTCCCGCGCGGCACACCACGAGGCCGCCTCGGCCAACCAGCGATCGGCCAACGCGTACCGCCGGATCTCGCCCGCGCCGGAGCCGAGATTCATCATCGCCTGCGCCGCGCCGGCATCGTCTCCTACTTCACCGGCGGTTGCGAGGCTCGCCTCCAGCAACTCGACCGCTCGGACGGGATCCATCAGCCAGTGCGCACTTCCCACCGAGTTGAGAGCCCGGCCGAGCGTGCGGAGATCGCCGAACTGCCGCGCGTACTCGACCGCGGTCGTGCCGAGCACGATCGCGCCGCGCATGTCGCGACCGAGCATCAACAACCTGGCCATCGCGGCCTGAGCCTGAGCAAGAGCGGGACTTGGCGGCCGGTCCGCCAGGAGAGCGACCGCTTGCCTTGCCAGCGCATGCGCTTCCGCGTTCCTCCCGGTCTTCCAGAGCATGTGGGAGCAGCGCGCCATCGTTGCGCCTTGTCGCTCCACCTCGCCCACCTGTTGCCATAGTTCGGTGGCCCGCTGCGAGGATCGGATGCCCTCGGCAAGATCGCCACTGTCATCGGCCGATTCGCCGTGACGTTCCCAAAGCTCTGCCTGGACAGCGATCTGGGCATTGTCTGCGTGCCGGACTGCCCTGGCATAGTGCGCCGCGGCCTGCCGATGCGCCCCGAGCTCGGCCGCTCGTCGGGCGGCGACCGGCGCGTGTTCCAGCACAGCAGCACGGTCCCCGGCCACCTCTGCGTGGTACGACAACCGCGCCGGGTCGATCTCGTCGGCCTCGGCCAGGTAGTCGAGAATCTGCCCGTGCAGCACCGGCACCCGAACAGCCGGTACGTCGGACTCCACCGCTCGCCGCGCCAGTTCGTGCCGGAACCGCACGGATCGCCCTTCCAGCAGAAGCATTCCAGCCTGGATGCACTCCTCCAGCCCGACCGCGTCAACCAGCGCGACCTCGGCCCGATCAGGAACCAGGGACACCACGTCGAGCACCGCCCGAGCCGCCGGACCCAACCGTGCGGCCCGAGCCAGTACTGCGTCCCGCACGGTTGCGGGCAGATCGTCGCCTGGCGCGCTGAGCACCTCGGTGACGAAGAACGGGTTGCCTCCGGTCACCGCGAAGACTTCGTCACCGTCGCGACCAAGTGGCGTTGCCAGCGCAGCGACTGCTTCCGAGGTCAACGCGGGCACCTGCAACCGGCGTACGGATGGTGCTGTTGCCAGGTCGCCGAGGACGCGGCGGAGTGTGTGATCCCGGCCTACCTCCTCGGAGCGGTAGGTGACGACGACCAGCGCGGGAAGCTCGCTGATCCGGCGGCCGACGAACAGCAGCAGATCGAGGGTGGCTTCGTCGGCCCAGTGCGCGTCTTCCACCACCACTACGGTCTGCGGATCACTGAGAAGCTCGAGGAAGGCAGTGAAGATGGTGTGCCGGTCAGCGCCGTCCGTCAGCAACCCGGCCAGCTTCGGGCTCGCGCGAGCGATGTCGTGCAACGGTCCGAGCGCCCGTGGCGTCCCGAGAGCATCGCAGAAGCCGTAGCGCACGACCGTCCCGGTGGGCAGCGTCGCGCAGAACTCCCGGACCAGTGAGGTCTTGCCGATCCCTGCCTCGCCCGCGACGAAGACCATCGCCCCGGGCCGGATCTCCCGTAGCGACGCCACCAAAGGCTCGCGCTCCAGGAACATCAGACCTTCTTCGTGTACCGGTGGCAGGGCACCGGGATGGAGCCGGTCTCGGTGCTCGCCGGATAGTCGAAGGCACCGGTGTCGTGCCAGCCGCTGCGCTCGTAGAAGCGGCGAGCGCGGGCGTTCCCGGTGGCGACGGCCAGCCAGGCTTCGTCGTACCCGGCATCCTTGACCTGGCGTTCGGCTTCGGCGATCAGGGCGCCGGCGACTCCGGAGCCACGGTGGTTGCCGGAGACATACACCTGTTCGACCTCATCGGCCAGCACCATCACGAAGCCGGCCACCTCGCCGCCGGCGACGGCGACCGTGGTGTCGGCGATCCGGTCCGGAACCCTGTCCCAGAAGGACTTCTCGGTCCGGACCGCGACGAGTTCGTCGGGAACGTTGCCGAGATGGCCGTCGCCCCATCCGGCGTACCAGATGGAGGCGACGGCATCGACATCGCCGGCTTCGGCGGGACGAAGGGTGACGCTCATCCCGTCACTGTAAGTCCAGCGCCCGGCCGGCACCCACCGCCTTTTACTCGGGGTCGTAGGCCAGGTTCGGGCGGAGCCAGCGTTCGATCTCGGCCAGCGGCATGCCGCGGCGCTTGGCGTAGTCCTCGATCTGGTCCTTGCCGAGGCGGCCGACGGTGAAGTACCGGGCGGCCGGGCTGGCGAAGATCAGGCCGCTGACGGCGGCAGCCGGGGTCATCGCGAACGACTCGGTCAGCCCGAGCCCGAGCTTGTCCGCCTCGAGCAGGTCGAAGAGTTCCTTCTTCTCGCTGTGGTCGGGGCTGGCCGGGTAGCCCAGCGCCGGCCGGATCCCACGGAACCGTTCCGCGTGCAGATCCTCCAGCAGCGGCTCCGCGTCCGGCTCGAACCAGGCCTTCCGTGCCTCGAGGTGGATCCACTCGGCGAACGCTTCGGCGAGCCGGTCCGCCAGCGCCTTCACCATGATCGCCCGGTAGTCGTCACCCGCCTGCTCGTACTTCTTGGCCAGTTCCTCCGCACCGTGGATCGCCACCCCGAACCCACCGAGGTGGTCACCGGCCGGGGCGATGTAGTCGGCGAGACAGCGGTTGTCGCGCCCCTCCGGCTTCTGCGTCTGCTGCCGCAGCATCGGGAACGAGATCTCCAGGCCGTCGAGGATGATGTCGTCGCCCTCGCTGTGCGCCGGCCAGAAGCCGTAGGCGCCCTTCGCGGTGAACGATCCGTCCTTGACGATCTGGTCGAGCATCGTGTTCGCGTCGTCGAACAGTTCTTTGGCGACCGGGTTGTCCAGGATCGCCGGGTACTTGCCCTTCAACTCCCAGGCCAGGAAGAGGAACTGCCAGTCGATCATCGCCCGCAGCGTCTCCAGGTCAGGCTCCACCACCCTGAGCCCGGTGAAGGCCGGCACCGGCAGTTCGCCGTGCTCGACCTGCTCGCGGTTCGCCCGCGCCTCCTCGACGGTGAGCATCGGCTTGCGCTGCTTGTTCGCGTGCTGCTCGCGAAGGGTTTCCTGGACAGCACGGTTGCTGACGGCAAGCTCCTGGGCACGGTCGTCATCCAGCAGGTCGGACACCACACCGACCACGCGGGAGGCGTCCAGCACATGCACGGTCGTGTTCTCGTACGCCGGTGCGATGCGGACGGCAGTGTGCTGCTTCGAAGTCGTCGCGCCGCCAACCAGCAAAGGCAGTTTGAGCCCGCGTCGCTGCATCTCCTCGGCCACCGAGACCATCTCGTCCAGCGACGGGGTGATCAGCCCGGACAGGCCGACCACGTCCGCACCCTCGGCGATGGCGGTGTCCAGGATCTTCGCCGCCGGCACCATCACGCCGAGGTCGATGACCTCGTAGTTGTTGCAGCCGAGCACCACACCGACGATGTTCTTGCCGATGTCGTGCACATCGCCCTTGACGGTCGCGAGCACGACCTTGCCCTGGCCGCGCACGGCTTCCGCGCGACCCTCCTGCCGGGCCAGCTCCTTCTCGGCCTCCATGAACGGCTCGAGGTAGGCGACCGAACGCTTCATCACCCGGGCGCTCTTGACCACCTGCGGCAGGAACATCTTGCCGGCGCCGAACAGGTCGCCGACGATCTTCATGCCGTCCATCAACGGACCCTCGATCACCTCGAGCGGCCGCTTCCGGGTCAGCCGGGCCTCTTCGGTGTCCTCCTCGATGAAGTCCACGATGCCGTGCACGAGTGCGTGCGACAGCCGCTCCTCGACCGGCGCCTCGCGCCAGGACAGGTCGACCTCACGCTGGGTGCCCTTGCCCTTGACGTTCTCGGCGAAGCTGACCAGCCGGTCGGTGGCGTCGTCGCGGCGGTCGAAGATCACGTCCTCGACGAGTTCCAGCAGGTCGGCCGGGATGTCCTGGTAGACGGCCAGCTGACCGGCGTTGACGATTCCCATGTCCAGGCCGACCTTGCCGGCGTGGTACAGGAACGACGAGTGCATGGCCTCGCGGACGATGTCGTTGCCGCGGAACGAGAAGGACAGGTTGGAGATACCACCGCTGAGGTGGACGCCCGGACAGCGCTCCTTGATCAGCGGCAGCGCCTCGATGAACGCCTTCGCGTACCCGTTGTGCTCGGACATGCCGGTGGCGACCGCGAGCACGTTCGGGTCGAAGATGATGTCCTCGGCCGGGAAGCCGACCTGCTGGGTGAGCAGGTCGTACGCACGACCGCAGATCTCGACCTTGCGCTCGACGGTGTCTGCCTGGCCCTGCTCGTCGAAGGCCATCACCACCACGCCGGCGCCGTAGTCGCGGATCCGGTGGGCGTACTCGAGGAACTGCTCCTCGCCCTCCTTCAGGCTGATCGAGTTGACCACGCCCTTGCCCTGCACGCATTTCAGGCCGGCCTCGAGCACGCTCCAGCGCGAGCTGTCGATCATGATCGGGAGCCGGGCCACCTCGGGCTCGGTCGCGATCAGGTTCAGGAACGTGGTCATCGCCTCGACGCTGTCGAGCAGGTCGGCGTCCATGTTGACGTCGAGCAGGTTGGCGCCGCCGCGGACCTGCTCCAGCGCGACGTCGACCGCCGCCTGGTGGTTACCGGACTCGATCAGCCGGCGGAACTTCGCCGAACCGGTCACGTTGGTCCGCTCGCCGATCATCACGAAGCCCATGTCCGGGCCGATCGAGAACGGCTCCAGCCCGCTGAACCTTGTGGTGTGGTCGGGCTCGACGACGGCGCGCGGCTTGGTGCCCTCGACCGCCTTGGCGATCTGCGCGATGTGGGCCGGCGTCGTACCGCAGCAGCCGCCGACGATGTTGACCAGCCCGGACTCGGCGAACTCGCTGAGCATGCCGGCGGTCTGCTCCGGCGTCTCGTCGTACCCGCCGAAGGCGTTCGGCAGGCCGGCGTTCGGGTGCGAGGCGACGTAGGTGTCGGCGAACCGGGACAGGTCGGCGACGTGCGGACGCATCTCGGCCGCGCCGAGCGAGCAGTTCACCCCGACGACCAGCGGCTTGGCGTGCTCGATCGAACTCCAGAACGCCTCGACGGTCTGCCCGGACAGGGTCCGGCCGGACAGGTCGACGATGGTGACCGAGATCCACAGCGGCAGGTCGGGCGCCACCTCGCGGGCGGCGGCGATCGCGGCCTTCGCGTTCAGCGTGTCGAAGATGGTCTCCACCAGCAGCAGATCGACGCCGCCCTCGGCGAGCGCGGAGATCTGCTCGGCGTACGCGTCGCGGACCTGCTCGAACGACACCGCCCGGTACGCCGGGTCCTCGACCCGCGGGGACAGCGACAACGTGACGTTCAGCGGGCCGATCGAGCCGGCCACGAACCGGCCGCCGAACTCGTCGGCGGCCTGCCGGGCAAGCCGGGCGCCTTCGATGTTCATCTCGCGCACCAGGGACTGCAGGCCGTAGTCGGCCTGCCCGATGCTGGTCGCGGTGAAGGTGTTCGTGGTGGTGATGTCGGCGCCGGCGTTCAGGTACTGCCGATGGACGTCCAGGATCACGTCCGGCCGCATCAGGTTCAGCAGGTCGGGGTCACCGGTGACGTCATGGCTGTGGTCGAGGAACCGGTCGCCCTTGTAGTCCTCCGGGGTCAGCTTCGCCCCCTGCAGCATGGTGCCCCAGGCGCCGTCGAGGACTGCGACCCGTTGGTCCAGCAGTGCTCTCAGCTCGGTCTGACGTCCGATTACCGGCGTACTCACTCCGCCACCTCCAGATTGACTCCGGAGGCGCCCTTCCAGTCTGTCTCCCGGGCCGAGCGTGGCGGACCCCTCCGGGACCGTTGCAGCGCCTCTCGACCTGGATCGTCATCTTACTGATCGAGACACCGCGATGCCGAATCACTGCCCGAGTACTGAGATCGTTGCCCGTTTTCCTGAGATGGCCTGATCAGTGGACGAGCGCCTGGACCGCCGGCCCGTAGAGGTCCGCGAGCTGACCGGACGCGGCTCCGGCGGTCGGCCCGGTCTTGTCGACGGCCATGGCCGCGCCCAGACCGAGAAGGTGGGCGACGATCAGTTCGGCCCGCAGAGCGCGGTCGTCACCGGTGAGCCGGGCCGCGAAGGCTTCGACGACCTGGTCGTGGAACCGCTCGCGCAGCAGCTTGCGTTCGTCGCCGGGGCCGATCGCGAAGACGACCCGGAGCAGCAGGTCCGAGCCGTTCTCCCGGCGCCAGTCCACCAGCGTCAGGACGGCGTGCCGGCCGAGCTCAGAATCAGGGGCCTTGAGCAACAATTCGGCCGCGTCGCTGAAGTCGGCGACCCGGTCGAACAACGACTCCTTGCCGCCGAAGTGCTTGACGATCAGCGACGCGCTGACTCCTGCGTCGGCAGCGATCCCGCGCAAGGTGACCGCGGCGTACGGCTGGAGGGCGAAGGCTTTGCGGGCCGCCCGGAGGATCGCCGTCCGGCCGGCGTCGATCACGACGAACCGCCCGCCTCGACCAACGCCGGCCCGCGGCTGGCCGCAGTACGGCGGGCCGGGATCAGCAACGTGAGACCAACGGCGGCGAGCGCGGCCAGCCCGGCGATCACGAAGACGGTCAGGTAGGCGCGCAGCGTCGGCGCGGTGTGGCCCGCCTTGGTGGCGGCCATGCTGGTCAGCACTGTCACCACGACCGCGCTGCAGACTGCCTGGCCGATCGTGCGCATCAGTGTGTTGAGGCCGTTCGCGGCGGCCGTCTCGGTCACCGGGACAGCATGCATGATCAGGGCGGGAAGAGCCGAATACGCCACCGCGGTACCGGCCGAGACGACGGTGGCTCCGGCCACGATCGCGACCAGGTTGCCACTGGTGAACAACCGCACGACGTACCCGACCGCCATCAGCGCGGCCGCGACGGCCAGGGTGAAGCGCGGACCGCGGGCGGCCGAGATTCGCGCGGATACGGGCGACAGCAGCACCATGGCGACACCGCCCGGCAGCAAGCAGAGTCCGCTGACCACGATCGACGCACCCAGCCCGTACCCGGTCCAGGTCGGCTCCTGGACGAGTTGCGCGGTGGAGAGCGAGTTCGCGTAGAAGGCGAACCCGATCAACAGGGCAGCAAGGTTCGTGAAGAGCACGGCCGGCCGCGCCGACACCCTGAGATCGACCAGGGGCGCCGCGACGCGCAACTCGTACCAGACCCAGCAGACCGCGATCACGGCCGCGCCGGCGAACAGGCCGAGCGACTTCGCCGACGCCCATCCCCACGCACTGCCTTTCGACACCGCGAGCAAGAGGCAGACCAGGAACGCGCTCAACCCGAACGCACCCAGTACGTCGAAACGCCCGCTCGTGCGCAGCTTGGACTCGGGGACGATGAGGAGCACCACGGCGATGTCGAGCAGGCCGAGGCCCAGGCAGATCCAGAACATCGTGTGCCAGTTCGCGTACTCGACCACCAGCGTCGCCGCGGGAATCCCGAACGCGGCGCCGACGCCGAGGGTCGAACTCATGATCGCGATGGACGGGATCACCCGGGCCGGCGGCAGTTCGTCGCGCAGGATGCTGATTCCGAGCGGCACCACGGCCACGGCCGCGCCCTGGAACGCACGGCCGACGATGAGCACCGGCAGGTGGGAACTGATGGCGCAGAGCAGTGAGCCGACGACCATCGACGAGAGCGCGACGAGCAGCACCCGGCGCTTGCCGTACATGTCGCCCGCGCGGCCGAGCAGCGGAGTGAAGACGGCACCGGTCAGCAGCGTGACGGTGACCAGCCAGCTCACATCCGCCGGCTGACTGTGGGTGAGGGCGGGCAACTCGGGCAGCAGCGGCACCACGATCGTCTGCATCACCGAGACCAGCACGCCACACGACGCCAGCGCCGCCAGCACCATCCGGGGGTGAACACCGGGCCGAACAGTCACCTTCGAGTCCTCACAGACACAGCTCGTCGCCACGGGCGGGGCGGAGTGAACAGGCGTTTACCTCGGTCTAGAGTAAACGCCCGTTCACCGCGCACTGGGCCGGGCTCACCGACTGGACGAACTGGCCCGGCGGATTCGCCGCGAAATGGACCAGTTGAGCGGGCCGGAGCCGACCTAGCGTGGGTCCATGCGAATCTTTCTGGCCGGTGCGACCGGAGCGATCGGGCGGCCCCTGGTGCCATTGCTGGTCGAGAGCGGACATCAGGTGATCGGATTGACGCGGCGCCCGGACGATGCCGAGGCGCTGCGGCGACAGGGTGCCGAGGCGGTCGTCGCGGACGTGTACGACGCCGGGGCGCTGACCCGGGCGATGACCGAAGCCCGGCCGTCGGTGGTGATGCACCAGTTGACCGATCTCGGCCGCCGCGATCTGCAGGCCAACGCCGACATCCGCCGACGCGGTACGAGGAACCTGGTCGACGCCGCACTCGCCGCCGGTGCGACCCGGATCATCGCGCAGAGCATCTCGTGGGCTTACGAGCCAGGCGAGAAGCCTGCTGATGAAGAGACGCCGCTCGATCTCGACTCGACCGGTTCGCGGCTGGTGAGCGTCCGCGGCGTCGCGCAGTTGGAGGCGGCCGTGACCGAACTGCCGGAGTGGGTCGTACTGCGGTACGGCATGCTCTACGGGCCCGGGACCTGGTATGCCAAGGGCGCCTTGATGGACGACCTGGTACGCAGCGGCGATCTGGTGCCGAGCCGCGATATCAGCAGCTTCCTCCACGTCGAGGACGCCGCGGCGGCCGCAGTACAAGCTCTCGACTGGCCGACCGGTCCGGTCAACATCGTCGACGACGAACCGGCCGCCGCAACGGAGTGGGTCCCCGCTTTCGCCGCGTCGATCGGTGCTCCGGTGACGGAGGTCGACCCGGCCGACCGTCAAAGCTGGGCCCGCGGCGCCGACAACCGTTACGCCCGCCACGACCTCGGCTGGTCCCCGCGCTATCCGTCCTGGCGAACGGGTTTCGGCAACTGACCCCACCCGACAAAGGCCGGGCTCGATGCTCCCGAGGGGGTAGGAGCAATCGAGCCCGGTCGGCCGGTCCGCGCGCGGAGGGGGTGCGCTCCGGACCGGGGCTCTGAAGTTGTGGGAACGGGTTCGGTGGTCAGCGGACCGGGCCGGGCATCAGGGTGATGGTGGCGGTGTGGGATTCGCCGGACTGGTCCTGCCAGGTCACGGGGACCTTGTCGCCCGCGTGGTGCGGGTTGAGGAGCGTGGAGAGTGCGTCGGGCGAATCGACCGTCTTGCCGTCGAAGGAGGTGATCACGTCGCCGGCGTTCAGCCCCGCCTTGGCCGCGGCGCCGTCGGCGACCACGTCGTTGACGATCGCGCCGGAGACACCCTGGTTCGCCAGCACCGAGATGCCGAGCATCGCCGAGTCGCCGATGTGCACGTCCGCCGAACTCTTGCCCGACTCGATCTGCTCGGCGATGTCGAGCGCCTGGTTGATCGGGATCGCATAGCCCTGCGTGGTGGTCTGCTGCCCCTGCCCGTTGCCCTGCCCACTGCCCTGCCCTTGCCCGTTTCCGAAGCCCTGGCCGTTGCCATCGTTTCCGAAGCCCTGGCCGTCGCCTTCGTTCCCGAAGCCCTGGCCGTTGCCCTCGCCGCTGCCGAAGCCGCCCGAGCCGAACCCGGGACCGTCACCTGAGCCACTGCCGTTACCGGAGCCGTCGCCGTACGCCGTCTGGCCGGGGCCGCCGCTGCCGCCGTTGCCACTGCCGCCCGCGGTGTCGACGCCGATCACCTCGCCCTTGGAGTTCGCCAGCGGACCGCCCGAGTCGCCGGCCTGGATGTTCGCGTCGGTCTGGATCAGGCCGGTCAGGTTCTCCGGGTCGGAGCCGGACTCGTCGGTCGCGGTGATCGCCTGGTTCAGCCCGGTGACCTTGCCGGCCGCGTAGCTCGGCGTACCGCCGACTCCGCCCGCGTTGCCGATCCCGACCACCTGATCACCCAGCGCCACCTTGGACGAGTCGCCGGTCTTGGCGACCTCGAGCCCGGAGGCGCCCTTCAGCTTGAGCACGGCGATGTCGTGTGCGTCGTCGTACCCGACCACGGCGGCCTCGTACGTCTTGCCGTTCCCGATATCGGTCACGGTGATCTTGGTGGCGCCCTCGATCACGTGGTGATTGGTGAGGATCTCCCCGTCGGACGTCAGCACGATCCCGGTGCCGGCGGCGCGAGCACCCTCGTACCCGAGCACCGTGTTCACATCTACCAGCCCTGGTGACACCTTCGCCGCCACGGCGGAGGCATCCATCGACGAGGAGAGACTGGAGGTGATGCCGTCCGTGTGCTGATCGATGCCCCAGGCAACCGATCCGATCACGGTCGCGGTGGCGAGGCTGAGCACCCCGATCAGCGCCGGCAACCGCTTGCGCCGCTTGGGCGCCGGCGGCATCGGGTGATACCCCCACGGCTGCCCGTATCCCTGCTGATACTGAGGATTCCCCGGCCCCTGCGGCCCGTACCCAAACGGCGCCTGCCCGTACTGCGGCCCGTAGTACCCCTGCTGCCCGTACTGCGGCTGCCCGTACTGCGGACCGTTCTGCGGCCCACTCGGCGGCTTCCGGTACTGCGGCTGCCCCGGCTGCGGACCGTCCTGCGGCTGCCCGTGCTGCGGTCCGTAGTACTGCGGCTGCTGCCCGTCAGCCGGTTGCTGCTGTTCCTCGTTGCCGTTCATCCCGTTGCCTCCTCAGCCCATCCCGTCTGCAACCGAGTAGACCTCGGCAAACTGAGAACTCCATCGGGCCAACCGAGGAATCAGCTGAGAATCCGGTGTGTCCCGGCTCTCACCGATCGAGCAGCTTCGCCACCGCCGCCACCACCGCACGCCGTCGGCGCACGCGCGAAACCGGCGCCGCGGCGGAGAATTCAGGATTCATCGACGACCAGCTGGTGGCGATCGACTGCACCAGCGACAGCAGTTCCACCGGCTTGAAGTCCGAACGGACCCGCCCCGCCCGCCGAGCCTTCTCCAATTCGGCCAGCCGGCTCGCGTTCACCGCCACTACCGCTTCCAGTCGCGTGCTCTCCGGCCGCTCCAACCGGTACCAGACCGCCAGCCGCAGGTGGTGCGGGTGCTCCTCGAAGTAGTCGAACACGCGCCCGGCGTACGCCGGCAGGTCGTCCGCGTCGAAGCCGACCTGGTCCAGATACGCCTCGACGTACGCCGTGAAGACCGCGTCGAAGAGCTGATCCTTGTTGCCGTAGTACGCGTACAGCATCGCCTTGTTGCACCCGGCGACCTCGGCGATCCGGTTCACCCGGGCCCCGGCGATGCCGAGCGCGGCGAACTCGTCGGTGGCGGCTTCGAGGATCCGGCTTCTGGTCCGATCGGCATTGCGCTGCATACCCCGAGTCTACCCAACCAACCAGTCGGTTGATTTCTGGCGGTGCAGGGTGTTTCCTGGAGATAACCAACCAGTCGGTTACATAGGTAGGAGATCATGACCAGGACCTGGCTCGTCACCGGAAGCTCCCGCGGCCTCGGCCGCGAACTCACCCAGGCCGTGCTGGCCGCCGGGGATCGGGTGGTCGCCACCGCCCGCAAACCCGAGCAGCTCGACGACCTGGTCCACAAGTACGGCGACGCGATCCGCGCGGTGGCACTCGACGTCACCGACGCGGCGGCCGCGCGCGCCGCCGTACAGACTGCACTCGACGAGTTCGGCGGGCTCGACGTCGTGGCCAACAACGCCGGCTACGCGAACAGTGCGCCGATCGAAGACACCGACGAGGCCGACTTCCGGGCTCAGGTGGAGACCAATTTGTTCGGCGTCGTGAACGTGACCAAGGCGGCGCTGCCGGTCTTCCGGACTCAGCGCGGCGGACACTTCCTGCAGTTCTCGTCGATCGGCGGCCGCGTCGGCGGGACGCCGGGGATGGGCGCCTACCAGACCGCCAAGTTCGCCGTCGAGGGCTTCTCCGAGGTGCTCGCGAACGAGGTCCGGCCGTTCGGGGTGAAAGTGACAATCATCGAGCCGGGAGCGTTCCGCACCGATTGGGGTGGCTCGTCCATGGCGCTCGCCGAAGTCCGCGAGGACTACGACTCCACGGTCGGCGAACTGCACCGCTACCGGGTCGCTGCGGACGGCAAGCAGCCAGGCGATCCGGCCAAGGCGGCCCAGGCCGTTCTCGAGATCGTCGGGCTCGACAATCCTCCCCTGCGTCTACTGCTGGGCAAGGACGCGCTCGAGCATGCCGACCGCGCTTCGCGATCCCGCGCCGCCGAAGCCGCCGAGTGGGCGCAGCTGACCACCTCGACCGACTACGAGTGAGCAGGTCCGCGAACTACGACCGCAGCGAGTCGATGGCGTCGGCGAGCAGGTCGATGCCCTCGACAACTTCCCCCTCGGTCAGGCTGCCGTAGCCGAAGACCAGCCCTTCGGGTCCGGCCTGCTCCATCCAGTACGGCGCCAGGCCGTAGACGCCGAGGCCGCGCTCCAAGGCCGCCTTCGCCACAGCGGCTTCGGTGAGGTCGGGCGGCAGCCAGGTCATCACGTGCAGCCCGGCGGACACACCGATCGGCACCAGATCGGGCACCCGCTCGGCGAGCCGGCCGACCAGCGTGTCCCGCAGCCGGCGGTACCGCGGCCGCATCCGGCGCAGGTGCCGGTCGAACTCGCCCCGCGCGACGAAGTCGGCGAAGGTCAACTGGTCGAACACCGGCGAGCCGCGATCGTCGGCCACCTTGGCCACCGACATCGGCTCGACCAGGCGGTCGGGCAGGATCAGCCACCCGAGCCGAAGCCCGGGCGCGAGGGTCTTGCTCGCCGTACCGGCATAGACGATCGACTCCGGCGCCAGGCCCTGCATCGCGCCGATCGGCTCCCGGTCGTACCGGTACTCCGCGTCGTAGTCGTCCTCGATGACCAAGGCGTCGTGCTTGGTGGCCCAGGCGATCAAGGCCGCCCGCGTCTGCGCCGACGCCACCGCCCCGGTCGGGAACTGGTGGGCCGCTGTCACCAGTACGACGTCCGCACCCGACCGCTCAAGGGCTTCCACGTCGAGGCCGGTCTCCGACACCGGTACGCCGACCGTCTCCAGGCCGGCCTGCGTCGCAACGTCGCGCAACTCGTTGTCGGACGGGTCCTCGACCGCCAGCCGTCGATAGCCGGCGGCCACCAGGACCTGCAGCAGCAGGCGCGAGCCTTGCGCGAAGCCATTGCAGATCAGCATGTTCTCCGGACGTGCCGACGTACCGCGGACCCGGTTCAGGTAGTCGGCCAAGGCCTCGCGCAGCTCAGCGGTACCGCGGCCGTCCAGGTAGGCCAGTCTCCGGTGCGGGGTCTCGTTGAGCACCTTGCGCATCGACCGCAACCACGCGGCGCGCGGGAACTGCGAGACGTCCGGCTTGCTGTACTTGAAGTCGATCCTGGGTGCTCCGCCGCTTTCCACGGCGATCGTCGGCTGCGTCTGGATCCTCGCAGCGCCCGGCGCCACCTGGGTGTATCCACCGGTCTTGCTGACCAGATACCCCTCGGCGACCAGTTGCTGATAGGCCTCGACCACCACACCGCGCGACAGCCCGAGATCGGCGGCGAGCGCGCGGGTCGCGGGCAGCACCGCGTCCGCCCGGAGCAGCCCCTGCCGGATCCGGTCCCGGATGCCGCCTTCCAGCTGCTGATGCAACGGCACCGACGAGTCCCGCCGCAGCTCGACCAGCAGCTCACCGGCGGCGAAATTGGTCCTGACCCGGCTCATGCAACCGCACCTTATCCAAGGACCGGCGATGTCGGGCAGACTTCGGGACCGCCTACGGCTAGGGGATGGCTCGGGCGAGCCGGGTGGTGAGGGTCTGGACGTGGGCGATCAGCTCGGGGGGCGACTGGATCACGAAGTCGACGCCCAGCAGGCCGACGTACAGGAGGAGTTCGTCCAGGGAGTTCGAGCCGGCCGAGAGGACACAGGTGGAGGAATCGACCATTTCGACGACGCCGACTGTGCTCGGGATCCGGTCGGCGATCTGCTCGGCCGGAGCCTGCAGCAGGAATCGGGCTCGGTAGCGATACCCGCCATTGGCGACGCCTCGCATGGTCCGGTCGACTTCCGGGACCTCGCGCGGCTGGAACCGTGGACCGGTGGGGATCCGCGGTTCCATCCGGTCCAGCCGGAAGGTTCGCCAGTCCTCCCGCTCCACGTCCCAGGCCACGAGATACCAACGTCGCCCGGTGTGCACCAGGCGGTGCGGCTCCGTCGTACGGACTGTCGCGGTCGCCGGCCAAGTCGGCGCCGCTCCAGTCCCGCGGGGACTGCAGCAGGGAGAGGAGTCTGAGCAGCCTTGCGGAAGTCTCCAGCATGAAATCTAGTCTCGCAGAAAGCTAGGACAGAAGGTGTCCTAACCGGGTGACAGAGTCGATGACATGACGACGAACGAGCTCAAGCCCTTCAGCATCGACATTCCGCAGAGCACGCTGGACGACCTCAAGGGGCGGCTGACGCAGACGCGGCTGCCTGCTCCGTTGCCCGGTGACGACTGGGACTCCGGTGTTCCGGTTTCCTGGTTGAGCGGCCTGGTGGACTACTGGCGCGACGAGTACGACTGGCGCGCTATCGAGAAGCAACTGAACGACTATCCGCAGTACACGACCGTGATCGACGGACAGCAGATCCACTTCCTGCACGTGCGGTCGGCCGAGGCGGACGCGCTGCCGCTGCTGCTCACCCACGGCTGGCCCGGATCCATCGCCGAATTCCTGGACGTGATCGGCCCGCTGACCGATCCGGTCGCGTACGGCGGCGACGCGGCGGACGCGTTCCACTTGGTGATCCCGTCACTGCCCGGGTTCGGCTTCTCCGGCCCGGTACAGGAGTCCGGCTGGTCGACGAACCGGGTCGCCCGGACCTGGGCTGAGCTGATGAATCGACTCGGTTACCAGCGGTACGGCGTACAGGGTGGTGACATCGGCGCTGCCGTCTCACCCGAGGTCGGGAGAGCCGATCGCGAGCGGGTCGTCGGCGTGCACGTGAACGGCAGCCCTGGACTGCCGCCGATGAACCTGCCGGCCGAGGAGCGCGCGACCCTGACCGACCTCGAGCAGGACCGGCTGGCCCGGATCGACGCGTTCATGCGGGAGGAGTTCGGCTACATCGCGATCCAGTCGACCCGGCCGCAGACACTCGGCTACGCACTGGTCGACTCGCCGGTCGGGCAACTCGCCTGGATCATGGACAAGTTCCGCGAGTGGACGCATCCGCGGACAACGTTGCCGGACGCAATCATCGACCGGGACCGGCTGCTGACGAACGTGATGATCTACTGGCTGACCGGTACGGCGGGCTCGGCGGCGTACGTCGGGTATGCGCAGCAGCAACCGTGGGGCGCCACCAAGGAGAACTCGGGCGTGCCGACCGGGGTACTCGTCTTCGCCCACGACGTCGGCATCCGCCGGTACGCCGAGCGGGAGAACACCATCACTCGCTGGACGGACGTCGACCGGGGCGGTCACTTCGCCGCGCTGGAGGAGCCGGAACTGCTGACCGCGGACATCCGGGAGTTCTTCCGGTCGTTGCGCTGATCAGTCGAGCGGGACGCCGAGGGTGCGCAGGATGCTCGTGCCCTCGGCAAGGTGGTGGCCGGCGCGGCGGTGGTCGCCGACCTCCAGGCAGGCCCGGCCGAGCGCGAGGCGGGCCTGCCCTTCCAGGAGTCGGTCGCCGAGCCGGAGCGCGGCCGTCAGCGCGACCTTCTGGGTCACCAGCACCTCCTGCCAGCGGCCGGTCTCGACCAGCCGCGGCTCCATCGACCAGGCCAGTTGCCAGGCGTCGGTCAGCATCCCGTCCTCGAACGCGTGCTGCACCGCGGCCACCTCGAGAGCGACCCGGGTCGACTCGTCCAGCGAGGCCGGAAACTCATTGCCGTCGGCAAACGATGCCGGAAACGTCAGTGACACAGGGAAATCCTACGACTACTTTCCATCACTGAGATCACAGTTGTATGACCGGTCAGCAAAACCCCCGCCTACGGCGGGGGAAGTCGGAAGGAAAAGCGCTGGGCGCAGAGCGCTGAAGCGCGGCGAGAGCGCGGGAGCGCGCAGAGCGCGGGAGCGCGCAGAGCGCGCAGAGCGCGGGAGCGCGCAGAGCGCGCAGAGCGCGGGAGCGCGCAGAGCGCGGGAGCGCGCAGAGCGCGCAGAGCGCGGGAGCGCGCAGAGCGCGGGAGCGCGCAGAGCGCGGGAGCGCGCAGAGCGCGGGAGCGCGCAGAGCGCGGGAGCGCGCAGAGCGCGCAGAGCGCGGGAGCGCGCAGAGCGCGGGAGCAGAGCGCGGGAGGGTGGTGTCAGCGGCGGGAGGGGAAGGGGACTCGGGTGAGGTCGGCGGCGACGACTATTTCGCCGGTGAATTCGGTGGCGGCTTCCTCGTGGAAGCGTTCTGGTTCGGTGTAGCGCTGGGAGAAGTGGGTGAGGACGAGTTTGCGCACCCCGCACTCCTGCGCCACTCGCGCCGCCTGGCGAGCGGTGAGGTGGCCGAAACTGGTGGCCAGCTCACGTTCGGACGACAGATAGGTCGACTCGATCACGAGGAGGTCGGCACCATCGGCGAGGCGGAAGACTCCCTCGCACAACCGGGTGTCCATCACGAAGGCGAATCGTTGCCCAGGGCGCGGTTCGCTCACCTGCTCCACCGTCACCGTGCGCCCGTCGACCTCGATCGAGCCCGCCCGCTGGAGCCGTCCGACCGCGGGTCCTGCGACTCCGTACCGAGCGAGTTGGTCCGGCAGCATCCGCCGCCCGTCCGGTTCGACCAACTGGTAGCCGAACGACTCGATCGGGTGTTCCAGCCGCCGCACCCAGAGCTGCCCGAACGAGCCGACCGACAGCAGGCCTTCCTCGTCGATCGGCTCCTCCCGCAGTTCCGCCCGCTCGAAGAACGACGCGGCGTACCGGAGTCTGGTGAAGTACTCCTGGCCGGAAGCCGGATAGTGCGCGTGCACCGGATGCTCCACGCCGTCGAGCGACAGACGCTGCACGATGCCCGGTACGCCGAGGCAGTGGTCGCCGTGGAAGTGCGTGACGCAGAGCCGGGTGATCGCGCCGGCCGGCACACCGGCGTACAGCATCTGCCGTTGTGTCCCCTCGCCCGGATCAAAGAGAAAACCCTCGGAATCCCAGCGCAGGAAGTAGCCGTTCTGGCTGCGTTCTCGCGACGGCACCTGACTGCCGGTGCCCAGCACAACCAGTTCGCGCACGGCCACACAGTACTTCGTCAGCTCAGCGCGGCCACCAGGGTTTTCGCCGAGATGTTGCCGCCGCAGGACACCACGGCCACTCGTTGCCCCTCGATTTCCGTACGCCGTGCGCGCGCCGCCGCGAACGCCAAGGCGGCCGAGCCTTCGATCAACTGGTGCTCGGTGTCGATCACCATCCGCAGCGCGTCCTTGATCTCCTCCTCTTCGACGAGCACCCACTCGTCCACCAAGGACCGGCACAGCTCGAACGTGATGCTGCCGGGCTCGACACTGCCCGCGGTACCGTCCGAAAGGGTCGGCTTGCCGTCCACCTCGACGATCCGGCCCGCCTGCACCGAGGCAGCCATCGCGGCATCCCCGACCGGCGACGCGCCGTACACCTTGAGGTCCGGCCGATGCCGCTTGAGCACCGCGGCGACTCCGCTGACCAGGCCGCCACCGCCGACCGCGACGAAGACGGCATCGAGCCGCCGGCCATCGAGTTGCGCCAGCATCTCCACCGCCGCCGTCCCCTGCCCCGCGATGATGTCCGGGTCGTTGTACGGCGAGATGTAGGTCCACCCCTTGTCCAGAGCCTCCGCGCGAGCCATCGTCTCGTTGGCGCCGGAGTCGGTGCCGACGCTGCGAACCTCGATCCCGAACCGCTTGATCGCGGCGACCTTGCTGGCGGACGCGTTCTCCGGGACGTAGACGATGCCGCGGCCGCCGAGCGCCGCCAGCGCGTTGCTCACCCCGAGCCCGTGATTGCCCGTCGAGGCGGTCACCACGCCGGCCTCGCGCTGCTCGTCGGAGAGCGACAGGACCTTGGCCATCGCGCCGCGGGCCTTGAAGGAGCCGGTCCGCTGCTGGTGCTCGCACTTGACCAGGACCTCGGCGCCGAGTTCCTCGCTGAACGCCCCGAACCCGACGAACGGCGTGACCGGCAGATGCTCGCGCAGCCGCGGTGCCACGGCTTCCGATCGATCCGCCACGGCCTCCGGCGTGATGAGCTCGTCCACGGTCATAGGTATAGCTTGTCCCATCAACAGCATCTGTTTCGGAGGCGGCGGATGGGAACTGAGCCACTGTGGACCGGCTACCGGTTTCGTGAGGTCGACGCCGACGGCTGGACAACCTTCTGGCGGCTCGATCCGCGCGAGCAGCCGTTCGAGCTGACCGACTGGACGGGCAATGCCGAGCGGCCGGGGCACCGGCTCTGGGCCCGGGCCGCGACTCCCGCCGGAGTGCGCGCCCGTTGGCAGACCTCGGCGACGTCGGTGACCCTGGAGATCCGGGGCGCAGGGGGTCTGGACGCGATCGTCGCACCGGTCGACTTCCTCATCGGCGGAGTGCTGCACCAGCGGTGCGAAGTACAGGCCGGTGAGCAGCGGATCCGGGTCGAGCTACCGCCGGGACCGGTCGAGTTGGAGATCTGGCTGCCACAGGCGGGGGCGGTCGCAGTACGGGAAGTGGCTTTCGACGGCGACGCGGTGCCGCAGCCGCCGGCCGGGCCGCGCTGGATCACCTATGGGAGTTCCATCAGCCAGTGCACAGGCGCCTACGGGCCGTCCGAGACCTGGCCGGCGTTGGTCGCTCGCCAGCACCAGTGGGACTTGGTCATGCTCGGCTTCGCGGGTGAGTGCCACCTCGACCCGATCGCGGCGCGGACCATCCGGGACACCCCGGCGCGGCTGATCTCGTTGTGCCTCGGCATCAACATCTACGGCGGTGAAACCTACAGCGGGCGGACGCTTCCGGGCCAGGTCGAGGCGTTCCTGTCGACCGTGCGCGAGGGGCACCCGCACACCCCGATCGTGGTGATCACGCCACTGCCCGCCCCGAACCTGGAGGGCAAGCCGAACGGCCTCGGCCTCACCCTCGACGACATCCGCGCCTGCGTCGAACTCGGCGCCCGCACCCGCCAGGACCCGGACCTCCAACTGATCGACGGACGCACCGTCCTCAGCACCGAAGAGGCACAGGCCCTGTACGCCGACGACGTCCACCCCGGCCCCGAGGGCTACCGCCTGATCGCCGAACGCCTGGCTCCCCTCCTCACTCTGCCTCTGTAGAACCCTCGGCCTCTGTCGCTGGAGAACCCTCGGCGGGCTTGACGTCTGCCTGGGTGAGGCTGGTGCCGAGGGCTTGCCAGTCGAGGACGGGGGCGGCCAGGTCGCGGATGGTGGCCAGCAGGCCGAGGCGGGCGGCCCGGACCTCCCGGTCCTCGGCCATCACCAGGATCTCCTCGAAGAAGTTGGTGATCGGCTCGACCAGGACCTCGGTCGCCGCCACGAACTCGCCCAGCGCGACCGGCGCGGTACCGACCTTCTGGACCGTCTCGTGGAGCACGAGCTCAGCCGGTTCGGTCAGCTTCGAGGAGTCGTAGACCGCATTGGTCTCGGCCGGGACGATCCGCCGGACCCGCTGCAGTACTGCGACGAGCTGCGCGAACCCCGGTGACGCCACCTGCCGCTTGAGCTCGGCGAGCGTCTCGTCGGCCGTCGCCGGCGCTTCGGCGAGCGGCAGCACAGCGGCGACCTGGTGATGGTCGTCGCCACGATCGAGCACCTGCTGCTCATACCGCCGTACGGTGAAGTCGGCCACGTCCGCAAGGGATTCGGCCGGTACTTCGATGCCTTGGGCACCGATTTGCTCGGCGGCCGCGGCGAGTCCGACCGGCAGGGTGATCGCACGCAGCTCGGGGTGCTCGCGCAGGATCGCGACGACCCCGGCGGCCGCCCGGCGCAACGCGAACGGGTCCGAGCTACCGGTCGGCTTCGCACCGATCGCGAACAACCCGGCGAGCAGGTCGAAGCGATCCGCCAGCGCGAGCAGGGCACCCGGCGTCGTCGATGGCACCGGGTCGCCGGCCGAGCGCGGCAATTCCATGTCGAACAGGGCTTGCGCGACCGCCTCCGTCTCACCGGCCCGGCGCGCGTACTCGCGAGCCATCGTGCCGGCCAGGCTGGTCAGCTCGACGACCATCTGCGAGCCGAGGTCGAACTTGGCCAGCTCGGCCGCGCGCTGCAGCGTCGTCAGGTCTTCGCCTTCGAGGCCGACGCTGCGGCCCAGGGATTCGGCGATCCGCGCGATCCGGCCGGCCCGCTGCGCCATCGAGCCGAGCCGCTCCTCGAACGCGAGCTTGTCCAGGCCTTCCTTCATCGCCTCCGGCGTGGACTGCAAGTCGGCGCGCCAGAAGAACGCGGCGTCCTCGTAGCGGGCCCGCAGTACGCCTTCGTTGCCGCCCTGGACGGTCTTCTCGTCGACCGAACCGTTGGCGACGGCAACGAAATGCGGCAGCAGCTTGCCGTCCGCGTCACGCACCGGCAGGTAGCGCTGGTGCTTGCGCATCACCGTGGTGAGGATCTCGCCCGGCAGGTCCAGGTAGTCGGGTGAGAAGTTGCCCAGGATCGCGGTCGGCTCCTCGACCAGGTTGACGACCTGGTCGATCAGCGCGGACTCCGCCTCGACGTCGACCGAGCCACCGACGGTCGCGGCCAACCGGTTGCTGTCGGCAATGATCCGCTCGCGCCGCTTGGCCGGGTCGGCCTCGATACCGTGGATCCGGAGCAGGTCGAGGTACCCCTCGGCGGCGGCGATCTCGACCGTCGGCTGGGCCGCGGTCCGGAGCACCCGGGTGGTCCGGCCGGCAGCCAGGGTGGACACCGAGACCGGGATGACCTGGTCACCGAGCACCGCCACCAGCCAGCGGATCGGCCGGGTGAAGGACAACTTCGCGTCGTTCCAGCGCATGTTCTTGTCGGAGCGCAGGCCGCTGACGATCTCGGCCAGGACGCCGCTGAGCACTTCGGCGGCACCGCGTCCCGGGTCGGGCTTGGTCACCGCGACGTACTCGACGCCGTCGACCTCCAGGTCGTGCAGCTCGCTGACGTCAACGCCCTGGCCCCGGGCGAAGCCGGCGGCCGCCTTCGTAACGTTGCCCTCGGCATCGAATGCCGCGGCCTTCTTCGGACCGCGGTTGACCCGCTCGGCGTCCGGCTCACTGGCCTGGACCGCGGCAACGAAGGCGATCACGCGGCGCGGGGTGGCGTAGGTGGTGACCTCGCCATGACCGAGCCGGGTCGCGGCCAGCTTCTCGGTCAGCGCCGCCTTGACCGCCTCGGCCGTCTTGGTCACCTCCGACGGAGGCATCTCCTCGGTGCCGATCTCGAACAGCAACTGCCGGGTGCCGGTCATCGCCGGGAACTCGGTCGGCACCGGTACGGCGGCCGGCAACTCGGCGATCCCGAGCGGGTGCTCAAGTTCGGTCCGGCGTTCCGCCCACAGCTGGGCGACTTCGCGGGCGAGGCCGCGCATCCGGCCGAAGGCCTTCGCGCGCTCCGTAGTACTGACCGCGCCGCGGGAGTCCAGGACGTTGAAGGTGTGCGAGCACCGCAGTACGAGAATGTGTGCCGGGACCGGGAGGCGGGCGTCGAGCATCCGGCGGGCCTCGTTCGCATACTCCTCGAAGAGGCGCTTCTGGCTTTCCACATCGGCGTCGTCGAGGTAGTAGCGGCTCATCTCGTACTCCGCCTGGCCGAACGCCTCGCCGTACGAGATGCCCGGCGCGTAGGCGATGTCCTTGAAGTGCGAGACGCCCTGCAGCGCCATCATGATCCGCTCGATGCCGTAGGTGATCTCCACCGACACCGGCTCCAGCGTCATCCCGCCGGCCTGCTGGAAGTAGGTGAACTGGGTGATCTCCAGGCCGTCCAGCCAGACCTCCCAGCCGAGTCCCCACGAACCGGTCGCCGGGTTCGCCCAGTTGTCCTCGACGAAGCGGATGTCGTGCGCCTCGATGTCGATGCCGAGCACCTCGAGGCTGGCCAGGAACAGCTCCTGCGGGTTGCCCGGGTCCGGCTTGAGCACCACCTGGAACTGGGTGTGCGTCTGCAGCCGGTTCGGGTTCTCGCCGTACCGGGCGTCGTCGGGGCGCACACTCGGCTCGACGTACGCGACCCGCCACGGCTCGGGACCGAGCACCCGCAGGATCGTCGCCGGGTTCAGCGTGCCGGCGCCGACCTCCGTGTTGAACGGCTGCACCACCATGCAGCCCCGGTCGGTCCAGTACTTCGTCAGCGCGAGCAGCGCGTCCTGCATGGTGAGCACCACAACAACCTCAGGTTCGGGATCAGGGATCGGCGGCCTCGGCGACTCTCCGAGACCGCTCAGTCTATTCGGCCGCGGAGGGTGCTTGCGCCCGCATTGATTGAGCGGTCAGGCGATTTCGTGGAGGTGGTCCTCGACCCAGGTGCGGAGGGCGGCCAGCGGGGTGGAGACGCTGCGGCCGAGGTCGGTCAGGGAGTACTCGACGTGGAGGGGGACCGCGGGGTAGATCTCGCGGTGCAGGAAGCCGCTGTCCTCCAGGCGGCGGAGGGTGCTGGTGAGGACCTTGGGGCTGATGCCCTGGAGACGGCGCTGGAGTTCGCCGAAGCGCACCGGGCCGTCTTCGAGGGCGCCGATCGCGAGGGCCGCCCACTTGTTGGCGAGCAGGTGGAGGACGTCGCGACAAGGGCACTGCGCGGCGTACACGTCGTGCTTGTCGTGGACACCGGTCGAGCAGGTGGCGGTCACCGAAGAGCTCCTCTGCGGTAGTACTTCCCGATGGATAGTAGCAGTCCGTGCGGGAAACTACGGCTCCGAAGATAGCTTCCAGCCAACCCGTTGCGAAGGACGTGTCCGGGGTGGTCGAGGAGGTCGGGTTCGGCGTCCACACGTTGGCAGTGGGTGACGAGGTGTACGGATGCCCTGGTTCCCGCGCGCGGCTTCCGCGTACGCCGAGTTTGTGACCGCTCCCGCCAGGCAGTTCGCGCGGAAGCCCGCGAACCTGAGCCACGCCGAGGCAGCCGCGATCCGCTGACTCAGTCGCTGAAGGTGCTCAAACCGGGCGGCCTGCTGGTCGCAGTACCGTCCGGGACCTCTCCCGAGCTGCTCGCGGAGGCCGAGAAGGCCGGCGTACGAGCCGAGCCGTTCCTGGTGGAGCCGGACGGGCATGCGCTCGGAGAAATCGCGGCCCTGGTCGAGGCCGGCGAGGTGCGCGTCGAGGTCGAAGAGGTCTTTGCGTTGACCGAGGCCGCCGAGGCGCAGCGCCGGATGGCCGGGGGTCGGACCCAGGGGAAGCTCGTCCTCGGAGTATGTGAAGCTGGGAGGTGACCGGAGTCGCCGTGTGAAGTAGGCGGCGCCGGGCACTGGTCAGGGCATCCCGCGTGGGCTGTTTGCCGCGTGGCGACTTGACCTCAACCGTGGTTGAAGTTTCAAGCTGGTGTCGCTGACCCAGGACACCGGCAGATATCGGCCCAACGGGCCCTGACGAAGGAGCAGAGTTGACCACGTCGTACACGCTTCCCGACCTCGGCTACGACTACGGCGCGCTGGCGCCGCACATCGCCGGCGAGATCATGGAGCTGCACCACTCGAAGCACCACGCGACCTACGTGAAGGGTCTCAACGACACCCTCGAGAAGCTGGCGGCGGCTCGCGAAGGGGGCGACTTCGGCTCGATCGTCGGGCTGGAGAAGACGCTCGCCTTCAACCTGGGCGGCCACGTCAACCACTCGATCTTCTGGAAGAACCTGTCCCCGGACGGTGGCGACAAGCCGGACGGCGAGCTGGCGGCCGCGCTGGACGAGTCGTTCGGCTCGTTCGACGCGTTCCAGGCGCACTTCACCGCGGCGGCGACCACGATCCAGGGCTCCGGCTGGGCGATCCTGGGCTGGGACGCGCTGCAGGGCCAGCTGCTAATCCACCAGCTGTACGACCAGCAGGGGAACCTGCCCGCCGGGCAGATCCCGATCGTGATGCTGGACATGTGGGAGCACGCCTTCTACCTGCAGTACAAGAACGTGAAGCCGGACTACGTCAAGGCCTGGTGGAACGTCGTGAACTGGGCGGACGCGCAGGCGCGCTTCGACGCCGCCCGCAGCAACGCAGGCGGCCTCATCACCGTCGGCTGATCACCTGACGACCTCTTGCGTCCGGAGAACTGGTGACCCCACCGTTTCTTCGGACGCAAAGCGGTCGCCGCTGATCAACGCTGGCCCCGGCCGCTCGCCAGCCGTTCGACGGCTTTGACGATCCGGTTCTGCCGCGTCTCCGGCTTCTTCGCCTCCTCGATCCCGAGCACGAACCAGCTCCGCTGGCTGTAGGACAACCCGTCGAAGAACTTCCGCGCCGCCGGTTCACCATCCAGCGCCTTGGCGAAGTCAGCCGGTACGGCGACCTCCCGCGGCGCCGTGTCCAGCTCGAGCTCGACGTCGATCTCGTCGCCGCCTTCGATCCCGGCCGCCGCGCGCCGCTCGGCGCTCACCCCGATCATGAACTTGCCGCCCATCACCGCGACCGTACTGCGGTAGCTGTACCCGTTGACAGTGACCTTCACGGCCGGCTTCTTGCCGCTCCCGAGTGCCGCGATCACCTCGGGCGGCACCTCGATCCCGGTCTTCGTCGTACCGGCCAGCACGGTTCTGAACCTCATCGCGCACCTCCTCCGAAGAATTCGCGTAGCACCGGCGCGATCGCCGTCGCCTTGATGATGTGCGTCTGCCCGGGAACCTCCCGATGAGCCGCTCCTGGTACCGCGTCTGCCGTCGCCTTCACCCCAGCACGCATCCACTCGGGGCTCTTCCCGCCGCCGACGACCAGGACCGGCATCGCCACTCCGGCCCATTGAGAAGCGTCCAGCGGCTGACCGAACGCGTTCTCGCCGACGACCTGCGCGTCGTACGGCAAGGTGTGCGCGACCGCCTTCAACTTCTTCCACGTGGGCATCAGCTTCATCATCGTGACGACGATCGCGGGCAGCCCGATGCCCTTGGTCATGAAGTACTTGATCGTGTCGCCGGGACGCCCCGCGTCGGACAGTGCCCGCATGTCGGCTGCCCACGTCCGCGGTACCCGCGTACGGCTGTCGTCGACCACGAACGGCGCCTCGAACGCGACCAGTTTGCTGATCGGCAGGCCCAGCGCAGCAGCCCGGAGTGCGAGCGCCGCGCCAGAGGAGGAGCCGTAGACG
Source organism: Kribbella voronezhensis (assembly GCF_004365175.1). NCBI lineage: Bacteria > Bacillati > Actinomycetota > Actinomycetes > Propionibacteriales > Kribbellaceae > Kribbella > Kribbella voronezhensis. The sequence continues at coordinate 5,070,512 of NZ_SOCE01000001.1, read as the reverse complement.
TACGCCGTACCGCCGGCCGCCTCGATCACCGCGGCCAGGTCCTCGACCTCCCGCTCGACGTCGTAGACCTCGGCATCACCGCTGTCGCCCCGCCCGCGACGGTCATAGGTGTAGACCGTGTACTGCGACGCGAGCTCCTTCGCGACATCGGGCATCGGCCCTTGCGCCCGGCTGCACAACGCGCCGTCGACGAGCACCACCGCGGGTCCTTCGCCGATCCGGTCGTACGCGATCGGCGTGCCGTCCGCGGAGGTCACCGTGCTCGTCATGCGAAGAACTCCTTGAGAGCGGGCGCCAGGACGCCGGCGTCGACGTTGTGCTGTTGACCAGGGAGGATCCGGTGGCTGCCGTCGCTGAGCGCCTGGACCACGACCTCGTTTCCTGCCTTCATCCAGTCGTCCGAGGCGCCGCCGGTGAGCACCTGGGTCGGTACGGCGATAGCCGCGAGCGCCTCGACCGGGACGGAGTAGTCGCCCATGATCGTCGCGTCGTACGCGAGGGTGTGCGCGATGGCCTCCTGAGCCGGCCACCATGGCGACTCCTTCGCCATCGCGACGAACTCGGCCGGCAGTCCGACCACCTCGGCCATGAAGTACTCCGCTGCCTTGTCGCGCCGGCCCGCTGCCACGAACTCGCGGTAGATGTCGGCGGTGTTCGCCGGCGGCCGCTCGCGGGTGCCTTCCACGATGTACGGCGGCTCCCACAGCGCCAGCCGGTTCACGGGTCGGCCGGCGGCGGTCGCCAATGCGGCGAGAGCGGCCCCGGACGAGGTTCCGTACAGGTGGGCCGAGCCACCCGCGACCGCGAAGATCGCGTCCAGGTCCTCGAACTCGCGCTCGATCTCGTAGACCTCGCCGTCACCGCTGTCGCCCCGGCCGCGCCGGTCGTAGTTGTAGACGGTGTACTTCTCCGCCAGCAACGAGGCGAGCGGGGCGTTCGACATCCGGTCGACGGATCCGCCGCAGACCAGGACGACAGCCGGGCCCGCGCCCAGCTTGTCGTAGGCGATCGCGGTGCCGTCCGCAGAAATGACCTTCTCCATCATGAGCTCCTCTGAACCACTCGAGCCCGGTGCCGCTCACCTGGCCTCATCACTGCGTCGAACTCCCCGACAGCCTTTCGACAAAACCGCCGAAGCAATTTCTGCCGTGTGATCAGTCTGGTCCGGGCGGCCGGGTTTTCGAGGCTGCGGCTCGGTTCAGCAGGCCGCGGTCGGTTCAGCAGGCCGCGGCTCGGTTCAGGAGGAAGGCTCGTTCCCGCTCGTTGCGGGTCAGCCCGGCCGCCCGCTCGAACTCGGCCCGGGCCTCGTCCAGCCGGCCGAGCTTGAACAACAGATCGCCCCGGACACTCGGCAGCAGGTGATAGTCCTTCAACGTCGGCTCGTCGAGCAGCGCGTCCACGGCGACGAGGCCGCGCTCGGGCCCGAACGCCATCGAGATCGCCACCGCCCGGTTCAGCTCCACCACCGGCGACGGGGTGACCTCGGCGAGTACGGCGTACAGGCCGGCGATGCGCGCCCAGTCGGTGTCCTCGGCCTCGGCCGCGCGAGCATGGCAGGCGGCGATGGCAGCCTGCAGCAAGTACGGGCCAGGTGGTTCCTCGGTCGACCAGGCGCGATCGATGCTCTCCAGGCCGCGGCGGATCAGCAGGCGGTCCCAACGACGGCGGTCCTGGTCGAGCAGCAGCACCGGCTCGCCGGACGGGCCGACGCGGGCATTGGCCCGGGACGCCTGCAGTTCCATCAGCGCGACCAGGCCGTGCACCTCGGATTCGTTCGGCATCAGCTCGGCCAGCAACCGGCCCAGCCGCATCGCCTCGTTGCAGAGCGTCGGGCGCATCCAGTCGTCACCGGCGGTCGCGGAGTACCCCTCGTTGTAGATCAGGTAGATGACCTCGAGCACCGACGACAGCCGGTTGACCAGCTCATCACCGGTCGGTACCTCGAACTGTGCCTCCGCCTTGGCCAGGTTGCGCTTCGCGCGCACGATCCGCTGCGCGATCGTCGACTCGGGCGCCAGGAACGCCCGCGCGATCTCGTCGGTCTTCAGCCCGCCGAGCAACCGCAGCGTCAGCGAGACCCGGGCGTCGGTGGTCAGCACCGGGTGGCAGGCGGTGAACAGCAGCCGGAGCAGATCGTCCTCGATGGTGTCCTCGAGAATCGCCTCGACGTCGTCCTCGACGCTCTCCCCGTCGATCTCGAGCTGATGCCCCATCTCGACGAGCTTGCGCTGGTACGTCTCCTTGCGCCGGATCAGGTCGATCGCCCGCCGCTTGGCGATCGCCATCAGCCAGGCGCCGGGATTGTTCGGTACGCCGGACTCCGGCCACTGCTCCAACGCAGCCACCAACGCGTCCTGCGCCAACTCCTCGGCCAACCCCACATCCCGCACGATCCGCGCGACGCCGGCGATGATCCGCGCCGACTCGATCCGCCAGACCGCGTCAATCGCCCCGTGGGTGTCCGTAACCGTCACCCGACCGATAGAACAGCACCCCCCGGGTCAAGGCAAGCGACCCGGCGCTCCGAGTCGCTGCCTCTCCCTGCCGAGCTCTTGGAGTTCCTACTTCTGGAAGAGGTCCGAGTCCGGGCCGAAGTCCGCCTCCTCGACCACGCGCCGGACCTCCACCTCGGCGTCCAACGCGGCGGCCAACCGGGCAGCCCACTCGATCGCCTCATCCTTGTTCCGCACATCGATGACGATCACGCCACCGATCAGTTCCTTGGTCTCCGCGAACGGCCCATCCGTCACCGTCCGCTTACCCCCGGCCACCTTCACCCGCGCCCCCAGCGAACTCCGATGCACCCCCTCGGCAAACAACAACACCCCGGCCTTCGACAAGTCCTCCACCACCTTGCCGACCCCCTCAGCCACCTCCTGGCTGACCATCCGCCCAGCCTCGGTGTCCGCATCCGCCTTGTTGATGATCATGTAACGCATCGCTGCACTCCTTCATCGAAAGTCGTCGCCCACTTACTCTCACGTCGAACGGGTCAACCCCAGATCGACACACCGACCACCAGCTCCTCCGCCGATCTCCCCCACGACGCCGCCTACGGGCGAAGGTGGCGCCGCCGGCTCAGAATGCCGCCCAATCAGCTTCGGTCGGACGAGGCGAGGACCGACTGAGTTGTCCTCGCCCGATCTGATGCGCAGAGAATCTCGCCGACGCGGACCTCTCGGCGTCCGCTGCGCCGCAGCAGCTCCCATGAATGGTGGCCAGCCCCGAACATTCTGATGAGGCCAAGCATCGCCCGCCTTGCATAAGTTTGTGATGCTCCGGCCGCCGTCCGGGTACTGCGAGGTGTCCGCCGGCCACGGCGGGGACCCGATCGTCGCGAGGAGCACGCAAGATGTCCGAAACCGACACCCCGGTCAGCCACATCGCGCAACTGGTGAAGCGCGCCAAGATCTGCATGCTGACGACAATGACCGCTGACGGGAAGCACGTAGCCCGGCCGATGGCACTCCAGGAAGCCGAATTCGACGGAGACCTCTGGTTCTTCGCGTACGACGACTCCGCCAAAGCCCAGGAAATAGTGATCGATCCGCAGATCAACGTCAGCTTCACCAACGACAAAAGCAGCGAGTGGACCTCCATCTCAGGCACCGCCGAACTCGTACACGACCGAGCCAAAGCCGAAGACCTGTGGTCCCCACCCCTCAAAGCCTGGTTCCCCGACGGCCTGGAAACCGAAGGACTGGTTCTCATCAAGGTGCACGCCGACAGTGCGGAGTACTGGGAAGGCCCAAGCAGCAAAGCAGTCCGCCTCCTGGGCGCCGCCCGAGCAGCCATCACCCGCAACCCCGACAATTTCCCCGCCACCAACGAAACAGTCGAACTCTGACCTCTCCCCCAGCGGACAGAAACCCCATGCAGTCCTTCCTCCCCTACCCCGACTTCGCCGCAACCGCGCGCGTACTCGACCCCCAGCGCCTCGGTAAACAACGAGTGGAAACAATCCAGATCCTCCGCGGCCTGACCATCGCGAACTACGGCTGGCGCCACCATCCAGCCGTAAAGATGTGGACCGGCTACGAGGAAGCCCTGGTCCGCTACGGCCTCGAAATCTGCTCGGCCTGGACCACCACCGGCCACCCCGACACCTGCGAACCAACCCTTCGAACCGACCTGGCCAACCACTGCGACGTCACCACCGTCCGCCCCCAAACAGCCCTGGCAGCAGCCGGTGACCTACCCCCATGGCTAGGCGACAACGCCTTCCACCGCAGCCACCGCTCGGCCCTGCTCCGCAAGGACCCGGCCTACTACGGCAACCTCTTCAACGAGCCCACCGACCTCCCCTACATCTGGCCGGCTTCCGACCGCCGGACCACCTGCTGACCGCCGGGTCGGCATTTCTGCCGATACCAATCCTCGAACCACGCTGCCTGTAATGGAAACCGAAGTTCACGGCGTAGGGCGCATCGGCGACGAGGAGGCAGCATGAAGGCAGTGGTGTACGAGGGACCCGGTCAGGTCAGGGTCAAGGAGGTGTCGGACGCACGGATCGAGCGTCCGACCGACGTCTTGGTGCGGGTCACGTCGGCGAACATCTGCGGCTCGGACCTGCACATGTACGAGGGCCGGACGGACTTCGAGCCCGGCCGCTGGTTCGGGCACGAGAACCTCGGCCAGGTGGTCGAGGTCGGCGACGGGGTCGACAAGGTCCGGGTGGACGACTGGGTCGTCCTGCCGTTCAACATCTCTTGCGGACACTGCAAGAACTGTGAGCGTCAGCTCACCAATTACTGCCTGACCGCCCAGCCGGAGCCCAACCTGGCCGGCGCGGCGTACGGCTTCGCCGACATGGGCCCGTACGGCGGCGGGCAGGCCGAGCTTCTCCGGGTGCCCTGGGGTGACTTCAACTGTCTGCGGCTCGGGGCGGACGCCGAGGAGCGCCAGACCGACTACGTGATGCTCGCCGACATCTTCCCGACCGGCTATCACGCCACCGAGCTGGCCGGCGTACAGCCCGGCGACCAGACGGTCATCTACGGCGCCGGCCCGGTCGGGCTGATGGCCGCCCTCTCGGCGACCATCCGGGGCGCGAGCAAGGTGATGGTCGTCGACCGCCACCCCGACCGGCTGCGGCTGGCCGAGTCGATCGGAGCGATCGCCATCGACGACTCGAAGGTCGATCCCGTACAGGCCGTGCTCGACGAGACGATGGGGCTGGGCGCGGACAACGGCTGCGAGTGCGTCGGCTACCAGGCCCACGAGCCCGACGGCCAGGAGCAGCCGAACCTGACGATGAACCGGCTGGTCGCCTCGGTGCGCTTCACGGGGAAGATCGGTAACGTCGGAGTCTTCGTGCCCCAGGACCCTGGTGCCAACGACGAGCTGGCCAAGCAGGGCAAACTCGCCTTCGACTACGGCATGTTCTGGTTCAAGGGCCAGCACATCGGCAGCGGCCAGGCACCGGTCAAGAAGTACAACCGGCAACTGCGCGACCTGATCGCCGCGGGCAAGGCCGAGCCGTCGTTCATCGTAAGTCACGAGCTGCCCCTGGACCAGGCGCCAGAGGCCTACGAACACTTCGACAAGCGGGATGACGGCTGGACGAAGGTCGTGCTGCATCCCACGATGGCGGGGGCAGGTGCCTGACATGGCTGGAGAGCTGAAAGGACGCCGGATCGCCATTCTCGCGGCGGACGGGGTGGAGCGGGTCGAGCTGGAGCAACCGCGGCAGGCACTGGACGACGCCGGCGCCGTCACCGAGGTCGTCTCCATCGCCGGCGGCGAGATCCAGGCGCGCAACCACGATCTGGAGGATGCCGGGACCTTCGCGGTCGACCAACTGGTCGGCTCGGTGGCGGTCGACGACTACGAGGCATTGCTCCTGCCGGGCGGGACGGTGAACCCGGACAAGTTGCGGATGGAACCCGCCGCGGTGGAGTTCGTCCGGAACTTCGTCCAGTCCGGGAAGCCGGTCGCTTCCATCTGCCACGGTCCGTGGAGCTTCGTCGAGGCCGATGTGGCGCGAGGCCGCCGGTTGACCTCGTGGCCGAGCGTCCGCACCGATCTGCGCAACGCCGGCGCGGAGGTGGTGGACGAGCAGGTCGTCACCGATGGCAACATCACCACGAGCCGGTCCCCCGACGATCTGCCGGCCTTCTGCGAACGCATCGTGCAGGAATTCGCCAAGGCCCCGCAGTCGGCGGGCGCCGGTGGCCGGGCATGAACAAGGAGGACGGTTGCGTTCGTGCCGTGTTCCGTCCGGCTGGCTAGACGACCGGTGCGGGTCAATGCCGCCGGACGGGCAGGCAGGTGGGAGCGGGAGGGACGTAGCAGCCCTCCCGCTCCGCCCGTACGGCGGCGAGCGTTCTCGTCGGCGCCTGCAGCTTGCCCAAGAGGTGCTCGACGTGCGTGGCGACGGTACGAGGGGCTACGACCAGCCTCCGGGAGATCTGCTGATTCGAGCAGCCCTCCACCAGCAGTCCCAGCACCTGGAGTTCTCGTGGAGTGAGGCCCCGGGCACCGCAGTCGGGCGTCATCAGGACTATGCCCAAGACGAAAGCTGGTAGCTCGGTCGCCGCCAGTACGGTCATCCGCACGTGGTCGCCGGCTCCTGAGTCGTTTCCCACCGGCCACAGGAACGAGCGGTAGACCTGTCCCGCCAGGAGGGTCCCCCGGGCGATGTCCACGACCGGCGACTCGGCGTCGAGCAATGTGTGGTCGTCGAGTCCCGGCAGCGGGCAGGTGGTGCCGTCGCGGAGCATGACGGCACCCGCGACGGCACCTTCCACGAGGCGCGTGCTGGCAAGGAGTGAACGCATCGGGGACAGTGCCCGGGCGATGAGCGGAGAAAGCTGCCCGAGGCGATCACGCATCGCAGGTGTCGGAGGCTCCTTGCTGGAGTACAGCAGGCCGAGGAATCCTACGTGCGCGCCATTCGGTTCGAAGAGGGCGACGCCCAGACCTTCGCGGAAGCCTGCCGGGGTGAGGCACTCCGCCCAAGTCGGCAACTCGTCGACCGCGATCGGAAGCTCCGCCACGCTGACGGGCGGCCGGTCCCGGTTCAGTCCGGTCAGTTCGATCTCCTGGGCCACCGCCGGACGGTCCAGGTAGGACGTCACCGATCGATCCAGCCTGCAGGTGCCGATCGGTGCGTAGACCTTCGACCACGGATCGGTCAGCGCCAGCCACGCGGCTTCGAACGGGACCCAACGGTCGAGCCTGTCCAGGAGCGCGTTGGCCCGATCAGGCAAGGAAGCGGTGGAGGCAGCAATCTCGGTCATCTCGGCGACGGGCGGACGGTCCCGCATGGAAACTCCCTTCAGCCACGCGGAATCAGGAGACGGTCGACACTCCGCGCGGATCACAGGTTCACCGATCGGACGGAGCTCTTCGCCGACTGAGGAATGCCTGTCTGTACCCACCGAAGTACGGAATATCTGTCTGGCACGACAGGTCGCGGATCCTTCAGCCGTCCGCCAGCGGCGCGTCCTCGGCCAGCTCCGCGGCAGCGGATCGGCACAGCCGCCGATCCACCGCGGCTCGTGCCAGCAGGCAGGAGAGCAGGTACCGGATGTCGGCGTCATCTGTCAGCCGGTAGAGGCCGGACAGCTGCGTCCAGCGGTGGTGTTCGGCGTCGGCATTGGTCCGGAAGTCGGCCGCGAGGTTCCGGCTGACGTTGCCGGAGGCAACTTGCCAGGGGTTGTCCGCGGCCTGGGCCGCGGCGCCGACGGCGATGGCCTGTTGCAGGTCGGTGCCGCCGATCACCGCGGCGACCGCCGGGTCGAGCCGGACGGCGTCGTCGAGGACGGTCGCCGGAGCGTGCTCCAGCAACTGGGCGATCATCGTCGCCAGCATCTCGATGTTGGCGACCTGTTCGGCGCCGAGGCCGAAGACCAGGTCGCGATATCTGCCGGGAACATGCATGTCCCAGGGCTGGAACATGTAGTGCATGGCGACGCCGACCTCGTCGTACTGGCCGCCGAGCACGTCCTCCAGACGGCGCGCGTACCAGGCGTCCGGCTGCTCGGGAACCGACTTGAACTGAAGGTCCTGACGGTGGTTGAACATGGGTCCGTCCTCAGCGGGGATGAGTGGATCGTTCGGTGCCGGCCGTGCGGTCGGTCAGACGAAGGCCTCGTCGAAGTAGCACCAGCGCCAGTTCTCACCCGGTTCGAGGGACTGCACGATCGGGTGTCCGTCGTACGCCGCGTGGGCGCGGGCGTGTTTCAGCGGCGACGAGTCGCAGCAGCCGACATGACCGCAGCTCAGACACAGGCGCAGGTGTACCCAGGGCGAGTTCAGCTTGAGGCACTCCTCGCACCCTTCGGGTGTACGTGGCCGGACCGGCCTGACCAGGGACAGGTGGGGATCCATCGCGCTCGTCACCTGGCCCGGGTCGTCGTGAGCACATCCCGTTTCATGCCAACGGCCTTGGCCATGCTTGGCCTCCTGCATCTTGGGTCTTGCTGCTTTCGAATGGGTTGGGCGCTGCCAAATCTTGTCCACCGCCGGACGGCGCGCATCCCCGGAACAGGTGGTTGCGGGCGTTTCACCTGCAGGCGCCGAGCCCTTGGAACAACCCCCGACGCATCGCCGCTGTCCGCTCGAACGCACCACCCCGGTCGAGCCGCGAACCGGTCGGGCTCGTGCTGTCGGCGACAATGGTGGCCAGCACCTCGTCGACGTCGCCCGGTGACAGCGAAGTCCCGTCCAGCCCGTCGCCGGCAAGGGCGGAGAGCCATGCACCGGTGAAGCAGTCCCGCTGCAGACCAGACGCTCGCCCCGAAGACGGCAACCCGGCCTGGAACTGCACCGCGAGTCCCCAGGCCTCGCTGAGCGCAGCACCGGTGGCCAGGTCGCCGATCCGCTGGTGCGCCTGCAGAAGTTCGGGTGTCACCAGGACCACCGCGTTGCCGTCGGAGCAGTAGCCGGAGCCCATCTCGACAACACAATTCGCCTCCGGCGGGCGATCGACCTGCCTGCGCGCCGGCCGATTGAAACTCTTGCCGGGAACGACCTGCGGCATGGCCGCGGTCCAGTAGTCGTCGAGGGATCCGGACAGTACCCGTATCGCCTCGCTGAAGGGCAGGTTCCCGCCGGTCCGCGCCTCGGCCACCGTGCGGAACGGCAGTTCGGTCGTCACCGCACGGCCCTCGGGGAACGCGGCGCATCCGCGGGCTCCGCCTTCGTACCCGGTCTGGAAAGCGTTCACGCGGTCGAAGCCGAGCCCGTGGGCCTGGGGATTCGTGGCCGGGGTGCCGGGCTGGTCCCGGAGTACGAGGATCGTGCTGATCGAGGTGTCGAGTGCGCCGTCGGTCAGGCCGACCGGGTCGTCGGCGGTCTTCTCGGTGTACCGGAGCCAGGAGCCGGAGAAGCAGTCGGCCTGCAGTTCCGTCACCACCGACGGGGCATCCACCCCGGCCCGTCGCTGGATCGCATGCCCCATCTCGTGGGCCAGTACGACGGCCGGAGCGATCCCGCCGAACTCGTTGTTCAACTGGGGGAACAGCTGCGCGCTGTCGTAGGCGATGTAGTCGTCGCCCGGGCCGCCGCAGTAGAAGGCGTTCCCCTTCAGGTCCTCGTAGGTCTGGCGTTTACCCGCACAGGTGAAGGGCGGGCTCTGCGGCGACTTCGGCTGGAACCCGCCGCGCAACTGCTCGAACCCTTTGCCGTAGACAGCGGGGAACTCGCCGGCCCAGAAGTCCACCAGGCTTCGTTGCGTCGCGGCCACCGCCGGATCCAGCGGCGCAGGCCCTCGGCCGAGCTGGACCTGCGGTACGTCGTGGTCGGCCTTCCGATTCGCCACGGCGGCACCCACCATGAGCGCCACCACCGCGACCACCGCCATCAGTGCCAGGGTTGCCGCACCGGCCGCGCTCTTGCTGCCCCTCGGAGAACTCACTGGTGTCGTCCTCTCGTTCGATCGACGTCGTGGCAGCGGCCGTCCTCGCGCCGCCGGACAGGACTCAGGCTGCCGAGCTCCTGGTCGGCGTCCGGCTCATGCGCTGTTGCCGACCGGCTGCTGTTCCTGGCGGGTGCCGGCGTTGTCGCTGCCGGGCGTCGTGCCGTTCGCACCGGAGTCCACGCTGACGGTGGTTCCATCAGTCGTCGACCCTTCGGTGATCTCGACCCGGCGCGGCTTGGCCTGCTGGGCCACCGGCACCACCAGGGTCAGCACACCGCGGTCGTACCTCGCGGCGATCCGATCGAGGTCCAGGCTCTCGCCGAGGAACAGCTGACGGGTGAACGTGCCCTGCGGACGCTCGGCGACCACGACCTCCCGGCCCTCCGACGGCTGCCAGTCGCGTTCCGCCCGGACGGTCAGCACGTTCTTCTCTGCGGTGATGTCGATCGAGTCCCGGTCCACGCCGGGCAGATCGAAGTGGATGACGAACTGATCGCCGTCCCGATAGGCGTCGATCGGCATCGTGCGTTGCTGCATCCCGGTGCCGCCGGTGTTCGACAGCGCTTGGGTCATCCGGTCGAGTTCACGGAACGCGACCTCACGGAACGGGTCGAAACGCATCAGCATGGCTGTCTCCTGCTGTCAGGGGCTGGGACTCCGAGCCTTGCAGCCGCTCCCGGAGCCGACATCCCCTGATCGGGTAGTCATTGCACGACTGGGTACTGAACGGCCATGGAGTCAATTCGCGTCGGACTCGTGGCTGATCCCGCCGCGCCGACCGTGATCGCACGACGACTGACCGACCTGAGTCCGCTCGACGGTCGCAGCGCGTGGGACATCACCGTGGTGAGTGAGCCGTTCACCACCGGCTCCGAGGACGTCGGCGTAGCGGTGGGCCGGCTGCAGAACCACGCTCGCAGGCGGGGCTGGGACCTCGTGGTCGGTCTGACAGAGCTTCCACTCCACGATCACGACGGCCGGCACCTGCTGGTCGAGACCGATGCGGAACGCCAGGTCGCGGTGCTGTCCTTGCCCGCACTGGGTGGGCTCCGGATGCATTCCCGCGCCCGGAGCGCGGTGCGCTCGCTGGTCAGCGGCATGGCGGAGTCGACCACGCAGAACGAGCATCGGGTAGCCCTTCCCCGCCGGCGCGGCCGCTGGCGCCTGCTCTCCGGCATGGTGCTCGCCAACCGGCCGTGGTTGTTGGTGCCCGGGCTGAAATCCGCGCTCGTAGCGGCGCTGGCGACCGGCGCCGTGGCCACGATCAACTCCACGGTCTGGCCGCTGGCCAGTTCGATGTCGTGGTGGCGGCTGGTCGTCGCGACGATCGGCTCGATCGCGCTCGTCGTCGGGTGGCTGGTGATCGACGGAGAACTGTGGGACCGCCCCGACGACGACTCCCCGCGGTCGCGGGAAAGGTCGCGCCTCTACAACGCCTCGACCTTGGTGACCCTGATGGTCGGCGTGCTGATCTGTTACGCCGGCCTGTACGTCGTGAACCTCGCGCTGGCCTACTTCGTCGTCGACCCGGACGTGATGGCCGGCGCTGTCAACGCACCGGTGGGCCACGGCGACCTGTTCGTCCTGGCCTGGTTCGTCGCGTCTGCCGCGACTGCTGGCGGCGGCCTCGGCTCCGGCCTGGAGTCGGACGAGGCGATTCGCGCCGCCGCGTACTCCAAGCGCGAGCAGGACCGCCGCGACCGCCTCGCCCGCGACGCCGGGCAATCCACCGACTCCTGACGCGGCGGCCGCCCGCCGCCGGAGCCGAGGCCAGCGGCCTACTGTTGCTACTAGCAACGACTCACCGGGAGTGGCCGAGATGCTCGTGCACCATGCGTACGGCGAGGGCACCGTCCCCGACGGCGGCGGCGACCCGCCGGACCGAGCCGCTCCGGACATCGCCCGCGGCGAAGACTCCGGTCCTGCTGGTCTCGAGCAACTGCCGCTTGCCCGGCAGTTGGCTCCCGGTGAGGACGAAGCCTCGATCGTCCAGCACGATCTGGTCGCCCAGCCAGCGCACGTGCGGGAGGCTGCCGATGAAGACGAACAGGGCATTGGCCGCTTCGACGTGGCGCTGCCCGGTCTTCAAGTCCTCCACCACGACTTCTTCCAGCACCCGGTCGCCGTGGGCCGCACGCAGTTCGCTGTGCGCCAGTACGGCGATCCCGTCGGTCTGCTCGATCCGGTCGGCCAGGTAGCGGGACATGTCCTGCCCGAGTTCGTTGCTCCGGACAACGAGCACCACCTGGGCCGCGTGCTGGGCGAGGAACACCGCGGCCTGTCCGGCGGAGTTGCCGCCCCCGACAACGACCACCGGGTCGTTCCGGCACAGATTCGCCTCGAGCTCGGTCGCCGCGTAGTACACGCTGGCCGAGGTGACGGCGTCCAGTCCGGGCAGCTCCAGTTTTCGGTACCGAACGCCGGAGGCGATCAGGACCGCCCGGCTGCTGATGCGTGCCTCGTTCGCCAGCTGTACTACGTGGTGCCCGTCCCGCTCCTCGAGGGCCACGGCGGTGGCCGGCACGGTGAGTTCGGCACCGAAGCGCCTGGCCTGGATCTCGGCGAGGTCGGCCAGTTCCGCGCCACTGATGCCCGCCGGGAAGCCCAGATAGTTCTCGATCCTCGACGAAGTACCCGCCTGGCCGCCGGTGGCGACGGAGTCCAGGACCACGGTCGCCAGTCCTTCTGACGCGCCGTACACCGCGGCCGCGAGACCGGCCGGCCCCGCGCCGACGACGATCAGGTCGCAGGCCGACCGCACTGGCGTCGTCCGGCGCAGTCCGACCGCGGCGGCCAGTTGTTCGTTGTCCGGGTTCCGCAGTACCTGACCCCGCCAGATCACCACCGGCGTTTCGTCCCGTCCGAGGCCGAGTTCACGCAGCAGGCGCTCGGCCTCCGCGTCGTTCTCCAGGTCGATCCAGTGATGTGGCAGCCGGTTGCGCGCCGCGAACTCCCGCAGGCGGCGGGTGTCGGCCGAGAACCGGGATCCGACGATCGCGAAGCCCGCGCCGAGGGTCAGCTGGAGCGACCGGCGGATCAGGAACGCCCGCAGGATCAGGTCGGCCAGCCGGGGATCCCGCGGTACCAGGTCCCTCAGCTGGTCGAGCGGCACCGCCAGCACCTCGCCCGGCTCCTGTGCCACCGCGCTGAGGAACAACTGCTGCCCGGTCAGCATGCCGATCTCGCCGAGGAACCGGTGCGGCCCGTGGACGGCCACGACACGTTCCTGCTCGGCCGTGTCCTGCACCACGGCGACCGTGCCGTCGAGCACGACGATGAATTCGTCCGACGGCTCCCCCGCGGGTTGCAGCACGTCGCCCGCACTGGTCGTGCGGCGCTCGCCGAGCGGTGTGAGCTCGGCCAGTTGGTATTCCTCCAACCGGGGATAGGCGCCGTACAGGTCGGGCGTTTCCTTCATCAGGACTGCCGGGGTTCGTTGATCACGGGGCCGGCTCCTTGGCCAGTGCGTCTTCCAGCCAGGGCCGCAGGACCGGCGCCTGGGCGGCACCGATCTGGGTGGCGACAACCTGTCCGTGCCGCAGCACCATCAGGGTCGGAATGGATCGCACGTCGAAACGCTGGGACAGCCCCGGCGCCTCGTCGGCGTTGACCTTGACCAGCTTGAACTGGCCGGCCTTCTCGCTGGCGAGCTTTTCGAGCACCGGACTGACCATCCGGCACGGTCCGCACCAGGGAGCCCACAGATCGACCAGGACCGGCAGACTGGCCTGCTCCACGACCTCGGCGAAGTCGTTGTCGCCGGCATCGACGATCCAAGGCAGCGGCCGGTGGCAGTTGCCGCAGCGGGGAATGCCTTCCGCCGCGGCAGGCACCCGGTTGCGGCGCCCGCAGTGGGGACACGTCGTGACCTTCATGCCGCCACCTCCACCGGGTTCTCGTGGCTGACGGCGATCTCGCCGTCGTGGACGGTGACCCGGATCACCGCTCCGTCCAGAATGTCGCCGCCGAGCAGGGCGCGACCGATCCGGGTCTCCACCTCGCGGGCGATGAACCGCCGCAGCGGACGGGCGCCGTACACCGGGTCGAACCCCTGGGCGGCGATGTGCCGGGCCGCCTCGGGCTCGACCTCGAGCGTCATCCGGCGATCCGCCAGCCGGGTGCGCAGATCGTCGAACATCAGGTCGACGATGCGCTCGATCTCGGCCATCGTGAGCGGCTTGAACAACACGATCTCGTCCACCCGGTTGAGGAACTCAGGGCGGAACTGCCGCCGCAGCTCGTCCATCACGGCATCCCGGGCGTCCTCCTTCACCTGCCCGTCCGCGGTCACCCCGTCCAGCAGGTACGCCGAGCCGATGTTCGACGTCATGATGATCACGGTGTTGCGCAGGTCCACCGTCCGGCCCTGGGCGTCGGTCAGCCGGCCGTCGTCGAGGATCTGCAGCAAGGTGTTGAAGACGTCCGGGTGTGCCTTCTCGATCTCGTCGAAAAGCACCACGGAGTACGGCTTGCGCCGAACCGCCTCGGTCAGCTGGCCGCCCTCCTCGTAACCGACGTAGCCGGGTGGCGCTCCGACCAGCCGGCTCACCGTGTGCCGCTCCTGGTACTCACTCATGTCGATCCGGACGATGTTCTCCTCGGTGTCGAACAGCGCCGCCGCGAGCGTCTTGGCGAGTTCGGTCTTTCCCACCCCGGTCGGGCCCAGGAAGATGAACGAGCCGATCGGCCGGCGCGGGTCCTTGATGCCCGAGCGGGCCCGGACGATCGCGTCCGCCACCAACTGGACGGCCTCGTCCTGGCCGACCAGCCGCTCGTGCAGTACCTCGTCCAGCCGCAGCAGCTTCTCGCGTTCGCCCTCCTGCAAGCGGCTGACCGGAATGCCGGTCCAGCGCGACACGATCGAGGCGATCTCCTCCTCGGTCACGACCTCGCGGAGCAGCCGATGGCCGTGCTGCTTGGTGGCCAGTCGTTCCTCCTCGGCCGCGAGCTGACGTTCGAGGTCCGGCAGCCGTCCGTGCCGCAGTTCGGCCGCGCGGTTCAGGTCGTAGTCGCGCTCGGCCTGCTCGGCCTCCTGCCGGACCTGTTCCATCTGCTGCCGCAGGGTCTGCACCTTGCGCAGCGCCTGCCGTTCCGCGTCCCACTGCGCGTGCATGGCGTCCGCCTCGGACCGGAGATCTGCCAGCTCCTTGCGCAGCTCGTCCAGCCGCTGCCGGCTGGCGGCGTCCTCCTCCTTGGCCAGCGCGGCCTCCTCGATCTCCAGCCGGCGTACCCGGCGGGTCAGCTCGTCCAACTCGGCCGGCATCGAGTCGATCTCGGTCCGCAGCATCGCGCAGGCCTCGTCCACCAGGTCGATCGCCTTGTCGGGCAGGAACCGGTCGGAGATGTACCGGTGGCTCAGCACGACGGCCGCGACCATCGCCGCGTCCTGGATCTTCACGCCGTGGAAGACCTCCAGCCGCTCCCGCAGTCCACGCAGGATCGAGATCGCGTCCTCGACGGTCGGCTCGTCCACGACCACCGGCTGGAACCGGCGTTCCAGCGCCGCGTCCTTCTCGACGTGCATCCGGTACTCGTCGAGCGTGGTGGCGCCGATCATGTGCAGCTCACCGCGGGCCAGCATCGGCTTCAGCATGTTGCCGGCGTCCATCGCCCCTTCGGTCGCACCCGCACCGACCACCGTGTGCAGCTCGTCGACGAACAACAGGACCCGGCCCTCGGCCGCCTTCACCTCGTTGAGCACGGCCTTGAACCGTTCCTCGAACTCACCGCGGTACTTGGCCCCGGCAACCAACGAGGCCATGTCCAGCGCGAACACCGTCCGGTTCCGCAGCCCTTCCGGGACGTCGCCGTTGGCGATCCGTTGCGCGAGTCCCTCGACGATCGCGGTCTTGCCGACGCCGGGGTCTCCGATCAGCACCGGGTTGTTCTTGGTCTTGCGGGACAGGATCTGCACCACTCGGCGGATCTCGTTGTCCCGGCCGATGACCGGATCCAGCCGGCCCTCCGCGGCATCCTTGACCAGATCGCGGCCGTACTTGTCCAGCGCCTCGTACGACGCTTCCGGCATCGCCGAGGTGACCCGCTGGTTCCCCCGGACGGTGGTCAGCGCCGAGAGGAAGCCGTCGCGGGTCAGCCCCTGCTCGGCGAGCAACCGCCCGGAGGTGCTCTGCCGTCCCTCGTCCAGCAAGGCGATCACCAGGTGTTCGATCGAGACGTACTCGTCCTTGAGCCGCTTGGCCTCCCGGTCGGCGGCGTCGAGCAGCCGGGACAACCTCTGGGTCACCAGCACCTGGCCGGGCTCCGCGCCCGGACCGCTGACCTTGGGACGCCGGGACAGTTCCTGTTCGAGCCTGTCCCGCAGCCCGTCCGGATCCGCGCCGGCCTGAGCCAGCAGCCTCGGGGCCAGGCCGTCCGGCTGGTCCAGCAGCGCCAGCAGCAGGTGCTCGCCGTCGATCTGACTGTGCCCGAACCGCAGCGCCTTCGTCTGAGCGTCGTGCAGAGCCTCCTGCGACTTCTGCGTCAGCCGGTTCATATCCATGTCCTGGCTCCTCTTCCGGCGAAGCGCCTGCGCTCCGCCTCCAGCACGGCGATCCGGTCCAGCAGATCCATCACCAGCCCCAGCGCCGCATAGTTCAGGGCGAACCCGGCTCGCAACCGCTGGATCCGGGCCACCCGGCCCAACTGGGACGGGCTGAACCACAACTCGCCGGTGCGATCTGTCGTCACCTCGAGCAGTCCGAGAGTGGCGAACCGTCTCAGCAGTTCGGGATGTGCGCCCGCCAGCCGCGCGAAGTCCTCCAGCGCGAACCGGGTGGGTCTGGTCAACGAATGGCTCACGACGGTCTCCTCGGGTCGAACTTCGACGTACCGGCCAACTCCTCGAACAGCCGCTTCTCCTCGCGGGTGAGCCGTTCGGGGACCATCAGCCTGACTTCGGCGTACAGGTCGCCAGGTGCCCCGCGGGGGTTCGGCAGGCCGCGGCCCTTGAGGCGCAGCCTGCGTCCGGTCGAGCTGGCCTTCGGCACCTTCACCGTCGCCTCACCATCGGGCGTCTCGACCGGCACCGACGCCCCCAGCGCTCCCTCCCAGGCGGCGAGCGGAAGGTCGACGACGAGATCACGGCCCGAGACCCGGTACCGAGGATGATCCGCGATCCGGACCAGCAGGTACAGGTCACCGGCGGCCGCGCCACCGGTGCCCTGGCCGCCCTGTCCGCCGAGGCGGATCCGCTGGCCGTTCACCACACCGGCCGGGATCTTGACGTCGATGGTCCGGTCCGTCCCGGTCGGACCACGCACCGTCAGCTTCCGGCTGGTACCCCGGTAGGCCTCCTCCACGGTCAGCTCCAGCTCGACTTCCTGGTCCGAGCCCGGGATCCGGCCCCACCCGCGCCGGCCCCGGCCTGCGAACATTCCGCCCAGCAGGTCGTCCAGATCGATGCCCTCGGCATCGAACTGCCCGGCTCCGGTCTCCCAGCCGCCCTCCCGGGCACGGCCGCCACCGCCGGTCCGGCCGGCCCGGCCGGCGCCGGCACGGGAACGGCTGTACGTGTCGGGGTCGACGTCGGCCGGCACCCGGCGGAAATCCTCGCCGAACGCGTCGTACCGCTTGCGCTGCTGTGGATCGGACAGGACGTCGTAGGCCTCGGAGACCTCCTTGAACCGCTCCTCCGCGTCCGGGTCCTTGTTGACGTCCGGATGGTACCGGCGGGCCAGCTGACGGTAGGCGCGCTGGATCTCGTCGGCGCTCGCGGTCCGGGAGACCCCAAGGATCTCGTAGAAATCCCTGGCAGGCATCAGCTCTCCTTCGCGGCGACCACCACGGCAGCCGGGCGGAGCACCCGCTCTCCGTCGCCGTACCGGGGCCGGACGACGTGCACGATCGTGCCGGGCGGCACCTCCGGGCGCGGCGTCGTTCCGACCGCCTCGTGCAGCGCCGGGTCGAACGGCTTGCCCTCGTCGTCGAACCGTGGGTAGCCCAGACCGGCCAGTACCGCGAGGGCCTGGTCGCGCACGGCCCGGACACCTTCGACGATCGCGCCGTCCTCGCCGTCGGCGTGTTCCAGTGCAAGCTCCAGATTGTCGACCACCGGCAACCAGCCGGCGGTGACCAGCGCGCGTTCGGTGTCCCGCTGCCGGCTGGATTCCCGCGCGACCCGCTTGCGGAAGTTGTCCAGCTCGGCCGCCGTACGCCGCCAGTTGTCCTCAAGCTCGGCGGCCTTCTGTCGTGCTTGTTCCAAAGCTTCTTCGACCGGCGGCGCCGTGTCGGTCGTGTCGGTCTCCTGCTCGGCCATCGGAATCAGCTCGTCGAGAACTCGGCGTCGATGACGTCGTCATCGCCACCATCTGCCGGCGAACTGCCGCTGGAGCCCTGCGGCGGTGTGCCGGAGCCCTGGGGCGGCGTGCTCGTACTCAGCGCCTGCGCGACCTGCTGCAACTCGCCGGTGAGCGAACGTAGCCGCTCCAGCCCGGCGTCCTGACTCTGCAGCGCCTCGCGCGCGTCGCCGACCAGCATCTCGGCCCGGGCGCGGTCGTGCTCGGCCACCGCGTCGCCCCGGTCGGCGAGCAACTTCTCCACCTGGTAGGCGGCGGAGTCCAGCGCGTTGCGTGCGTCGACCAGCTCCCGCATCCGGGTGTCCTCGCTGCGGTGTGCCTCGGCGTCGGCGACCATTCGTTCGACCTCGGACTGGTCCAGGTTGGAGGTCTCGCTGATGGTGACCTGCTGCTCGGCGCCGGTGTCCTTGTCCTTGGCGGCCACATGCAGGATGCCGTTCGCGTCGATGTCGAAGGTGACCTCGATCTGCGGTACGCCGCGCGGCGCCGGACGGATGTTCTCCAGCCGGAAGCGGGCCAGCACCCGGTTGTCCGCGGCCAGTTCCCGCTCGCCCTGCAGGACCACCACGTCGACGGCGGTCTGGTTGTCCTCGGCGGTACTGAAGACCTCGGTACGCCGAGCCGGGATGGTGGTGTTGCGCTCGATCACCTTCGTCATCACGCCACCCATCGTTTCCAGCCCCAGCGACAGCGGGGTCACGTCGAGCAGCAGGACGTCCTTGACCTCTCCCTTGATGATCGCGGCCTGGACGGCGGCACCGACCGCGACCACCTCGTCCGGGTTCACCGTCATGTTCGGGTCCTTGCCGCCGGTCATCCGGCGAACCAGGGCCTGCACCGCCGGGATCCGGGTCGAGCCGCCGACCAGGATCACCTCGTCGATGTCGCCGGCCGTCATCTTGGCGTCGGCCATCGCCTGCTCCACCGGCCCGAGGCAGCGATCGATCAGGTCGGCGGTCAACTGCTCGAACGTGGAGCGCATCAGCGTGGTGTTCAGGTGCTGCGGACCTTGGGCGTTCGCGGTGATGAACGGCAGACTGACCGTCGTCTGGGTGACCGACGAGAGTTCGACCTTGGCCTTCTCGGCAGCCTCGAAGAGCCGCTGCAACGCCTGCGGATCCTGCCGTAGGTCGACCCCCACCTCGCGCTGGAAGTCGTCGGCCAGTTTGTCGACGATCCGGCGGTCGAAGTCGTCGCCGCCCAGATGGGAGTCACCGGCTGTGGCGCGGACCTCGACCACTCCGTCGCCGACCGTGAGCACGCTGACGTCGAAGGTCCCGCCGCCGAGGTCGAACACCAGGACCGTCTCGTTCTCCAGCTTGTCCATCCCGTAGGCCAGTGCCGCCGCGGTCGGCTCGTTGATGATCCGCAGCACCTCCAGGCCCGCGATGCGGCCCGCGTCCTTGGTGGCCTGGCGTTGTGCGTCGTTGAAGTACGCCGGCACCGTGATGACGGCCTCGGTGACCTTCTCCCCGAGGAACTTTCCGGCGTCCTCGACGAGTTTGCGCAGTACCAGCGCGGAGATCTCCTCGGGCGCGTGCAACTTGTCCCGGATCTTGAATCTGACCGCCCCGTCCGGCCCCGCGACCACGTCGTAGGACACGGCGGAAAGCTCCGAGGAGACCTCCTCGAACCTTCGGCCGATGAACCGTTTCGCCGAGGTGATCGTGCCCTTGGGGTTGAGCACGGACTGCCGGCGGGCCAACTGGCCGACCAGCCGCTCACCGGAGTCTGTGAACGCCACCACAGAGGGGGTGGTCCTGGCTCCTTCGGCGTTCGGGACGACCGTTGGTTGGCCACCCTCGATCGCCGCGATCACTGAGTTGGTCGTGCCCAGGTCGATGCCGACGGCCTTGGCCATGGTTTACCTCCTGTTGGATCCTGCTGTTCGGGGCCTGCTTACGGCTGTCACGGATACCCACGAGCCTGGTCCGGTCGCGCCAGGACGCACATCCCCGGAACAGGTGGTTCCAGGGGGCCGGGGGCGATGCGGGTGGTCAGGGCCGGCCGCGGGCGGGCATCCGGGCCAGCATCTCGACGGCCCGCGCCGCGTGCTCGTGCACGCAGTACAGGTCGAACCGTGTCGCCACGGTCAGCCCGACGGCGGAGAAGTCGCGCTCACCGAAGGTGAACAGATGCGCGATGAATCCCCACAGGGCTCCGAAGATCGCTCCGTAGAGCACGCCCCAGAGCAGGATCGCCACGACACCGGTGCCGGTGTCGGCGAACAACGACAGCAACAGGCCGATCAGGGCGCCGATCCAGGCTCCGGAGCCGGCACCGGCCAGGGCTGCCTTCCATTTGGTCAGCCGGCCGATCACTCGCTCGACCTGCTTCAGGTCCGAGCCGACGATGGTGATGTTCTCCACCGGAAAGCCGTTGTCCGACAAGTAGTCCACCGCGCGCTGGGCCTCGGCGTAACTGGCGAACGAGGCGATGGTCTCGCCGCGGATGAGGGTGGGTGTCTCCTGGGGGGTGGTCATGGAAGTCCCTTTCGAGAGGGGTCGACAGGACCAAGTTCCGCCGCCGTGCCGAAGGACGCATCCCTGGTTCAGGTGGTTTCCCAGCGCCGGGGGCTCGGCACGTCATCGCCCGACCGGGGGCCGATCAGCGATCGTTCTCGCCGGGAGTCGGCTCGCGGGTCAGCACGACGCGGGTCAGTTCGACCCGGGACCGGACATCGAGTTTGCGAAAGGTGTGCCGCAGGTGGGACTCCACCGTGTGCGGGGACAGGTCGAGTTCGTCGGCGATGGCGCGGTTGGTGAGTCCGGTCGCGACCAGCCGCGCGACCCGGAGTTCGGCCGTCGTCATACTGGCCCAGCCGAAGGCGGCCGGACCGGCCGCCGAACGATCCGCTCCCGACCCGGCGAGGTCGCCGAGCCGGTCCCGGACACGCCGGCCGAGTACGACGGCGCCGGCGCGATCGTAGTCGGCAAGGGCCAGCTGGAGCTGCTCAACGGCCTCTGCGCGCCGACCGTGCTGAAGCAGGCCGCGGGCGGCATCCTCGCCGGCACGGGCGCGGGCCAGCGGCCGGGGACTCGCTTCGAACGCGCGCGCGGCTGCAACCAGCCGGTCGTCGTCGCCGTGGAGCAGACCGCCTGCCTGCAGGCCCGCGGCGGCGAAGGAGATCACGCCCTGGTTGATGCGACTGAGGGAATCCGTCGCCTCAGCGGCGATACCGGCATATCTGGCATCGTCGGCTCGTCTGGCCAGGCCCACCAGGAACGGTCCAGCCATCGGATCGAACGCGAGCGCTTCCAGCCGGTCCGGCAGTTGCTCATAGAGCGAGGCAAGGTGGGCGAGCACCCGCACGGGCTCCTCACCGGCTGCCTCATCGACCACTGCCGTCGCCCAGGCCAGCCGCTGCGCACCGACGCTCCGCGGCTCGCTCACCCTGCTGACACCGTGTCGCAAACGGCGGCGGGCCACTCCGAACTCGCCCCGGTAGGCGCTGGCCTCGGCCAGGACCGCGCACAATTCCGGCACGTACATCCACGACTTCAGCTCCTCGGCCCGGCTCAGACCTGCGTTGCCCGCGGCAACGGCATCCGCAAGCTCACCTCGGTGCAGCAGCAGCAGCGCGTGGCAGGTGCGTCTGAACACCTCTGTCGCAGCCGTGCCGGGTTCGCCAGCCCATCGATCGGCGGCATCCCAGGCGGCCTGCGCCTCGTCGAAGCGATCGAGTGCCATCAGCGTGCGTCCTCGTGCCCAGTGCGCCTCCAGGCGTCGCGCGCCCGCCGCGTCAGCGGCCAGCAGGTCGGCGGCTTCGTCGATCAGCTGCAGCGATCTCCTGAGGCGACCGCGCACCCGCTCGGCGACCCCCATCGTGAGCAGAGCCCGGCCGGCGCGATCCGGCGTCATGTCGGTGGCCATCGCCTGTTCGCCTGCCCGCAGCGCCGCGCTGGAATCGCCTGCCAGCAGATGTGCGTTCGACTCCGCGGCGAACAGCAGTGCCCTCGTCGAGCCTTCGACATCCGCCAGGCCGAGGGCGGTTCTGGCATGGTGCAACGCCGAGGCCGAGTAGCCGGCGGTTCCGAGCGAGTCGGCCAGTTGGAACCGGAGCCTCGCCTCGACCTCGGCCGGCAAGCCGTCCTGCAAGGCGACCTCGGACAGTGTCTGAGCCTCGGCGCTGCGCCCGGCCAGGAAGAGCAGCCCGATCGCTTCCATGACACGCCAGGGCCGACCGGAGTCGGCGGCTGCCATCAGATCGACGGCTCGCAGCCGCAGGTCCCCCGCTGTGCCAGGGGCAGCGGCCACCATCTCGTCGGAAGCACGGATCAGCAGCGCGACGGCGTCGGTGTCTCCGGGCTCGGCACCGCTGATCGCGTGGGCGGCCGCGTCGGGAACCGATCCGCCGGTGGCGAGCAACGCGTCAGCAGCCTCGCGGTGCAGCCTCCTGCGCGCGTCGAGTGAGAGCCCTCGATAGACCGCGTCGCGGATCAGATCGTGCTGGAAGCCCAACTGGGTGCCTTCCTCCACCAGCAGGCCGGCCCCGAGCGCCTCCTGGACGGGCGGCAGCAACTCGGCGACTTTGCGGTGCAGGACCTTCGCCACGGACGGCACATCGAAGGTGCGGCCGAAGATCGACGCGACGTCCAGAAGTTGCCGGGTCAGCGGCGTCACCTGGGAAAGCCAGTCGGGGAGCCGCTGGTCCAGGGAGCCGGGCAGAAGCCGGGCGTGCGTCGCGTCGATGATCAGCTCGTCGTGTTCGGCGAGCGTCGTGAGTAGATCCACCACGATGGACGGGTTGCCGGCGCACTTGTCCAGGAGTCCCAGCAGGGCGCCGTCCGGTGCGGCCCCCAGCAGCTCACCGGCGAACCGGGCGACAGCCTCCGACGGCAGCGGCGCGAGCCGGAGCGGGACCGCTCCGACTGCGACCAGGTCGGAGAACAACGTGTCGAGCATCGGCCCGGACGGCCATGGACGCCTGCTCAGCAGCCACATGACCGGGCTGGTTGCCAGGCGTTCGGTCAGGGCTCTGGCCGCGACGACTGTGAGAGAGTCCGCCCACTGCATGTCGTCGAGTGTGATCAGCAGCGGCTGGTGGACGGTCGCCTTCCTGAGCGCCTGCTCGAGCTGATCGATCAGCCACGCGGCGTCATAGTCCCGCCCGTGGACCGGGTCGAACTCCGGGTTCGCGAGGATGGGTGGATCGCAACCGCGCAGTGCCGCCAGCAAGGGTGCCAGGGGCGCCGCCCCCGGCAGCTCGTCGGCGACGGCAGGCGCGATCGCGACCCCGAGCCGCCGGGCCCAGGTCACCGCCTCCCGCGTCAGCCGGCTCTTACCGAGGCCCCCCTTGCCTTCCATCACGATCACGCACCCCTGGCCCGCCGCCACCGCCATGACGGACTCGCTGAGCCGGCGGGCCTCGACCTCCCGGCCGTGCAAGGATCTGCGGGCAGCCGACCGGAGCCCGCCACCCTGATGAGGTGGGCGCATCGGCGGGGTGGTCATCGACAGGTTCGCCGATCCTGTTCGCGCTGGACGAACGCGCGCGTCAGATCCACCCGGCTGCGAATCCCGAGCTTGCGGTACACCTTGCGCAGGTGAAAGGAAACTGTGTGCGGCGAGAGGAAGATGCGGGTCGCGACCTCACGGTTGGTCAGCCCTTGTGCGACCAGTTCGGCCACCGTTCGCTCGGCGCCGGTCAAACCCTCCCAGCCCCTGGTGGCTCCCTGCGCCCGGTCGGCACATTCGCCCGCCCATCGCAGGGGATAGCGCATCTTCACCCGGCCCCGTACGGTTGCCCCGTCTGCGGGCCGGTCGGTCATCGGGGTCGTTGCCAACGCTGTGGCGAGCCGGCGCGTCCCGGTGACCTGACCACACAGCGCGAGACGCACCGCCGGCGGAACGCTGTCGACCACCGTCTGCCGGACCAGGTCGTGACGGAAGGTCAGGAGGTCCTTCTCCACGACGGTCAACAGGTCGGCGGCAACGATCTCGTCCAGCGGCGGGAGCACCTGCTCGGCCGGCCACCCGAGCAGGCCGGCCAGATCGTCCACGGCGAACGACCCGTCCACGGAGGCGGCGACCTCGAGGAGATGGCGCGCGGCAGGGCTGAGCCGCATGACCCAGTCGTGGATCACTTCCCGCACCCGCCTCGGGGGCTGCCCGGACAGCAACCGTGCCCGGGTCCCGGCGACGGCGACCCCACCCTCGTCGCGCAGTCCGTCCAGCAGCGCCCTGACCAGGAGTGGATTCCCTGCCGCACCGTGGGCCATGGCCAGCAGCTCCGGGTCCGGTCGCGCTCTCAGTACGTCGGCGATGAGGTCGGTGACGGCGTCGTCCGCGAGGGGCCCGAGGGCGATCCGAACCGCTCCCGAGCGCTCCCACTCGCCGAACAACCACTCGATCCGCGGATCCCGTGCGCCCATCCGCCGTACCAGCAGCCATCCGACCGGGCACTCGGCCAGCCAGGTCGGTAACGCTCGCAGCGCCGCAATGGTCGCCGCGTCGGCCCACTGAACGTCGTCCAGCGTGATGAGGACCGGGGCTCGTGCGGCCAGTATCCCCGTCTGTACCGCCAGCTTCTCGAGGCATGCGAGCAGCTGGCCAAGATCGGCCGGCGCCCGGGCCTGAGTACCAGCAGGGGGCGCCAGGTCCAGTCCCGAGAACAGCGGCGCCAGCGGTAACGGCCGCGGCAACTCGTCCACCTGACCCCGCGCGATGTTGAAGCCCTGGCGCGTTGCCCGTTCCTCGGCCGCGGCGAGCAGGCAGGTCTTCCCGACGCCCGGTGCACCGTCCACCAGCAGGATCGCACCGTGCCCCGTCGCCGCGGAGCCGAGCAGGTCGGCGACCGCCCTGAGCTCCCCGGCCCGACCGCGAAGCCGATCAGCGGACGGCCGTTGCGTGGACATGGGGAGCCATCCTTCTCACTCGTCGTGCGCGTCGCGGTACGTATCGAGACTCCCTCGCGCGACCGGTGTTCTGCCAGAGGTGCTGAGGAAGTGCCGAAGGCAACTACCTCTGCCTAGTACCCTGACCAGCCCCAAAGTCCCTCATCACTCGCGCGGAACGAGGATGATCCCGTCGGTGGTGATCTGGAACTCCCGGACCCCGGCCTCATGGTCGGTGGCCCGTGTCTTCAGTACCGTGAGCGTGCGCGACATCACCTCGGTGAGACCTCTGTACTGCAGCAGTACGACGTTGTCGGCCATGTGCGACGCCGCCACGTCCGAGAGCTTGGACACCCCGAACAGCTCAGGCAGCTCGTACGTCATCATCAGGCTCGTACCGCAGCGCGACGACCGGTGGAGCAACGAGTAGAGGTACTCCCGGAAGCGCATCTCGTCCGCTGCCGCGGCCTGCAGGTCTGCGAGGCTGTCGAGGAGAACCCTGCTGGCACCGGTCGTCTCGATCATGTCCAGGAGTTCGTACACCCACTGATCCACGTTGAGGTCGACGGGGCTGCGGTACATGAGCGTCAGCTCGCTGGACTTCACGGACCAGCCGAACTGCGACGCCGTCCGGTCCAGCTGCGACGGGTCCTCCTGCATCGTCGCGATGATCGCGCGCTCGCCCTGGCTGACGGCATGGAAGACGAAGTGCAGTCCCATCAGTGTCTTCCCGATGCCGGTCGGCCCCGCCACCAGGGTCGACGCTCCGGACCAGTAGCCGTCCTCGAGCATGTCGTCGAGCGCCTGGATACCGGACGGAACACGTTCACCGCGCAGCTCGTAGTCACTGGAGTCCGCGGCGTCGGCGAGCCGGGGATAGACGGTGATGCCCTCTGCCGACAGACGGTAGGAGTGCCTTCCGGCCAGAAACCCACCGCCGCGCAGCTTGTGTACCTGCAGAGCCCGGGAGGTGCGTTCGGCGGAGTGAACGCTCTTCAGGGCGATGATCGCGTCGGCCACGGCGAACTCGGGAGAGCGCTGGATCTCGTCCTCCTGGTACTCCCCCAGCCAGAGCGAGGTCGCCGGGTAGGCGCTCAGCATGCCGGCAAGATCGTGCAGGAACGGGCGGAAGGCACCGCTGCGGCCGGCGTAGGGATGCATCGCCTTGAAGCTGTCGATCACGATCATCGCGGGCTGCCTGATCCGGATGAGTTCGCGCACGCGCTCGAGAACTCCCGGCAGACCTTGGTCGCGGAGGACGAGCCCGAGGTCCTCGTACCACACGCTGTGCCCGACCGCCGCCGGGTCGAAGAACGACAGTGTCTGGCCGTACCGCAGAAGCTTCTCCAGTGGCTCGGAGACCGTGGACAGGTACAGGGCCGGCCGTTGAGGGGTCGCATTGGCGAACACCCATTGCTGCGCGAGGATCGTCTTACCGGCGCCTGGGGAGCCCGTGACCAGCACGATCGCGTGCCGCGGCAGTCCGCCGCCGAGCACGACGTCGAGCGGATCCGATCCAGAGGTCATCCGGTCGTTCACGGGTTCGGCTCCGCGGTGGAGCCCGAGCGCAGGTAGGCGCTCTGGCCGAGGAGATCCCGGACCACCGACACGAGTCGCAGCGGCTCGAGGGGTTTGCCCAGGAATGCGGCCGCGCCGGCCTCCAACGCCTCGTCGCGGAGATCGAGCGTGGAGATCGCCAGCACCGGAACGTCGAAGAGCTGTCGCACCTGTGCACACAGCCGCAGTCCCTGCCCGCCCGAGATCAGCAGATCGATCAGTATCAGATCCGGAGTCTTGCGGATGGCCTCGGCCATGGCCTGCTCGGCGGTGGAGGTGACCGTGACGGCGTACCCTTCGGTCCGCAGGAAATAGTCGGAGAAGTCAGCGGCGAACGGATCCTGCTCGGCCACCAGGATGAGCAATCCGTCGCCGCCCGGCACTCGTCCGGACTCCAGCGAAATGCCACCGGCCATCCGGCCCTGCAGGAGCCGGTAGGCGTCACCGGCAGACATTCCGTCCGACAATCGGTCCCCGACGAACCGCAACTGCTCCACCTGCAGCCGCGAATAGAGTCGATGGCCACCCGGGCTGCGCTCGGGGATCACGACCCCGTACCGCTCCTCCCACGTCCGCAGCGTCGCCGCCGGGATGCTGAGCATCCGCGCCAGTGCCCCGATGCTGTAGACGGGCTGGTCGGCCATAGGACGAACGCATCCCCCCGGTCTGTACGGCACGCGTTCTACCGGCGACCGCCGCCGGGAGGCTTCCGTGGCTGCATCCACGCCTGGAGCACCTGGTG
This sequence comes from Kribbella voronezhensis, assembly GCF_004365175.1. Lineage (NCBI taxonomy): Bacteria > Bacillati > Actinomycetota > Actinomycetes > Propionibacteriales > Kribbellaceae > Kribbella > Kribbella voronezhensis. The sequence continues at coordinate 5,043,218 of NZ_SOCE01000001.1, read as the reverse complement.
TCAGAGCATGGATTTCTAGTGCGACACCGGCAGATTACCTCATCCGGCCGCAGGACGATCGGTTTCTCACCCGCAGGTTGGCGTCGCTGGACTACAAGGTTCCGGGATGACTACGCCGGGCCCTCCGATCAGACTCGGAATCGTGCCGCCGACCTTCCGCGACAGCAGCGGCGAGACAGGAGACGAACCCGTGAATCTGCGACTGAAGGCCTGGGAGGTGCCGCTGCGGGCCGGCGCGGGCGCCTTCATCCTCAATTCCGGCCTGACCAAGCTGCGGGCGGACGACGACGCGGCCAAGCAGACCCACGGATTCGCGACGAGCGCCTATCCCGCCCTCGACCGCCTCGATCCCCGGCTGTTCGTCGGAGCCCTGTCGGCCGGAGAGATCGCACTCGGCGCGGCTCTCCTGGTACCGGTGGTACCGGCTGCTCTGGCGGGGGCGGGTCTGATCGCCTTCTCCGGCGGCCTCCTCGGCCTGTACCTGCGGACCCCGGGCCTGCGGCAGGAGCGCAGCCTCCGCCCGACCGAGCGCGGCATCCCGATCGCCAAGGATGTCTGGCTCCTTGCCATCGGGCTCGCGTTCGTCGCGGACGAGGTCCGCGACCGGTGGCGCGCGAAGTCATGAACCGGGCTGTCCCTGCGATGACGTCCGTCAGCACCGGCAGACCGACCCATCGACGCGGCCACCGTCAGTGGGCCCAGATCTTCGGCATCGGCTTCGCGCTGTGGCTCGCCAGCCTCGTCGTCACACTGTTGACCGCCAACGCCAATCTGGTCCCCACCCTGATCCTGCTCGGCAGTTTTCTCGTTCCGCTGACGTTCGTAGCCTGGTCGTTCGAAAGGTGGCGGGACGAGCACATCACCGCCGAACTCATCATCCGTGCCTTCGTGGTGGGCGGGCTGCTGGGTGTGTTGGCCGCGGCCGTGCTGGAGACCTATCTGCTGGAACCGTCGCCGTTGTTGTTCGTCGCTGTCGGCCTGATCGAGGAGGCCGCCAAGCTCGGCGCCCTGGTCTTCGTCACCCGGCACCTGGCGCGACGTCATGGCCGCGACGGATTCGTCCTCGGTGCCGCGGTCGGCTTCGGGTTCGCGGCGTTCGAGTCGGCCGGCTACGCCTTCAACGCGCTGCTGACCGTCAAGGGGCTGTCGTTGACCGCTCTCGTCGAGACCGAGTTGCTGCGAAGCGTGCTGGCACCGTTCGGACACGGGCTCTGGACGGCGATCCTCGGTGGGGTGCTGTTCCGGCAAGCGCGCTCGGGCCGATTCCGCCTCGACCGAGCGGTTCTCCTCACCTACGTGGGAGTCTCGCTGTTGCACGCACTGTGGGACTCCACCCACAGCATCGCGCTCGCGCTGACCTTCGTGCTCACCGGTACGCCGTGGCAGTACCGGCTGCTCTCGATGGGCTACCTACCGACACCCACCTCCAAGCAGGTGCACGTCTTCACGATGTTGTCTGTCGGCCTCCTCGCCCTGGTATCACTGCTGGGCATCGCCGCCCTCCTAATCACTTGGCGCAGAACGCCACCCGAGAACGAACCCACAACCGCCCTACCCTGACAACCCGCAAGCCTCGCGACGCCCGTGCCGCTTCAGAACTGGAACGCTGGCCCATCCATCCGCGCCTCCCCCCGGCTACCACCACGTCGAAAAGATGATGTGGCACGGCGCCTCGGCAAGCGTGACGGCTGACAGATCTCTGGCGGTCCTCAGATACCTACCCGGCAACCCGAGCCAGGCACCCAGCTTCAGCGGGCGACGAAGGAGCCCGCGTCTGGGGCGGGTGGGAGCCAGACGCCGGAGGACGCGACGGAGGAGCGCCCGTAGGCGGCGGCGTGGGTACGGCGGGGTCAGCTGTCGTCGCCGGTGGGGTGGTAGGCGCAGGCGTCGTTGAGGTTTTGGGTGGGGGGCGGCGGCGTTGCTGTCTTGCCGGGGGTGGCCGACTTGCCGGGCTTGGTGGGGGGCGTGGAGGTGGTGGGCTTTGCCGGGGTGTCGGAGGGCTTGGACTCCAACGCCTTTTGGACGGTTTCGCGGAGGCCCTTGTAGTCGGGGTGGAGGTATTTGAGTTTCAGCTTCGACACGTCGAGGTAGACGTTCGAGACCGTCGCCGACTTGACCTTCAGGGCCAGCTGCACCAACGCGGGCAGCAGCTCCTGGGGAATGTCCGTCCGAAGCAAATGCTTGCCGGCCTTGGCGATTGCCTGGTACTTCGTGACCAAAGTCGTCGGGTCCGCTGCGTCGACGATGCCCTTGATTGCGCAGCGCTGGCGGATCTGGCGCTGGTCGTCGTCGGCGCCGTAGCGGCCGCGGGCGAACCAGAGGGCGTGGAATCCGTCCAGGTGCTGCTTCGGGCCGGGTTCGATCCACTGGCCGGGTGGGATGTGCGCGCTGCTGATGCCACCCATCGCGACGCGCTCGTTGACGTTCACGGTGATGCCGCCGAGCGCGTCGACGATCTCGTCGAAGCCTTGCAGGTTCACCTGCAGGTAGTAGTCGATCTTCAGCCCGGTCGCTTCGCCGACGGACTGCTTCACGACGTCGGCACCTTGGTTGTCGGACGGGCCGAGGATGCCGGGGTGTGCGTCGGGGATGTTCTGGTACATCGCGGTCAGCATCCACTCCAGTCGGCCTTCGAGGCTGAGCCCCTCCTTGCCGAAGCCGTCCGGGTAGAGCTTGTGCAGCGGCGAGTCTTCCGGGAACGGCATGAAGGTGAGCTGCCGCGGCATCGAGATCAGCGCGGTGTCACCGGTCTTGGTGTCGATGCTCGCCACGATCACGGTGTCGGTCCGTACGCCGACCCGGCCCTTGCCGTCGTCGCCGCCGAGCAGCAGCAGGTTCAGCCGGGGTTTGCCCTCCCACGGGTCCTTCACGTTGACCGTGCTCGGCCGCGTCGCGCTCTTGCTGTCCGCCTGGGACTGGAACACGTTCTGAACCAGCGACCGCTGAGCAAGGACATTCTGTACGCCGACCGCCGCCGGAGCCGCGATCGCAAAACAGAGCAGGCCGACCAGCACCGCACCGAGCGCACGCCCACCCGGGCCACCTGTTGCCGGACGCAACAACCGGTGCGAGCCGACGATCACGATGATCCAGAGCAGCGCGAGCAGTCCGATACCGACGCTGGTGATCAGCAGCCGGCTCGGCACCACGGCTGCCGCGAGCACCTCGTCGCGACGCGTCAGGCCGACGTACACGCCGAGACCGAGCAGTCCCAAGCTGAGCGTGAGGACGAAAGCGCCGAGCCGCCGCCGGCCGCCGATGATGAGGCCGACACCGGGCAGCAACGCGCTGAGCACAGTCAGTCCGAGCGAACCGGACACTGTCCGGGAGCGGGCGCGACCGGGCCGCCCGGGGCGGCCTTTCGCCCGGGTCGCGCGTGATCGACTCCCCATAGCTCCCCTGTCAGCGCCCGATACCAGTGTGCGTCAAGTACCCAAGACGCACACTTCTTCAGACGCCGCCGAGCGGCGATCGGTTTACTTCACCGTCTGCGGGTCTTCACCGATCCCAGGTCACCGGAAGTCGACCTGGCCCGGCGGCACCCGGGGCTGCTGCCGCGGCGACAGCCCGGGCGGCTCCAGCGGGCGGAGCAGCCCGGCCGCGAACCACGCCTCGACCGACTTGGCCTCCTTCGGATTCGGCACGTACACCACCCGGGCCATCCAGTCGTCGGAGTTGGTCCGCCGCCACTCCAGGATCAGGCCGGGCCACGGACCCCGCTCGTGCGCTGTGGCAAGCACCCAGCAGTGCCGCCGCCGACTGTCCGGCGGCGGCTCCCGCGGATATCTCCTGTTGCTCCCCATGAGGCAAGGATCGCACAGGAGTTCGATTGTTGGTCAAATTCGCTGACCGTGGCACCACGGTCACACGAGCCCGTACTGCGGGCGGAAGGCCGCGCCCCTCAACACGGCCTCCCGTCCCTCCGTCAGCGCGACAGCTTCCGGAACCGGGTCGCTGCGAGCGGCAAGAACACCGCGGTCAGCAGCAACGGCCCGGCGACGGCCGCCGCGATGGCATGGTCGCCGATCCACGAGGCCGGCGCGGTCTCCGGATTCTCGAACAAGGACCGGGCCGCGGTCGCGGTGAGCGACAGTGGGTTCCACTGCGCGACCGCACCCAGCCACGACGGCATCGTCGAGGTCGCCACGAAGGCGCTGGACAGGAACCCGATCGGCCACACCAGCACCTGGACCATCGCGACACTCTGTGCATTCTTCACCACCAGGCCGATGAAGATGCCGACCCACAGCAAGGCGAACCGGAGCAACAGCAACAATCCGAAAGCGGCCAGCGCCGCCGCGAACGTGCCGTGCCAGCGCCAGCCCAGCGCCAGCCCGGTCACCACCAGCACCGTGAGCGTCACGATCGAGTCGAGCAGGTCCGCGATACACCGGCCGAGCACCACCGCGGTCGAACTGATCGGTAGCGAACGGAACCGGTCGGTGACGCCCTTCGCCGCATCCTCGGTGATCGCCAGCATCGTCGACTCGAGTCCGAACAGCATGGCCAGCGCGAAGATCCCGGGCACCAGCAACTCGTAGTACGACTGGCCCTCGGGGCGTTCCATCGCGCCGCCGAGCAGGGCGCCGAACATCAGCAGCATCAGCACCGGGAAGAACCACTTGAAGATCACCGGACCGGGCTGCATCCGCCAGTGCGTCAGGTCTCGCCGCGCGATCGTCCAGCCGTCGGCCAGGGCCCAGCCGAAACGGTTCGTCATGCCGCCACCTCCTCAGCCGTCAGGTGCAGGAAGACCTCGTCGAGCGTCGGCCGCCGCAAGGTGATGTCCTCCGGTTCGATCATTGCCTCCCGCAACGACGTCGCGACGTCCACCAACGCGCGGGTGCGATCCCGCACCGGGATGCTCACCCGCAGGTCGTCGACCCGGAGCTCCCCGGCGGCCAGCGGTTCCACCAACGCCCGCACTCGTGGGACATCAGCGGGATCGAGCAGCACCACGTCGAGCCAGTCGGCGCCCAAGGCCGCCTTCAACTCGTCCGGTGTGCCCTCGGCAACGACTTTGCCTGCCTTGAGCATCGAGATCCGGTCCGCCAAACGATCCGCCTCCTCCAGGTACTGCGTGGTCAGCAACACCGTCGTCCCGCCGTCGACCAGATCCCGGACCGCCGACCAGACCTCGATCCGCGCGGCCGGATCCAGCCCGGTCGTCGGCTCGTCGACGAACAACACCGGCGGCGCGACGATCAGGCTGGCGGCCAGATCGAGGCGGCGCCGCATACCACCGGAGTACTTCGCGGCTGCCTGGTCCGCCGCCGCGGTCAGCGCGAACCGTTCGAGCAACTCGTCCGCCCGGCGCATCGCTGTCGGCCGGGACAAGTGGTTCAGCCGGCCGAACAGCACGAGGTTCTGCCGTCCGGTGAGGATCTCGTCGACCGCCGCATACTGCCCGACCAGGCCGATCCGCCGGCGAACTTCCCCGCCCTGGCGACGTATGTCGTACCCAGCGACCGTTGCCTCGCCGGAATCCGGCGCGAGCAGCGTCGACAGGATTCGTACGGCGGTGGTCTTGCCGGCCCCGTTCGGCCCGAGCAGGCCGACCACCGTGCCGGCCTGGACCTCCAGGTCGAACCCGTTCAGGCCCGCTCCCTCGCTTCCGCCGGCGTAGTTCTTGCGCACTTCGCTTGCCACGATCACGCGTTCTGGCACTTCAACCCTTTGCACGACCATCCCCTCTGACACTTGAGCCGTAGAGTGTACCGTACATCGTACGACTCATGAACGATCAGCTCAACGACGACCGGCTAAGGTTTGTTCCCGTGCCTGGAAAAAAGACCGCCGCGGCCGATCCGGCGCGCAGCCTGGCCCTGCTCTGGGGCACCCACACCAAGCCCGGCCGCTCCGGGCTGACGCTGCGGGCGATCATCGACACCGCCATCGAGCTGGCCGACGCGAACGGGCTGGAGGCGGTCTCGATGCGCCTGGTCGCCGAGCAGCTCAAGGCCGGGACGATGTCGCTCTACACGCACGTGCCGGGCAAGGGCGAGCTGACCGTGCTGATGTACGACTCGGTCTACGGCGACCTGTACGCCGATGCCGACGAGCCGGTGCGCCAACCGGGCGGCTGGCGTGGTGCGCTCGAGTTCGTTGCCCAGCGCAACTGGGACCTGCTGATGCGGCACCCGTGGATCCATGAGGTGCCGGCCGTCCGCTCGACCGTCGGCCCGAACATCATCGCCAAGTACGAGACCGAACTGCGGCCGCTGGACGGACTCGGGCTGACCGACGTCGAGATGGACTCGACGCTCAACCTGATCCTCACGCACGTGCGGGGCACGGCGCGTACCGCGGCCGAGCACCTCCGCACGCAACGCGAGTCAGGGATGACCGACGCGGAGTGGTGGCTCACGACGGGACCGGCCCTCGCGCACTACATGGGCGCCCTGGCGGACCGCTTCCCCGTCGCCGGGCGGGTCGGCTCCGCGACCGGCGAGCAACACCAGGCGGCGATCAACTCGGAACACGCGCTGAAGTTCGGCCTCGAGCGCATCCTCGCCGGAGTTGCCCTGCTGATCGAGGAACGGAACAGCTAGTTCAGACCGGGAGATGGGCGCCGGTGAGTGAGTCGTTCTCGGCCAGGAAGCGGAGAACGGTGGCGATGCGGGCGGGTGGGGTCCAGGTGGTGGTGTTGGCGGTTGGTCGGGCCTCGCGGTTGGCGGGGGTGTCGATGGTGCCGGGGATGATCGCGTTGACTCGGATGTTGTCCTTCGCGTATTCCACGGCGAGCGCATCCACGAAGGCGAGTACGCCGGCCTTCGCGGTGATGTAGCCGGCTGCTCCGGAGAAGGGCTTCAGCGCAGAACCGCTCGACGTACAGACGATCGCTCCGCCGCCGGCCGCGATCAGGTGCGGGAGCGCGGCCTGCGTGATCAGGTACATCGGGCGCAGGTTCAGACGAAGCTGGTTCTCGAAGTCTTCGATCGGCGTCTCGTGCACTCTCGCGCCGGAAGCGAATCCGCCGACGAGATTGAGCAGCGCCTTGACCGGCGCGTCCTGATCAGCGGCAGCGAGCTCGGCGACCTGCTGGGCACCCGCCGGATCAGACAGGTCCGCGACGAGCGTCTGCAGCCGCTCGTGCTGCCCCAGCGAGGCGAGCGTCGCCTCACTGCGCCCCGGTACGACGACCCGCCAGCCGGCCGTCAGAAATTCCGCGGTCACCGCGGACCCGAGTCCACCAGTCCCGCCCGCAACGATCACAGTCCGGCTCATGGCCGAAGGCTAGTCCGGGAGAGCCAGGGTCCGCCCGGCGGCTCTGGCTGATTCGATGCTGCGGGAGAGGGTGTCGCGAAGGGCCGCGGCCTCGTCGGCGAAGCCCTGGACGACGCTGGTGTCACCGGCCGGCTCCGTCCGGGCCAGGAGTTCGATGTAGCGATCGCCGTCTTCCAAAGCCGCCTCAGCACGAAGGGCGGCGTCGGCGGAACGGACCCGGTCGGCGTACCGCTCGAGTAGTTCGACCTTGCGCTTGATCGCATCGGCCGAGCGGGTGAGGGCACGGCGTTGCGGGCCGAGGACGGCTTCGAGTTCGGCGGTCGCCATCCCGCGGGCGATGTCGCGCTGGCGGGCGCGGAGTACGGACTGTTCGTGCAGGACCTGGCCGATGTCCCACAGCTGCTCGGGCAGGACCAGGTCGTTCTGCATCTCGTCGAGCAGGCCACGCTGGGTGACCGTTGCCCCGAGCACCGTTCTCACCGCACGCTGGGCGCGGCCGAGCACCCGGCCGGCCTCTTCGTCGAAGTCCTCCGGCAACAGGTACTTGCCGTGCTGCAACCGGACCGCCTTGTGAGCGCGGTCCTCGACGGCCGAGCTGACGGCGACCCCACCCGTCAGTACGACGGCGACGACAGCGAGCGCGAGCGCGGACCACGCGGCGACCGCGGTCGGCAGGGTGATGGCGAAGACGATGAGCCCGAGGATCCAGCCGCCGACACAGATCGCGAGCCAGACCAGCAGCGATCCGAAGGTCGCTCCCGGCGCGGTCGACCAGGAGGTCTCGCGCTTCGGTCGTGGTTGCCCGGCCGGGACGAACAGCTCCGGCTTGCGCTCGTACAGCCGGCGCACCTGCAGCGGTACGTCGGGCGCGAACACCGGCTCCAGCGCCATGCCACCTCCTCCGTCGAACACTCAGCGTAGCGGTGCGGCTGCGCAGAACCGCACAGCACAAGTGTCCCGCGATCGTCAGACGCCGAGCCTGACCGCGAGGCCGTCGAGGACGAGCGCCAGACCGAACTCGAAGAGCTGGTCAAGGTCGAAGTCGAAGTCGAAACCGTCCGGGATCGCGAGCGCCCGGAACCCCGGGAGATCCTCCGTCTGCACCAGGCCGCCGAGCAGGCTCGCCTGGTGCGCGGCCCACTCGTCGGCGGTCAGGCCGGTGTCCTGCTCCGCCTGCACCTCGGGTTCGAGGTTGAGCGCGACGCCGCGCACGTAGCCGAAGACGGTGATCGCGGCGTACATGGCGGTGCTCGCGTCCAGGCCGAAGCCGGCGACGGCACGCAGTACGGCGTCGGTGTGTGGCAGTAGCTTCGGGAGCACCTGGGGGCGGCCGACTGTGAGAGCACTGGGCAACCAGAGGTGCTGCCGGTACGCCGCCCACTGCAGCCGCGCGGTTTGCTCGATGGCGTCGCGCCAGTTGCTGGGACGCCTTGTGGGGAAGGGGAAATCGCCGATCGCAGTGTCGACCATCTGCAGGATGAGAGCGTCCTTGCCGCCGACGTACCGGTAGAGCGCCATCGTCGAGACCCCCAACTCGGTCGCGATCCGCCGCATGGACAACGCAGGCATCCCCTCCGCATCAGCGATCCCGATCGCCACCCGAACCACCAACTCCCGACTCAACAACTCCTCCCCGACCTCAACCCGCCCAGCCACCCCAAGGCGGTCGTCTCGGGAAGAACCAGGCGCGGAGCCACGATCGGCGGCGGTGGGGCGACCAAGCGTGTCAGCGCGGCCGGGGGTGGCGGGGCGGGCGGGGGCGTCAGCGGTGGGCGGGGGGTGGGGTGTTGTGCGGAGGGAGCTGGTGTTGCTGGGTGGGCGGTGGGGCGGCGTACGGGTGGAGGTGGGGTGGTTCGAGGTGGCGGGTGAGCGGCGTGGGGGTGGGCCGACGACGTTGCCGATGCCTGGGCGAGGGTGGATGAGGCGTTCCTGCTGGAGCAGGGCGAGGACCTTCGTCGCCGTGGCCATTGCGACGCCGTGGTCGCGGACCAAGGCGCGGGTCGACGGCACCCGATCGCCCGGTTTGAGTTTGCCCGTCCGGATCAGACTCCGGAGCTCCGCGGCGATGCGCTGGTACGGCGCGTCGTTCATCGACTTCCTCTCGCACTAGTGCACCTGATGCACCCGGTCACGGTCTGCGGCGCCCCGCCCGCTCCACCCAGACCGCCCCAGAAATTGGTGCACTAGGGCAGCAGCGGAATCACCCGGGGTAGAGCGGCAGAGCTGGTTAACGTCCTCGTATACACCGTACGTGCACTACCCCAGTGGAAGGAAGTCGGCAGATGTCGAAGAACGTATTGATCTCCGGGGCCGGGATCGCCGGACCAGCGCTCGCCTACTGGCTGCACCGGTACGGGTTCCGCCCGACCGTGGTCGAGGTCGCCGCCACGCCCCGCCCGGGCGGCCAGACCGTCGACGTCCGCGGCATCGCCCGCGAGGTCGTCACCCGGATGGGGCTGATGCCGGCGATCGAGGCGCGGCTGATGCACGAGCGCGGGATGGAGTACGTGCGAGCCTCCGGACGCCGGTCCGCCGCGATGCCGGTCGAACTGCTCGACGGCGCCGGCCCGGTCGCCGAACTCGAGATCCTTCGCGGCGACCTCGCCGAGATCCTGCTCGACGCGACGGCGGGCGACGTCGAGTACCTGTACGGCGACTCGGTCACCGCGCTGAGCGAGGACGACCGCGGTGTCGTGGTGACGTTCCGGGAAGGCGGTGAGCGCCGGTTCGACCTGGTCGTCGGGGCCGACGGGGTGCACTCGCAGGTCCGGTCGACCGCGTTCGGGCCGGAGTCGGAGTACGTCCGTCATCTCGGTGGCTACGGCGCCTTCTTCACCGTCGAGACCCCCGAGCCGCTGGACGGGTGGATGAAGATCTACTCGGCGCCCGGTGGTCGCTGGGTCGGGCTGCGACCCGATCACGACCCACGCCAGGCGAAGGCACTGCTCAACTTCCGGTCCGCCACGATCAGCTACGACCGGCGGGACGTGCAGGAGCAGAAGGCGCTACTGGCGAAAACGTTTGCCGGGCTCGGCTGGCATACGCCGAAGATCCTCGAGCAACTGCCCGACGCGGACGACTTCTACTTCGACACGACCAGCCAGGTCGTCGTACCGGAGTGGTCGCGCGGTCGCGTAGTACTGATCGGCGACGCCGGCTACTGCGGTTCGCCACTGGCCGGACACGGTACTGCGCTGTCGCTCGTGGGCGCCTACTGTCTGGCGAGCGAACTGGCCATTGCCGAGGGCAACCACTTGCGCGCGTACCCGGCGTACCAGGCTCGGATGCAGCCGTATGTCGGCCAGCGGATGGAGCTGCCACCGGGTGGGATCAAGATGGCGATGCCGATGACGCGCACCGGCATCGTGCTCCGCGACGCCGCCACCCGGTTGATGACGTCCCGCCCGTTCCGCCCGCTGCTCGCCAAGGCTGCCGCGGGCAGCCCGGACGAGATCTCGCTGACGTCGTACGACGCGCTGTCGGGCGCCGCTGCTCCGGGCGGGATCGCCGCAGTCACGCCGACGCCGGAGTGACTATTCCGGCCAGGCTGAAGTGAGAATGGTGTCGACGAAGTTGATCGGCTGGAAGCCGGGGACGTAGCGGGCCAGGACATCGGCCTTGACGTTGCCGAAGGTGGTCGCGGGGCGGTGCTCGATGCCGCGGGTGAAGGCTTCGAGGATGCGGTTCTTGAAGTCGGGTCGCGGGTGCGCGGCGACGATCTCGGCACGCGCTGCCGCGGGGATGCGGTCGAGGGCGATGCCGAGTACGTCGGCCTCGACGCCGGCGGTGACGAGCGCGACCTCGGGGCGCAGGTGGTGCGGGATCTCCGGCGTCGTGTGCAGGGCGATGGCGGTCCAGACGAGCTCGGCGTCCGCTTCGTTGATGCCGCGGTCGCGGAGGAAGGCGGCGGCCGCGTCGGCGCCGTCGAGTTCGAAGCGCTGCATCGAATCGCGGTAGGCGCTGGTGAGGCCGAGGTCGTGGAACATCGCGCCGACGTACAGGAGTTCGGGGTCGTACTTCAGGTCCCGGCCTTGCAACGAGCCGAACAGGAACACCCGGCGCGAGTGGTGGTAGATCAGGTCGTCGGTGAGATCACGGACCAGTTCGGTCGCCTCGGTGGCGAGCTTGCTGTCCGGGATCTCGATGTCGGCGATGCGGTTCACAGGTCCTCCTCGGTGGTGAGTTCCAGCCTCACCGACGCGAGACCCCCACGGGCCGCCCGAACCGGACGCGAACCCCACAGATCCGGACACCATCGCAGTACGACGTGTGCCGCGGGGCGCCCGGAGCACGGGAGCGCGGGGCGGCGCCCGGAGCAGGGAGCGCGGGAGCGCCGTAGTACCAGGGTGGTGGGCGCCTCGTAGTACAGAGATCAGTCGAGGGGGGAGATCCAGTCGGGGTTGCGGCCCAGGAGGGCGAGGAGGGTGGCGAGGTCCGAGGCGTCGCCGGGGACCTTGACGCTGCGCTCGAAGGCGGCGCCGGGGCCGCGGGTGGAGTCGGTGTCGGGGATGCGGCGGGCCAGCGTGAGCGCGATCTCGACCATGTCGGCGGGCGGGTCGTACGGGATGTCGATCGCCCGGGCCAGGTCCCACGCGTGCACCACGCAGTCGAGCTGCCGGAACGTCAGGGCCACCCGGCGCGGGAAGGTGCCGAACTCGCGGACCTCCATCGGCCGGTCCAACGCTCCCCCGTCGGCGAACGCCTCGGCGACCCGCGCGTTCGACCGCCGGTACGCGCCGGCCGGGTTGTCGCCGAGCCGCCCGCCGGTCCAGGTCTGGACGGGTGCCGACCCGTCGGTGGCAGCGGCGGCGAAGCCCTCGTTCTCGCTGACGATGTGCCGCAGCAGCCCGCGAACCGTCCAGTCCGGGCACGGCGTCGGGAACCAGAGTTGCTCCGGCCGCACCTGCATGACCACTTCGCCCAGCAATGCGCCGGCCCGCCGATCCAGATCCCGGATCTCCATCCGCGCTCCTCCACGTCGTCGCCCGCCCTCGCTGAGCATAGGCCCGACACCCGCCACCCGCCCGCGTTGCGGCGTGGATCACCTCAGGCACAGGGGTTAACCCGCACGCCCGTACGACGAGGTTGCCGCGCGTACCGCAGTACGGCCGGAGGGTCGCCGGCGCTCGGTTGGTCAGGCGAAATTGTCGCGGTGGCCCTGACCGTCAGGTCGCAGGCTCGTGGGACCATGCGGCTATGGGCTTTCAGATCGCCAACGAACCGGCAGCCGACAAAGTTCTCGACGAGTACCCGTTCGCCGTCCTGATGGGCATGATGCTGGATCAGCAGTACGGGATGGAACACGCGTTCCGGGGTGGGTGGAAGGTGCTGAGCCGGTTCGGCACGCTGGATCCTGCCGCGATCGCCGCCGCTGAGCCGGAGGCTTTCAAGGAGCTGTGCAGCCGGCCGCCGGCGATCCACCGCTTCCCCGGGTCGATGGCGGCCCGGCTGCAGGAACTGGCCGCGCTGGTCGAGTCGAAGTACGACGGCGACGTGACGCGACTGTGGACCGAGCCGACCACCGGCAAGGAACTCTTCAAGCGGGTCCAGGAACTCCCCGGCTTCGGCAAGCAGAAAGCCCAGATCTTCGTCGCCCTGCTCGCCAAGCAACTCGGCATCCGCCCCGACGGCTGGGAGGAAGCAGCCGGCGACTACGCCCTCGACGGCCACCGCTCAGTCGCCGACGTAGTAGATGCCGACTCGCTGTCAAAGGTCCGCGAGTACAAACAACAAAAGAAGGCAGCCGCCAAAGCCGCCACCACCAAGTAGCCCGTCCTACGCCCGCTTCGAACCTCAACCGACTCTCTTGTTCTTACAGCGTGGCGGCGAGGCGGGTGGCTTGGTTGATGGCTCGTTTGGCGTCTAGTTCGGTTGCTACGTCGGCGCCGCCGATGAGGTGGACGGGGGTGGTGAGGGTGGCGGCGAGGTCGCGGACGGGTTCCTGGCCGGCGCAGATGACGATGGTGTCGACCGCCAGGGTGCGTGGGTTCTCGTGGTGGGGGCCGAAGGTGATGTGCAGGCCTTCGTCGTCGATGCGTTCGTAGTTGACGCCGCGGAGTTGCTCGACCTGCTTGTTCTTCAGGGCTGCGCGGTGCACCCAGCCGGTGGTCTTGCCGAGGCCGGCGCCGATCTTTCCGGGCTTGCGCTGCAGCAGGTAGACCTTGCGCGGCGACGCCTCAGGTCGCGGCGTGGTGAGAGCGCCCGGCGCGACCGTCGGATCCGCGACGCCCCACTCGGCCTTCCACGCCGCCAGGTCCAGCGTCGGCGACTCGGTCGTCGTCAAGAACTCGCTCACATCCACGCCGATCCCGCCCGCGCCAACCACGGCGACCGATGTACCGACGTGGCGTCCATGCCGTACGACGTCGACGTACGAGAGCACCTTCTCGTGCTCGATGCCCGGGATGTCCGGCACGCGCGGGACGACCCCGGTTGCCAGCACCACCTCGTCGAACCCGTTCAGATCTTCGGCAGTCGCCCGATGACCGAGGTGAAGCTTCACGCCGGTCAGGTCGAGCCGCCGCCGGTAGTACCGGATCGTCTCGGCGAACTCCTCCTTGCCGGGGATCTTCTGCGCGATCCCGAACTGCCCACCGATCTCGTCATCGGCCTCGAACAACTCGACCTGATGCCCCCGCTCGGCCGCGGTCACCGCGGCGGCCAGCCCGGCAGGCCCCGCGCCCACCACAGCGATCTTCTTCGTACGCCGAGTCGGCAGCAGTACCAGTTCGGTCTCGTGCGCGGCGCGCGGGTTCACCATGCAACTGGCGGTCTTCTTCGCGAACACGTGGTCCAGGCAGGCCTGGTTGCAGGCGATGCACACGTTGATCTCGTCGGCCCGGTCAGTGGTTGCCTTGAGCACCCATTCCGGGTCGGCCAGGAACGGCCTGGCCATGCTGATCAGGTCGGCGTCGCCGCGCGCCAGCACCTCCTCGCCGACCTGCGGCAGGTTGATCCGGTTGGAGGTGACCACCGGGATGCTCACGTGCGGACTGAACGAGGCGGTCACCGAGGTGAACGCCGCCCGCGGTACGGAGGTGACGATCGTCGGCACCCGGGCTTCGTGCCAGCCGATGCCGGTGTTGATGATCGAGGCACCGGCCGCCTCAATCTCCTTGCCCAGTGCAACGACTTCTTCCCAGCTCTGGCCGCCTTCGACCAGGTCGGCCATCGACAGCCGGTAGATGATCAGGAAGTCCGGACCGACCCGCTCGCGGATCCGCCGGACGATCTCGACCGCCAGCCGGCGCCGGTTCTGCGGGCTACCGCCCCAGCGGTCCTTGCGCTTGTTGGTCCGTTCGGCCAGGAACTGGTTGATGAAGTACCCCTCGGACCCCATCACCTCGACCCCGTCGTATCCGCCTTCGCGCGCCAGCGCCGCGCACTCGACGTACGCGTCGATCTGGCGGCGTACTCCTCGATCCGACAGCGCTCGCGGCTTGAACGGGTTGATCGGCGCCTTCAACGCCGAGGCCGACACGCTGAACGGGTGGTATGCGTACCGCCCGGCGTGCAGGATCTGCAACGCGATCAGCCCACCTTCGGCATGCACGGCATCGGTGACGATCCGGTGCTTGCGGGCCTGCCGGCGACTGGTCAGCTTGGACCCGAACGGCGTGAGCCAGCCGGTCCGGTTCGGCGCGTAGCCACCGGTCACCATCAGGGCGACGCCGCCCCGCGCCCGCTCGGCGAAGTACGCGGCAAGCTTGGGCAGGTCCTTGGCCCGATCCTCCAGCCCGGTGTGCATCGAGCCCATGATCACCCGGTTCTTGAGGGTGACGTGACCGAGGTCCAGGGGCGCCAGCAGGTTCGGGTACGCACTCATGACTGCTCCGATCGCATTGCCTCGATGACCTCGTCACACCAGGCCAGGAAGGATTCCTCGGCCCGGATGCCGCCGCGGAGTACCAGGTACTGATGGAGTTCGCGGCCGCTGAGCTTGGCCGGCTTGGGGAAGTCGCGACGCCGGATGCCGTGGTAGACCTCGAGCAGGGCGGCGTGCTCACCACGGTGGCGCACGACTTCCCGCAGTACGGCGGCTGTGTCGCCGAGCGACGCGCCTCGGATCTTCACCGCGAGTCCGTCACGGAGTACGGCGGGGTCGACCGGCTCGGCCAGCCAGCGGGCCAGTTCGTCCCGGCCGGTTGCGGACACCTGGTAGACCTTCTTGTCCGGGCGGCCTTCCTGCGCGACCTCGGTGTGGGTGACCCAGCCGGCCTCGTCCATCCTGCGCAGCACCCGGTAGATCTGCTGGTGGGTGGCGGGCCAGAAGAACCCGATCGACCGGTCGAACCGGTGCGCCAACTCGTACCCCGACCCGGCCCGCTCGGTCAGCGACACCAGGATCGCGTGCTCCAACGCCATACCGGTCAATCTAGCTATGCAACTCGTTGCACTGCACCTGATTGCAAGGTGAATCACAGTGAAGGGTTGGAATCGCCTGGGACAATGGTTGCAGACGCCAGCTATTGCGGATCGGAGCGGTATGGACCAGCAGGCCCACCCGACCAGGACGACGTTGCCCGGGATCGGCACCCGGTACGACCTGACCACCGAAGGCGGCAAACACGTCTCGGTGGTCGTGCACACCGACGGCCGGCGGTTCCTCGGCTTCCACGATCCGGAGGACGACGACAACTGCCGCGACTCGGTGCCGCTTCATCCCGGCGAAGCCGCCGCACTCAGCCAGTTGCTCCTACCCAGCCCGACAGATGCGCTGCCGACCGCGATCGAGATCGACCTGGTCACCGAGCAGATCCAGATCACCGCCAGATCGCCGTACGCCGGTCGCACGCTCGGCGACACCCAGGCGCGCAGCCGGACCGGAGCGTCGATCGTGGCAGTACTCCGGCGAACTGGCGCGACACCTTCGCCGACCCCGGACTTCCGCTTCGCAACCGGCGACACCCTGGTAGTCGTCGGCACCCGCGAAGGCGTAGACGCCGTCTCCAACCTCATCACCGCCGGCTAACCGGATGCGCCCCCACTCCCCACCCTCGCCCCACCGCACCCCAGACGCTGAACTGATGCGCCACCACACCCCGCCCTTCCCCAACCACCCGCCGCACCGCACTCGGGGCGGTGAGCTGATGCGACGCCACACCCCGCCGCCCTCCCCCCACCACCCGCCGCACCGCACCCGAGGCGATGAGGTGCTGCGACACCACTTCGCGCCACTTTCGGCTGGACTGTGCGTGGTTTGGGTGGTGAGTTGATGCACGAGACGACCTCGTTGTTGATCGAGCTCGGTGCTGTACTGCTTGCCCTCGGCATTCTTGGGCGGATCGCCGGGCGGGTCGGGTTCTCGCCGATTCCGCTCTATCTGCTGGCCGGGCTCGCCTTCGGGCACGGCGGTTTGCTGCCGTTGGATGCCAGTGAGGAGTTCGTTGCCACCGGCGCCGAGATCGGCGTGATCCTGCTGCTGTTGCTGCTCGGACTCGAGTACACCGCAGCCGATCTCGTCGGCACCCTCAAGACGCAGTACCTATCCGGCATCGTCGACTTCCTGCTGAACGCTCTGCCCGGAGCCGCGATCGCCTTGCTGCTCGGAATGGGTCCGGTTGCGGCCGTCGCGCTCGCCGGTGTCACCTGGATCTCGTCGTCGGGCGTGATCGCGAAGGTGGTCGGCGACCTCGGCCGGCTGGGCAACCGGGAAACACCGGTGGTGCTGGGGATTCTCGTCCTCGAAGATCTGTCGATGGCGGTCTACCTGCCGATTCTCACGGCATTGCTGGCCGGTGTCGGGTTCGCCGGTGGAAGCATCACGCTGCTGATCTCGCTGGGCACGGTGAGCATCGTGTTGTTCGTGGCACTCCGGTACGGGCGGCTGATCAGCCGCGCGGTGTCTTCGGACAATCCCGAGATGCTGCTGCTCGTCGTACTGGGTCTGACGCTGCTGGTGGCGGGGATCGCCGCGCGGCTGCAGGTGTCGGCCGCGGTCGGGGCGTTCCTGGTCGGCATCGCGTTGTCCGGCGAGGTCGCGAAGGGTGCCCGGAATCTGCTGAGCCCGTTGCGGGATCTCTTCGCGGCGGTGTTCTTCGTGTTCTTCGGGCTGAGCACGGATCCGGCTGACATCCCACCAGTGCTCGGGATCGCGTTGGCGCTCGCCGTGTTCACGGCCTTGACGAAGATCGCCACCGGTTGGTACGCCGCTCGCAAGGCGGGCGTGAAACCCGCGGGTCGCTGGCGCGCGGGTGGGACATTGGTGGCGCGCGGCGAGTTCTCCATCGTGATCGCCGGCCTCGCGGTCGGTGTCGAACCACGACTCGGCCCGCTCGCGACGGCGTACGTGCTGATCCTGGTCATCCTCGGCCCGATCACCGCCCGCTACACCGAACCAGCCGTCCGCAAACTCAAGTCCCTCCGCACCCCGCCCGCCGATCCCCCGGCCGCAGAACGCCTCGAATCCCCTGCAAGCACCACTACTTAGTTCGGGTGGTTGGCGCGGCAATTGATGGTGGCGAGGGCGACCGCTTCGGTGATGCGGGAGTGGCGGGTTTCGGGACGCTTGGCGCCGGCGATCCAGCTGAGGATGCGGACCTGGGACGACGGCGGGAAGGCCGCGAAATGGTTCGCGGCGACGGGATTGCGGTCGAGTTCGGTCTGGAGGTCGGCGGGAATGATGCCGGCTTGCGCTTCCGCCAGGCAGTCCCAGGCCCCGCTCTTCTTCGCCTGTTCGACCAGTTCCTGTCCGGCCGGCGTCATCAGTCCGGCGGCGGTCAGCTTCTCGATCCGGTCCCGGTTGATCCGGCTCCAGGTGCTGCGCGGGTTGCGCCGAGTGAACTGCTGATACCGGCTGTCCCCGTCCCGCCTGATCGCCTTCGCGTCGATCCACCCGAAGCAGAGCGCCTGCTCGACCAGCTCGGGCATCTCGAAGTTCGCCCGCCCGCTGGTCTTGTTGTGGATGACGAGCCAGACCGAGCGCTCCGCGTCCGCGTTGGCGGTCAACCACTCGCGCCACTCGGCGACGGTCGCGAGCTCGGTTGCTGATTCATCGGTGACTACCTGCGCGGTCTGTGTGCTCATAACCAAGAGCATGCGCCGGATAAGTGCTCACCGAATGAGCACTTATCCCGGAATTCAGAACAGCACGTCGGCACGCTCGTGGTCGAGCAGGTGCTGCTTGCGACCGAGGCCGCCGCCGTACCCGGTCAGGCTGCCGTTCGAGCCGACCACCCGGTGGCACGGGACGATGATGCTGATCGGGTTCTTCCCGTTCGCGAGACCGACGGCGCGGGAGGCGCCCGGGACGAAACCGAGGGACGCCGCCAGTTCGCCGTACGTCGTGATCTCGCCGTACGGGATCTCTTGCAGCGCCGCCCAGACCCGCTGCTGGAAAGGGGTGCCCTGCATCCGGAGCGGTACGTCGAAGGTGGTCCGCCCGTCCTCGAAGTACTCGCGCAACTGCTCAGCCACAGCCGGCAGTACTGCGTCGTCGCGCGCACCGAACGTTTCCAGCTCCGGCCGATGGCGATGCTGCTCCATGTAGAGGCCGGTCAGTTCGCCGTCCGCGGACGAGACCAGGGTGAGCAGCCCGACCGGACTGTCGATCACCGCATAGGTCACGACCGGCTCTCCCATTGCGTCCGGCTGATCCGGTACAGGACATGCCGCTCGAGCCGGTGGCCGGGCTCGAGCCGAGGGTGGTCGAAGTCGCCGGCTTCGTCGTGGGTCATCCCGATCCGCTGCATCACCCGTTGCGAGGGCAGATTGGTGGTCGCCGTGAACGACACGATCTCGTCCAGGCCGGCCGGCCCGAACCCGTACGCCAGCGAGGCCAAGGCCGCCTCGGTCGCATACCCGTTGCCCCAGGCCCCCTTAGCCAGCCGCCAGCCGATCTCGACCGCCGGGGTGAAGTGCGCGTCGAAGCTCGGCACCGACAGTCCGGTGAAGCCGATGAACTCCCCGGTCTCGCGCACTTCCAGCGCCCACAACCCGAACCCGCGCCGGTCGAGATCCGCCCGGATCCGGTCCACGAAGCCATCGCTGGCCTCCCGCGTCATCGGCGCCGGGAAGTGTTCCATCACGGCGGGATCGGCGTTCAGCGCCGCGAACGGTTCGTAGTCGCTGTCCTTCCACTGGCGTAGCAACAGACGGTCGGTGGTCAGCTCACTCATGTCACTCCGGGATCTTGTTGATGGCATGGTCTCCGGTCGCCCACAGATACTGCACGGCGTACGCGCGCCAAGGCCGCCAGGCCCGCGCATGCTCGATCAATGCTTTCGGTGCCTCCGGCAACCCCAGGTCACGGGCGGCGTAGCGGATACCCAGATCGCTGGCCACAAAGGCGTCCGGGTCGCCGAGCGCCCGCATCGCGATCGACTCGACGGTCCACGGGCCGATACCGGGTAGCGCCGCCAACTGCTCGCGCGCCTTGTCCCAGTCGCTGCCGGCGCCGAGGTCGATCTCGCCGGCGGCCAGCGTGGCGATCAGGGTCGTCAGCGTCGTACGCCGGGACTTCGGGAACGCCAGTGTCTCGGGATCGAGCCCGGCCAGCGCCTCCATCCGCGGGAACAAGTGGGTCAACCCGCCGGCCGGATCGTCGATCGGATCGCCGTACGCCTGCACCAACCGGCTCGCGTGAGTTCGCGCAGCCGCTGTCGACACCTGCTGCCCGAGCACGGCCCGTACTGCGAACTCGGGCCCGTCCACCGTCCTCGGCACCCGTCGCCCGGGCGCCTTGTCGATCAGGGGTGCGAGCATCGGGTCGGTGCGGAGTTGCTCGTCGACCGCGATCGGGTCCGCGTCCAGGTCGAGCATCCGGCGGCACCGGCTGATCGCGATCGCGAGATCGCGTTGATCGGTGAGCCACAGCTGGCAGGCGATGTGGTCGGGCATCGGCTTCAGGGCGACCACGCCGTGCCCGTGCGGCAAGCGGAGCGTGCGCCGGTAAGCACCGTCGCGCCACTCCTCCACGCCGGGGACGCCGGTCGCGACGAGGTGACCGAAGAGGTTGTCCGGTGTCAGTGGCGCGCGGAACGGCAGGCGTAGCGAGATCGTGCCCGGTGCGCTCGGGCTCGTGCCTTTCTTCGCGCGACTGCGGAGCTCACTCGGTGCGAGAGCGAACACCTCTTGCACGGTTTCGTTGAAGGTCCGGACGCTCGAGAAGCCCGCGGCGAAAGCAACGTCGGCCATCTGGAGCGGGCTGGTCTCGATCAGCAGCCGCGCGGTCTGCGCACGCTGAGCGCGAGCCAGAGCCAGCGGGCCCGCGCCCAGCTCCGCCTGGAGCTGTCGCTGCACCTGGCGGACGCTGTAGCCGAGTTGCGCGGCGAGACCCGGTACGCCGTCACGGTCGACCACACCGTCGCCGATCAATCGCATCGCCCGCGCGACCAGGTCGGCGCGATCGTTCCACTCCGGGGACCCCGGACTCGCATCCGGACGGCACCTCTTGCAAGCGCGGAAACCAGCTTGCTGTGCGGCCGCCGCGCTCGGATAGAACTGCATGTTCTCGACCTTCGGCGGCACCACCGGGCAACTCGGCCGGCAGTAGATCTTCGTCGTCAGCACCGCCGTGAAGAACCAGCCGTCGAAGCGGGCGTCCTTGGACTGGACGGCCCGCACACACCGCTCGCGACATTCGTGCACCACCCCAGCATCCCTGCTGGCACCGACAGTCTCTAGCGGTTTTACGCCATCGACCTGGTACTGCGATGTCTGGAGCCTGGTGGCGGAAAAGCGACGTCAGGATCCGGGGTCGTTTTTCCGCCAGCGGTTGCCGGGGCCGGGACGTGGAATGGAGGAGCGGAAAGTCCGTAGTACAAGACGAAAGTGGTAGTGATGACGATGACTGAACTGACCGGGAAGCTGGCTCTGGTGACGGGCGGAAGCCGTGGGATCGGTGCGGCTTCGGCGGTTGCGCTGGCGGAGCGTGGGGCGGACGTGGCGATCACCTACCGGAGTTCGCCGGACGATGCGGCCCAGGTGGTCAAGCGGATCGAGGCGGCCGGGCGGCGGGGGTTCGCGATCGAGGCGGATGCCGCGGATGCCGAGGCGATCAAGGGTGCGGTCGCGCGGGCGGCCGACGTGCTCGGCGGGCTCGACATCCTGGTCAACAATGCGGGCGTCGGGGCGATCGGGATGATCAGCGAGCTCTCGCTCGAGGATGTCGATCGAGTGCTGGCGGTCAACGTGCGTGGGGCGTACGTCGCGGCGCAGGCGGCCGCGTCGGTGCTGTCGGACGGCGGCCGGATGATCCACATCGGCAGTTGCGCGGCGGCTCGCGTGACCAGCCCCGGGATGACGCTGTACGCGATGAGCAAGTCGGCCCTGATCGGCCTGAGCAAAGGCCTCGCCCGCGAACTCGGGCACCGCAACATCACCTCGACCGTGATCCAGCCCGGCCCGATCGACACCTCGATGAACCCCGCCGACGGTCCCTTCGCCGAAGCCCAGCGATCCTTCCTCGCCCTCGACCGCTTCGGCACCCCCGAAGAGATCGCCGCCGCGGTCACCTACCTCGCCGGCCCCGCCGGCGCCTACCTCACCGGCACCGAACTGACCCTCGACGGCGGCCACACCGCCTGACCCCAACCCACCGCCGCCCTCGTACGACGACGGCCATGCGACCTGATTCGCCACCCGTCGATCCACCCGGTACGACGGTCGCCGGATCGCCCGGCGGCCGCATACCACCCGGTCCACCTACGTCGCGCGACCTCAGTCGATGCGCACGCCGCCCGCTGGAACCTGTGCGGTGGGCGCCGGCCTCAGCCGGCGACCCGCAGTACAGGCAGTTCCGCTGGAAGGTGTGCTGTGAGCGCTGCCTCAGCCGGCGACTCGTAGTACATGGCAGTCCGCTGGAAGGTGTGCTGTGGGCGCCGCCTCGGCCGACGACTCGTAGTACGGGGGTGTCGGTGGCGGTGGTTAGTTTGGGGGGATGAGGTTTTCGGTGACGTTCGGGGCGGTGGGGGTGGGGCGGGATCCGCGCGGGCTGGCGGAGTTGGCGCGGATGGCTGAGGACTGTGGGTGGGACGGGGTGTTTATGGAGGATTACCTCGTCTACCAAGGGGATTCGTCGCAGCCGACATACGATCCGTGGATCTGTCTGGCCGCGATGGCGACCGCGACGTCGACGGTGAGACTCGGTACGACGGTGACGCCGGTGCCGCGTCGTCGCCCTTGGCAACTGGCCGCCGAGGCGGTCGCGCTCGATCACCTGTCGGGCGGCCGACTCGTCCTCGGTGTCGGGATCGGCGATCCGGGTGATCCGTTCATGAAGGGCGAAGGCGAGCCGCGCATCCTCGCCGAGAAACTGGACGAAGCACTCGAGATCATCGACGCGCTGTGGACCGGCCAACCGGTGACATTCAGCGGCAAGCACTACGCCCTCGACGGCGCCCAACTGACGGCCCGACCGATCCAACGCCCGCGCATCCCGATCTGGGTCGGTGGCAACTTGCTGATCCCGTCGGTACGGCGCCGCATCGCGCGCTGGGACGGCAGTACGGCGTACAAGGGCAGCACCGACTCTCCCCAGCAGGTCACCCCTGACGACGTCCGCACCCTCCTCGCCGAGGCTCCGAGCGCGACCTTCGACGTGAAGGTCAGCGGCGGCGACCCAGCAGCTTTCGCCCAAGCCGGCGCCACCTGGTGGGGCCGCTGGATCCCACCAGGCCCACTCGCCGACGCCCACGAAATCCTCCGGGCCGGTCCGCCACAACTCGCATAAGCACACCTCGCCCGACCTGACCGCCACAAGCCCGCCAACCAGGCGGCCCACCTGATCGACACCAGCCGGCCCCACCAGGTCGCCCTCACACAGCGGGTGACGCAGGAGCCCGCGACCACGGACGGGGGCGCGGGAAACCAACCAGAGTTCTCTGCAAGAGTCGCCAGCACCCGGCACACCTGACCGACACGAGCTCACCCCACCAGGCCGCCTTCGCCCAGCGGGCGACCGAGGAGCCCGCGACCACGGGTGGGCGGGAGCAGGCGACGTAGGAGACTGCGTGGGGAAGAACCCCAGCCCGAGTCGACGTGGGGTGGGCCGTTGACACGGAAGGGGGTTGGGAGTGAGACTGCCGGGGAGTTTTAACGTTCAAAAGGGCGTCTCGCCGGAGTGGAGGGGTCGTCGTGGCTACGTTGAAGCAGGTTGCCGCTCATGCGGAGGTTTCGGTTCAGACCGTGTCGAACGCCCTGAACGCACCGCACCGGCTTCGGCCTGACACCCTTCAGCGGGTCACCAAGTCGATCGAGCTGCTCAACTACCGGCCCAATCGTAACGCTCGCAGTCTCCGCACCAGCGCGGTCGAACTGATCGGGTACTGCGTACCGAGCTGGCCGCACGGTCAGGCGCACCTGGTGATGGACCAGTTCCTGCACTCCCTGTGCGGCGCGGCCGAAGCCACCGCGCGGCACATCCTGCTCTTCACCGCCCCGGTCGGCCTCAAAGGTATGCCGGTGTACGAAGACCTGCACGCGCGGCGGCTGGTCGACGGCTTCGTGCTCTCGCAGACCGAGACGCATGATCCGCGGCACGGTTGGCTGCGGGAGCAGCAGATCCCGTTCGTGTCGTTCGGGCGGGTCTGGGGTGAGACCACGCAGCCGGGTCCGTTCGTCGATGTCGACGGGGCCGTCGGCTGCGCGACCGCCGTACGGCATCTGCACGAGACCGGTCGGCGGCGGATCGGTTTCCTCAGCTGGCCGAAGACGTCGGGTCTCGCCGAGGACCGGTTGAGCGGCTGGCGCAAAGCCTGTGAGGAGCTCGACCTGCCGACCAAGAATCTCGCGGTCCGCTGCACCGAGGACACCATCGAGGAAGGCGCGCGGGCGACCGCCGAACTGCTCGACTCGGGTCAGGGCGTCGACGGGATCGTTGCCATCAGCGACATTCTCGCTCTCGGCGCCCTCCGCGAACTCGGCGCCCGCGGGCTGACCGCGGGAGTCGACGTCGGCGTCACCGGCTTCGACGATTCGCCGCTCGCGTCCGTGGTGTCGCCCGGCCTGACCAGCATCCGCCAGCCGATGGACCAGATCGCCGGCGAACTGATCGCCATCCTCACCGACAAGCACAGCAGTTCCGCAGTATCGGACGAGTCCACCCAGCAGCCCAGGTCGACCGAGCGGCTGCTGCAACCGGAACTAGTCATCAGGGGCAGCTCAGCCCCGGGCTGATGCGGTGCACGACGCACCGCGAGAAGGAGGAACCGTCATGACGCCCCGCCCTGTCGGACGAACCAAATCCATCGCCGGCCCAGCCGGCCTGCTCGCGACAGTGCTCGCCCTCGGCGCTGCCGCCCTCCCCTCCCCCGCTACGGCCGGACCACCAGGCACTGCCGGTACGACGGGGTCGCCCGCCGCCGCCAACACGCGGGCATCGGGCGCACCTGGTACTCCGGCCGCCGGCGTACTGGGCAACGCCCGTACTACGGCAGCCGGGTCACCGTCCGGAGTACAAGGCCCGAGTGAGTTGTCGGAGACTCGGCGGCTGGCGGATCGGCGGTCGTTGGTTGTCGGGGACCGGGCCTATGCGATGGGCGACGAGACCGGCCTGTATCCCGCGACCGGCTGGCACACCCGCGGCGAGATGGGCGGGATCTGGACGCCGCCGCTGAAACTCCTCGACGGACTGTGGTTCGGCCTCGATGGCAACTGGCTCGGCAAGGACGTCGCGGCCGCGAAGTACACGAGCGGGCACGGCTACCAGCGGATCGACTATCCCGGCAACGTCACCGTCCAGCGCACCGACTTCGTCCCGGACGGCCTCCGCGCCACGGTCGTCGGACTGACGCTGAAAGCAACCAAGGCGAAGACGGTGACCCTCGACGTCGACGCGCACTCCGAGCTGATGCCGGCCTACCCATGGGGAGGCACCACGCCGAACGCGGCTCAGACGAACCTCCCCGACACCGGCTCGTACGCCGATGGCACGCTGCGGTTCCGCGACCAGGGCACACCGCCCGTCGCCAATGCCGCCGCGCACAACTACACCGCGTTGGTCGGATCGTCCCTGCGTCCGACCAGCCACGCACTCGGCGCGAACCACCGCGGCCCGCAGGACCCGGCCGTGATCTGCCCGGCCGACGGCGACGCACCCAAACACTGCGACGACACCGCGTTCGGCAAGGGCACCGGCGGCCGGCTCACCTACAGCCTCGATCTCAAGCCCGGCAAGACCACGACGATCTGGTTCGCGGTCGCCGGCTCGGACGACGGACCGGGCGCCGCGCAACACGAGTACCGCAAGGCGATCAGCAACCCCAGCCGGTTGCTGAAGGCAAAGGTTGCCAGCCGCAACCGGATCGACTCGATGTCGTCAGTGGACCTGCCTGGTGACCGGCTACTGCAGCAAAGCGTCGAGTGGAGCAAGCAGAACCTCGCCGACTCGGTGCAGGAGGCGCACCACCTGCAGATCCGCGACGTCAACGAAGGCAAGTCGTACCCTGCTCCGTCCGGCACGGTCGATGTCGCCCGCTGGTTCGGCGCCGGCTTCCCGGACTACCCCTGGCTCTTCGCGACGGACGGCGAGTACACCTCGTACGCCGCGGTCGCGGCCGGACAGTTCGACACGGTGAAGGCTCACCTGCGCGCTCTGCGCGACGTCAGCGACATCCTCAACAACCGCAGCGGCAAGGTCGCGCACGAGGTCACCCCGACCGGCGACGTGTACTTCGGCTCCAACACGAGCGCGGGCAACACAGACGAGACCGTGAAGTTCCCCAGCATCGTCGCGCTGTTGTGGCGCTGGACCGGCGACAACCGGTTCCGCGACGCGATGTACGACTTCAGCGTGCGGAACCTGAAGTACGTGTACCGCGAACTGGATGCCGACCACGACGGCTGGCCGGAAGGCCTGGCGAACGTCGAACGCAGCGGGATGGGTTCGGAGAAGCTGGACAGCACGGTGTACCTCGCTCGCGGACTGCGTGATCTCGCCGACCTGGCCGGCTCCAAGCACGACCGGGCGACCCAGCAGTGGGCGACGGCGAAGGCCGACGACCTCCAGCGGCGGTTCGAGGGTCAGTGGTGGGTCGCGCAGGCCTTCGGGTACGCCGACTCGATCGACGACCCGGCCAACCCGGCGAACGACAACACCCCGATCTTCCAGCGGCACTGGACCGGTGTCACACCGATGGAGGCGGAGGTCGGCAACGCGCCACTGGCGTCGCCGGAGCATGCGAAGATCGCGCTCGACCAGCGCGAGAAGCCTTGCTACACAGGTGAATTCGGCCTGTTCCACACCGGCACCGGGCCGACGTCCGATCCGGCCGGCAACCCCGGACCGTCCTGCGACCAGGTGGTCTCCGCGGTGAAGAGCGAGCGCAGCATCTTCTCGCTGAACACCTCGATCATGGCAGTTGCCGAGGGCAACTTCGGTCGGCTCGGCCCGAAGCAGCAGCAGGTGTACACGACCGGCAACGCGCGGATCCAGCTCGATCCGCAGGTCTGGGAGACCCCGGGCGGGATGCCGGAGATCGCGCCGTCGCCTGACTCGCCGGCCAACATCGACCGCGCGTTCACGGATCGTTCGATGACCATGCAGGCGTGGGGCACCTACGGCATCCTCTGGCCGGTCGTGCACCAGCAACTCGGCGTCGACCCCGATCTCGGTCACGGCAAGGTGTCGATCGTGCCCCAGATTCCGGCGGGCCAGCAGAAGGTGGCCGGTAGCAACATCCGGCTCGGACGTGGATCGGCCGATGTCAGCTCGCGCCTTGTAAACAAGGCGATTCTTACCGAGGTGACGACCCACGGCCTCCGTGCCGCCGTGACGATCGGGGCCGTTCTGCCGACCGGGGCGAAGCTTGCCTCCGTCTCGGTGGACGGCCGGAGCGCGCAGTACAAGTTGGTCACGACGACACGTGGTACCGAGGTGCAGGTGGCGGCGCACGGGTCGCATTCCGCGGTGCGGATCACGCTGCGCTGAACCCTGGGGGCACGGGCGGCCGGCGGACAGGACTTCCTGGACGCCGGCCGCTCGGCCGTGCGCTCGGAGGAGGACTCGGAGAAGAAGCAAGGCCCCTCCGAGTATGAGTCGGAGGGGCCTTACACAGAGCTGAAGGAAGGTGACGTCTCCAGCTTCCCGAACGGGTCCGTCGGGTCCGGCAGACCCCGTCACCGGTCTACCTCGGTGGGGATCCCCACCGCTAGGGTCCTCGGTTTCCGTCCGACCCGCCGCTCCCGAGAGAACGGCGTGTCGACATTTCTACCTTTCGCATCGGAACGGCACAAGCCCTTCTGATCAAGACTTTCCGGCAATTCGCGACCCCGCGCGTGTCGTCCACAGCGCGTGCCCGACCGTCCACAGAAATCACCCGACTTATACACACCCCCTGTGCATAACCCGCGCTGACACCGACAGCGGGTGACCGTGAGCAACCTTCCGCGGCAGCGCGGAGTACAGGTCATTCCCAGCGGAAGAACTTGGCTGCCAGCGTGATGCAGGCGGCGGTCACGGCAACCAATGCGATCAGATGAGCGGGACCTGGCCAGTGGCCGGACCAGGCGTCCTGCATGCTCGTCATGCCGGCTCCCATCGGAGTGATGTCGCGGACCCAGCGGATGGCATGCGGCATCAGGTCGCCCGGCGTCCAGACGCCCGCGAAGAACATGCTCGGGAAGAACAGGATGTTGCCGACGACACTGGCCCCCTTGGCGGTCGAGACGAGGCCGGCGATGAGCAGACCGATGGAGAGTTCGGCAACGGAGTACAGGATCGCGGCAACGGCGAACGGGAGCGGCGAGGCGGGCAGCGCGGCCCCGAAGGCGAGCCGGCCGAGTCCGAGGATGAGGGTGATCACCACGACGGCCGCCGCCAGGTGCAGGAGAAGCTGGGCGACCAGCAGTTTGACCGGCCGGACCGGCGTGGTCGCCATCCGCCGCAGTACACCCTTCTCCCGGTAGCCGGCCAGGATCATCGGCAGGGTTGCCATTCCGAGAATGCCGATTCCGATTCCGATCGCCATCGTCGGCAGGAAACTCGCCGGTACGCCGTCGGAGTTGTCGCCACCGGTGTCCAGCAACGAGAAGATCGTCAGCAGGCCGACCGGCAGCACGAAGACGAAGAAGAGGCCGGCCCACTCGCGGACGAACAGCTTGCTCTCGATCCGGGTCAGGGTCAGGGTCTGGCTCATCGGTCCGCTCCTTCGAAGTCACGCCCGGCCAGGGCGAGGAATACATCGTCCAAGCTGGCCTGCTCGGTGTGCAGGTCGACCGGAGCGAGGCCGCGGCCGGCCAGTTCGGTGACGACGCTCACGAGCAGGTCATCGTTGCCGGTGACAACGATCCGGTCGCCTTCGTGGCGGACGTCGTGCACCGCGGGCAGCGAGCTGAGGATCGTGTCGTCCTCGAGTACGCCGGCGACGCGGAAGCTGATCCGCTGCTCCGACCGGGCACCGGCGACGAGGCCGGCCGGTGTGTCCAGCGCGACCACGCGACCGCCGTCGATGATGGCGATGCGGTCGCAGAGGTATTCGGCCTCCGCCATGAAGTGCGTGACCAGGATGATCGTCACGCCGTCGTCGCGGATCTGCTTGACCAGCTCCCAGGTGTCCCGGCGGGCCTGCGGATCGAGGCCGGTGGTGAGCTCGTCGAGGATCGCGATCTTGGGGTTGCCGATCAGCGCGAGCGCGATCGACAACCGTTGCTGCTGGCCACCGGACAGCTTCGCGAACGCGGTGTTGCGGACCTTGGTCAGGCCGAGCCGCTCCAGCAAGTCGGCCGGGTCGGCCGGCGACGGGTAGAAGGACGCGTACAGCTCGAGCGCCTCGCCTGCCTTGATCCGGTCCGGCAGCTCACTCGCCTGCAGTTGTACGCCGACCAGCGAGGTGATCTCGCCGCGGTGCCGCTGCGGATCCAGTCCGAGCACCCGAATCGTGCCGGCGTCCGGCGTCCGGAGGCCGGCGATCGACTCGACCGTGGTCGTCTTGCCTGCGCCGTTCGGGCCGAGGATGCCGAAGATCTCGCCGGCCCGGACGGTCAGTGAGACGTCCTCGACGGCCACGGTCGCGCCGTAGGTCTTGCGCAGGTTGTCGACGACAACCAAGTTGGCAGGTTGGTTTTCGGGCATGGCGGAGCCTCCCTAGGGACTGCAGGGCGTGGTGGTTGAGCGGGTGAGGTCAGCCCTTGGCGGGTTTGAGGCCCATCGGGCGGAGCAGGCGGTAGCCGTAGTACAGACCGAGGGCGCTCACAGCGAGCACTCCCGGTACTGCGACGGCCAGCGGGGGGCGGTGGTAGCCGGTGTTCTCCAGTGCCTGGGCGAGCCATTGCGCGACCAGGAGGAATTCGGCGGCGGCCGCCGGAACCAGGCCCAGGGGCAGCAGCGCGAGCCCCTTCCAGAAACCGAACCGGTAGAAGCCGATGCCGATCACCCAGCCGGCGACCTCGTGCGACACGATCAGCAGGAAGAACTCGAGGAAGATCAGGCCGACCTGCGACGTGCTCGTGAACAGGTGCTGATTCGTGAGCGTCTGGGTCAGTCCGGCCGAGTCGTAGATGACGCGTTCCACCTGGTAGACCACCACCCAGAGCAGCGCGATCGCCGTCGCAGCCCCGACCAGCATGATGCTGCTGGCAACGGCGAACATCCGCCGGGTCACGCCGTACGCGATCATCAGCGTGAACAGTGCTGGGGTGAGCGTGATGCCGATGGCGGATGAGAAGTACTTCGGGGACTGGGTGCCGTAGTCCCACATGCTGTGATCGATGCCGCCGGCGAACTGAGTGATCAGGCCGCCGATCGCGAAGGTCACGACCATCACCAGGCAGTACCCGAGGATCATCGGCCGGAGCCCGATCACCATCGCCTGGAGCACGCGGCGCAGGCGGCCGCTCGCCGTGACGGTGCCTGGCAGAGCCGCAGTACGGACGTCTGTCGCGGTCGCGCTCATCGCGTGCCCTCCCTGGCTCCGGTCAGATGGACGAACAGCTCCTGCAGACCGACCGGGCCGACCTCGAGACCCGCCGATCGCGCCTTCGCCAGCAGCGCGTCGTCCAGATCGCCGAGCACCGTGGTGGATTTGGTCCCGCCCAGCCGCTGCTCGGCCAGCACGATCAGGTCGGCAGTCAGCTCGTCGACCAGTGCGGCCGGGCCGACGATCGAGGCACCGCGGCCTCGCAGCGAATCGACCGGCGCCTGGGTGACCAGCCGGCCGCGATCGAGGATGACGACCTCCTCCAGCAGCGAGCTGACCTCGCTGACCAGGTGGGTGGACAGCACGATCGTGCGAGGGAACTCGGCATAGTCGGCCAGCAACGCGTCGTAGAAGAGGTTGCGGGACGGTACGTCCATGCCCAGGTAGCTCTCGTCGAAGATCGTCAGTGGGGCTCGGCTCGCGATCCCGAGGACGACGCCGAGCGCGGACTTCTTGCCGCGGGACAACTTCTGCACCCGCTGACGGACCGGCACCTCGAACTTGTCGAGGAGCTCGCCGGCCAGATCGCCATCCCAGTAAGGCCGCAGACTGCTCGCGAGACCGAGAACGTGCCGCACGGGTGCGCTGTCGACCAGGTCACCGGATTCGCGGATCAGGCAGACCCGGCTGGTCACGATCGCATCCTCGTACGGCTCGCGGGCCTGGTCGAACTCGTCGCTCTCGATCAGCACCCGGCCGTCCGACGGGGCCCGGAAACCGGCCAACGTCGCCGCCAGCGTGCTCTTGCCCGATCCGTTGCGTCCCAGCAGACCATGGATCTTGCCCGGAGCGAGCCGGAGATCCAGCGAGTCGACAGCCGGTACGTCGCCGAACCGGACGGTCAGTTTCTCGGTCCGCACTCCCAGACCGTTCATCGTGCGCCCCCTCCGGACTCGCGGTTGTGAATGTGTTCGACCACGTCCTTCAACGGCACGCCGATCGCCTCGGCCTCGCGGATCATCGGATCGACCACCTCCGCGAAGAACGAAGCCCGCCGCCCGGTCCGGAGCAGCTCGCGCGCCTTCGGGCTGACGAACATCCCGATCCCGCGCTTCTTGTACAACACGCCCTCGTCGACGAGCTGGGCGAAACCCTTGGCCGCGGTGGCGGGGTTGATCCGGTAGAACGCGGCGTACTGGTTCGTCGACATCACCTGCTCGTCCTCGCCGAGGGCGCCGGTGACGATGTCGTTCTTGATCTGCTCCGCGATCTGGAGATAGATCGGGCTGCGATCGTCGAACACCGCGTTCCTCTCCAGTCGTTGTGGTTCGTAGGTTCATTACTTGACCAACGAACCGTAGCACCTGGACGTCCAGGTGCGCCAACTCCGAAGTACCGAGGCTCAGGTCTTGTCCTTGCGGGGGCGGCCCTGGGGACGCATCTTGCCGACGTCGGCCGGGAGGCGGCCGGCGTCGGCGAGAGCTCGGCGGAGGAGGAACTCGATTTGGGCGTTGGTACTGCGCAGGTCGTCGGCGGCCCAGCGAGCCAAGGCGTCGTGGACGACCGGATCCAGGCGGAGCAGAAGCTGCTTGCGTTCGGTGGCCACCGGCTAGCTCACTGGTAGAGCGAGCCGGTGTTGACCACCGGTTGGGCGTCACGGTCGCCGCAGAGCACCACCATCAAGTTGCTGACCATGGTTGCCTTGCGCTCTTCGTCGAGCTCGACGACGTTCCGCTCGGACA
This sequence comes from Kribbella voronezhensis, assembly GCF_004365175.1. Taxonomy (NCBI): domain Bacteria; kingdom Bacillati; phylum Actinomycetota; class Actinomycetes; order Propionibacteriales; family Kribbellaceae; genus Kribbella; species Kribbella voronezhensis. Next base: position 5,011,456 of record NZ_SOCE01000001.1, on the reverse strand, counting down.
ACTTCTCCAGTGCCATCTCGACCATGCCGACCGCGCCTTCGACGATCTGCTGACGAGCGGCGACGACGGCGCCGGCCTGCTGGCGACGCAGCATCGCCTGGGCGATCTCAGGGGCGTAGGCGAGGTGGGTGATGCGTGATTCGATCACGTGCACGCCGGCCGCCTGCACCCGGGCAGCGATCTCCGCCGAGAGCGTCCCGGTGATCTCGTCCGTGCTGTCCCGCAAGGACAGACCGCCCTCGAGGTTGTGGACGTCGTACGGGTAGCTGTTCGCGATGTGCCGTACGGCGGTCTCGGTCTGGATCGCCACGAACTCCACGAAGTCGTCCACCTCGAACCGCGCCTGCGCCGTGTCCTCCACCTGCCACACGACGACGGCCGCGATCTCGATCGGGTTGCCGTCGGCATCGTTGACCTTGGCAACGGCCGTCTCGTGGTTGCGGATCCGGGTGGAGATCTCCGTGCGGACCGAGATCGGGTTGACCCAGCGCAAACCGTCGGTGCGGATCGTGCCGGCGTACCGGCCGAGGATCTGCAGCACCCGGGCACGTCCGGGCGACACCGGGGTGAGTCCCGCCGAGACGACGAGACCGGCCAGGAACAGCAGCACGGCGACGACGACGAGCGCGATGTGCTCGCCGCTCACCCCGACGCTGAACAACGCGATCCCGGCGGCGATCAACAGCAAGGCCACGCCAAGCAACGGCCAGCCATTCAAATCCCGCGCCGACCGCTCGGTCACCTTCGGCTTGGGCATCTCCACCATCACATCAACATCCGCACTCATCGCTCTCCCCTTCAAAGTCGTCTATCACGACGGTAGCATAGTGATATCAGTTTTCCGCAAGCCCGAGAGTGTGATGTGTAGCCGGCGGACGAGCGCGATCGAGGGGACTCCGTGCACGTGGTGAGCACGCGTCGCGCGGGTGCTGCTCATCTCGAGCACCGAGCGACTATTGCAGACCGACGAGCTCGGTTGAGATGCGAGCTCACCAACCAGGAGACGCGTGGGATGCACTCACCGAGCCGCGACGCAGGAGCGGCGACCACGGGCGGGCGGGAGCGACGACGTAGGAGGCGCGTGGGTGTTTGCCGGCGTACGGGCGGGGTTAGAGGGAGCGGGCCAAGGCTGCTAGGTGGGATTGCCAGGTGGTGGCGGTGGAGGCGGGGAGGGGGTCGATGGGGCCGTGGTTCCAGGCGTGGATGGGGCGGATGCCGTGGAGGGCGTTGAGGAGCCAGGTCTCGTACGACGCGAGTTCGTCGGCGGTGCGGGCGCGTTCGGCGGTGGGGACGCCTTGTGTTGAAGCCAGTTGGCGGACGAGGCGAGCGGTGACAGAGGGGAGGAACGGGCGGTCGGAAGGCGGGAAGCAGAGGGTGTCGTCTTCCCACCACGCGAGAGCGGAGTACGCCGCTTCGAGGGCGACGCCGTCGGTGTCGACCAAGAGGAGTTCGTCGGCGGAGTACGAGGCGAAGGCCTGCTGCTTCAGGGCGGCGAGCGCTTCCAGGTCGGGGCCTTTGACGAGCGGCGTCGTCCGAGGGTCCGGGCCGGTGTGGATCGCCACCCGGATCCGTCCGCCGGTCGAGGGTGCGGGGCGTACCTGCAGAGCCGGCCCGTCCGACGAGAGCTCGAAACGCGGGAACCAGCGGCCGAAGGTAGGGATACGAGACAGCGACCCGTCCCAGAACTCACCCGCGCCGTCGAAGCCGGCCGCGGCACACGAAGCGGTGAACCGCTCCCGATGCAACTCGAGACCACGAACCTTGCCTGCGGCAATCAAGAACGAATCCGCCACCAGTAAAGCGTTCACGAAACCCCACCGATCGTTGCCGTTGCCTTGAGCACCATTTCGTCGTACTCCGCCGCCGGATCCGAGTCGAGCACGATCGCGCCGCCGGCCCCGACGACCGTGGCGTCCGGTGTGAGTACCGCCGTACGGATCACCACGCTGAGATCCGCGCGGCCGTCCACGGTGAGGTAGCCGAGCGCGCCCGAGTACACGCCGCGAGCACTCGACTCCAGCGAATCGAGCAGTTCCATCGTCGCGATCTTCGGCGCACCAGTCATCGAACCCGGCGGAAAACAAGCCCGTACGGCGTCCAGCGCGTCCACGTCGGTTCGCAGCCGGCCCCGCACCGTCGTCACCAGTTGATGCATCGTCGAGTAGCTCTCGACGGCCATCAACTGCGGCACCTGGACCGTGCCCGGTTCGCTCACCCGGCCCAGGTCGTTGCGGATCAGGTCGACGATCATCAGGTTCTCGGCGCGGGTCTTCTCGTCCTCGGCGAGTGCCTTCGCGGCCAACTGGTCCTGCGCCGCGTCGTCCGAGCGCGGCGCGGTGCCCTTGATCGGGCGGCATTCGGCCCACCCGTCCGCATCGACGGTCAGGAATCGCTCCGGCGACGAGCTCGCCACCGCGAGTTCGCCGTACCGGAGGAAGGCCGAGTACGGCGCCGGGTTGCGCTCGCGTTGCCACAGGTAGAACTCGAGCGGGTCCTGCACGGCCGGCAACCGGACCCGGTTCGTCAGGCAGACCTCGTACGTCCGGCCGGCCTCGAGCGCGGCCATACACGCATCGATCCCGGCCAGGTACGTCGCGCGGTCCTGCTCCAGATGGGCTTCGAGATCCAGCGCCGCGACCGGAGGCTGGTCACGCCCGCTCATCCACCAGTTCGCTGTCGACGACTCCGTCCAGGCAGCCGCGGCGTGATCATCAGGCGAGTGCACAGCGACGAGATGGCTGACCTCGGCGTCGTGGTCGATGACGACGAACCGGTTCGCCCAGATCCACAACGCGTCCGGCGTCGCCGCCTCGTGAGCCGCCGCTCCCCCGGTCAACGCCTTGAGTTCGTACCCGAAGTACCCGACATACCCACCATTGAAGAGACCCGCCAACTGCGCCGGTACTGCGGCCAGCCGGGCTCGTTTGGCGGCAAGCAACCCCTGCAACTCCGCGAAGACGTCACCGTCGGCGACATCCCGTACGACGACCTCGACATCGGCACCGGCCGACGTACCGAGCACCGAGACGCGGCGCTCGGCGCGGTCGGTCAGACTCCCGTCCAGCCAGAAGGCGACCTGCTCACCGGCCAGTAGTTCGCGGTAGACCGTCTCGCCGTCGAGGGCGTGATCCACCGAGCGAACCGACCAGACCAGAGCAGTCACCCGAGAACCGTACCCACCGAACGCGTCACCCGTCCCGGCCGCCCAACTGGTGACCGCTGAGACGGCGTACTACGGAAGGGCCAGCTTCGTGCGCATCGCCGTGATGCGGCGCACCGGGATCGCGACCTCCAGGCCGCCTTCCTTGGATTCGGCGCGCTCGGCGAGCCAGGTCGCGGCGGTCTCGCGCCGCGTGTCCGAACCGCCAGGCAGGTAAAGCGCGCCGACCAGGCGGCGCGCGTCGTCGATCGAGCGCACGGTGTACGCGTAGCGCTCGCGCTGACTCTCCAATACGTCGAAGCCGGCCGCGCGAAGGAGGTCGCGCAGGCCGGTGATCTCACCACCCGCCGGGAACTGCGGCGTCGACCGGAGTCGCGTGGTCAGCCCGGACAGGGTCCGGATGTCACCCCGACGCAGCGGGCGGACGGCTGGGACGGTTGCCGCGAGCACGCCTCCCCGCCGCAGTACGCGAGCAGCCTCGGCGAGCACCTCTGGCAGCGGCTGCAGGACCATCAGGCCCATCGAGCAGGTCACGACGTCGAACGCTTCGTTGGCGAACGGGAGGTGCACCGCGTCCGCTTGCACTTTGGGCCCGGGCGATCCGCTCAGCTGGACCGAGTTGTTGTCGACGCCGACGACCCACCGGCCGTACAGCTCGCGGGCGACCGGACCGTTGCCGCAGGCCAGGTCCAGGATCCGGCGCGACTCCGCGGACACGGCACGGACCAGCCACCGGTACGGCGTGTGGTCGCCCGACACGGCGCGGGACAGCAGGGCTTCGGTACTGCCCGGGGTCGCGGTGTGGAACTGCCGCAAGTACCCGGGCCAGTCGATCTCGTTCTCAGGCATCGCCGTCAGACGTTACTGCCTGACCACACTGAGTACAGCATCCAGTGCGATCGGTACCGGTGACTTAATAGAGGTCTTAACTAGACGACCGAGACGAAGATGTGGCCGGCGGTTTCGTCGCTGATGATGCCGCCGGCCTCGCGGCTGCCGACCAGGACGCCCTCTGCGTCGAGCATCGAGTCGACCTCGCGGCCGGGCAGCGCGCCCGCGCGCCGCAGTACGGACATCGCGTCGTCGTCGGTCTGCACCGGCTCGGCGATCCGCCGGACCAGCACCCGGACGCTCTCGCCGGTGGCGGCGTCCAGCACCTTGTCGAGCGGCTCGACGCCGAACCGGAACTCGCCGATCTCGGTCACCGCGCTGTCCTTCTGCAACTCCTCCAGGCCCGGGATCGGGTTGCCGTACGGCGACTCGGTCGGGTTGTCCAGGATCTTCAGCAGCCGCAGCTCGACGGCGTCGCTCATCACGTGCTCCCAGCGGCAGGCCTCCGCGTGCACGTCTTCCCACTCCAGGCCGATCACGTCCACCAGCAGCCGCTCGGCCAGCCGGTGCTTGCGCATCACCCGGGTCGCCTGCATCCGGCCGACCTCGGTGAGCTCCAGGTGCCGATCGCCCTCGACCGTGACCAGGCCGTCACGCTCCATCCGCGCCACCGTCTGGCTGACCGTCGGGCCGGACTGGTGCAGCCGTTCGGCGATCCGCGCGCGCAGCGGCAGGATGCCTTCTTCTTCCAGCTCGTAGACGGTCCGCAGGTACATCTCGGTGGTATCGATCAGCTCGCTCACGACAACCATTCTCACTCACATAGGCAAGCCTTACCAATCGCCGGACCCCGAGCGGGACCGGGTGGACCGAGTAGACCTCAAGTGGGCTCAAAGTTGTGCATCGACCAAGATGGATTGATGGCTCCTGCGGTGATGTGGTTCCGGCGCGATCTGCGCCTCGCGGACAATCCGGCGCTGCTGGATGCGGTGGCAGCCGGTGACGGAACGGTCCTCGGCCTGTTCGTCCTCGATCCCGCCTTGTGGGACAAGGCCGGCGATCCCCGCCGCAACCACCTGCTGGCATCCCTGCGGTCCCTGTCGGACTCGATGGACGGCAACCTCGTCGTACGCCGTGGCGACCCGGCCGAGGTCGTTCCCGAGCTCGCAGCCGAGATCGGGGCGGCCGGCGTGCACATCGCGGCCGACTTCGGCCCGTACGGCGGCCGCCGGGACGCCGAGGTCGAGAAGGCACTCGACTGCCCGCTCGTCACGACCGGATCCCCGTACGCCGTCGCGCCCGGCCGGGTGCTCACCCAGCAGGGCGCGTCGTACCAGGTCTTCACGCCGTACTTCCGGAGCTGGCTGGAACACGGCTGGCGTCAGCCGGTGAAGGCGCCGGACAAGGTGAAGTGGATCGCGAAGCAAGGTGAACTCCTGGACGGACCGGCCGTCGACGGAGCCGGTGAGACCGCGGTACGGGAGCGGTGGCAGGAATACCTGGACGACGTCGCGGAGTACGACGCTGTTCGGGACCGGCCGGATCTGAATTCGACCTCGCGGATGTCGGTGCCGTTGAAGTACGGCGAGATCCACCCCCGGACGATGCTCGCCGACCTGGCCCGCAGACGCAGTGCGGGCGCGGACTCGTACCGGCGCGAGCTCGCCTGGCGCGAGTTCTGCGCCGACCTGCTGGCCCGCTACCCGGATGCGGCCTGGAAACCGTTGCGGCCGGAGTTCGAGCAGATGGAGTACGACGAACCGGGTGACGCCTTCGATGCCTGGTGCAACGGCCTGACGGGGTACCCGATCGTCGACGCCGGGATGCGGCAACTGGCCGAGACCGGGTTCATGCACAACCGGGTGCGGATGGTGGTCGCCTCGTTCCTGGTGAAGGACCTGCATGTGCACTGGAAGTACGGCGCGCGCTGGTTCATGCGGCAGTTGCGGGACGGCGACCTCGCGTCGAACTCGCTGAACTGGCAGTGGGTGGCCGGCTGTGGCGCCGACGCGTCGCCGTACTTCCGGATCTTCAACCCGACCACGCAGGGACTCAAGTTCGACCCGTCGGGCTCGTATGTCCGCCACTGGGTGCCCGAGCTCGCAGACCTGGCCGGCAAGGCCGTCCACGAGCCGTGGAAGCACGACGTACCGGCGTACCCGCGGCCGATCGTCGACCACGCCGAAGCCCGGCAGGAGTCCCTGCGCCGCTACGCCGCGATCAAAGGAACAGCGCCAGGCCCAGATCGTTCATGAGCTCTCCGTCGATGGTGAACTCCGCCGTCTGCCGGGCCTCGACGACGTACCCGTGCTTGGCGTAGAGCCGCTGCGCCTCGGTGTTCACGCCGAAGACGTTGAGGCTGATCTTGCGGGCGCCCCGCCGCCGTCCCTCGGCCTCGACCGCCTCCAGCAGCGCTGATCCGACCCCGCGACGGCGCGCTGTCGGCGCCACCGCCAGACCGCCGACCATGAGTACGCCGGCGCCTTCGACGAACGGGTACTTGTCGGTCAGCCGGGCGAAGCCGATGATCTCGTCGCCGTCCACAGCCACCAGCACATGCTCCGGCTGGCAGCGCTCGGTGAAGAACGACTCCCGTACGGCGGTCCGGAACGACGGGAACCCCGACCGCGAGTCGAACGCGGTCCTCTCCAACTCGATCAGTGCCGCGCTGTCTTCCTCGACGGCCTGGCGGACGGTCACCTTCGCTGCCTCAGTCACTCCCAGATTCTCCCTCGGCCCGGGATCACTCTTGACGGCCGAGCAGTGGATGAGCGTATTGTGCTAGTTAACTAGATGAATGGGAGAACGGGATGATCGAGTTCCATCTCGACGAGCGGTCGGGCGTCTCGCCCTATCAGCAGATCGTCCAGCAGGTCCGCAACGCGCTCCGGCTGGGGATGTTGCGCATCGGCGACCGGCTGCCGACGGTCAAAGAGGTGGTCGCCCAGCTCGCGATCAACCCCAACACCGTCTTGAAGGCCTATCGCGAGCTGGAGCACGAGGGCCTGGTGTCGGCCAAGCAGGGCGTCGGCACGTTCGTCACCCAGACGCTGGCCGACACCTCGCTCGCCGCGCACGGTCCGCTCCGGCAGGACCTGCAGCGCTGGCTCACCAAGGCCCGCCGCGCCGGACTCGACGACGAGAGCATCGAGGCTCTCTTCTTGGCCACCTTTCGGACCGCCGCCCAGGAGGACATAGCGTGAACACGGTTCTGCAAGCCCAGGGACTGGGCAAGAAGTACGGGCGGCGCTGGGCGCTGTCGGACTGCACACTCGACGTGCCCGCCGGCCGGGTCGTCGGCCTGGTCGGCCCCAACGGCGCCGGTAAGAGCACGCTGCTGCATCTCGCGGTCGGCATGCTGACCCCGACCAGTGGCTCGATCACCGTGCTCGGTGAGCCCGCGGGCACCTCGCAGCGGGCGAAGGTCGGCTTCGTCGCCCAGGACACCCCGACGTACAGCAGGATGAGCGTGGCCGACCACCTACGGCTCGGCGCGCGACTCAACCCGGACTGGGACGAGTCCATCGCCACCAAGCGGATCGAGCGACTCGGCCTCGACCTCAAGCAGCGGGCCGGGCGGCTGTCCGGTGGTCAGCGGGCGCAGCTCGCGCTCACCCTCGGGATCTCGAAGCGGCCCGAACTGCTGGTCCTCGACGAACCGGTGGCGGCCCTTGATCCGCTGGCCCGGCGAGAGTTCCTCCAGGACCTGATGGAGGCGGTCGCCGAGCAGGAACTCAGTGTGGTGCTGTCGTCCCACCTGGTCTCCGACGTCGAACGATCCTGCGACTTCCTGATCGTCCTGGTCGACTCCAGGGTCCAGGTCAGCGGCGAGATCGAGACGCTGCTGGCGACGCACTACCGGATCAGCGGCCCGCGTCGCGACGAGAAGTCGTTGCCCTCGGCCCAGCACGTGATCTCGGCCAGTCACACGGATCGTCAATCCACGTTGGTGATCCGCACCGAGCAACCGATCCTCGATCCTGCCTGGACGGTCAGCCGGCTCTCCCTCGAGGACCTGGTCCTCGCCTACATGGGCCGCCCGTCCGCGCCCGAGCAGAACAACCACCGTCCGGTCCTGGAGGTCCAAAGATGATCTGGCTGACCTGGCGTCAGTTCCGCCTGCAGGCCGTGGTGATCCTCACCGCCGTACTGCTCATCGGTTTCGTTTTGTTGCTGACCGGTCCCGGCCTGCTGCACAGCTACCAGGTCAACAAGAGCGGCTTCCTCGACCAACTGGAGTTCCAGCAGTGGAACAAGCGGTTGTACATCCTCGGCCTGGTTGCCGTGTACGCCGCTCCGCCGGTGATCGGTGCGTTCTGGGGAGCACCGTTGATCGCGCGCGAGCTCGAGGCCGGGACGCACCGGCTGGTGTGGACCCAGAGCATCAGCCGGCGGAAATGGCTGCTCACCAAGCTCGGTCTCACCGGCACGGCCGCCGTGGTCGCCACCGGCTTGCTCAGTCTGGCGGTGACGCGCTGGTCCGACCCGGTCGACGACGCGGTCGCCGCAGGCCAGTCCGGCTCGTTCGTGCCTCGGCTGTGGCCTTCGGTGTTCGCCGCCCGGGGCATCGTCCCGATCGGCTACACGGCCTTCGCCTTCGCCCTGGGCGTCGCGATCGGTCTGCTGGTCCGCCGCAGTCTGGTCGGTGTCGCCATCACCCTGGCAGTGGTGATCGCGGTGCAGATCTTCACCCCCATGGTGCTGCGGCCGCATCTCATCACCCCGGCGAAGGCATCGGCGGTCGTGACGACCGAGAACATGCGCGGGCTCCAGATCCAGGGGTCACCGACCAGCCCACTGGTGAAAGGGCTCGAGGTCGAGCTCGGCCGGCCCGGCGACTGGAAGCTGTCCGACCAGACGGTGAATGCCGCCGGGAAGGTCCAGAAGTCGCTGCCCGCCTGGTTCGGCGCCTGCGCGCCCCCGCCGCCAGGAGCCGAGGATTCGAAACAGCCACGACAGAGCCTGGAAGCCTGCTTCCAGCGGTTGGCGAACGAGGGCTACCGGCAACAGATCTCCTACGTGCCGGCCAACCGGTTCTGGGATCTGCAGTGGCGCGAGACCGGGGTCTTCGTCGCGCTCGCGTTCCTGCTGGCCGGCTTCAGCTTCTGGCGGATCCGGCGCGACCTGACCTGACCAGCAGCCACCGGCTCAGCAGCGCGACAGCCAATACTGCGGCAGCGGTGACGGCTGAGGCGGGCGGCAACGTGAACGCCAGAACGACACAACCCAGCAGTCCGAGGACGCTGACGAACCGGGGCCAGCGACGCTGGTCCCGGGGCTGGGTGAAGGCGGCCGCGTTGGCGATCGCGTAGTACAGCAGGACTCCGAACGACGAGAAGCCGATGACGCCGCGCAGATCGGTGGTCAGCACCAGGACACCGACCACGACGGCCAGGGCGATCTCGGCGTGATGCGGCACCCGGAAGCGCGGATGTACTGCGGCCAGCCAGCCGGGCAGGTCGCCGTTGCGGGCCATCGCCAAGGTGGTGCGGCCGATCCCCGCGATCAGGGCCAGCAGTGCGCCGAGGCTGGCGAGCGCGGCACCGATCCGGACGACAGGGATCGCCCACGCCGCGTCCGCGGTACTGACTGCAGTGGCAAGTGGTGCGGAGGAAGCGGCCAGGCCGGGTGCGCCGACCGAACTCAGCAAGGCGAGCCCGATCAGCAAGTAGATGCCCACAGCAACCAGTAGTGCGATGGAGACGGCTCGGGGTATGGTCCGCGCCGGGTCGCGGACCTCCTCCCCCATCGTCGCGATCCGGGCATAGCCGGCGAAAGCGAAGAACAGCAGGCCGGCCGCTTGCAGGACGCCGTAGACACTCGTTCCACCGGGCCACACCGACGGAAGCCGGTGCGTCGAGTTCGACGTCTGCAGGAGCACCAGAACCAGCGCAAGAACGGTCAGCGAGCAGACGACCAGAATGCGGGTCAACCTCGCCGTACGAGTCACGCCGCGATAGTTGACGGCGGCCAGCAGGACCACCGCCAGCAAGGCGACGCCTCGGCGAAGCCAGCCCGCATCCGGTACGACGTACGTCGCGAAGGTGAGCGCCATCGCGGCACAGGAAGCGGTCTTGCCGATCACGAAGCAGGAGCCGGCCATGAAGCCCAGGGTCGGCGAGAGCCGCTCACGCCCGTAGACGTAGGCGCCGCCGGACACCGGATAGACGGCGGCCAACTGGGCCGAGGACGCGGCGTTGCAGTAGGCAACGATCGCGGCGATGACGAGGCCGGCCAGCAGACCTTCACCGGCGGCCCGCGCGGCCGGCCCCCAGACCGCGAACACCCCGGCGCCCACCATCGACCCGAGCCCGATCACCACCGCGTCCGGCACGCCCAGTCCGCGGACCAGGCCCGGCTGCTGCTCCGCTGCCGTCACGGCTGGGGGTCACCTGCCCTCATGGCCGCGGCGATCTTCTGCTCGGCTTCCACGGCCACCTCTTTCGGCAACTCCGGCATCAGGTCTGCCCACAGCGCGAGCATCTCGCGGCGCGCTTCGAGCATGCCGAGCGGGCGGGGGTAGAACCAGACGTGGAAATGCGCCGAGCCGTCGCCCCAGCGGTAGACGTGCACCCGGGCGATGTCGCCGAGCGCCAGGATGGCCCGCTCGATCCGCGCGACCACGCCGCCGTAGCTCGCGGCGACCCGGTCCGGCAGGTCGGCGAACGAATCGTGGTGCTCGCGGGTGGTCAGCCAGACGATGCCCGGGATGGTGATCCCGGTCGCCCGGCACAGCACCCAGTCCTCGTTCTGCCACAGCGGCGGCTCGTGGCCGGAGGCGGCCGGATCGGAGATCCAGGCGCAGAGCCCGCACGGATCCCCGCCGGGCTCGCCGACCCGCGGCGGCTCAGGGATTACCCGAGGGCCAGGGGCCAGCTTGGTCAGTGGTTCGGCGTACGGAAGTGTCATGGCGGTTCCCCTCAACGGCATGGTAGGTGGTCCCTATGTAACGCCGTTGTTGCACGAATTGCAACAGGTATGTTGCATGAGCATCAAGGCTCGACCAGTCCGCGGAGGATCAGGTCGAGGGTCAGCCGGCGGGCCCGGGACTTGGACCAGTGGTGGCGACCGCGCATGTGCACGTACGTCATCGCGGCACTCACCATCACGATCTCGGCGACGTCGTCGATCCGGCCGCGCGGGTGCAGCGAGCCGTCTTCCGCGCCTTCGCGCAGGAACCGTTCGAACGGCTCCAGGTAGATCACCGAGCCGTTGCGTTCCTGCTCCCGGTGGAAGATGAGATCCGACGACATCATCAACGGCAGATGACGATCCTGTACTTCGAACAAGGCGTTCAGCGTGTTGACCAGGCCCTGCCGGCCGGTCCCGGTCGCCGTCAGCACCGGCCACATCGCGTCGCGGTAATCGCTGGCCAGGGCGTCGAGCAGCGAGTTGAGCAATGCCTCGACGGTGAGACCTTGGCGCCACAACGTGACCCTGGACCGGCCGACCTGCTCGGCCACCCGTTCCAGCGTGACGCCGTCCCAGCCGTGCTTGGCCAGCACCGCGACCGTCGCTTCCCGCAGCGTCTCGTCGACCGTGACCGTCATCGCGCCGAGCTCCTCACGCCAGCCCCCTTGTGAAACATACCCGTTGCATTGCACGATGACTCTACCAATGCCGAGGAGGCGCAGGTGGAAGCACGAACCGAGATCCGGCTCCAGCTCAGCCCGCAGGAGGTGACGGCGCTGGCCGCTCTCGCCGAGGGAGTCGCCGGGATCTGCGAATCACCGGTCACCGAGGAGCAGGCCGTGGTCGCCGCGCTCGAGCTGGCGCTCCGTCGGCTGCTCGACGACTTCGAAGTGCCCGACCCGGCGGCCCGGGAGCGCGTCCAGGTCGCCCACGAAGAACTCCGCCGCGGCTGGACCCGCGGCAGCGCTTCCCTCTAGGCGGGGACTCCGACTGCTTCAGACCGCCTTCAGGATCGTCAGGAGGCGGGCCACCTCGGCGGCGACCGCCGTACGGGCCGGGCCGAGGTACCTGCGGGTGTCCACGAGGGCCGGGTTGGCGGCGAGGGTCTCGCGGACGGAGGCGGTGAAGACGTTGTTGAGGTGGGTGGCGATGTTGACCTTCGTCATGCCCGCCTCGACGGCGCGGGTCAGGTCCGCGTCCGCGACGCCGGACGACCCGTGCAGCACCAGCGGAACCGGTACGGCGGCCCGCAACTCGGCGATCAACGCGAAGTCGAGCTCGGCCGTCCGCTCGGTCATCGCGTGGGACGAGCCGACGGCAACTGCGAGCGCGTCGACGCCGGTCGCCTCGGCGAAAGCGAGCGCCTCGTCCGGCCGGGTCCGCGCGCCCGGTGCGTGCACGCCGTCCTTGCCGCCGACCTCACCGATCTCCGCCTCGACGAAGACGCCGTGGTCGTGGCAGAACTTGGTCACCTCGGTGGTCGCGGCGACATTGTCGGCGTACTCGAGTTTCGAGGCGTCGAACATCACCGACGTGAAGCCGAGCGAGACGGCCTCGGTGACCAGGTCGCGATCCATCGCGTGATCGAGGTGCACCACGACCGGCACCGTCGAGGCGGAGGCCGCGGCGAGCGTGGCGACGCCGATCGGCTTGAGCGCGCCGTGGTACTTCACCGCGTTCTCGCTGATCTGCAGGATGACCGGCGCACCGACCTGCTCGGCACCGGCGATCAACGCGGTCGCGTGCTCCAACTGGATCACGTTGAACGCGCCGACCCCCTTGCCCGCCTTGGCGGCACCCAGCACGACCTCGGCTCCGGAAACCAACGGCATCTCGAACTCCTCTTCGTCTAAAGACTCTGGACGGCGACCTGCGGCTGCCACCGCTGGTACGCCGCCAGGTCGATGTCCCCGGCAACCGGCGTCAGTACGGCCGCGGCCGAAGCAGCCACGGCTGACTTGAGTACTACGGCCCAATCGGGCTCGGGTGATTCGGCGACGGCGGCCGCGACCACCGCAGTACAGGCATCTCCGGCGCCGGTCGGGTTGCCCGCCACGCGTTCGACCGGCAACGCGCGCCACGCACCACTCTTGCTAGCGGCAACCATTCCGCGCGAGCCGTCGGTGATGACAGCGGCCGTCGCGCCGGTGACAACCAGTTGCCTTGCGCCCTCTTCGACCGAAATGTCATTGCCCAGGGCTTCGCGGAGCTCGGCCGCGTTGGCGCGTACGACGGCGCCCGCCTTCGCCGCGGCGACGAGCGCTTCCCCACCGGCGTCGATCACGGTGAGCACATCGTGATGCCGGGCCCGGACGGCCAGTTCGGCATAGGCATCGACAGGAAGCCCTGGTGGCAGACTTCCCGAACAGGCCAGTACGCCGAGCCTGGCCCACGGCATCCGGTCGTGGAAGGCACGCCATTCGTCTTCCGACACCGACGGCCCTGCTTCGTTGAAGATCGTCGCGTCGCCGTCCTGACCGTTGACGATGGCAACAGTTCGCCGGGTTTCGCCTCTGATCGGTGTGAGCAGCGCGGTCAGACCCGCATCGAACAGCTCTTCCGCGACGAGCTCACCGGTGACGCCGCCGACGAAGCCGAGGGCGAGCACCTGATGGCCGAGGGTCGCCGCAACCCTTGCCACATTGACGCCCTTGCCGCCGGCGCGCTGTCTGATGTCGGTCACCCGGTGGCTGCCACCCACCACGAGTTCGTCGACGCCGTACGTGACGTCGAGGGCCAGGTTGAGGGTGACGGTCCCGATCAGTCCAGCCACGCGCCGGCCCGCATCACCTTGCGGACGGCGTACTCCTCGTCCAGGACGACCAGATCGGCTCGTTTGCCGGTCTCGATCCCACCCACGTCGTACCAGCCGAACGTCTGGGCCGGCGTTGTCGACGCCATCCGGGAAGCGTCGACCAAGGACGTGCCGGCCTTGACCGCGTTGGCGAACGCGACGTCCATCGTCAAGGTGCTGCCGGCGATCGAATGGGTGCCGTGGGCAAGCGTTGCCAGCCCGTCCTTCACGTCGACCTCGAGACTGCCGAGCATGTACCGCCCGTTCGGCATCCCGGTCGCCACCATCGCGTCGGTGATGAGCGCGATCCGGTTGACCCCGGCCGCGGCCAGCGCGACCCGGACCACCTGCGGATCCAGGTGCATGCCGTCGTTGATGACCTCGAGCAGCAGCCGCGGATCGTTCAGGGCGGCGCCGACCGGACCCGGGTCGCGGTGATGGAACGGCCGCATCCCGTTGAAAAGGTGGGTCGCCACGGTCGCACCGGCATCCGCCCCGGCGATCATCTGCTCGTACGTCGCGTCCGTGTGCCCGAGCGCCGCGACCACTCCGGCGTCGACGACCTGGCGGATCGCGTCCAGGCCGCTCGGCAGCTCCGGCGCGATCGTCACCATCTTGACGGCATCGCTGAGCACCTTCGCGACGTCACCCTCGACCGGATCGCGCAGCAGGGTCGGCTCATGAGCACCGCACCGGGCCTCCGACAGGAACGGGCCTTCGAGGTGGACGCCGGCGATCACGCCGTCGGTGACCAGGTCGGCCAGACAGGCGGTCTGCTCGACGATGTCGTCGAGCGGTGCGGTGACCAGGCTCGCCATCGTCGTCGTGGTGCCGTGCCTGGCATGGAAGGCCGCGACCTTGCGGGCCTCCTCGGGATCGGTCGTCGAGTACGTCGAACCGCCGCCGCCGTGGGTGTGGATGTCGACGAAACCAGGCACCACCGTGACGTCGCCGAGGTCCTCGGGGCGCAGCCCGTCGGCCGGCATCCCGTCCGAGCGGCGCCCGAACGCGAGGATGTCACTGTCGACCACCTGGATCCAGGCGTTCTCCAGTACGTCGTCGGGCGTGACCAGGCGCGCCACGCGATACGTCGTCATACCGTCTGCTCTCCGCTCTCGTCGGTGATGCTGTCCCACGCCATCAAGGCGGCGCCCAGGCAGCCGGCCTCTTCGCCGAGAACAGCGGCGACGATCTCCGGCTTGCGCTGGAAGGTGAGCCGCGCGGCGACTCCTTCGCGCAGCGGTGCCAGCAGGGTCTCACCGGCTCCGACCAGGCCACCGCCGATCGCGATCCGGGTCGGCGCGACCAGCGTCGTGTACATGACGAGGGCGTCGACGAGAGCGGCCAGCGCTTCCTTCCACACGGCCTCGGCATCCGGATCGCCCTGCGCGAGCAGTTCGAGGACCTCACGGGCGCCGTCGACGACGCGGCCGCTGCGTACGCCGTACCGTCTGGCCAGGGCGGCGGCGGAGGCGACCGTCTCGAGGCAGCCCCACTGGCCGCAGGCGCAGAGTTCGGCGGCCTCACCGTTGACGAACCGGGTGTGGCCGAGCTCGCCGGCGTACCCGTCGCCGCTGACCAGTGAGCCGTCGACGACCATGGCCGCGGCGATCCCGGTGCCGAGCGGGAGGAACAGCGAGTTCGTGGTGCCGATCAGGGCGCCTTGGCGGAGCTCGGCGTAGCCGCCGGCGCGAACGTCGTGCGCCAGGATGACGTGCTGGTCGCCGATGGCGGCCTTGAGTTCGGCGAGCACCGGCGTACCGGCCCAGGCCAGGTTCTCCGCGCTGACGATGCCGCTTTCGGCGTTGATGATGCCGGGCACCACGACGCCGACGGCTCGGACCCGATGGCCGTCGGCGGCCGCCTTCTGGCCGAGTTCGACGACGGTTTCGAGCAGGGCTTCGAGCACGGCGCGACCCCCGCCTCGTGCGTCAACCACAACCCGGGGCGTCGGCCTGGTCTCGCGGTGCAGCACGGCACCGTCGGCGGCGACCAGGCCGCACTTCATCCGGGTTCCACCGAGATCGACGGCAACCACGACTTCACAGGGGTCCACGGAGTGCCATTATGCAGCGTTACCCAGCGGTTCGAACATCCGTGAGCATTTTCTGGACACCATGAACGCGGCGGCTGGCTGAATCGGGGTCGTTCGAGCGTCTTCGTGCACGGTTCGCGGCCGCGTCGACCGTTTGCGTCAGGCGCGCAGCCCGCGGTCGAAGGCGGCGACCAGGAAGGCGATCAGGTTCTCGGCCAGCTTGCCGGGATCGTCGTTGGGTTCGGCCGGCTCACCCGGCGGGCGGGTGAGTGCCTGCGACTGGTGCAGTGCGAGCAACCCGAGCATGTTCACGTACCCGAACGCGACCGACTCCGGCGCGGCCCTCGGCAACGCCGCCTGCAACGCCGCGAGGTACCTGGCTTCGACCGGGTCCGACTCGGCGGCGTACAACTCGCGGATCCGCTGACTCGGGTCGAACGCGATCCGGCCGATGAACCTCGCCACCACCGGCCCGCGCTCGCCGCGACGCAGTACGAGATCCAGTCCCGGCTCGACGAACGCGCGGATCAACTGCTCGGCGGTCGGCCGGCCCTTCGCCTCCAACTGGTCCAGCCGGCGCCGGCGCTCGGTGTTCACCGGCGCCATCGCGCGCGCCACGGCGGCCCTGAGCAGCGCCTCCTTCGAGCCGAAGTGATAGTTCACCGCGGCGATATTGGCGGCCGCGGCGACGGTGATCGCGCGCAGCGAGGTTCCTTCGTAACCCCCCTCGCCGAACCTCTGCTCGGCGACGTTGAGCAGTCTTTCCCGGGTCGATTCCACGGGTGTTTCCACAGAGTTCTCCTTCCCCCCGGCCACTGCTCGCTCAGGCACCCCACCTGCTCACGCGCCGTAGCCTGCAGTCAGCATAGTTCAAACGGACGTTTGAATGAGAGTGGTCAGGGCAGTAAATCTGCAAAGATCCTCGGGAAACGAGGGTTTCCCCGTGCTCCCGGCCGGAATCGATGCCACATCTGACCGGCCGACCGCTCCGAAGTGGTGGCGAGCACTCCCCCGGCGGGGCCCGGAAGAGCAGCGCGGCTAGGGTTTCTCGGCATGACGACGCGTGAGGTGGTGCGGATCGCGCCGCGGTTCCGTGGCCCGGCCCACTCGGGCAACGGCGGCTACGTCGCAGGAACAGTCGGTACGGCGCTCGCCCGGGTTGCCGCCGACGGAACGGTTCCCCGGGTGCGCCTGATGGTGCCGCCTCCACTGCGGCTCGACCTCGAGCTCACTGTCGACGCGGACACGGCCCGGCTGACCAATGGCGACGCCGTGGTCGCTGAAGCGCTCGCTGTCGACGCGGCAAACCTGACCGACGCGGCGATCGACCCGGTCGGCCCCGACGAGGCGCGCGCGGCGGAATCGTCGTACCGGGGTCTTTCCAACCACCCGTTTCCGGGGTGCTTCGCCTGCGGGCCGGAGAACACCGAAGGCCTGCAACTGCGCCCCGGCCCGCTCGGCGACGGCCGAACCGCCTGCACCTGGCATCCCGCCGCCGACCTGGCCGGCGAGGACGGCCTGGTCGACCCCGTCTACCTCTGGGCCGCCCTGGACTGCCCCGGCGGCTGGACGATCGACCTCGACGGCCGCCCGTCGGTCCTCGGCCAGATGACCGCCTGCATCGACGCCCGCCCACCCGCCGGCGAGCCCTGCGTCGTCATGGGCCGCCTCCTCACCGAAGACGGCCGCAAGACCCACACCGCCACCACCCTCTACGACGCCGACGGCCGAATCCTCGCCCGAGCCCACCAAACCTGGCTCCTGGTAGACCCGTCAGTGTTCAACTAGAACTCAGCGGACTCGCGGGTCAGTCGGTCAGGGTGCCGGCGGTGAGGTTGGTGATGGTTCCGGTGATGGAGCCGGCTCGGTCCGAGGCCAGGAAGGCGGCGGTCTCGGCGACTTCGGACAGCGTCGGCAACCGCTTGAGGAGTGTGCTCTGCGCCATGCTGCCGTCCTCGAGCAGTTCCTGGACCGACTGACCGGCGCCTGCAGCCAAGGGCTTGAAGAGGTCCTTGGTGTAGGAACCCGCGGCCGGTGCGTCGACCACAGCGTGCGGTCGGATGCCGATCACCCGGATGTTGCTGGGCGCCAACTCGGCGGCCAAAAGCCGGGTGAAGGCTTCCTTGCCGGCCGCGCTCACACCGTGGCCCAAGATGCCGCCGACCGCGAGCTTCGAACCCGGCTCGGACAGCGTCAGGATGACACCAGGACGCTCGCCACCCATATGCCGCGCCACCGCCTTGCTGGTGATGAACAACCCCTGCAGAAACCCGTCGATCGGCCGCATGAACTCCTCGACCGAGAGATCCGCGAGCAAGGTGCCTTGATCGTGCATGACACTGACCGCGTTGAGCGCGATGTCGATACCGCCTGCTGTCGCCGCGATCTCATCAGCGTGCTTCTCCACCGCCTCTTGATCGAGTACGTCGACCTGCGCGGTCTCCACGGCGCCACCCATCGCGGCGATGTCGCGCGCCACGGCATCCAGCTTCGCCTGCGTCCGGCCGGCGATGAAGACGCGCGCCCCTTCGCGAACGAATACCCGCGCGACGGCGGCACCGATCGCACCTCCACCGCCGTAGATCACGGCGTTCTTACCGTTCAGCAACCCGCTCATATTTACCCCTCCAGAAGCGACGGCTTTAGCTGCGAATAGCAACCATTGGTTGCACATGACTCTAGAGACAGGACGGAGAATGCGCAACCTAGGGTTGCATAAGGGGTCGCTAGTAGGTGGGTGCTGAGCAGTCAGGAACGGTGGGCGAGGGCAGTAGCGGCGAGGCAGGGTGCGCGACGACAGCGGCGAGGACGGAGGGCCTGGAATGTTCCTGGAGCACCCGCGACGACGGACCAGCTCGCCAAGTCGGCGCGGCACCGAACCGGCGCGCAGTTATCGAGCCGCGACGGAGGAGCTGCGAACCCAGGGTGGGCGGGAGCGCCGACGCAGGAGGTGCGTGGGGATGTACTACCTGGTGCGCGCGGCGTGGGCTCGGACTTTGGCGCGGTTGCCGCAGGTGGACATGGAGCACCAGCGGCGGCGGCCTCGGGGGTCGAGGAAGAGCCAGCCGCAGGCGTCGCCGGGGCAGGCGCGGACATGGTCGCGGGACGGGCCAGTGAGGAGGTCGGCCGCCAGGAGTGCGAGCTGGTCGAGCGGCAGGCCGAGGTCTTCCGGCAGCTCCCAGGCGGCCCGGAATCCGTCGCCGTCGGCCGGTACTGCGAGGAGCCGTCGGCGGGCGCCGGCTTTGTCGATCACGCGGGCGACCGCGTCGAAGGAGCCGGCCGCGGCCGAGTCGGTGAGTACGTCGTACAGGTCGGCGCGGAACTCGCGGGCGGCGGCCAGCCGGCGGGCGGCGTCGGTGGGTTTGACGGCGGCTTGCTCGATCAGCCGGAAGACGCTCGCGTCGGAGAGCAGGCCGACGTACCCGCTCCAGATCACCAGCGCCTCGTACGACGTGAGCCATTCGCTCCGGGCGGGCCCTCGGCCGGCCCACTCGGAGCGGGTGTTCAGGAAATCGAGGACCGGGTCGGCGCCGACCGGCCTGGGCAGGACGACGCCCTGCACCAGCTCGAGATGGGACGGCAGCGCGGACATCGGCTCAGCGCGGCGTGGTCGCGGTCGGGGTCGGCACCGGGATGCTCACGTTGCCGTTCTGCGGGATCACCATGAACTGGATCTTGCCCGACTCGATCGCGGATTTCAGCAGGTAGCCCTGTGACCCGAGCAACGCGACCTGCTGCTTGACCGACTGCAGTTCGACGTTGATCTGCTGGTTCTTCTGCTCCTGCGCCTGCTTGGCGAGTTCGGCGCGCTGCTTGGCCTCGAGCCCGTCGATGATGCCCTTGTCCAGCGGCGTCGGCTTCTGGATCGTGAACGACAACTCGCCGCACGCGTTGGTGCCGTTGTACGACGGTCCGCAGAAGTAGTCGTCGCCCACCGCAGCGGCCAGGATGTCGGTGAACTTCGTCGCGGCCGCGTTCTGGAACTTCGTCTTGCGGGCCTCGTTGTTGTACAGCTCGTTCCACAGGTAGTCGGTGCCGACGGCCGCCAGGGCCCGGTCGATCTGCGGCCGGAAGTAGGCCTGCAGCATCTTGTCCCAGCCTTCGGTCGTGTAGGCCTCGGTCTTCAGCCCGATCCGCTCGTGGAACTGCTGGAGCACCTTCGCGTCCCGGTTCAGCGTGAAGTAGACCTGCACCCGGATCCCGAGCCGGACGTTGTCCTTGCTGACCACGGTGACCTCGTCGGCGTCGTCGGTGTCCGCGCCGGCACCGCCGATGATGTACGACCGTTGGTCGATCGGGTAGGTGTACAGCTTGTCGCCGGGCCCGATCAGCTTGTTCGTCGAACCCGGCGGGATGATCGACTTGAACTTCTTGTCCTCGATCACGCCGCCGCCGTAGTGCAGCCCGATCCGGTTCGCGTCCGTGCTGGCGAAGTTGAAGATGCTCAGCAGGATGATCAGCGCGATCACCGCGAGGATCAGACCGCCGACCACCTTCATCTTCACGTTGCCGCCCTTGGCGACCGCGGTCGCGTTCCCCAGCTTTGCCATCAGTGGTCGAGCTCCTTGCCCTCGGTGAGTCGCCGGATGTCGGCGAGCGTCAGGTCGGCGGTGACCGCGACGTCCCGCGGTACCGACGGATGCGAGCTGAGCGTACGCAGACCCTGCTCGGCAGCCGCGACCGCCTTCTCGAGCGTCCGGACCTCCCGCATCAGCGCCTTCGTCTCGGCGTTGAGCTCGGCCACGGTCTGCTCCGCGATGGCAGCCCGGCGGTACGACGACACC
Source organism: Kribbella voronezhensis (assembly GCF_004365175.1). NCBI lineage: Bacteria > Bacillati > Actinomycetota > Actinomycetes > Propionibacteriales > Kribbellaceae > Kribbella > Kribbella voronezhensis. The sequence continues at coordinate 4,990,940 of NZ_SOCE01000001.1, read as the reverse complement.
ACGAACCAGACGGTTCCGAACAGCAACAGGATGACGGGCAGACCGAGCTCGAAGACCATGCCTTCATGAGACCACGAGAAGCCGTTCAGCCGTCGGCGAAAACTCCCTTGAACACCTCGCGGTCGCGACGTAGGTTTCAGGTACACGCGAAGGGAGGTGGTCCAACGCATGAATTGCAATCGGACTCGTGAGGTGGCGGCGGGCTGACCGCCAACCACTAATCAGTGGGCAAGTGGTCGGCCAGTTCAACGCCAGCCACCGGACCCGTGGACAGTCAGGAAAGTCCGCCTGACCCCGAGCTCGGCCACCCGGTCGTGTCTCTGGAAGCGTCCACGGGTCTCTTTTTTATTTTCCCTGAACGCCGATATCCCGGTTCGCCGTGCGCCGGCTTCGTCAGGCGCTGCCGGAATCGTCGTCGACCGGCGGGCAGTCGAGGCCGAGTCCCTCGCCGATCTCGCGGAGTTGCGCCGCGAAGTACGCGCTTGCGTCGTCGAGCGCCCAGTGCAGCTGGCCGAAGACCTCCATGCAGATCAGCCCGTAGAGCCTGGTCCAGTAGGTCAGCGCCAGATAGACCGCCCCGGGCGGCATCCCGTCGAAGAACTCGGCCTTCTGTTCGAGTTGGCCGAGCAGCTCGGTTCCGAGCAGTTCCTCGGGCGGACTCGGGAACGGTTGCTGATGCCAGACCTTCGTCACCAGCTCCACGAACACCGCGCCGAATCGCATCGCCGCCTGATGACCCGCGGTCAGCTCGTGCCCGGGGTCGAGCGGATCCGGCACCGGCGCTCCGAACAGCAGCCCGAACTCCGCCGGATGCGCCAGCGCCCAGTCCCGCAGTCCCCCGGCGATCCCGAACAGCTGGTCGCCGAGATCCGCCGCGGGGTCGCTGTCGCGAAGCTGGATCAGGTATGCCGTCAGTTCGTCGTACAGGTCGGCTATCAAGGCCGAGATGAGGTCTTCGTGGCTGCCGAAGTACCGGTAGAGCGCGGGCGCGCTGAGCCCGAGCTCGCGGGCGACCGCACGGAGGCCGACCGCGGACAGGCCACCGCCGACCAGCAGCTTCCGCGCCGCGGCCTTGATCTCCGCCACGGTCGCTGCCCGCTGGCGATCGCGCCGGCTCGATACCTCCACAGTCCCTCTCCTGTTCCGTCGCCCGAACGGTATCGCGAACTTCCTTGACAGCGGGGCCGGACACGAGGTTAGTGTTTACACCGTTAACCGTTAACGCTGTTCACTTGAGCGACCAGTGTTAAATACCTCTGGAGACGCGCCGTGTTCGAGACCCTCGGCAGATTCAATTACCGGCACCGTCGGCTGGTGCTCGCGCTGACCGGCGCGTTCGTGGTGGCCGCGATCGCCTGGGGCACGGGAGTGTTCGGCGCTCTCGCGAACGGCGGGTTCGACGCCCCTGACAGCGAGGCGTACCGGGCCGTTCGCACGATCGAGCAGAACATCGGCCGGACCGGCACCGACGTGATCGTGCTCTACCGCAGCCCGACACAAACGGTGGCAGATCCCGGTTTCCGTTCCGCCGTCGAGCAGGACCTCGCGGAGCTGCCATCCGCTGATGTGGTCGGCAGGACGACCTTCTGGAGTACCGGATCCGCGGCCTTCGTCTCCAAGGACCAGCACTCGACGTACGCCGTACTGACGCTCGCCGGGGCCGATGCGGAGGCGCGGCTGGCCACGTTCCACACGATCGCGGAGAAGGTCCGGCAGGCGCCGGCCGGACTCGACGTGAAGGTCGGCGGCGAGGTCGCCGTGTTCGACGAGGTGAACACGCAGACCGAGCACGACATCGTGCAGGCGGAGACGATCTCCCTGCCGATCGTGCTGATCCTGCTCGTGGTCGTCTTCGGCGGCCTGGTCGCGGCCAGCCTCCCGTTGTTCGTCGGCGGTCTGGCGATCCTCGGCGCCTTTGTCGTACTGCGGGCGCTCACCACCTTCACCGATGTCTCGGTGTTCTCGATCAACATCGTCACGATGATCGGGCTCGGACTGGCGATCGACTACGCGTTGTTCATCGTCACCAGGTTCCGCGAACAGCTTGCTCTCGGCAACGACGTCGAGACCGCGTTGACCGTGACGATGAGTACGGCCGGCCGGACGGTCGCATTCTCCGGTGTCACCGTCGGAGTGGCGATCTCCAGTCTGGTGTTGTTCCCCGTCATGTTCCTGCGCTCGATGGCGTACGGCGGCGCCGCGGCCGTGCTGGTGGCGATGGTCGCGGCGCTGACGGCGCTGCCCGCTCTGCTGGCGGTGCTCGGCGATCGGGTGAACAAGTTGAAGGTGCCCTGGCTGGCAAGGCGAGGCGGACTCGGTGCGGCCGAGCACGGCGCGTGGTACCGGCTCGCGCACAGCGTGATGCGGCGGCCGGTGATCTACGTGGTAGTGCTGGTTCCGCTGCTGCTCGTGCTCGGAATCCCCTTTCTGCAAGCGCAATTGGGTGGTGTCGACCACCGGGCCCTACCAGCCGGCGCGAACAGCCGCACGGTCACCGAGACCTTGCAGAACGACTTCGCCGGCGCGGGCGGATCCGAAGTACAGGTGGCGGTTCGGTTCGCTACACCACCGCCTGCCACGACTGTCCAGCAGGCTTTGGCGCCCTACCTGCGGCAACTCGGTCAGGTCCGCGATGTCCAGGACGTTCGACTCGGCGGCTACAAGAACGGAATCGCGTCGATCCTGGTCCACACCCACTACACGTCGCAGGAATTGCCGGCTCGCGCCGTGGTGAAGGCCGTCCGCGCAGTGCAACCGCCCACTGGAACGACTGTCGAGGTAGGTGGAGACACCGCGGCACTGGTCGACCTTCTGCACGTACTGCGTGAGCGCGCGCCCTGGATGGCCGGGTTCATCGTGCTCGTCACGTTCGTCCTGTTGTTTGTTGCCTTCGGCTCCTTTGTCCTGCCTGCCAAGGCATTGCTGATGAACGTGTTCTCGCTCTCGGCGTCCTTCGGCGCGATGGTGTGGATCTTCCAGGAGGGCCATCTGGCCGGCCTGCTCGACTTCACCCCCGCCGGCTTCCTGGACGCGACCAATCCTGTCCTGCTGTTCGCCATACTGTTCGGGCTGTCGATGGACTACGAGGTGTTCCTGCTCAGCCGAATCCGGGAGGAGTACGACCGGACCGGGGACAACACGCGCTCGGTCGCGCTGGGGCTGCAACGGACCGGCGGAATCATCACCAGTGCCGCGTTGCTGCTGATCATCGTCGTGGGCGCCTTCGCCACCTCGGGAATCGTGTTCGTGAAGATGATCGGGGTCGGCCTGGTGATCGCGATCCTGCTCGACGCGACCGTAGTCCGGGCGCTGCTGGTCCCCGCCACCATGCGCCTACTCGGTAGGGCCAACTGGTGGGCACCGGCCCCACTGGCCCGCTGGTGGCAGCGGCACGGATTCCGTGAGACCGGTCCCGCCGTCGATCAGGGCTGGAGTCGGAGCAGTTCCCAGGAGGAGGAGCTGGTACGGCGGTAGGCCAGGCGGTCGTGGAGGCGTCCGGTGCGGCCCTGCCAGAACTCGAAGGCTTCGGGCCGGATCCGGTAGCCACCCCAGAAGTAGGGAGCCGAGATCTCGGTGCCGTCCGGCCACTGCCGTTCGTACGAGGCGTACTGCGCGTCCAGCTCTTCGCGGCTCGCTACCGGCTGACTCTGCTGGGACGCCCAGGCGCCTAGCTGCGACCCGCGCGGCCGGGTGGCGAAGTACGCCTCGACCTCCTCGGAGGGCAGCTTCTCGGCGACGCCCTCTACCCGAACCTGGCGTTCCATGGCGTGCCAGGGGAACACCAGAGCGCAGTACGGGTTGGCGGCCAGGTCATCGGCCTTGCGGGACTGCTGGTTGGTGTAGAAGACGAAGCCGCGCTCGTCCAGGCCTTTCAGCAGGACGGTCCGTGCCGACGGGCGGCCGTTCGCGTCCGCGGTGGCGACCACCATCGCGTTCGGTTCCGCCAGTCCCGCCTCGGTCGCCTGCGCGAGCCACTGCCCGAACTGCACGATCGGGTCGGCGTCGACCTGACTCTCCAGCAACTCCCCCAGGCCGTACGTCTGCCGCATCTCTGCAAGGTCCACGGCTCCGAGCCTAGATCAGCGCGGCTGCGCTCCACCCCGGGGCGGGTAGTCCTGCTGGCGAGCGCCCTGCTGCCCAGGGCTCTGCTGCCCGGGACTCTGTTGCCCGGGGAACGTCTGACCGCCGTACTGCTGGCCCGGGTACTGCGTCGGGAGTTGCTGGCCGGGCTGATAACCCGGACCGTTCAGCGACGTACTGCGGAGGTCGGTCGCCCAGCGTCGTACGCCCAGCACCAGCAGGATCGTCCCGACGAAGATCACCGAGCCGTCCCACAGGACGTAACCCGCTGGATTCGTACCAGGGATCACGAACAACTTGGACAGGTCGAAGGCCTGGCGGAGCGGCAAGGTGAACACCGCCACGCCCACTGCAGTCAGCAAGCCGCCGGCACCGACCAGAGCACCGCCGCTGATCGTGCGGATCGACAGCACGAGCCCGACCACCGCCGAGACCGCGAGGATGAGCAGTATCCAGGGAAGACCGTCCGACAGGCTGTTGTCGAAGCGGGCGGCCCGTAAGACGTTCAGCTTGATGCCTGCATAGTTGATCGCCGTGGCGCTACCCCAGGCCAGCACTGCCCCGATCAGCAGCCCGAGTACCGGGTTCGGCTTGGTTGTCATGGCGGCGAGCGTAATCGCCGAACCGGTCACAGATCTGTCCGTCCCGCGAGCTGGAGAACTATGCTTCCTGGGCGCCTCAATCGACAAGGGAGTCAGCGGCTGATGTCAGATCCGAAAACCGAGGTTCAGCACGGTCTCGAGGGAGTCGTCGCCTTCGACACCCAGATCGCCGAGCCGGACAAGGAGGGCTCCGCGCTGCGCTACCGCGGGGTCGACATCGAGGATCTGGTCGGCCGGGTGCCGTTCGAGAACGTCTGGGGCCTGCTGGTCGACGGCGCATTCACCCCGGGGCTGCCGCCCGCTGAGCCGTTCCCGCTGCCGGTGCACACCGGTGACATCCGGGTCGACGTCCAGTCCGCGCTGGCGATGCTCGCTCCGGCCTGGGGACTGCGGCCGCTGTACGACATCGACGACACCCAGGCGCGCGACGACCTGTCCCGTGCGGCAGTGATGGCCCTGTCGTACGTCGCCCAGGCCGCGCGCGGCATCGGGCAGCCGATGGTTCCGCAGCGCGAGGTGGACAAGGCGACCACCATCACCGAGCGGTTCATGATCCGCTGGCGTGGCGAGCCGGATCCCAAGCACGTCAAGGCTGTCGACGCGTACTGGACGTCCGCTGCCGAGCACGGTATGAACGCCTCCACCTTCACGGCTCGGGTGATCGCGTCCACCGGTGCCGACGTCGCTGCCGCGCTGTCCGGTGCTGTCGGCGCCATGTCCGGCCCGCTGCACGGCGGTGCGCCGGCCCGCGTGCTGACGATGATCGAGGGCGTCGAGAAGAGCGGTGACGCCCGTGCGTACGTGAAGGGCCTGCTGGACGGCGGTGAGCGGCTGATGGGCTTCGGCCACCGCGTGTACCGTGCCGAGGACCCGCGCGCCCGCGTACTTCGGCGTACGGCGCAGGAGCTCGACGCGCCGCGCTACGAGGTCGCCGAGGCGCTGGAGAAGGCCGCCCTCGCCGAGCTGCGCGAGCGGCGCCCGGACCGGGTGCTGGAGACCAACGTCGAGTTCTGGGCCGCGATCGTGCTCGACTTCGCCGAGGTGCCACCGCCGATGTTCACCTCCATGTTCACCTGCGCCCGTACTGCGGGTTGGAGCGCGCACGTGCTGGAGCAGAAGCGCACCGGCCGGCTGATCCGCCCGTCGGCGATCTACTCCGGCCCGGACACCCGCCCGGCCACCGACATTGAGGGCTGGAACCCCTCCTGGGCCTGACCGATGCCGAAGGTCGAGGACCTGCTGGTCATCCAGCCGCTCAAGCAGTTCACCTGCGCGGACTGCGAAACGACCGAAGCCGTCTTGATGCGGCTCGAGAACGATGTGCCGCACTGCCTGGCCTGCATGGATCTCGACCACCTGGTCTTCATCCCGTCGGGCAACACGGCCCTCACCCGCCGGGCCCGCAAGGCGAGCACACTGTCGGCGGTTGTGGTGCGCTGGAGTCGTGCCCGCAAACGGTACGAACGACAGGGCGTGCTGGTCGAGCAGCCCGCGCTGGAGCTGGCCGAGGAGCAGTGCTTGGCCGACTCCGACGTACGGGAACGGCAGCGGGAACGTGCGCGGGAGAAGCGAGCTGTCGAGGATGTCGAGTTCCAGCAGCGGATGGCCGCTGAGATCTCGCGACTCTTCCCGGGCTGCCCGGCCGAGCGAGCTCAGGCGATCGCGAACCACGCGGGCACTCGGAGCAGCGGTCGGGTGGGGAGATCGGCCGCTGGTCGTGCTCTGGAGGAGAACGCGATCACGCTCGCTGTGGCCGCATCGGTCCGCCACGAGAACACGCCGTACGACGAACTGCTGATGGCCGGCGTGCCGCGCTCCGAGGCACGGGACCGGATTCGCGAGCAGCTGGACGAAGTACTGGAGAGCTGGCGTCGACCACTGTCGGGTTAGTTGCTCCCGGCGCGGGATTCTGTACTGCGTGGTCTGGTGGCGCTGGGTGGGCGGCCGGTGCGTTGTTTGTACTGGCGGCTGAAGTACGGCACGTCTGCGTAGCCGAGGGCAGCGGCGATCTGGGTGATCGTCATGCTCGTCTCCGTCAGCAACTGGTGCGCTCTGTCGATCCTTGCGTTGATCAGGTACTGCGCCGGCGCCATACCGTTCTGGGCGACGAATCGGCGAGTGAACTGAGCACGCGAGAGCGAGGCACGCGTTGCCATCTCACTGACACTCCAGTCGCGCCCGGGATCCTGCCGGATCAGCTGTGCGACCTCTTCGATCGCTGTGTCGACACTGCTCGCCTGCGTACCGTGCGCGGCTTCCCAGATCAGGCAGAGGAACTGCTCCAGACAGAGCTCGGCCTGCCGCTCCCCCAACCGATCGCCTCGCCTGTACGCCGAATCCGAGCTCCGCGCCAACGCACCAAGCAGCACCCGATCCCGCACCTCCGCCCACCGCGCCTCCGGTACTACGTCCGCCGGGGGCCGCCTGGGCGTGAAGTGCATACCGAACACCAGCAACCGCCTGCGCGGGTCGTGGTTCGCCGTCGGGGCATCTCCTGGTTTGAAGACGGCGCACATTCCAGGGCCCAGCTCGGTCACCCGGTTGTCGAGTTCCAGCCGGCCGATGCCGTCCAGCACGCACCACAGCAGATGGTCCGGCAGTGGACGCGACACCCAGGACCAGCTCGGCTCGCATCGCCAGAAGGTGGGCGGAGAGAGCAGCTGCAGGTCGAGTCCCTTGGAGATCGCTGGCTGATGCGTCAAAACTTCAAGTCCTTGCGTCGAACATCCGTGGCCGATCGGTGCTTGCTCTCAGAGAATTGCCTTGTCTGGTTCTCAGTATGCGCCGCCGGATGCTCACGGTGGATCGAGCACAGGAGATGTGGATGAGCGATTCGTTCAAGGATGAGTTCGACCGTTCGGGGTACACGCTGGTGCGCGGGTTGTTCGGCGTGAACGAGGTCGAGCGGCTCCGGGACCACTACATGGAGTTGCGGAAGCGCGGCTCGTACGCGAATGACGTAGTCGGCGTACAGGCCAACAGCCGCGACCCGCTCCGCCGGTACCCGCGGATGGCGCAGATGCATCGCTGGGACGAGCTCTCCCTGCAATGGCTGATCGACGACCGTCTCGACGACGTGATGACCGCCTTGCTCGGCAGGTCGCCGTACGCAGTACAGACGATGATCTACTTCAAGCCGCCGGGGTCGCGGGGGCAGGCGCTGCACCAGGACAACTTCTATCTGAAGGCCGAGCCCGGTACGTGCGTGGCGGCGTGGATGGCGCTCGATCGGGTCGACCAGGTGAACGGCTGCCTGGAGGTCGTGCCGGGTAGTCACCGGTGGCCGATCCTGTGCACGGAGAAGGCGGACACGAAGGTGAGCTTCACCGATGTGACCGTGCCGCTGCCCGACGCAGCGGCCGCAGTACCGGTGGAGATGGAGCCGGGCGATGTGCTGTTCTTCCACGGCGCACTGGTGCACGGGAGCGCGCCGAACGTCACCAGCGATCGGTTCCGGCGAGCACTGATCGGCCACTACATCCAGGGCGAGGCCGAGCAGGTCGCGGAGTACTACCACCCGGCGCTGCGGATGGACGGCACGCCGCTCACCCTCGACGTAGCCGAAGGCGGCGGCGCCTGCGGCGAATGGGTCACCACCGACGCCGGCCAGGTAGCCGTCCTCACTGGCGAGCAAAAGATCACCCGCAAACACGAGTAGCCGGTGTACGGCGTACCGAGGGTTCGGAGTACGGGCCTGTTACGGGGGTGTGTCGGAGGTGTGGAACACTGGAGTTCGCTGACAGCGTCGTCGGCAAGCATTCAGCCAGACGACGAAGGGAACCGCTGGTGACCAGCGACATCATCATCCCCGCAGAGCTCAAGCCCGCTGACGGCCGCTTCGGCGCCGGTCCCTCCAAGGTGCGCCCGGAAGCTGTCGCGGCGCTGGCGACCGAGGGCGCCAAGCTGCTCGGCACCTCGCACCGGCAGGCGCCGGTGAAGAACCTGGTCGGCCGGGTCCAGCAGGGCGTCGCGGACCTGTTCAACCTGCCGGACGGCTACCAGGTCGTGCTCGGCAACGGTGGTTCGACCGCGTTCTGGGACATCGCGACGTTCGCGCTGATCCGGGAGAAGAGCCAGCACCTGAGCTTCGGCGAATTCTCCTCCAAGTTCGCCAAGGCCGCGCAGCTCGCGCCGCACCTGGGCGAGCCGAGCGTGATCAAGTCCGACCCGGGCACCCGGCCGGTCGCGGTCGCCGAGGCGGGCGTGGACCTGTACGCGTGGCCGCACAACGAGACCTCCACCGGCGTGATGGCGCCGGTCAAGCGCGTCGAAGGCGCCGACGAGGGCGCGCTGGTCGCCATCGACGCGACCTCCGGCGCGGGCGGCCTGCCGGTCGACCTGAACGAGGTCGACGTCTACTACTTCGCGCCGCAGAAGTGCTTCGCGGCGGACGGCGGCCTGTGGATCGCGATCCTCTCGCCGGCCGCGCTGGCGCGGGTCGAGGAGATCACCGCGTCCGGCCGGTGGATCCCGGCGTTCCTGGACCTGGCGACCGCGATCGACAACTCCAGCAAGAACCAGACGTACAACACGCCGTCGCTGGCCACGCTGTTCCTGATGGCCGAGCAGACCGACTGGATCAACGGCAACGGTGGTCTGGAGTGGAGCGTCGCGCGCACCACCGACTCCAGCAACCGGCTCTACACCTGGGCGGAGAAGTCGGACTACGCCACGCCGTACGTGACCGACGCCGACGCCCGCTCGCTCGTCATCGGCACGATCGACCTGGACGACTCCATCGACGCCGCCGCGGTCGCCAAGGTACTGCGCACGAACGGCATCGTCGACACCGAGCCTTACCGCAAGCTCGGCCGCAACCAGCTCCGCGTCGCGATGTTCCCCGCGGTCGATCCCGACGACGTCGAGAAGCTCACCCAAGCCATCGACTACACCGTCGAAAAGCTCCGCTGACCCTCCTCACCTTAAGCAGCCGTTCGCCCTTAGGCGGACGGCTGCTTATTTTCTGCCCACAAGCCGGTCAGCCAGCCGGGCTGAAAGGTCAGGGGACTGGGAGGCGAGGCGGGCTGGCACGCCAGCCGGGCCGGGAAGGTCAGGCGGGCTGGGAGGTGAGGTGGGCTGGCACGTCAGCCGGGGCGGGAAGGTCAGGCGGGCTGGGATGTCAGCCGGGGCTGGAACGTCAGCCGGGGGCTGGCACGTCACGCAGGACTGGCACGTCAGCCGGGCTGGCACCTCACGCGGGGCTGGCACGTCAGCCGGGGCTGGGATGTCAGGCGGCGGGGGTTCGGCGGCGGGGGTGTTGGTCGGGTGGGGCCTGGCCGGTGAGGCGGGCGTTTTCGGCCATCCGGTCGAGGCGTTCGCGGCGGCCGGGTGGGAAGGTGATGATGGTGATGACGAAGGCGAAGAAGGCCGCGCCGATGATGATCCAGCGGAGGTTGTGGCTCTTCTTGGTGGTGCCGCTGTCGGCGGCCGAGTTCTTCGGTGCGGGAGTGGCGGTCGGGCTGGCGGCAGCGCCCTTGACCGCGGGCATCGACATCTCGTAGACGGCCGAGCCCTTGCCCTCGCTGCCGACCAGAACCGAGTTGTCGTCCGCGTCCGGGCCGACCGCGACCGACTCGCCTTGAGCCAGCGGGGTGGCCGCGCGCCCGACCACCTTGGGCACCTCGCCCCAGTTGACCCGGGCGATGTCCACGTAGCTGCGCAGAACGACGGTCTCGCCTTCCGGCATGAACGTGCCGTCCGTGACCCCGGCCGGCGCGTCGGCCATCTTGGTCAGCTCGTTGGTACCTTCCCGCGACGCCGTCTCCGGCCCGGCGTAGAAGCCACCCAGACCCTTCGCGACCTTGGTCACGATGAACATCTGCCGGCTCTCCGGGTGGATCAGCAGCGTCTCCGCGTCGTGGGCGCCATCGGGGTACTTGAAGTCGTACCGGTGGAACTTCACGTTCGTGGCGTCCTCGAGCTTGTCCGGCTCAGGGATCGTGTAGACCTCGATCATGTCCCGGGTGGACTTGTTGTCGCCGATGTCGGCGATGTAGATCGTGCCCTCGCGGTCGACCGCGATCGCCTCGACGTCCTTCACCGGAGCCTTGAAGCTGAGCTCGGCCTTGACCTTGCCGGCCGCGTTGATCCCGAACACCCGGGCGGTGTCGCCGGAGTCGTTCACCGTCCACCAGATGCCGACGTACCGCTGGCTCTTCGCCAGCCCCGAGGACTCGTCGATCCGCTCGTCGCGAATCGTGAACAGCTTCTTCGGCGCGGGCAGCGGATCGGCCAGCGGCACCTGTTGCGGGGCTGTTTGCGGTGGGGAGGTTTGCTGGAGTGCCGTGGCCGAACCGGCGGGTACCGCGGCCCCTGCCAGGCTCAGCAGGGTCACGGCGGTCACGGTCAGGGCGTTTCGCAGCAAGCTCAGAACACCGCCTCGCGGTTGAGATCCAGGACCAGCTCCGCCAGCCGTGGCTTGACCTGCCACTCCCCGGCCAGCGCCTCGTACTCCGCCCGGACCTCGGGCCCCGCCGGCGCACCCGTCCGGGCAGCGCGCAGCAACAGATTGCGCGGCGTGTGTTCACTGTCCACGAACTGCACCACCTCTACCCGGTAACCGACCTGACGCAACACGGCTGCTCGCAGCGTATCCGTCAGCACGTCAGCGAACCGCTCACGAACGATGCCATACCTGGTGAGAAGTCCGTAAGGCGCCGGTGGTTCGACGTTCTTGAGCTGCTTCTGGATGTCGTGGTGGCAGCAAGGTGCCGCGAGCACCAGCGGAGCCTGCCAGCCGACCGCCCGGGCCAGCGCGTCGTCGGTGGCGGTGTCGCACGCGTGCAACGCCAGCACCACATCCGGTGGGGTGTCCAGCTCGGCATCGGCGATGGTCGCGTCGACGAACCGCAGGTGATCCTGCCAGCCCAGCGCCTCGACCCGCTTGGTGTTCCGTGCGCGGGCCACGGGCGTGCGATCGATACCGGTCATCCGCACGTCGTGCCCGGCAGCGGTCAGCAGGTGGTACGCCGCGAGCGTGAGATAGGCGTTCCCGCAGCCGAGGTCGACCACGTGGAGCGGCCGACCGGCCGGAATCCGTCCGGCGGCCAGCGCCTCGTCCACTGCCGGCGCCAGCAGCTTGCAGAACTCCTCGATCTGCTTGTACTTCGACTGGCGCGACGGCTTGACCCGGCCGAGGTGGTCGCTGATACCGAGCTCGATCAGGAAGGGCGCGGCCGGATCGAGGACACGCCGCTTGACCCGGTCGTGCTCGGTCTTCTGCTCGTGGCTCTCGCCCTGCCGATGCAGCAGCGACTTGCCCTTCTTGGTGTAGCGCAGCCGAAGCGTCTCGTCGGTCGTCTCGACATGCCAGTTCCCGTACGGCGCCGCGAGGAGGCCGTCCACCGACTCGGCCGCCGGCGGACCGGCCGCCGCGTTCCGGGTGTGCGCCTGGCGTTCGTCGTACTCGGTGATCTGCAGGTGGCGGACTCCCTTGAGATCGACGTACCGCAGCTCGACCCGCTGGTACTGCGGGGCGTCCGCTCCCCGGCGCCGGCCGGATCCGATCGCGCGGACCAGGGTCTGCGGTGCCAGCAGCGCGCCACGGATCACGTCCCGTGGCCCGGACTCGTCGTCCGGCTCGTCGATGGGGCCACCCGGACCCGACTCTGCCTGCATCGCGCCATTGTCGCTGACCGCTCCAGCCGATCACAAAACGGTCTCGCCCGGCGACGTCAAGAGCCCGCGCCGGAACAGCCCGCAACTTGCACAACCACCTCGGCGTCAACCCACTCGCATCGCCCGCCAACCTGCCCCACCAACTCGCCCTCAGCTCACTCGCTACGCCCTGCGACGGTCGGCTTCGGCGGGTCCACCGTGGTTGCCTGTTCGCAGATTGCCGCCCACCAGGGCGTAGGTCACCGACCTCTGCTCGGCGCTGCTGCTGCTTGAGTATCGGGCTGGTCATCTGAGTTTTTCGTCGTCGCCGAGCAGCCCGAGGCTGCGCAGGCGGGTCTCGATTCCGCCTGGCTGGCGGCCGAGTTCCTTGACCAGCACGTCCAGGCCCACCCCGTCGCGGTACAGCTCCGCGAGTCGCTCCTCCTCTTCCTGACTCCAGCTCCGGTATGCGTTCGGGAAGGTCTTCCGGGCCTCCTCGATCCGGCGGCCCATCGACCGTGAGCCGAGCATCTCCAGCGACCGGATCCGCAGTTGGCGGTGCCGGCCGACCTCCTCGCCGTCGCGCCAGAACACCACCACGCCCTCGTCGAACGTCATCAGGTCCGCCGGAACGTCGCAGTAGTCCGTGTCCTCCAGCATCACCCGCACCATGTCTGCTCCTTCTCTCGTCAGCGACCGCCCCGGCCCGACCGGCCAAGGCATTCCCGCTCACCGAAGAAGATGCCGCGAACACCGCCCCGCTCACCGGCAACTTCCCCGCCTGTGGACAACTCCCGCCACCGCAGACAACGCTCAGACGGATCGCAAAATCGGTTTGCAAAAGGTCTTTGCAAACCACCTTTGCAGTTCTATGCTCGCTGTCATGAGCCAAAACGACGAGCCCACCGACCCGGCCAGGACAGTTGAGCTTGATGGCCGGCTGTTGCGGACGTTGGCGCATCCGATGCGGAACCGGATGCTGGGGCTGCTGCGGGTGCACGGGCCTGCCACGGCGACCACGCTCGCTGAGCGGCTCGGGGTGAACACCGGGGCGACCAGCTACCACCTGCGGCAGTTGGCCGAGGCCGGGCTGGTGGTCGAGGACGACAGCCGCGGGAACGCCCGGGACCGGTGGTGGAAGTCCGCGCACCAGGGGACGGCGTTCGACACCGGCAAGCTGCTCGACGAGGAGCCGGAGCTGACTCTCGGCTTCCTGCACGGCGTCGGCCAGATCTACGCGGAGAACATGTTCCAGGCCATCGACAGCCTGCAGACCATGGCCCCGGAGTGGCGCGAGGCGTCCCTGATCTCGGACTACCTCTTCCGTCTCTCCGCCGCCGAGACGCACCAGATGATGCAAGAGGTGCTGGCCGTGCTGGAGAAGTACCGCTCCGAGGACCTGACCGCACCGATCCCCGAGGGCGCGAAACAGGTCACCGTCCAGATCCAGGCCTACCCCCGGGAAACCCGATGAGCACCGTCACGACGCCACGTGCAACCGAACAGCCCACGGCCACCACCAGTACGCCGTACAGGGCGCCCCTGATCGCCTTCCTCGTCGCGAACGTGGTGTCGCTGTGCGGCACCCGGGTGAGCGCCATCGCGATCCCGTGGTTCGTCCTGGTCAGCACGGGGTCGCCGATGAAGACCGGTCTGGTCGCCTTCGTCGAGATGACCCCGCTGGTCCTCTGCAAAGCCTTCGGCGGCCCACTGATCGACCGGATCGGTGGACGCCGGATCAGCGTCACCGCCGACGTCGCCAGCGCGGGTGTCGTCGCGCTGATCCCACTGCTGCACACCCTGCACCTGCTCTCGTTCCCGGCACTGCTTGCCATAGTCGCCGTAGCTGGAGCACTGCGCGGACCAGGCGACGCAGCGAAAGGCACCCTGGTCCCCGACATCGCGGCTGCCGCCAAGGTGCCGCTGGAACGTGTGACCGGTTTGGAAAGCACCACAGAGCGCCTGGCGGGGTTCATAGCGTACGGCGTGGCGGGCGGGCTCATCACTCTCGTCGGCACGGTCAACGCGCTGTGGGTCGACGCCGTCTCCTTCGCTGTCTGCGCGGCACTGATCAGGACCTGGGTGCCGCGACCGACCGTCGAAACCAGTACGCCGTCGGCCGGTGACGAGGTCAGCTACTTCGCGCAACTCAGGGAGGGCTGGCAGTTCCTCCGCAGGGACAAGTTGATGATGCCGCTCGTCCTCATGATCGCAGTCACCAACCTGCTCGACGCGGCGATCGGCGCGGTACTGCTGCCGGTCTGGATCAAGGACCACGGCTTCGGTCCCGGGCACACCAGCCTGATCCTGTTGTCGTTCGGCATCACCGCGACCTTGTTCGCCCTGCTGGCTTCGGCGATCGGCGACAAGATTCCGCGCAAGGTGGTGTTCACGCTCGCGTTCCTCGTCTGCGGTGCGCCCCGGTTCGTCCTGCTGGCCTTCGACGCGCCCGTGTGGTCCGTGATGCTTGTCTACGCCATCGGCGGCGTCGGTGCCGGCTTCATCAACCCCGTACTGGGTGCGCTGTTCTTGGAACGAACCCCGCGGCACATGCTCGGCCGAGTCGGTTCGCTGACCAACGCCATCGCTTGGACCGGGGTGCCGCTCGGCGGCGTCGTAGCAGGCGCAGCGATCGCAGGCATCGGGCTGGTCCCCGCACTGCTCGCCGCAGGCTGCCTGTACTTCGTGGCGACCACGGCACCGGTTTTGATCGGGCGCGGCGAGAACTGGGGCGGCCGCGCGACTAAGCGGGATCGCCGGGGTCCACAGGGAACGGTGGAGCGTCCGGATCTGGTGGCAGGCCCCACATCCTCGGACTAGCCGGGGCAGCGGGCCCATGCCGTAGCCGGTTGCGTTCGGCACCGAGCAAGCCCAGTAGGACAAGGTCCAGCGTCATCCCACCGACCGCCGCGAACTGCGTCCCGGCGAACTGGAACACCTGGGTCACCAACAGCGACACCAGCACGGCCAGCTCGAACAGCCGTACTGCGCGCACCCGGTCTCCACGCCGGAACCGCAACGCGCCCCGGAAGGTGAACGTGGCCGACAGCAAGCTTCCTGCTGCCACTCCGAGCACAGGGAGATCTGTCAGCAGCCGTCCGTCGTCGAACCGGATCCCGGCCGCAATAGCCGGTGCACCGATCGCCTGCACCACCAGTACCGCGATCGCCACCCTTGGCGCGTAAGGGTGAGTCGCAAGCCGTTCGAAGCCACGCTGGACGGCACGCCAGGCAGCGTCGACCGGAGCAGCGAGCTCTACCTCGTCGGGAGGGCAGGCGAGCAGCAGCGCGCGCGTCTCGGACCACCCCTGGAGCTGAGGATCGACCTGGTTGAGCTGTTCCGTCGCCTGCGCGCTCCGGATCTTGGACAGTCCTCCGGAGACTCCTTCGACGGCGTGGTCGACGACGTTGGCCAACTGCTCCTTCGGGTCGATCGGCCGGCGGTTGGTGACGAACCTCGAAGCCAGCACGATCAGCACGAACACGACGTACACGATCGCCGCGGCCGGCTGGTAGAAGTAGTTGTTGTCCGAGGTGATGAACTTGCCCACCTCGTCGATGAACAGGCCGAACCCGACGCCGCCGACGAGCGCGGCGGCCGGCCGCACCACCGGACCGACGTACGCGAGCAGCAGGAAGATCGCCAGCAGCATCAGCAGGCCACCGGGCAGTACGTGCGCGATGTGCAGACCCTTGCCGCCGATCTGCGGATAGCCGCTCAGCCCGAGGATCAACCGGGTGATCAGCACGGTCGAGACACCGGACACGACGAACGTGGTCAGATGCTCCGCGGTCCGTACGTTGCGGACCAGTCCCGCTCGCATCAGGTACGGCGACCGCGCTCCCGTGGTGGTCATGGCGCAGAACGTTAGCTGGCGCGGAGCCGAGCGGTCACCGGGTGAGCGCCGCGATCACCACGATGGCGATGAGAGCCAGCAGTACGACAGAGGTGACGAGCCGTCGGGTCCGGGGGTCCACCGGCCCAGGCTAGTGGACCCCCGATCCGCCGAGTGGTCCAGGTTGGCGGCTGAGCTTGACCCTGACGCAGGGTCAACCTTCCACCATGGGCACATGACTACGAACACAGCCGTACAGACCTCCACGATCCACCACGACGGCGTCACGATCTCGATGTCTCGCGGCGGGCACGGGCGGCCGATGATCCTCTGTCCTGGACTCAATTCGACGCAGGCCGATCTGCACGAGCTTGTTGGGCTGTTGCGGCACGACTACGACGTAGTGACCTTCGACCTGCGCGGCCACGGCCTTTCCTCGGCTGCCGACAGCTATCTCTTCGCGGACTTCCTCAGCGACCTGACCGCCGTGACGTCGACCCAACAGCGGATCCAGCCGGAGGCGACACCCGTACTCGTCGGCTACTCCCTGGGAGCGGACCTGGCGGTGCACTACGCCTCCGAGCATCCCGGCAGCGTCACCGAACTCCTGCTGATCGACGGCGCGAATCCGGTCCCCGAGCCGTTCATCACAGCGACCGACCTGCCCTTGTTCCGCGCGCTGTGGGAACAGCAGGCGGAACACCAAGAGACCTTGCGCGGCACGCCACGGCAGGTGCTGCTCACCGCCCAGGAAATTCTCGACCTGAACGTCCAGCTCGACGGCATCCGAGCCAGGATCCTCGATCGCTACCGGACGATCGACCGGCCGATCACCATGATCATGTCCGCGGCGATGGCAGGCGACAGCAGCCAAGGGCGTGCGCTCAACCAGAACTGGCAGGCGGGTTTCGATCGGCTGGTGCAGGACCAGCCGCAGATCAACACCTTCCGGATCGACGCCGATCACGGACTGGTGCTGACGCACGCGCCGCAGATCGCCGACATCATCCGCACGACCGGCTGATCGCCGAGCCTCGGGGAGACTGATCGCATGCTGACCATCGGCGAATTGGCCAGGTACGCCGGCGTGACCGTGCGCGCGGTGCGGCACTACCACGCCAAGGGACTGCTGCCGGAACCTGAGCGCGACCATTCCGGCTACCGCAGGTACGACGCCGACGACGTGATCGAGCTGATCAGGATCAGGACCCTCGCCGAGGCGGGCGTTCCGCTGGCCCGGGTGCGCGAGCTCCTGCAGGCCGACGCAGAGGAGTTCGCCGCGGCGATCGCCGAGATCGACCGGCGGTTGAAGGACGAGATCCGGCAACGGCAACGTCACCGGGAACGGATTGCCCGCCTTGCCGCTGGTGCCCAACTGACGCTGCCACCTCAGGTGGTCGACTATCTGGACCACCTGCGTGCACTCGAGGTCGACGAGAGAATCGTCGAGGCCGAGCGCGACGGCTGGATCGTGCTGGCCGCGCAATCACCCGAGCAGGTGCCGACGTGGATGACGCGCAAGCAGCAACAGCTCGCCGACCCGAGGATGGTCAACTTCTATCGCATCCTCAGCCAGACACTCGACCAAAATCTCGACGACCCGAAACTGGTCCAGTTGGCCGACGAACTGGCCCCGTTCCTGACTCAGTTGGCTGACGACCACGGTGAGCAGTTCGTCAACGACACCGAGCTCGATCCGCCGCTGACCGAGCTGATGGACACACTGGCGCTCGACACGGTCCCACCGGCCCGCCGCCTCATCGCCCTCCTGGAAGAACGCGGCTGGACAGGCTGGACCGAGGTCCAGCGGACCGGCGGCTCAGCCGAGGTCCAGCGGATGGGTGGTTCAGCCGAGGTCCATCGGACCGGCGGCTCAGCCGAGGTCCATCGGACCGGTGGCTCAGCCGTGGTCCAGCGGACACGCGGTTCAGGTGGGGGGAAGGGCGAGTAGGGGTTCGGGGCGGTGGACGCCTCGGGGGCGGTAGCGAAGGGCGTCGGAGAGGCCGAGGTAGTCGGACAGGAGCCAGGTGATGGCCAGCCACATCTCGGTTCCTTGCAGACCGGGGATGGCGTTGTCGTCGGTACCGGTTGGGGCGAAGGCGAATCCCTCGCCGTCGACCCAGTGGTCGAGGGCGGTCGACAGGGTGCTCTCGGCCCAACTGCGGGCTTCGGGGCGGCCGAAGTCGGTTTGCTTGCCGGCGAGCCAGAGGGGGTGGATGACGTCGAGAATGTTGCAGGCGTTGTTGCCGTCGGCGGTGAAGCGGCGGCGGTCCTTGGTGTGAGTGAGGACCGTCCTGACGGCGGCTTGGGGATAGGGCAGCGGAAGGCCGAACTGGGCGTAGGTTCCGCGGGTGAGGCGGTAGAAGCCGTTGACGACCTGGAGCCAGCCGTTGTCGGGGTCCGGTTGGCCCCAGAGGCCGGTTCGGGGGTCGGCGTGGGTGGTCAGCCAGCCGATCAGCGTCGACAACGGGCCGGGGCCGAGATCCCTGTGATCGTGGAGGTTCCGGGCGATCGCCGTACCGAGTGCGTCGACGGCGGCGCCGGCGCTCCAGGCATTTCTTGCCCAGGGCAACTCGGCCAGCCGGGTCTCCAGGTCGCCGACAGCTGCGATCGGATGCTCGAAGCAACTATCAAGGAGCTGGAGCGCATAACCGGCGCAGAGGATGTGGTAGCTGGCGGGGCCTTGCAGGACAGAGAGTTCGGCGCTTTCACTTGGTTGCTCCAGGCCCGCATTGGAGAGATCGCCGGGAGCGACGAGCCCGGTGTGAGGGTCCTGGCGCGCACGGAGGCGGCGTACCAGGTCGTCGCGGGTGTGAGGGTCCGGGGTACGGCGGAGTAGGAGGTCGGAGATCTCGATGGCATCGCACCACGGGCGGATGGCACCCGGATGGCCGAGGCCGGGGCGGTCGACGAAGCGCTCGCCGTCGTAACAACGCTCGAGTACGTCGCCCACCTGGTCACGTGCGCGATCGGCGAAGACGGAAAGCCGCTCCGCGAGATCGCGGAACGGCGAAGCCGCGAAGGCGGGGACGATGGGCGCCGAGGCGGTGGGTGCGGAGGTGGTGGGTGCGGAGGTGCTTGGTGCGGAGACGCCCGATGCGGAGGCGCCCGGTGCGCGGCTGGTGGGTGCGGAGGCGCTGGGTGCGGAGGCGCCCGGTGCGGAGGTGGTGGGTGCGGGAGTGGTGGGTGCGGAGGCGCCCGGTGCGGAGGTGGTGGGTGCGGGAGTGGTGGGTGCGGGAGCGCTGGGTGCGGGAGCGCTGGGTGCGGACGGGCTGGGTGCGGACGGGCTGGGTGTGGGGGCGGTGGGTGCGGGGGTGGGTGCGGGGGTGGTGGGTGCGGAGGCGCCCGGTGCGGGGGTGGTGGAGGGGGTGCGGCGGTCTCGGATTTGGTGGGCGGGGTTGCCTACTACTACGGCCCAGGGGGTGACGTCTTTGGTGACTACCGCGCCGGCGCCGATGACGGCGTGGGAGCCGATGGTGACGCCGTCCAGGACGATGGCGTTCGAGCCGATCCACACGTCGTCGCCGACGGTGATGCCGAGGGCGGTGTGGGACTGTTGGAAGATCGGGCGGTCGGGGGCGGTGCCGTGGTTGAAGGCGATCAGCGAGGCGTTGGCGCCGATCCGCACGCCGTCGCCGAAGGTGATCCGCCCGCGCACCACCGCGAACGGGTTGATGGTGGTGTCCGCGCCGAGTTCGATCTCGCCGGTGACGTAGGCGTGCGCTCCGATGTAGGACCGCTCCCCCATCCGCAACCGGTCACAGAAGACCGCCGCCGAGCCGGCGACGAAGGCATCCGCGGCCAGCTCCACCGAACCGGTCAGCGCCCGCTGCCGCTCGGCCTGCCGGGCGCGGTCGTCGTCGGAGGCGGTACCGGAGTACTCCCAAGGCAGGAAATCGAGGCGTTCCGGAGGTTCGGCGATCATTGGATAACGCTATCCAAGAGTCGTGACAAGCCGCGCGCAGCGGCCGGAGAGCGGACGGCGCTGCTAATGTCCGGGGCATGCGGGGTGGAGGCAAGAGATGACGGCACCGGGATCCACCGACGGCGAGCAGTCCGCCCTCGACGGCCCGGCGAGCAGCGGTGGCCGACGCAGCCAGCGTGTCACCATCAGCGACCTCGCCCGCCGGCTGGACATCTCGAAGGCGTCGGTCTCGTATGCGCTGAACGGCCGGTCCGGGGTCAGCGAGGAGACCCGGCAACGGGTGCTCAGCCTCGCCGAGGAGCTCGGTTTTCACCCGAACTCGGCCGCCGTCGCCCTGTCCGCGAGCCGCACCCGCACGATCGGCATCGTGATCGCCCGTGACCCGGCGCTGATCTCGACCGAGGCGTTCTACATGCGCACGCTGGTCGGCATCGAGCAGTACCTGAACGAGGTCGACTCGTCATTGCTCCTGCGCCTCACGGGTGAGCACGGCGAGGATCTGGCCGTACTGCGGCGCTGGAGCCGGCAGGGCCGCGTCGACGGGTTCATCCTGTTCGACGAGCACGACGACGACCCCCGCGTGCCGCTGCTCAAGGAGCTGGGTGTCCCCTGCGTCGTGGTCAGTTCGAACGCGCCCGACGACGGCGTCGGCCGGCTGATCAGCTCCCCCGAGGAGACCGTGACGCTGCTGCTCGACCACCTGGCCGAGCTGGGCCATGTGGACATCGCGCACATCAGTGGCCCCTTCACCTTCGTCCACGAGCAACTCCGCGTCCGGCTGCTGCAGGAGAAGGCGAAGCAGCGCGGGATCCGGGTGACGCACCTGACGGGCAGCTACCGGTACGAGGAAGGCGCCGAGCTGACCCGCTCGCTGCTGGCCAAGAAGAACCCGCCGACGGCACTGGTCCTCGGCAACGACCTGATGGCCGTGGCCGCGCTCCGGGTGGCGACGGATCTCGGTACGGCGGTCCCCGGCGAACTGTCGATCCTCGCCTGGGACGACTCCCCCCTGTGTGAGCTGGCCCGGCCGGGCATCACCGCGGTCGACCAGCAGACGATGGAACGCGGCCGGATGGCGGCCGATCTGCTGTTCCGGATCGCGGCCGGGGAGTCCGGTCTGCACTGGGAGACACCGCCCGGCGTACTGCGGGTGCGCGACTCCAGTGGCCCCGCGCGGACCTGACGTCCGAGCGCGACGGCCTCGTCACCATCCGCTAACCTGGCGAACGTAGTACCGGCCTGCCGCAAAGCAACCGGGACCGCACAAGCTCCGGAGAAACCTGCGGATAACGCGTTCCCGGCGGGGTACCAAGGTCACGGAACATTAACGAACTCGACCAGACTGAACCGGTTCGGGTTCCCATACTTAACCGGTTAGGCCACTATGGGCCCGACCCGCCTCCGCTGTCTGTCGGAGGCTCGATGGGACAAGGGAGTCCGACGTGAGACTGCGTTCGCTTGTAGCCGCAGCAGCGGTGTCCGCCTTGGGAATCAGCCTGGCCGCTTGCGGTGGCAGTGACTCCGGCGACAGCTCGAATGGCGGCAGTGGTGGCGACCAGACGCTGACCTACTGGGCCAGCAACCAGGGCACCAGCCTGGACAACGACAAGGAGGTGCTGACCCCGGTCCTGCAGAAGTTCACCCAGGACACCGGGATCAAGGTCAACCTCGAGGTGATCGGCTGGAACGACCTGCAGACCAGGATCCAGACCGCGACCACCTCCGGTCAGGGCCCCGATGTGCTCAACATCGGCAACACCTGGGCCGCCTCGCTGCAGGCGACCGGTGCCTTCCTGCCGTTCGACGACGAGGCGATGAAGGCGATCGGCGGCAAGGACAAGTTCGTGCCGACGGCCCTGGCGACCGGCGGCAAGGAAGGCGAGCCGCCGACGTCGGTGCCGCTCTACGGCCTGGCGTACGGCCTGTACTACAACAAGGCGATGTTCGCCGCCGCCGGTCTGCAGCCGCCGAAGACCTGGGAGGAGATGGTCACCGACGCGCAGAAGCTGACCAACCCCGCCAAGAAGCAGTGGGGGATGGCGCTGGCGGCCGGCAGCTACACCGAGAACGTGCACTTCGCGTTCATCAACGCCGCTCAGAACGGCGCCGACTGGTTCGACAAGGACGGCAAGCCGACCTTCACCGGTGACGGCAACGTGCAGGGCGTCCTGCGGTACCTCGACCTGATGCAGAAGGACAAGGTCGCGAACCCGTCGAACGCGCAGTACGACAACGGCACCAAGTCGGTGAACGACTTCGCCACCAAGAAGGTCGCGATGGTGATCAACCAGAACAACGCCGACTCCTCGATCGTCGCCAACGGCATGAAGGCCGGCGAGTACGGCGTCGTGCCGTTCCCCGCACCGGCGGGCGCGGCCGCACCGGTCGGCAGCCACGTGGCCGGCATCAACCTGTCGATCTTCAAGAACACCAAGCACAAGGACGCGGCGCTGAAGTTCGTCAAGTACATGACGGACGCGACGACCCAGACCACGCTGGGCAAGCCGTTCTCGTCGCTGCCGGTGCTGAAGGACGCGAAGCCGGTCTTCACCAGCGACGCCGCTGAGGCCGCGACTTTCCAGGACGTCTACAACAACAAGTCCAAGCCGCTGCCGCTGGTGCCGGCCGAGGACCAGTTCGAGAGCACCGTCGGCAAGGCGATGAACAGCATGTTCGGCAAGATCGCCACCGGCGGGACGGTGACCGCCGACGAAGTGAAGGCGGCGCTGAAGACGGCCCAGGATCAGGTGGCCGCCGGTAGCTGAGTTGCCGTCGTGGCCCGGGTGAGCGTGTTCGATCAGCCGCCCGGGCCACTGAGGTAGCCAGCCGCCGACCATTCACAGAACGGAGGCGACCGGATGTCCGTCGCCACAGAACAGGCCCCCGCCGAGGCCGCGCCCGGCGTACGGGCGGCCAGGAAACGCGGTCCTGACCATCGCCCCGGGCTGAGCCGGAAGCTGCCCTATCTGCTGCTCGCCCCCGCCGTACTGCTCGAACTGCTGATCCACATCATCCCGATGCTGGTCGGCATCTGGATGAGCTTCGTGAAGCTGACGAAGTTCTTCATCGCCAACTGGTCGGCGGCGCCCTGGGCGGGCCTGAACAACTACCGGGTCGCGGTCGACGTCCACAACGCCGTCGGCGAGGGCCTGCTGAAGTCGTTCGGCGTCACCGTGGTCTTCTCGGCCGTCACCGTGGTGCTGGCCTGGTGCCTCGGGATGGCCGCGGCGGTCGCGCTCCAGCCGCCGTTCAAGGGGCGCAGCGCGGTCCGGACGCTCTTCCTGGTGCCGTACGCGCTTCCCGCGTACGCCGGAATCCTGACCTGGAACTTCATGCTCCAGCGCGACACCGGCGCCGTGAACCACGTCCTGGTCGACAACCTCGGGATCTTGTCCGACCGCCCGTTCTGGCTGCTCGGTGGGAACGCGCTGACGTCGCTGATCACGGTGGCGCTGTGGAAGCTGTGGCCGTTCGCGTTCCTGACCTTGATGGCCGGTCTGCAGAGCATCCCGCAGGACATCTACGAGGCGGCCTCGGTGGACGGCGCAGGAACGGTACGGCAGTGGCGGAACATCACCCTGCCGTCGCTGCGCCCGGTCAACCTGGTGCTCGTCCTGGTCCTCTTCCTGTGGACGTTCAGCGACTTCAACACGCCGTACGTGCTGTTCGGTACGGCGCAGCCGCCGGCCGGCGACCTGATCACCTTCCACATCTACAACGCCTCGTTCCTGACCTGGAACTTCGGCTCCGGCGCGGCGATGTCCGTGCTGCTGCTGATCTTCCTGATGATCGTGACCGGCGCCTATCTCGTCGTCACCGGACGGAGGTCCCGCCGTGCGTGAGACCAGAGGATTCAAGATCTACCGGGCCGTCGTGCTGACGGTGCTCGGGCTGTTCGTGCTGCTGCCGCTGTACGTGATGGTGACCTCGTCGCTGAAGCCGCTGCGCGATGTCCAGGGCGCCTTCACCTGGTGGCCGTCGAACCTGACCCTCGACCCGTTCGTGGACATGTGGAAGACGGTTCCGCTCGGCCGGTACTTCGTGAACAGCACAATCGTCTCCGTCGCCGCGACCGTCGCCTCGGTGGCGATCGCGATCCTGGCGGCGTTCGCGGTGTCGCGGTTCCGGTTCCGCGGCCGCAGCGTGTTCACCACCACGGTGCTGTCGACCCAGATGTTCCCCGGCGTGCTGTTCCTGCTGCCGTTGTTCCTGATCTTCGTGAACATCAACAACTCGCTCGGCCTGCAGTTGGTCGGGACCAGGCTCGGCCTGATCATCACCTACCTGACCTTCAGCCTGCCGTTCTCGATCTGGATGCTGGCGGGGTACTTCGACAGCATCCCGCGCGAGCTCGACGAGGCTGCCCTGGTCGACGGCTGCGGACCGATGGGCGCACTCACCCGGGTCGTCCTGCCGGCCGCGCGGCCCGGTGTGATCGCGGTGGCGATCTACTCCTTCATGACGGCCTGGGGAGAGGTGCTGTTCGCGTCGGTGATGACGACCGAGTCCAACCGGACACTGTCGGTCGGCCTGCGCCAGTACTCCACCCAGACCAACATCTACTGGAACCAGATCATGGCCGCGGCGCTGGTCGTCAGCATCCCGGTCGTCATCGGCTTCCTGCTCGCCCAGCGCCACTTCGTCGCCGGCGTGACCGCGGGTGCCGTGAAGTGACCGTAGGTGCCGTGAAGTAGTACTGATCAGCGGGGTGGGAAGGCTGTGGCGCTGTCGATCGTGAGGCCGGCGGTCCACGTGCTGACCAGCTGACCGGAGGTCGAGGCTGTGACTCTGGTCGGCGGGTCGCACCAGACCTTGTAGCCGCCGATCGTGATCGGGCCGTCCGGGCACTTGTTCAGGTGTCCGGACAGCCAGGTCCGGATCGCTCCTTGGGTCTTGGTCTCTCCCGGCAGCAGATTCGCCAGCACGGTCGGGGCCGCGCGCACCAACTGACCGACCACCCGCACCCGACCCGCGTCGTTGTTTCCCGGCGCGCGGCTGAACGTGGTCATGCTGAGGGTGGCCAACTGGTCCAGATCCGCGGCTGCCGCTTGGACGGACACCTGCGAGCCGTCCGCACCCGAGCCGGTCCGGCAAGCGATGTCGCTGCCGTCCTTGCCACAGGTGGCGCCCTGGACCTTGAGCGCATCGGCCACGCTCGTCACGGTCGCGCGCGGAAAGCAGTACAGCCCACCGGTGGACTGGCAGGGCACGGGGCCACCACGACCCGCCGTAGTACCGCTGCTGCCGGATGGGCGGGCCGTGGTCCGCTGCGGGGAGCCGGCGAAACCGGAGGCGTCGTCGCGGTTGGCCTCGAACCGCAGGATGACGAACACCAGCACCACGGCGACCACCACACCGGCGAAGACGCTCAGGTAAAGCCCGGTCCGGGTCGGCTCGGGCGGGCGGGTCCGCCCAGCCCGGCCGGCCTGCCCGTGGCCCCTCGGCCCCCCGACATCAGTACCTCGGTCATCCCCCACCCGCCGCAATCTACGCCGTTCGAGGGCTGTCCTGACGTCAGGTGAAGAGTTTTTCACCCCAGTAGGAGCCCGGAGTGACCCCGCCAGGACACGCGAAGATGCCGGAGCCGACGTGCCGGATGTACTCGTTCAGCTTGTCGGCCCGAGCGAGCTGCTGCTGGATCGGGACGAACTGCTTGCGCGGATCCCGCTGGTAGGCCAGGAAGAACAGCCCCGCGTCGAGCCGGCCGAGGCCGTCGGAGCCGTCCACGAAGTTGTACCCGCGGCGGAGCAACTCGGCACCCTTGTTGAACTGCGGATGCGCCAGCCGGACGTGCGAGTCGGCCGGCACCTTGAGCGAGCCGTCGGAGGTCTTGGCGTTGAAGTCGACCGCGTCGAACTCGTCCGCCTTGCCCAGCGGCGCCCCAGTGCCCTTGCCGCGGCCGATGATCTGCTCTTGCTCACCGAGCGACGTCCGGTCCCAGATCTCGATCGTCATCCGGATCCGCCGGGAGACCAGGTACGAGCCGCCGACCATCCAGTCCGGGCCGTCCTCGGGCTGCACCCAGAGCTGCTGCTCGAGCTTGTCGGTGTCCTCGAGCTTGAGGTTCGCCGTACCGTCCTTGAAGCCGAACAGGTTGCGTGGCGTGCTCTGCGCCCGGCTGGTCGACGAGGTCCGGCCGAAGCCGAGCTGGGAGTACCGGACGGCGACCGTGCCGAAGCCGATCCGGGCCAGGTTGCGGATCGCGTGCACCGCGACCTGCGGATCGTCCGAACAAGCCTGTACGGCGATGTCGCCGCCGCTCCGGTTCGGATCGAGGTCGTCCCCGATGAAGTGCGGCAGGTCCACCAGCGCGGCCGGCCGCTTCGCCTTGATCCCGAACCGGTCGTTGCCCTGGGCATCGACAAAGAAACTCGGGCCGAACCCGATGGTGATGGTCAGCCGGGCCGGCGGCAGGCCGACCGCCTCGCCGGTGTCCTCGGGCGGTGCCTCCCCCGGGCCGTTGACCGCGCCGTACTGGCCGATGTCGCGGCCGGCGGTCATCAGCGCGGCCGCGGCCGTCCACTCCTTCAGCAGGGCGATGACCGCTTCCCGCTTGGTCGCGGTGACATCGAAGGTCGCGAAGTGCAGCCGGTCCTGCGCCGGGGTGACGATGCCGGCCTGGTGCGGCCCGTGGAACTCGACCGGACCGGTGTTGTCCGCTGCCTGCGACTCCTCGCCCGACACCGCCGAGTGGACGACGTACCCGGCGACACCGGTCGCCACCGCCGCGCCCGCGGCACCGAACAGGCCGCGGCGCGAGATTCCCTTGCTGGATTCGGAAGTCATTTCTTCGCAATCACTCCGGCGACCTTGCTGACCGGCTCGGCCAGCGCGTCGACGACGGTGCCGAGCTGCTTCTTCTCGGCCTCGCTCGCGGTGTAGGGCTTGAAGCCGTCGGCCGTACGGTACTTGTCGAGCGCCGCGAAAACGGCCTTGAAGTCGGTGTCCAGGGTCGTGACGAGCGCGGCGTCCCGCTTCTGCAGCGCCGGGCGGAGGGCCTGGATCGCTGCCTGCGAGCCTTCGAGGTTGGCCTGGAAGTCCCACAGGTCGGTGTGCGAGTAGCGGTCCTCCTCACCGGTGACCTTGCCGGTGGCGACCTCGTCGAGCAGTTCCTTCGCGCCGTTGGCGAGCTGCAGCGGGGTCAGCTTCACGACCTTGGCCTTGGCGACCACCGTCTTCACGTCGGTCAGCAACTGGTCGGCGTACTTCGCCATCCCGGCGGTCGTGTTCTTCTCCCACAGCGCCTGCTCGATCCGGTGGTACCCGGTCCACTCGGTGCCCGGCTCCACGTCGTTGACGCGGGCGTCGATCTTCGGGTCCAGATCGCCGAACGACTCCGCGACCGGCTCGATCCGCTCCCAGTAGCTCCGCGAAACCGGGTACAGCGCCTTCGCCTTCGCGACGTCGCCCGCCTTGACCGCGGCGACGAAGTCGGTGGTCTTCTGCTCCAGCGCGATCGCCTGCGAGTTCACGTACCGCGAGTAGCTGTCGACGGCCTGCTTGAGGGCCGTGTCCTCGTCCACCTGGGCCGCTGCGGCGCCGGTGACGGTCAGGTCGCCGCGGATGCCGTCGCCGACCATGCCCGGCTTGCAGACGGCCTGGTACTTGCCGGTCGGCAGCTCGACGATCAGGTCGCGCTTGAGGCCCGGGCCGATGTTCTCGACCTCACCCATCACCCGGTCGCCGTCGGCGTACACGTAGAACTCGGTGACCTTGCTGCCGCCGTTGGCGACCGAGAACGTGTTGGTGCCCGACTTGACGTCGCTGCGGCTCAGCGAGCACTCCGAGTCGGTCGCCTTGACCGTCACCGGGCCGGTGCTGTCACCGGGCTGGGCCGCCGGGGTCTCCTTGGCGCAACCGGTCAGTGCAGCGAGCAGCAGTACTGCGCAGGCTGCGGTGGCACGGCGGGCCGTGATGGTGAACATTTCGAGGTCTCCTGGACAGGGTGAGGGGTGGAACAGGGCAGTTCAGGCCGCTTCGGCTGCCTTCGCGCGGACGGCGGGCGGCGTACTGCTCTTGACCGGGCGCAGGTAGAGCACCAGCACCGGGACGAGATAGGCCAGCCAGGCGATCGCTTCGATCACGGTGGGGGCCGGGCTGAAGTTGAAGATGCCCTTGAGGACGACGCCGTACCAGCTGTCCGGGGGGATCACGTGCGAGATGTCGAAGGCGAGGTTGTCCAGGCCGGGCAGGATGCCGGCCTCCTGCAGGTCGTGGAAGCCGTAGGCGAAGATGCCGGCCGCGACCAGGATCAAGATGGCGCCGGTGTAGTTGAAGAACGTGCCGAGGTTGATCTTGACCGCACCCTTGTAGATGCCGAAGCCGAGGCCGACCGCGACCGCGAGGCCGAGCAGCACGCCGATGAACGGCGTCGCCGTACTGGCGGTCGCCGCCGAGGCGTAGACGATGAACGCGGTCTCGATGCCCTCGCGGAAGACGGCGAGGAAGGCCAGCACGACGACGGCGCGCGAACCCACTTCGAGCGCGGCGCCCATCCGCTCGCGCAACTCCTTGGCGATCGTGCGGGACGCCTTGCGCATCCAGAAGATCATCCAGGTGACGAAGCCCACGGCGACGATCGACATCAGCCCGCCGATCGTCTCCTGGGTGGTGAACGACTTGGCCGTCAGCGCGGTGATGAACTGCAGCAGGGCCCAGCCGAGCGCCGCCACCCCGATCGCCGCGCCGACGCCGGCCCAGAGCAGCTTGAGCCGATCGCGGTGCCCGGACTTGACCAGGAAGGTGGCCAGGATGCTGACCACCAACGAGGCCTCGAGGCCTTCTCTCAGGCCGATCAGGAAGTTGGCGAGCATGGCGGAACTCCAGGGCATTAGGTACGGCTAACCTTCCGAAGGCTAGCCTAAGAACTCCCATTCGCCCACTGTGTCGTACGCCGCACCATGGCTCGGACCCTCACCGAGACGTGATGAAATCAACTCGATACGGTCCGCTGTCCACAACGGCCCCTCGTAGCCGTCGAAGATCCGGACCCAGCGCGCCACGTCCATCGGCTGCCGCAACCGGGCCAGGGTCAGGTGCGGGGTGAACTTCCGTCCATCCACCGTCACGCCGGCCTTGTTCGCCGCCGCGCGCGTGGTCATCGCCAGATGCGGCAACGCCTCCGAGGAGTCCCGTACGCCGGTCCACAGCACCCGCGCGTCCGCCACGCTCGGGAACGCCCCGCTCCCCCTGAGTTGCAGGTCGAACGGCTTCTGCCGCTTGGCCGCCGACTCCAGCCGCTCGGCCAACTCATCCGTCTTGTACTCCGGTACGTCGCCCAGGAACGCCAGGGTGATGTGCCAGTTCTCGTCCGCCGCCCACCGGATGTCGTCGTCCGGGAACGCCCGCCGCGGCTCCACGAATTCACTCAGATGTTCCACAACCTCCACCGACGGCACTACCGCCACAAACAATCGCATTCACCGAGCGTAGAGGTCCGGCCGGTTCTGCGGCGCCTGGATTACCGGTCACACTGGGGCATGGCGTCGATCGAGGCTGACGAGCGCAAGCTGCCGTCGCCGTGCGTGGTGGTGCTGGTCGGGCCGGGTGCCGCCGGGAAGTCGACCTGGGCGGCGGAGCGGTTCGCCGCCGACCTGATCGTGTCGAGCGATCGGTTGCGGGCGCTGGTCGGCGCGGGTGAGGACGATCTGGCCGCGAGTACCGACGCGTTCGCATTGCTGGAGGAAGTCGTCCGGCAGCGGATCGGGCGTGGTCTCACCACGGTCATCGACACGCTCGGTCTCGATCGGGAGCGCCGCCGGAACTGGCTCGGTCTGGCTCGCGAGCACGGGATGCCCTGCGTGGCTGTGGCGTTCGACACTCCTGCTGACGAATGCCGCCGGCGGAACCGGGAGCGGGCCAAACGGATCCCCGCCGACGTGCTCAGCTCGCAGTTGAAGAGCTGGTCAGCGGTGAAGAAGGAGTTGCCCGAAGAGGGGTACGACGAGATCCTCCGGCCGGCCGCGATCCGCGTAGTACCGGCTGTGTTCGTCGAGGCGACCGAGGCTGCGCGGCGGCCGGAGGAGGCGCCGGCGAAGCTGAAGTTCGGGTTGCAGCTGAGCAGCTACACGCACAAGGCCGGGCGTAAGACGACCGGCGAGTGGATCCGGGAGGTCGCGACCAAGGCCGAGGCGGCCGGGTTCGACGGCATCTACGTGATGGACCACTTCCGGCAGATCCCGCAGGTCGGGCGGGCCTGGGAGGACTTCCTGGAGAGCTGGACGACGCTGGCCTACCTCGCCGCCTGCACCGAGCGGATCCGGCTCGGCACGCTGGTCACCGGCATCACCTATCGCAACGTCGCTCACCTGGGGAAGATCGCCGCCACTCTCGATGTCCTCAGTGGCGGTCGGGCGGTCTGTGGTGTCGGGCTTGCCTGGTTCGAGGCCGAGCACAAGGCGTACGGCTGGGCGTTTCCGCCGGTGGGTGAGCGCTACGAGTTGCTCGAGGACGCGTTGCAGTTGCTGCCGGCGATATGGGGTCCGGGCAACAAACCGTTCCGGGGCAAGGTTCTCGACGTACCGGACACCACCTGCTACCCGCGTCCGTTGCAGGAGCACCTGCCCATCCTCGTCGGCGGCAGCGGCCAACGGACGCTGCGATTGGCCGCCCGGTACGCCGATGCGGCGAACGTCTTCGGCGACGCCGGCCAGGTGCGACAGCGGGCCGAGTACCTGAAGAAGCACTCGGTCGACCGCGAGCCGCCGACGCTGACCCATCTCTCGACAGCCCTTGTAGGTAAGGATCATCGGCACGTCGACGAGCTGGTCGAGCGGTTGAGACCACGCAACCAGGACCCGGCCCGCTACGCCGCCACGGTGAACGCCGGAACGGTTGCCGACCACATCGATCGCTTCCGGCACCTGGCCGAGGCCGGCGCAGCCGAGGTGATGATCAGCCTGCCGGACCTCGACGACGACCTGACCCCGATCGACACCCTCGCCGAGGTCATCGCCGCGTTCTAGTTGAGCTTGAGCGCGAGCAGGGCGTTCTCGATCAGCTCGGGCATGGCCGGGTGGATCCAGTACTGGCCGCGGGCCATCGGGTGGGCGTCGAGGCCGAAGCTCATCGCCTGGATGACCGGCTGGATCACCGTCGCCGCCTGCGGGCCGATCACGTGGCAGCCGAGAATCTGGCCGGTGTCGGGGTCGGCGAGGATCTTGGCGAAGCCGGTGGTGTCCTCCATCGCCCAGCCGTACGCGATATC
Organism: Kribbella voronezhensis; assembly: GCF_004365175.1. Classification (NCBI taxonomy): domain Bacteria; kingdom Bacillati; phylum Actinomycetota; class Actinomycetes; order Propionibacteriales; family Kribbellaceae; genus Kribbella; species Kribbella voronezhensis. The sequence goes on along the minus strand of NZ_SOCE01000001.1, from coordinate 4,959,696 downwards.
GGCGTACGCCTCGCGGCCCACGACGTACCGGACGCCCTGCTCGATCGCCTGCTCCTCGGTGAGCCCCACCGCCGCCACCTGAGGCGAGCCGAAGACGGCGTGCGGCACGAACCGGTGATCGGACTCGATCCGGTCGTCGGGGTGCAGCAGGTTGTGCTGGACGACGCGCGCCTCGTGGTTGGCGACATGCTTCAACTGGTACGGCGAACAGAGGTCGCCGAGCGCGTAGATCCCCTCGACGGCCGTCTCCTGGAACTCGTCGACCACCACCCGGCCGTCGGACTCGAGCTTCACCCCGGTGGCCTCGACGTTGAGGACGTCCGAGTTCGGCGTCCGGCCGACGGCGATCAGCAACTCGTCGAACACGAACTCCTCCGCGCCGTCCGGGTGCAGCGTTTTGACGACGATGCCGTCGTGCCGGCGCCACACGTGCACGGTCTCGTGCAGCAACTTGACCGTGTACAGCTCCTGCGCGATCTCCGTGTAGCGCTGCGCGATCTCGCTGTCCTCGTGCCGCAGCAGCCGGTCCGATCGCGCGATCAGCGTGACGTCGACGCCGAGCGACGAGAAGATGTGGGCCGACTCGGCGGCGACGAAGCCGCTGCCGATGATGCCCAGCCGGCGCGGCAGTTCGTCGAGCCGCATGATCGTCTCGGAGGTGTGGAACCCGGTCTCCTCCAGCCCCGGGATGAACGGCACGATCGGCCGGCTGCCGGCGGCCAGCACGAAGCGGTCGGCCGTCAGGACCGCGGTGTCGCGGCTCCCGTTGGCCGTCACCGTGAGCTCCCGCTTGGCGGTGAACCGGCCGGTGCCGTGGTACAGCGTGACGTTCGCGTTGTTCGGGTGATGTTCGCGGTACTCCGCTCCACCGGCCGAGATCGGATCGATCCGGCCGAAGATCCGGTCCCGGATGTCCGGCCAGCGAACGCCGGTCAGCGTCTCGTCCACCCCGAGCCGCGAACTGTGCGACGGGACGGCGGCCAGATCGGCGGTGTGCACGAACATCTTGGTCGGGATGCAGCCCACGTTCAGGCAGGTGCCGCCGAAGACGCCCCGCTCGACGATCGCCACCTTCCGATCAGCGAACTGCTTCGTCACGATCGTGTTGCCCGAGCCGGTACCGACGACCACCAAGTCGTAATGAGTCACACCCCATTGTGCGCGTGTCACACAACCGGATGGTTCAGGCGACCCGGGGTTTCTGTTGCGGCGGGTCGGTCAAGGTGGCCTTCTCACCGAGCAGGTCGGTGGTCGGGGTGAGGATCTCCAGCCGGGGGCGCGGCAACAGGTGCGGGCGGATGGCCAGGCCGCGGCGGCGGGAGAAGTACAGCACCGACGCCGTCGTCCCGAGGATGGTCAGGCCGCCGCCGACGATCAGGGACCAGCGGGCGCCGAACTCCTGGCCGACCCAGCCGATGAACGGTGAGCCGATCGGCGTACCGCCCATCAGGACCGTCATGTAGAGCGCCATCACCCGGCCGCGCATGGTCGGCTCGATCCCGAGCTGCATCGTCGCGTTGGCGGCGGTCAGCATGGTCAGCGCGGTGAACCCGACCAGCGGCAGGACCACCGCGAAGGACAGGTACGTCGGCATCAGGCCGCTGATGATCACCATGCCGCCGAAGGCGAGCGCGGCTCCGATCACCAGGCGGCCCCTGGTCCGGACCCGGCGGGCCGCCAGCAGGGCGCCGGCGAGGGAACCGATCGCCAGGATTGAGCCGAGAATGCCGTACTCCCCCGCGCCCTTGTGGAAGGCACTCGTGGCCATCAGCGCGGACGTCATCTGGAAGTTCAGCCCGAAGGTGCCGGCGAAGAACACCGCGACGAGGACCATCATCAGGTCGGGGCGGCGCCACAGGTAGCGCATGCCGTCCCGGATCATGCCCTTCTCGCGGGCGGCCACCTTGGGTGTGTGCAGTTCGTTGGAGCGCATCAGGTGCAGCGACAGGATCACCGCCGCGTAGCTGAGCCCGTTGATGATGATCACCGGGCCGGTACCGATCCAGTGGATCAGCAGGCCGGCCAGGCCGGGGCCGATCAGACGCGCCGCGTTGAAGGACGCCGAGTTCAGCCCGACGGCGTTGGAGAGCTCGTCCTTGCCGACCATCTCGACGACGAACGCCTGCCGGGTCGGCGCGTCGAACGCCGTCCCGATTCCGAACAGGAAGGCGAGCGCGTAGACGTGCCAGGTCTGGACCAGGCCGGTCACCGTCATCGTGCCGAGGATCAGCGCGATCGCGCCCATCGCCACCTGGGTGATGGTCAGCACCTTGCGCTTGGGGAAGCGGTCGGCGATCAGACCGGCGTACGGCGAGATCAGCAGGGCGGGGAGGAACTGGAGGCCGGTGACGATCCCCAGGGCGGTGCCGGAGTGGGTCAGCTCCAGGACCAGCCAGTCCTGGGCGACGCGCTGCATCCAGGTGCCGATGTTGGAGACGATGGCGCCGGAGGCGTAGAGCCGGAAGTTACGAACGTGAAATGCGCGGAAGGTCGGGCTCATGTGGCCGCCAGCCGCTCTAGGACAGGTGCTGCCTTGCGCAGGATGTCGCGCTCCTCAGGGGTCAGTTTCTTCAGCTTGGTCTGCAGCCACTCGTCGCGCCGCCGCCGGTTGGCGTGCAGCAAGGCGTGCGCGGACTCGGTCAGCTCGACCACGATCTGGCGTTTGTCGGTGTCGTGCGGGCGGCGGGCCACCAGGCCGGCCTCCTCCATGTTCGACACGATCCGCGTCATCGACGGCGGCTTGACCTGCTCGTGCGCGGCCAGCTCACCGATCGTCATCGCGTCGTGTTTGCCCAGCGCACCGAGCACGCCGAGCTGGTTGGCGGTCAGATCCACGCCCTCCACCCGCTGCCGCCGGATCTGCCGGGACAGCCGCAGCGTGGACGACCTGAGCGCGCTCGCCAGGCCGACGTCACTCTTCACCTGCTGAGCTACGACTTCGGGCATACCGTTAGCTTAGCTCATTACCTTTGCTAACAAAAATAAGTTACCAGGATGCGGACTCCGCGGTAACCGGGGCGGCGCATTAGGGTCTGCGGTCATGGCGACATCTGCGGAGTTGGCTCGGTACGAGCAGCGGTTCCGGCGGGCGGGGCTGCCGTTGTTCATCGAGGACTTCTCGCCGACGCACGACATCTTCACCCGGGCGACCCCACTGCTCGGCTTCGTCTTCCTCGCGGAGATGCTCGGCGCGACCTCGCTGAAGTGGCCGTTCTGGGTCAACCTGTTCGCCGTCCTCGGCGGCCTGGCGGTACTGATCGGCGGTTTCGCCGTCCTCAACCGGCTCCGCGGCCGCCCGTGGTGGTCCCTCCCGTCCCGCTTCGGTACGCCGGAACTGGCCACCTTCGTCCTGCTCCCGGCCCTCCTGCCGGTTTTGTCGGAGTTCCAGTTCACCCAGTTCCTCGGCGTTGCCGTCAGCAACCTGGTGCTGATCGGCCTGGTGTACGCCGTGGTCGGCTACGGCCTGATCGGTACGACGGTGTGGGGGCTGCAGCGGCTCGGCTCGGAGCTGGCGAGTTCGGTGGCGAGCCTGGTCCGGGCCTTGCCGCTGCTGCTGGTGTTCTCGCTGGTGCTGTTCATGACCGCCGACATGTGGCAGGTGTTCGCCGGCATGCCGACGGCCTTCATCGTCTTCGTGGGCGTCGCCTTCGCCCTGATCAGCAACCTCTTCCTGGTCCTGCGACTGCCGCAGGAGCTGGACCGGATCGAGCACGACGCCGCCGCCGGTCCGCCGCTGCGCCGGCTGCAACGGCTGAACCTCTCCATCAGCCTGATGATCCGCCAGTGGATGCAGGTCCTGGTGGTCAGCAGCGGCGTCGGGCTCTTCTTTGTCGCCTTCGGTCTGCTCGCGATCAGCCGGCACGTGTACGAACTGTGGGGCATCAGTCCGGGCAACTGGTCACACGAGTTCGTCCTGCTGGACCACCCGCTGCTGCTCAGCGCGACCCTGGTGAAGGTCGCGTCCGGCATCGCGATCTTCACCGGCCTCTACTACTCGATCTCGCTGATGACCGACGCCACCTACCGCACCGAGTTCCTCGACAACGTCACCGCCGAACTCCGCGACCTGTTCACCGACCGCACGCGGTACCTGGCTCTGCGTGCCGAACTCCACGAAGCTACTTCAGCGCATCCTTGAAGAACTGCAACTGGTGGTGCATGAGACCTGCCACGGTCGCCTCGTCGGTCGGCCGGTGACCAGCACCTGACAGCGGTAGCACCTGATGTGGGCGACCGGCCGCCAGCAGGGCCGCCGAGAACCGCAGGGTGTGAGCAGCCACCACATTGTCGTCAGCGAGACCGTGCACCAGCAGCAGCGGCCGGGAGAGCTTCGCCGCATCCGTGATCGGCGACGATCGGTCGTAGTCCTCCGGGTGCTCATCCGGATGCCCCAGGAACCGCTCGCGCCAGTGGGTGTCATAGAGCCGCTGGTCGCTCGGGCCCGCTCCGGAGATCCCGGCATGGAAGACATCCGGCCTCCGCAGTACGGCGGCTGCCGCCAGGGTTCCCCCGTAGCTCCAGCCCATGATGCCGACCCTGGTCAGGTCGAGATCCGGGCAGTGCTCCGCGGCCGCGTGCAACGCCGTGACCTGGTCCTCGATCGGCGCCGACAAGGTGTCGTGGTGCACCGTCTTCTCCCAGACCGGGCCGCGCCCCGGCGTACCGCGTCCGTCCGCGATCACCACCGCGAACCCCGCCTCGGCGTACCACTGGGCGCTGGCGAACCACCAGCCGCTGACCCGCAACACGATCGCCATCGCGGGACCGGCGTACGGCGCCATCAGGACCGGGAGAGGCCGGTCCCCGGGCTGGTACCAGGAGGGCAGGAGCAGCGCCGTACGGATCTCTCGCTCGCCTGCCCTCAACCAGGTGATCCGGGGCGTGAGCACGGATTCCGCGGCGCGTGAGGTGATCGTCTGATCGGGCCGGCCTTCCCGGCGTACGACGAACGATCGGCCGGCCTCGGTGTTCGAGGTCAGCAGGAGAGTGCCGTCGGCCCGGCTACCCGAGTGGAAACCCGGGCCGTCGCTCAGTTGCCGCAGGCCCGTTTCGTCGTACAGCCACAGGTGGCACTCGGTCGGCTCGTCGTTCGCTTCGAACAGCACCGCTTCGCCCGAGACCTCGAGGACCGTGCGGACCTGTAGGCCTGCCGGGGACACCGGCTTGCCGTCGATTGTCAGTCGGCGGGTCTCGCCCTCATCCGCGGTGTGGACGAGCTTGCCCGAGGCCGTGCGCGCCGGCGTACCGGCGATGATCTCCACCCAGGCGGGATCCCGCTGCTCGTGCAGTAGCTGTGTCTGCCCGGTCTCGGGGTCGGCTGCCAGGACTCGAAGGACTCGTTGATCGCGGGACTGCACGCTGAGCAGCGGCCCGTGCACGTCCCAGTTGGCCGAGACCAGATACTCGTACGCCGTCCGGTCCCACGCGATCTCCACCGACTTGCCGGCCAGGTCGAAGGCGTGCAGGGAGACCAACGCGTTCGGCGTACCGGCTGCCGGGTAGGGGATCTCGCGAGGCGGCCGGGACGGGTTGGCGGGGTCGGCGATCCACCAGCGGTGCACCGGCGTCTGGTCGACTCTTGCCGCAAGCAACGAAGTGCCGCCGGGCGACCACCAGTGACCACGGCTGCGGCCCATCGACTCCGACGCGACGTGCTCTGCGAGTCCCCAGCTGACCTCCCGACTCTCGTCGACGGCCAGCAGCTGATCATTGCCATCAGCAAGCTCTACTACGCGCAGTGCACGGTCCGTCACATAGGCGACGCGACGGCCAGTCGGGTCGAGTCGAGGATCCACGACCGGGCCTGCGGTCTGGACCCGCTTCGGCTTGGTGTCTTCGAGGTTGAGTGCCCAGAGATCGCCGTTGAGCGCGAAGACGACCGTGCGCAGTGCGGAGTCGGCGCTGTAGCCGACGATGCCGGACCCGCTTTGCCGGGTTCGCTCCCGGCGGATCAGCTCCGCCGGCGGAATGGGGCCGTCGGCACCGAGTTCGTCGGGTGCGACCAGGAGCCGCTCGCCGCCGTCGTCGAGGATCCAAAGGCAACCGGTCCGGTCCTCGGGACCGCGACTGCGGAGGAAGAGGAGCCGGCGACCGTCCGGTGACAGCGAGAACGAGGTCGGCAGGCCGAGGGTGAAGCGCGCTGTTCGCGCTGACTGGGCAGGGAATCCGTTGATGTCCATAAGCGAGATCCTGGGCTGCCTATCAGCTGAAACTTCAGGGATGGAAGAGGCCCGGTGCTCGACGCGGTGGAAGCGGAGCGGAAGTGGGCTGATCGGAGAACCCGACGACAGTCATTCTAGCAACCGTCGAGCTGTGGCGAGCGAGCGGGCCCCGGGAAGCGCTGACTCCCCGAGGCCCGGCGACGTCAGGTGAGCCAGTCGCCCAGGGGGCCGATGGCGAAGTAGATGACGAACAGGGCAGAGACGACCCACATCAGCGGGTGGATCTGGCGCGCCTTGCCGCGGACCACCTTGAGCAGCACGTAGGAGACGAAACCGGCACCGATACCGGCGGAGATCGAGTACGTGAACGGCATCAGGATGATGGTCAGGAAGGCCGGGATCGCGACCTCGAGGTCGTCGAAGTCGATCCCCTTCACCTGCGTCATCATCAGGAAGCCGACCAGCACCAGAGCCGGCGTGGCCGCCTCGTACGGCACCAGCGTGACCAGCGGCGCGACCACCATCGAGATCAGGAAGCACACCCCGGTCACGACACTGGCCAGCCCGGTCCGCGCTCCCTCACCGACCCCGGAGGCGGATTCGATGTACGACGTGTTGCTGGACACCGAGGCCGCTCCACCGGCGGCGGCCGCGATGCTGTCGACGATCAGGATGCGCTGCGCGTTCGGCGGCGTACCGTCCTCGTCGAGCAGGCCCGCCTCCGCGCCGATCGCGGTCATCGTGCCCATCGTGTCGAAGAAGTCCGCCAGCATCAGCGTGAAGATCAGCAGTAGCGCCGAGACCACGCCGACCTTGTCGAACGAGCCGAACAGGTTGAACTCGCCGATCGTGTCCAGGTTCGGTTTGGTGAACCAGTTGTCCGGCAGCTTCGGCACGCTCAGGCCCCAGCCACCCGGGTTGTCGTTGGTCCGGCCGCCGACGTCGAAGATCGCCTCCACCCCGATCGCCAGCACGGTCGCCGCGAGGATGCCGATCAGGATCGCGCCCTTGATCTTGCGCGCGTACAGGGTGATGACGAGGATCAGGCCGACCACGAACACCAGCACCGGCCAGCCCCGAAGGTTGCCGCCGACACCCAACTCCACCGGCGGCCCGCCGGCCGCCGCGGGGCGCCGTACGAAGCCTGCGTCGATCACCCCGATGAACGCGATGAACAGGCCGATGCCGACGCTGATCGCGATCTTCAGCTGCAACGGCACCGCCTCGAAGACCGCTCGGCGGAACCCGGTCAGCACCAGGACCAAGATGATGATGCCCTCGATCACGACCAGGCCCATCGCGTCGGCCCAGGTCATCTTGGTCGCGACGCTGAAGGCGATGAACGCGTTCAGCCCGAGCCCGGTGGCCAGCGCGAGCGGGAAGTTCGCGACCACGCCCATCAAGATGGTGACGACGCCCGCCACCAGCGCGGTGGCGACCGCGACCTTGGCGATCGCGGCGACCGGGTCGGTGCCGCCACCGACGTACTGGCCGGTGCCGTCCTTGACGGTGCCGATGATCAACGGGTTCAGCACGACGATGTAGGCCATCGTGAAGAACGTGACCAGTCCGCCGCGGAGTTCGCGGCCGAGCGTCGACCCACGCTCACTGATCTTGAAGAAGGAGTCGAGCCGGTGTGCTGGGAATTTGGCTGACCTGGAGCGGGCTGTGGCAGCCTCTGGCGAACTCATGCCCCGAATGGTGCCAGTTCCTACCGGCCGGTTGCGAGCACCTTCGGGAAAAGCTTTGGAGCTAAGGTGGAGGGGTGGCAGAGGAGAACGAGGCGTCGGTCTCGAAGAAGCGGACCGACCCGACCAGTCAGCTGGCCCGGGGTGAGTTGATGCACGCCGACGTGAAGCCACTGGATCTGTCCGGCATCCCGACCGTGATCTTCGGCATCGTCGCCTGGGCGGTCGCGTTCGTCGTCGTACTGATCTTCCGGTCCGAGCTGAAGAAGAACGGCGACGAGTGGTGGCTGTGGGTCACCGTGGCCGGCTTCGGGCTGGGCTGGATCGGCCTGGCCTACTGCCGGCGCCGCTGGGCCGCCATCCAGGCGGGCCACCGCCCGGAACAGGAAGACTGAGCTCGCCTAGTAGTTCGCGGTTGCTTCCGCTGCGATTTCCTCGGCGGTCGGCATCGGGATCTCGTCGTCCTCGGCAGAGGACGCTTCGACCTCGTCGTCCGACGGGGGCTCGGCAGCGGCCTCGACCTCAGCCTGAACGGCGTCGGCCTCATCGGTCGCTTCCTGTACTACGTCCGCCTCGTCCTGTACTACGTCTGGCTCGTCCTGTACTCCGTCTGCCTCGGCGACGGTCTCCATTGCCAGGTCGTCGTAGCCGGTGGTGTCGAAGGCGTGCTCCGTCGACGGGTGGTCCGGTGCGTCGATGACGACGTCCGAGTGCGCCCCGCAGCCGTAGTCGTAGGACACGATCCGGCCGTCACCGGGCGCCATCTCGTTCGCGCAGGCGCCGAAAGCCTGGCCGAGGCTGTCGTTCAGACGGATCCAGTACCCGCAGGAGTAGCACTTGTACGGCACGGCCTGGGCGATCGCGGAGCTCGGACCGAAGTCCCCGGCGTACCAGCGCTCAGCCGCCTCTTCACGGCCTTCCTGCGAGAGCACGCGCTCGCGACCCAGGCCGAGCTCCTCGACGACGGCCAGTACGTCGTCCGGTGCGCCGGTGTCGGTGAAGCCGGGCTCGAGCCGCGGGTCGTCGGGCAGAGTCGGGAACAGGTCGCCCGGGCGCAGGTCGCCCGGCTGGACGCGCTCCGACCACGGCACCCACTCCGGCGCGACGATCGCCTCGTCGCCCGGCAGCATCACGACCTCGTTGACGGTGACCGTCTTGGCGCGCGAAGCGCGGGTCACCGTGACCGCCCAGCGCCAGCCCCGGTAGCCCGGGTGGGTGGAGGCGAAGTAGTGGGTGACGAGGCGCTCACCTTCGACCAGATGACCGAGGTGCTCGCCGACCTGGGCAGCGCCCGCCTCGGCGATCGCCGCCTCACGGGCAGGTTCGACAGCCGCGACGCAGATGGCGTCGGGCTTGGCGCGGACCGGTTCCGGAGTCTTGACGGGAGTCACAATCGGTCATTCTCGCACGCCCGCGGGACTGACTCGAACTGTGATCCACACCGACGTTCCGCGGTTGTCCACACAGTTCCGCGCCGCACCTGCGCTGTGTCCCCGCCACAAGGCAGGATGGGTGTATGGAAAGCCCAGACCCCGCGGCCAGCCGGCGCCCCGAGCACCCCCGGCGCCCACCCGCGACCTCGGGCACCAACCCCAGCGGGCAGCCGCAAAGCGGTGGTACCAAAGGCGGACCGTCGAGCGACGCCGGCCGCGGTCGCGCGCCGGGCGGCGGCGACAGCGGACGAGCGTCCGGCGGCTCCGGCGGGGGGCGGGGGTCGGGCGGCTCCGATGGGGGGCGAGCGTCCGGCGGCTCCGGCGGGGGGCGGGGGTCGGGCGGCTCCGATGAGGGGCGGGGGGCGGGTGGCGCTGACGGGGAGAGGAAGGGCACCGGCGAGCGATTCGATGAGGCGGGGAAGAAGATTGGGGCTGCGGGGAAGAAGATCGGGCATGCCTCGAAGGTGGGGGCGGTGGGGTTTGCGGCGGCGTCCAAGAAGACTGCTGGGTTCACCGGGCGGGTGGGGAAGGCGACCGGGCGGCGGATTCGTGGGCTGACCGGGGCGCAAGGGGCGGGCGAGTCGGGGCTGTCGCGGCTGATCGAGCTCGGCGCGATCAACGCCGCCGGCGACACGGCGTTCGCTGTCTCGCTGGCCGGCACCGTGTTCTTCGCAGTACCGAGTTCGCAGGCCCGGGACCGGGTCGCGCTCTTCCTGTTGCTGACGATGGCGCCGTTCGCGTTGATGGCCCCGCTCATCGGCCCTGTGCTGGACCGGTTCCGGCACGGCCGCCGCTGGGCGATCGGCGCCACGCTCGGCTTGCGCGGGTTCCTCGTCTGGAGTCTGGCCGCGTCGATCTCAGGAAGTTCGGCCTGGCTGTACCCGGCCGCACTCGGCTGCCTAGTTGCCTCGAAGGCGTACGGCGTAACCCGAGCATCCGCAGTACCGAGGCTCCTGCCCAAGGACGTCACCCTGGTGACGGCGAACTCACGCATCTCACTCGCGGGTCTGGCCGGCGCCACGATCGGCGCCGGCATCGCGGGTGCGTTCGCCGCGATCGGACCGCAATGGTCACTGCGCTGGGCAGCCCTGGTGTACACGGTCGGCCTCGTGCTCGCGATCCGGTTGCCCGCCCGGGTGGACTCACCGGCCGGCGAGGAAATGACCGGTACCGAGGGCCGCGACGCGCGCCGTCGCGCGATCACCTCCGCGGTCGCGCGGGGAATCCGCTGCAATCTCGGGCTGCGCTTCGTCTCCGGCTTCCTGACCATGTACCTGGCGTTCCTGCTCCGCGATCGGCCGATCAGCGGGATCAACGGCGCCGTCGCCGCCGGTGCGGTGATCGCGGCGGCGGGGATCGGCAACAGCCTCGGCACCCTGGTCGGATCGTTGCTCAAGGCCCGTAAACCCGAGGCCGTGGTGCTGGTCGTGCTGTTCGCCGACGCGATCGTCGCGATCTGTGTGGCGGTGTTCTACGGCTTCCCGCTGCTGATCGCGCTCGGCCTGGTCGCGGGCGTCTGCAGTTCACTGGGCAAGTTGTCGCTGGACGCGATGATCCAGCGCGACGTCCCGGAATCAGTCCGTACGTCGGTCTTCGCGCGCTCCGAGACCGTCCTGCAACTCGCCTGGGTGCTCGGCGGCGGCTGCGGCATCGTGCTCCCACTCATCCCCCGCCTCGGCTTCGGCTTCCTGGCGGCGGTTCTCGCGGTCGTCGTCTTCCTGGTCATCCGCCAGAAGCCGACCTCGGTACCGCCCAACCGTCCCGGCACGCATCCTGGACCGCGAGACCCCGCACCCCACCACGACACCCGCCCCGTCCCGCACGCTCGCGGCGGTGTTCCCGGCACCAACACGGCACCTGCCGAGCCCACGCAGTCGACAGCAACCACGCGCACCATCCTCTCCACCGCCCCCGAGTCCATCGCCGAACGCCGCACCCGACCCGCCCGCCCCGACACTCCCCACTACTCCGAACCCACCGTCGAACTGCACTTCGACCCCAACCAAACCCTCCAAGCCGGCGGTCAGCACCCAGGCGAGAGGAGCGCCGCCAACGGCGGCAGCCAGACCTCGGGCGCCGGTTCCGGCGGCGAAACCCGCGGCGAACAGGGCACGGATGGCGGGACGAGCGATCTAAGCCGCGGTGGACAGGGCGCGGGTGGCGGCGGGGTGGGCGATGAAAGCCGTGGCGGGCGTGAGAGTGCTAGGCGACCGGTGGTGGGGCGGTGGTGGAGTGGGCAGCCGGATGATGACGAGACGGTCGTCGAGGAGCAGCCGTGGGCTGTCGAGCCGACGCTGGAACGCAAGGCGGGGCCCTTCCGGCGTCGCCGGTCGGGCCCCGAGTCCGGCACAGGTCGCCGGCCACCTCGCTGATCAGCTGACGACGACCGCCTGACCGTTGCCGTCAGCAACCACCGGCGCTCCGGCGCGCTGCGCGGACGCAGCCGCCTCGGCGCGACGAGCGGACGCAGCCGCCTCGGCGCGACGAGCGGACGCAGCCGCCTCGGCGCGACGAGCGGACGCTGGCGCCTCGGCGCGACGAGCGGGCATCGCCGCCTCCGCGCGACGAGCGGGCATCGCCGCCTCGATGCGACGGGCGGACGCTGCTGCCCCGGCGCGAGGAGCGGGCGTCGCCGCCTCGATGCGATGAGCGGTCTCGTCGGCGCCGTCCTTGCTGGTGAGCAAGGCGACCTCGCTCTCACCGACGAGCGGGGCGCCCTGGGCGTCGAGCGGGTTGGCCGTCTGCTCCGCCTCCGGTTGCTTGGAGTCCTCGGCTTTGGTGGGGGTCGGAGTGGTGCCGCGGAGGAGGACGGTTACTGCGATGGCTGTGGCGGTCAGGAGGACGGCGCCGACGAGGGCGACGACGTTCATGCTGTGGCTGAAGGAGTGGCGGGCGACGTCGAGGACGATGGTGCCGAGCTGGGTGGGCAGGTGGGCGGCGATGCCGGTCGCAGCAGGAAGACCTTCGCGGGCGCCTTCGACGACGCCGGCGGGGAGGTTCGACGGGAGGTGCGTGTCGAGGTCGCCGCGGTAGGCCGCAGTACCGATGCTGCCCAGTACGGCGATGCCGAGTGCGCCGCCGAATTCGCTGCAGGTCTCCATCAGCGCGGAGGCCGAGCCGGCCCGCTCCGGTGCGACGGCACCGACGATCGCCTCGGTCACCAGTGACATCACCATCACCAACCCGGCCGCCAGCAGCCCGGCACCGACCAGGAGAACCACGAGCGACGAGTCCACGTGCATCTGAGTCAGTACGCCGAACCCGACGGCCGCCACGACGAAGCCGATCCCCAGCACATAGGCCCGGTCGATCTTCTGCGCCAGCACGTTACCGACCGGGGCAGCCGCACCGACCGCGACCGACGGCACCAGCGACCACAGTGCAGCCTTGAGCGGGCTCATCCCGAGCACCAACTGCAGGTACTGCGTCATGAAGACCGCGTTGCCGACCAGCGCCAGTGTCCCGATCGTGTTCGCGGCGAGCGCTCCACTGAAGGCCCGGTTGCGGAACATAGCCAGCTCGATCATCGGGTGGTCCGCAGTACGTTGCCGCTGGATGAAGCCGACGCCGACGATCAGGCCGGCCACGATGCTGACGATCGGCAGGGTCTCGATGCCGTTCGCGGCGAGTTCCTTGATCCCCCAGATCGCCGGCAGCACGGACGCCAAGGAGAGCACCGAGCTGAACAGGTCGAAGCGTCCACGAACCGGCGCCTTGAACTCGGGCAGCAGGACCGGCGCCAGCACGAGGAGCAGCAGCATCGCCGGGGTGTTGATCAGGAAGACCGAGCCCCACCAGAAGTGCTCGAGCAGGAAGCCGCCGAGCACCGGACCGAGCGAGATGCCGCCCATCATGATCGCGCTCCAGAACGCGATCGCCTTACTCCGCTGGCCCGCGTCGTGGAACATGTTCCGGATCAGCGCCAGCGTCGACGGCATCAAGGTCGCGCCCCCGATCCCCAGTACCGCCCGCGCCGCGATCAGTTGCTCGGGGCTCTGCGAGTACGCCGCCGCGACCGAGGCGAGGCCGAACGCGACCGCGCCGAAGATCAGCAGTTTGCGCCGGCCGATCCGGTCGCCGAGCGAGCCCATCGTGATCAGCAGGCCGGCCAGCACGAAGCCGTAGATGTCGAAGATCCACAGCTGCTGGGTCGCCGAGACGCCCAGGTCGGAGGAGATGAAGGGAACTGCGAAGTACAGGACCGACACGTCCATCGAGACCAGCAGCAACGGCAGGGCGAGGACGCCGAGCGCGATCCATTCCTTGCGTCCGGCCCGCTCCGGTGTGCTCATAAGAACCCCTCCGCTATCTGTGTATGACGCACACTGTGTGCGCCGTACGCAGACCATAGCGCGTATCTGTCTATGCTGTAAACAGATAAGATCCAGAGAAGTTCTGGCCATGCCGACCGGAGGAGCGAGTGATGGACAAGACCGCGGAGGGACTCCCGCGAGCCCTGCAGTTGATGTGGGGTATCGAGGGGCCGGCGCGGCCAGGGCCGAAGCCGACGCTGCACATCAGCGACATCGGTGCGGCCGGCGTCAGGATCGCCGACGCCGCGGGGCTCGGCGCGGTTTCGATGGCGAAGGTGGCGGCCGAGGTCGGCTTCACCACGATGTCGCTCTACCGGTACGTCGATTCCAAGGACGAGCTGTACACGGTGATGATCGACGAGGCGTTCGGCGTACCGGGGCCGATCGCGCCGGAGCTGGGCTGGCGGGCCGGGATCACGCAGTGGGCGATGCTGGTGCGGGAGGCGATCCACCGGCATCCGTGGATTCTGCAGGTGCCGCTGTTCGAGCCGCCGCTGTCACCCAAGCAGTTCGAGTGGATGGAGGCGGGGCTGCGGGTCTTCGAAGGTACGCCGCTCAGCGCGGGGGAAAAGCTCTCGTCGATGGTGCTGGTCAACATCTATGTGCGCGGGGCAGCTCAGCTGACCGCCGAGATGTTCGCCCGGCCGGATCGGACGAGGGAGGAGAACGACCAGCTGTACGGGCGGCGGCTGATGATGCTGGCCACCCTGGAACGGTTCCCGATGATCGCCGCCACGGTCGCGGCCGGCATCGAACGGGCCGACTCCGGCGACGACCCCGACGACTTCAAGTTCGGCCTGACCGCGGTGCTCGACGGCATCCAGGCCCTGATCGACCGCAGCGCTGCCCGCACCTGACCGGCACGGGCAGCGGCGGATCGCCGTACGGGTCAGATGTCGAGTTTGTCGGCTACTCCGCGCAGGACGGTGGCGACGCCGCGGGCGGCCTTGGCGTCGGGGTGGCGGCCGCGGCGGTAGCCCTCGCCGATGTTGTCGAGGAGCTTGATCAGGTCCTCGATCACCAACTGCATCTCCTCCGGCTTCGGGCGCATCGCCTTCGCCACGGACGGCGGCGGGTCGATCAGCCGCACCTGCAGCGCCTGCTCACCCTTGCGGCCCTCGACGACGCCGAACTCGACCTTCTGCCCCGGCTTGAGGTTGGTCACTCCGGCCGGCAGCGCCTCGGCACGGACGTAGACATCCCCGCCTTCCTCCTTGCTGAGGAAGCCGAACCCCTTCTCGGAGTCATACCACTTGACCTTGCCAACAGGCACGGGAACCTCTTCGATGTCAATCGTCGGAACAGGACGGAAAGGTGACCGGGACGGGCTGCCCGGGCCGGTTACCCAGCGTACGTGAACCCGGGCATCAGCGCCTCCGGGAAACTACCTGATGAGGCAACGATTCCGCACTAACCGGTCTCGCAATGCCCCGCGGCGGTCGTCCTTCAGCGATAGCGGTCCGGATCGGCCAGCCGCTCGTTCATCGAGCCGGAGCGGAAGCCCCGCGAATCGACGGCCGCCGCCGCGAAACCTTCCGCGCGGACCGCGTCGATCAGCGGCGCGTGGTCCACCCGGCCGAGCAGGTCGGCGTCGATCTCGATGCTCGCGGACTCCCCCAGATCGCGGACCCGCACGTTCTGCACGCCGTACGGCGTGAGCAGGTCGCGGACCGCCTGCTCGGCCCGGTCGACCCGGACGAGCAGGTTGGGAGTGATCCGGATGCCGTAGGCGATCCGGCTGGACAGGCAGGCCGCGGCCGGCTTGTCCGACGTCTCCAGGCCCCAGCTGCGCGAGGCCGCCCGGATCTGCGCCTTGGTCAACCGTGCATCGCGCAACGGCGTGATCGCGCCGCGCTCGAAGGCAGCGCGGATCCCCGGCCGGAAGCCGGCGATCGCGTCGTCGGCGTTGGTCCCGGTGGCGATCGCGTCGATGCCGAACTCGTCCGCGATCGGCTGCAGCGTCTCGACCAGCTCGGCCTTGCAGAAGTAGCAGCGGTCGCCGGCGTTCGCCTGATAGCCCTCGCGGTCCATCTCGTGGGTGTGCGGAGTCACATGCCGTACGCCGAGCGAGTCGGCGAAGTGGGCCGCGGGCTCGAGCTCCGCGACCGGCAGACTCGGCGACACCGCCGTGGCCGCCACCACGTTGGCCGGGCCGATCGCGCGAGCCGCGGCCGCCAGCAGGAACGCCGAGTCGGCGCCGCCGGAGAAGGCGACCACGAGGCTCTCGTACTTGGCCAGCCTCGTCATCAACGCTTCCAGCCGCTGCTCCAGCACATAGGCGTCCAGCCAGGCGGGGAACTCGGTCAGATCGTTGAGTACTACGTCAGCGCCGTACGCGCGCAGCTCGTCCGCCGAGAACGGACCGGTGGCAACGCTCACCGCGACCGCGCCGGCAGCCCGGGCTCCGTCGATGTCGGCGGTGTGATCGCCGACATAGATCGTGGCCTGGTGCTCACGCAGCGCGGTGCCCTTCTCGGCGCCGTGCAGATCGCCGACAGGCTCGTCGACGTCCAGCCCCAGGTGCTCCAAGTGCAGCGTCACGCTCGGCGCGTACTTCGCCGAGACCACCATCGTGCGCCCACGCAGAGCCCGCACTGCGGCCAGCGCCTCGGGCACCCCCGGCAACGGCAGGCTCCCGGTGATCGCGTACGACGGGTAGTGCTCGCGGTACCGCGCGACCATCGCCTCGACCTGGTCCTGCGGGAACCAGTTCGCCATCTCCCAGGTCAGCGGCGGCCCGAGACGGCTCACCACCAGGTCGGTGTCGATCGGGACGCCGGTCTCGGCCGCCAGCAGGTCCCAGACGGCCTGGATCCCGGGCCGGGAGTCGATCAGCGTCATGTCCAGATCGAAACCGACCACCAGTTCCGGCACGTCGGCCTCGCCTGGCGTGGCGGCAGGGGTGGGCTGAATCTCGGCGGTTGACACGTCCCCAACCCTACGTCCTCGACCACGCCCGGTCCTCCGGGTATTCCACCCCCGGTTCCGGCCGGCGGTTTGACATCTTTGGCCATGATGTCCGAGGTCTTGACATCAGGGCCCTAGATGTAAACCCTGAGTGCATGGATTCCTTTGGCGCGCGGACCAAGCGGCGGTTGCGCGAGGAGTTGCTCGACGCGGCGTACGACGCGATCGTCACCGGCGGGTACGACGGGTTGCGGATGGCCGACGTCGGGCGGCGGACCGGGGTCTCGCGGCAGACGGTCTACAACGAGTTCGGTGACAAGTGGGGCGTGCTGCAGGCGGTCGCGGCGCGCGAGACCGAGCGGTTCCTGGTCGATGTGAACGCCGCGCTCGCCGACCATGCCGACCCGATCGACGGGCTCCGCGCCGCGGTCGAACGTGCGCTGGTGCTTGCCTCCGACAACCCGCTCGTGAAGGCCGCGCTCACCGCCCCCGGCTCGGACCAGGCCAGTCAGGTCCTCACCACCCGCGGCCAGCAGGTGCTCGAGTTGAGCCACCAGCGACTGGACGCGCACGTCCGCGAGCACTGGCCCGAGATCGCTCCCGACGACGCGAGCACCTGCGTCGACATCGCCCTGCGCGTCGTCCTCAGCCACATCGTCAACCCCGGCCCGCCACCAACCGTCGTCGCCGACCAGGTAGCCCGGGTCCTCGGCCCCTTCCTCAGCAGCAACAGCTGAACACTTCCACTTCGCCAACAGCAGGAGTATTGATGACGAATCCTCTTCACCGGCAGGGTTTCAGCTCGTTGCAGGCGGGCGGGTTGAACTGGGACGCCCTGCCGCTCCGCCTTTTCGACAAGGGGAATCGCAAGTTCTGGAATCCTCGCGACATCGACTTCAGCCTGGACGCCAAGGACTGGGAGAACTTCACCGACAACGAGCGGGACAACGCGATGATGCTGTGCGCGCAGTTCATCGCCGGCGAGGAAGCCGTCACCGAGGACCTGCAGCCGTTCCTGCAGGCGATGGCCGCGGAGGGCCGGTTCGGGGACGAGATGTACCTGACCCAGTTCTGCTTCGAGGAGGCCAAGCACACCGCGGTCTTCCGGATGTGGCTCGACGCGGTCGGCGTCACCGAGGACCTGCACCGGTACGTCGAGAACAACCCCGGCTACCGCGCGATCTTCTACGAAGCGTTGCCGGTGGCACTCAAATCCCTCGCCGACGATCCGTCACCGGCGAACCAGGTACGCGCCTCGGTCACCTACAACCACGTAGTAGAAGGAACTCTGGCTCTCACCGGCTACCACTCGTGGAACCTGCTGTGCACCGGCCGCGGAGTCCTGCCCGGCATGCAGGAACTGATCCGCCGCATCGGTGACGACGAACGACGCCATATGGCCTGGGGCACGTTCACCTGCCGGCGCCACGTCGCCGCCGACGAGGCCAACTGGAAGGTCGTCACCGACACGATGGAGGAACTGCTCCCGCACGCCCTCGTCCAGATCCAGTGGGCGCTGGAGAACTCGCCGGAGATTCCCCCGGAGATCGACCCGACCGCACTGATGACGTACGCCGGCGACCGCGCGACCCGCCGCCTCGGCGCCATCGAGTCGGCCCTCGGCGCGGATGTCGCCGGCATCGACCTCGACTACTCCCCCGAGAAACTGGAGGACGTCTTCGGCGCCGAAGACTCCGCCGCCCTGGCCGCGGTCCGCTGACCCGGCGCAGTCAAGAGGCGACGATGAATTCGCCGGCTCCTGCGAACCTCAGTCTTCCTCGAAGCCGACTTTGCGTACGACGGTTGCCTCGGGCGTCACGATGCGGCCGTCGGCGGCGTGGATCTCCAGGGGGCGAAGCGGCTTGCCATCCCGTCGATCGAGCAGCTCCGAGTGCGGTTCACCGGCCTCGAAGGCGAAGGCCTCACCCCATTGCCGCAGCGCGACGATGACCGGGAAGAGCGCCTCGCCCTTCGCCGTCAGCACGTACTCGTTGTAGGCGCCCACCGGACTCACCTGCAGGATGCCTTGGTCCACCAGGGCCTTCAGCCGTGCGGACAGGATGTTCTTGGCCACGCCGAGGCTGCGCTGGAACTCACCGAACCGGCGACTGCCGTCGAAGGCGTCCCGCACGATCAGCAGCGACCACCAGTCGCCGACCGCATCGACGGAGCGCGCCACCGGGCACTCCGCCGTATCGAACCTGGTCCGCTCGACCATCTCCACCTCCTGGTTGCATCATGCTACCATCGCTCATATGGTAGCAACATGCAACCAAGCAGACGGCTGTTCCTCGCGCTCGCGGCCGGCGTGGCCGTCGCCACCGTGTACGTCGCCCAGCCCCTGGTCGTGACGATGGGGACCGAGCTCGGCATCCCGCCCAGCCGGGTCGGCCTGTTCGTCACGATCACACAACTCGGCTACGGGCTCGGCCTCTTCTTCCTGGTTCCGCTCGGCGATCTCGTCGACCGCCGCCGGCTCATCCGGCTCCAGTTCTTGCTCTTGGCAACCGCTTTGCTGGTGGTAGCCACCGCCCCGGGAGCGGCCGTCCTGCTGCTCGGCCTGGCCGCGATCGGACTTCTCGCGGTGGTCACCCAATCCCTGGTGGCGTTCGCCGCCTCCCTCAGCCGCCCCGCTGAAGTCGGCCGAGTGGTCGGCGCTGTCACCAGCGGCATCGTGATCGGCATCCTGCTGGCCCGCACCGTCTCCGGAATGCTCGCCGACCTCGCCGGCTGGCGATCGGTCTATCTCGCCGCCGGCATCCTGAGCCTGCTCATCGCACTGATCTTGTTCCGCACAACCCCACAGAACAAGGCGAATCTCTCGTACTACGAACTGCTGCGCTCCACCATGACGCTCTGGACGGACGAGCCGCTGTTCCGCACCCGCGCGGTCCTCGCGTTGCTCGTCTTCGCCGCGTTCAGCACCCTGTGGAGTTCGATCGCGCTCCCGCTGAGCGCACCGCCGTACGAACTCTCACACACGGCGATCGGAGCGTTCGGGCTTGTTGGCGCTGCTGGTGCTCTGGCCGCCGGACCAGCCGGTCGCCTCAACGATCGAGGCCGCGGCAGCACCACCACCTGGGTGGCCCTGGTTCTGTTGACGGCGAGTTGGCTCCCGCTCGCCTTCACGTCGGATTTCCTGTGGGCGTTGGCGATCGGCGCGATCCTGCTGGATCTCGCGGTCCAGGCTGTGCATGTCAGCAGCCAGAGCATGATCTACGGCCTGCGCCCCGATGCCGGCAGCCGGCTGATCGGCGGCTACATGGTGTTCTACTCGATCGGCAGCGGGCTCGGCGCGATCTCCTCGACCGCGCTGTACGCCGCCGGCGGCTGGACTGCGGTTTGTTTGCTTGGGGCAACCTTCAGCTTGTCGGCGCTGGCGGTTGCAGTCCGAGCAGGGCGATCGACTTCTCGCGCATCTCGACCTTGCGGATCTTGCCGGTGACGGTCATCGGGAAGTCGTCGACGAGCAGGACGTAGCGCGGGATCTTGTACTGCGCGAGCTTGCCGGTGGCGAAGGAGCGCAGTCCGGCGGCGTCCAGTTCGTCGGCGCCCGGGCGAAGTTTGATCCACGCGCAGAGCTCCTCGCCGTACTTCTCGTCCGGTACGCCGATCACCTGGACGTCGGCGATGTCGGGATGGGTGTACAGGAACTCCTCGATCTCCCGCGGGTACACGTTCTCGCCGCCGCGGATCACCATGTCCTTGATCCGTCCGACGATGTTCACGTAGCCGTCGTCGCGCATCACCGCGAGATCCCCGGTGTGCATCCAGCGGGCCTGGTCGATCGCCTCGGCGGTCTTCCCGGGCTCGTCCCAGTAGCCGAGCATCACGGAGTACCCACGCGTGCACAGCTCCCCCGGCTCACCGCGCGGTACGACCAGCCCGGTCACCGGGTCGACCAGCTTCACCTCGACATGCGGCATCACCCGGCCGACGGTCGACGTACGGCGATCCAGGTCGTCGTCGCGCCGGGTCTGGGTCGACACCGGCGAGGTCTCGGTCATCCCGTAACAGATCGCCACCTCGGCCATGTGCATGTCGGCCACACAGCGCTTCATCACCTCGACCGGACACGGCGAGCCCGCCATCACGCCGGTCCGCAGCGAGCTCAGGTCGTACGACGCGAAGTCGGGCAGGCCCAGTTCGGCGATGAACATCGTCGGTACGCCGTACAGGCCGGTGCAGCGCTCGTCCTGCACGGCCTTGAGGGTCGCCGCCGGATCGAAGGCCGGCGCCGGAATGACCATGCAGGCACCGTGGGTGGTGCAGCCGAGATTACCCATCACCATGCCGAAGCAGTGGTAGAAGGGCACCGGGATGCACAGCCGGTCGTCCGGACCGAAGGCGATCGTCTCGGTGACGAAGTACCCGTTGTTCAGGATGTTGTGGTGGGACAGCGTGGCGCCCTTGGGAAAGCCGGTGGTCCCCGAGGTGTACTGGATGTTGATCGCGTCGTCGAAGCTGAGCTGCTCCGCGCGCTCGTCCAACTGCTCGGCGGTCACACGGCCCGCCGCCTCGACCACCGCGGCCCAGTCCGGCGTACCGATGTAGACGACGTCCTCGAGCGCCGTGCAGTCCGGCCGGACCTCCTCGATCATCTTGCGGTACTCGCTGGTCTTGAACTCGGTCGCGGAGATCAGCAGCTTCACACCGGACTGGTTCAGCGCATACGCCAGCTCATGGGTCCGGTACGCCGGGTTGATGTTCACCAGGATCGCGCCGATCGCCGCCGTCGCGTACTGCGTGATCGTCCACTCCGCGCAGTTCGGGGCCCAGATCCCGACCCGGTCGCCCTTCGCGATCCCCCGGGCCATCAGCCCCCGGGCGAACTCGTCGACGTCGGCCCCGAACTCGGCGTACGTCCACCGTCGTCCGCTGGCGACCTCCACCATCGCCTCCCGGTCGCCGTACGTCGCGACCGTTCGCCGGAGGTTCTGCCCGATCGTCTCGCCCAGCAGCGGAACCTCGGACACCCCGGACGCATACGAAGGCTGGCTCATGCCGCCATCGTCACTCCCCATCGGTCGCCCGACAACCCCAACGCGCCGGGCGACCGGCCGGGCTCAGTCGGCCAGGATCTCGATGGAGTCGACCCGGTCGGGGTAGAACGCCAGGTGATCCTTGATCTCGGCGACGGGGGCGTACGGGTTCTCGTACGTCCAGACGGCGTTCACCGTCTTCTCGCCGCCCGGGATGATGCTGTAGTACGACGCGTCGCCCTTGTAGGGGCAGTAGCTCTCGTGGTCGGTGCGCTCCAGCTGCGTCAGGTCGACGTCCTTGCGCGGGACGTACTGCACGGCCGGGTAGTCCGCTTCTTGCAGCGACAGGGCGTCGCGGGTGTCGGCCACGATCTGCCCGGCGACCTTCACGACCACGCGGTCGGGGTTCTTCTCGACAGTGATCGGGTGATCCGGCCCCGGAACCTTCACCGGCTTGTCAGACATAGTCTCAGCTCCCAAAGATCGACTCTTCAGGTTTCGACAACCCCTCCGGCCACCATCGCATTCCCCCTCGCACGAGCTTCTCGGGCCGGCTCAGACCGGGAGGAGCTTGATCAGCAGGCAGGGGCCGCCGTCGAAGATGCCGCCGTCGATACCGAGGGCGAGGCCGTCGGCGTACAGCAAGGGACCGGTCAGGTACGCCGGGTCGATGCCGAGCTGGTCGGCCACGATGCTGTGACCGTGGACGATCCGGCGGCCGCCCAGGCGGTTCAGCAGGTCGGCCGCGACCGCCGGGCCGGTCTCGCCGCGGAAGGCGTACCGCGATGTCATCCGGCGCCAGACCTCCCACCAGACGGTGATGTCGTCGCTGTGCAGGTCCGCCCAGGCCGCCTGGTTGATCTCGTCGATCGAGTCACCCCACTCGAGGTACTCCTCGGTGTCGGAGTGCAGCAGCAGGTGGTCGGCGTCGAGGCCGACCATCGGCTGCTCGATCAGCCAGGCCACGTCGTCGTCGGTGAGCAGTTCCTGGTCGCGGTCCTGGCCGCCGTTCAGCGCCCAGCTGCGTTCGAAGCTGCGCGAGGTGAGTCCGTCGTGCGGTACGAAGGTGTCGCCGAACTTGCGCATCCCGAGCGCGAGGATCTCGTGGTTGCCGAGCAGGACCCGGATCTCGCCGGTGCCGGCCGCCGCCTGGTCCGCCAGCCGGCGGACCAGCGCGAGTACGCCGACGCCGTCGGGGCCGCGGTCGAAGAAGTCACCGAGGAACCACAGCCGGACGTCGTGGTCCGCCCAGTTGCCCTCGGCGTCGATCAGGCCGGCCGCGGTGAGTGCCTCGGTCAGCTTCTCGGGGTGGCCGTGGATGTCGCTGACCGCGTACGTCGCGGTCATGCGGAACTCACCCTCGCAGCGTCAGCACGATCAGTACGACGTTGAGGGCCGTGACGGCGGTTGCTACCAGGCATGCCGTGAGAGTAGTCGGCCAGCGGTTGACAAGGTCGCCCATGACGCGCCGGGAGGCGGTCAACCGGACCAGCGGCCACAGGGCACACGGGATACCGAAGCTCAGCACGACCTGCGAAACCACCAGCGCGCGGCTCGGGTCGATGCCGATGGCCAGGATGATCAGGGCCGGGAGCAACGTCCCCAGCCGGCGCGCGGCCAGCGGGACGTGCCGCTGCCAGAACCCGTCCAGGATGACCGAGCCGGCATACGTGCCCACCGAGGACGAGGCGAACCCGCTGGCCAGCAAGGCCAACGCGAACAACAGGGCCGGCAGGCTGCCGATCCGGTCCCCGATGGCGGTGTGCGCCGCGTCGAGCGAATCGGCTCCACTGCCCTTCAACGCGGCGGCGGCGACCACGACCATGGCCAGGTTGACCGCACCGGCCAGCGCCATCGCCACCGCGACGTCGAGCCGCGTCGCGCGCAGTACGCGCTGCCTGCCCGAGGCGGACCGGATCGATTTCCAGTGCCGGTCGGTGACCAGGGCCCCGTGCAACCAGATCGCGTGCGGCATCACCGTCGCACCGAGCATTCCGGCCGCGAGCACCAGCGACTGCGTGCCGTCCAGGCGTGGCACGAGGCCCCCGACGATCCCCGATCCGGACGGGTGCGACTGGATCGTGGACACCACGAATCCGACCAGTACGACGGCCAGCAACCCGATGATCGCGGCCTCGAACGGCCGCTGGCCGCGCTTGGACTGGTAGATCAGCAACCCGAAGGAGACGGCACCGGTGATCGCACCGCCCAGCAACAACGGGACTCCGAACAGCAGATTCAGCGCGATCGCGCCGCCGACCACCTCGGCCAGATCGGTCGCGACCGCCACCAGCTCGGCCTGCGCCCACAACCCGGTGGAGGTCGACTTCCGGAAGTGCTCCCGGCACAGCTGGGGCAGCGTGCGGCCGGTCGCGATACTCGCCTTGGCGGCCAGATACTGCACCAGCACGGCCATCAGGTTCGCCCCGACGACGACCCAGCAGAGCAGATACCCGTATGTCGCGCCCGCGGCGATGTTGGTCGCGAAGTTCCCCGGGTCCACATACGCGACCGCTGCCACGAAGGCGGGACCGAGCAGCAACAGACCTGATCGGTTCAGTTGCCGTCGGAGCGGGGCCGGTGCGTACATGGGAGAAGTGTGTCCGAAGCCGGGAACAAAAGGGGATCCGGTCTGATTTTGAGACAGATCAGTCCAGGATCAGCCCCAGGACCAGCGCACCTCGAGCGAGACCTCGATGGTCTGCTCGCCCGGTGTGACGGCCATTTCCGCGTCGAACCCGAGCGGGACGGCCTTCCCGGCGGCGGCCATCGCCCGGATCGGTACATGACCGTAGGTCTCGGCGACCGCGGTGATGGATCCGATCGTCTGCCCGGTCAGCCCGGCCAGGTGATCCGCCTTCTGCCGGGCCTGGGCGAAGGCGAGCTCGCGCGCCTGCTCCACCAGCGGCGCCTTGTCGGCGACGTCGAACTGCAGCCCGTCCAGCCCCAGATCGTTGCCCACAGCACCCACCGCGGCGTTCAGCAGCCGGCCGAACCCGGTCAGGTCGGTCGTCGAGACCGTCATCGAGTGCGACGCGCGGTACCCGGCGATCTGCATCGAATCCGCGTACTGCGGGTAGACGTTCACCGAGCTCGTGTGGATGTCCTTCTCGGCGACACCCTGATCGTGCAGCGCGGCGCTCACCGCGTCGGTCCGCTCGGCGACCTGCGCGACGGCGGCCGCCACGTCCTTGGCGTCGTGTCCCACGCTCAGCGTCAGACGGAGTACGTCGGCCGGCGCAGTGACCTGCCCGGTGCCCACCACAGTGATCCCAGAGTCCATGCCCGCCAGTGTGCCATTGCTACGGACTCTGTAAAGCGCGGCAAATTTGGGTTGCCGGTGGCCCGCTGGGCTGGGACTCTCCGGGGATGAGCTTGCTGAACGAGGTCGACGACTACCTGCACGCCGCGCCGCTGTCCGGTGCCACGCCCGAGGAGGTCGGCCCCTTCACGCTGTTCCGTAGTACAAGTCCCTGGCCGTACTACGCGCGTCCGCGGCCTGGTGCCGAGCGGACCATCGAGGCGGCCGACCTGGAGACGCTGCGGAAGCGCTGCACCGAGCTGGACCTCCCGCTGAACCTGGAGTGGGTCGTGGAGACCTGCCCATCGCTCAGTGCCGCCGCGGCCGCCGCCGGCCTGGAGGTCACCGAGCACCCGCTGCTCGTGCTCGAGCAGGCCAACTTCAAGCCCGCGACGGCTGACGCGAACTGCACGATCCTGCCCGCGGTCGAGTC
Source organism: Kribbella voronezhensis (assembly GCF_004365175.1). Lineage (NCBI taxonomy): Bacteria > Bacillati > Actinomycetota > Actinomycetes > Propionibacteriales > Kribbellaceae > Kribbella > Kribbella voronezhensis. The sequence continues at coordinate 4,934,478 of NZ_SOCE01000001.1, read as the reverse complement.
CGTACTACAAGAAGCTCGCGCCGTCGCCAACGTTGCCTTCGGCGACCCCGGTACGGCGGTCGGCAGGGGCGGCATCGAGGACAGGGACGCCAAGGCCGCCGAGATCTCGCCTGAGATGCTCAAGTTCCTGCTCGACCGTGCCCAGGCCGGGTACTCCGTCACCGCCGGTGCTGCCACCGCGGACGGCCTGGTCGCCAGTGGCGTGCACCAGCCGGTCGGCAAGGCCAGTGAGATCGTCGGCGTCGCCACGCTGCCCGCGATGCGGCGGCAGGGCTTCGGAGCCGCCGTCACCAGCTGCCTGGCCGAGCATGCCTTCGCCATGGGCATCACGCTGCTCCTGCTGTCGGCCGAATCGGACGCGGTGGCGGCTGTCTACGAGCGCATCGGCTTCCGCCGCATCGGCCACGCCGGCGCCGCCGAAGTACCCGACGGCGAGTGACCACTTGCGCCGGTGACGTCATCAGCGTGACAAGAGTCGGGCTGCGGGTCGTGGATGCTGGGTGCGGGGCCGTACCGTTGGAGGGATGAGCAATACCGAGCGGACCCGCCCACGTACCCTCGCCGAGGCTTTACGCGGTTGGGACGATGCTGCCCTCGGCCAGCTGCTTCAGAACCGGCCCGACCTGGCTACGCCCATCCCGGCCGACACCAGTCAGCTCGCTGCCCGCGCGACCAGCAACGCTTCGGCGGCGAGAGCTATCAACCGGCTCGACGAGTTCAGTGTCGATCTGCTGGAAGCACTGTCGGCACTGCCTGAGCCGGTGGACCTGCAGGCGCTCGCTGCGGGCGTCGACCAGCCGGTGGAGGTCGTGCAGCCGCGGGTGACCGAGCTGCTGGCCCTGGCCCTGGTCTGGGGCAACGAGGACGACCTGCGTCCGATCCGCGCGGTACACGAGCTCCTCGGGCCGACGCCGGCCGGCCTGGGTCCGATCACCACCCGGCACTTCGGTGACCTGGACAAGCTGATCGAGGAGGCCGGCCCCGAGGCGCGCGAGGTGCTCGACAAGCTCACCTGGGGTCCGCCGACCGGTTCGGTGGAGAAGGCCGAGCGGCCTGTCACGATCGCCTCCGCCAAGACGCCCGTGGAGCAGTTGCTCGCCCGCGGACTCGTAGTACCGAAGGATGCCAACACCGTCGTGCTGCCGCGGCAGATCGGGCTGCACCTGCGCGGTGGGCGCGTCCTGGCGTCCACGAGGCCGACGCCGCCGCCGCTTGGTGGCAAGCAGGTGTCTGCGACTATCGCTGACCGCGCTGCGGCTGGTGCGGCTCTCGACCTGGTTCGCCTTGTCGACGGTGCACTTGAGCAGCTGGGCACCGATCCCCCTGCCGTACTGCGGACGGGCGGCATCGGCGTACGGGAGCTTCGGAGCCTCGCCACCAAGATCGGTGCCGACGAGCAGGCGGCGGGCGCCGTACTGGAGATCGCGTACGCCGCTGGGCTGGTTGCTGCTGCTGAGGTCGGTACGGGAGAGCTCTGGTTGCCGACTTCGTCGTACGACGACTGGCTGGAGCTCGACACTGCGCATCGGTGGGCCCAGCTAGTGCTGGCCTGGCACAGCGGGCTACGGGCGATCGGTCTGATCGGTAGGCGTGACAGCGGCGGAGCGACCGCTGCTGCGCGTGAGCGGTTGGTCAACGCGCTCGCGCCGGACCTGGAGCGCTTGCTGGCGCCGGAGGTCAGACAGCTCACGTTGCAGGCACTGGCGGAAGCAGGAGCCGGTACTGCGCCTGCAGTCGAGTCTGTGGTCACCTGGGTCGCCTGGCATCGCCCGCGTCGCGGTGGTCAGTTCCGGGACGACTTGGTCGACTGGACCATCACCGAGGCGGCTTTGCTCGGGCTGACCGGTCTAGGCGCGTTGGCTTCGCATGCTCGGGTGCTGCTCGGCGAGGAGCCTGCTGCCGAGGATCTGGCTGTTGCTATTCAGCCGCTGGTTCCGGCGCCGGTGTCGGAGGTACTGCTGCAGGCGGACCTCACTGCTGTGGCACCAGGGCCGCTGGTGCGCGCAGTACAAGAGGACCTTGTGGTGATGGCCGACGCCGAGTCGCACGGCGGTGGTGGCGTCTACCGGTTCAGTGAGAGCTCGATCCGGCGCGCCTTCGACCTCGGGCGCACTGCCGAGCAGTTGCACTCCTGGTTGGTGGAGCACTCGCGTACGCCGGTGCCGCAGCCGCTGAGCTACCTCATCGACGACGTCGCCCGCCGCCACGGCGTACTGCGGATCGGTGCGGCGTCGACGTACTTGCGCTGCGACGACGAGTCGGTGCTCACCCAGTTGCTCAGCTCCAACCTGCCGGGCATCCGGTTCCGCCGCCTCGCGCCCACCGTGGTCGTCTCGCCGTCGCCGCCGGACATGGTGCTCTCGCGTCTGCGCGAAGCCGGGCTCGCTCCACTGGGCGAGTCGTTCGACGGGGTGGTGCACGTGACGTCCGCGGGTAACCGCCGAGGCCAGCCACCGCGTCGGCGTACGAGCCGGGACTTCGCGGACAGCACGATCGATTTGAGCGAGGAGCAGGTGAAGGCGGTCATCGAACGCGTTCGCGCGGGTGACCGGGTCGCGGCGGAGCGCCCGGCCGAACACACCTCGGGCGACGCCACCGCGCCCGCCGAAACCATCGGCGTCCTCGCCGAGGCCGCCGAAGCGGGCAGGCCCACGTGGATCTCCTACGTGGACCACAACGGCAACGCGGCCGAACGCATCGTCGAACCGGTCCGAGTAGCCGACGGCTGGCTCACCGCGTACGACGACGGCGCCGACCAGCCCCGCACCTACGCCCTCCACCGCATAGCCGCCGCCCGCCCGGTGCCGGAGTAACAACGTCTCCCACGCCCCGGTGCCCCGGCTGCACCCCCGCGGCGCCCGCCTGCCGGCCGGCGTCGCCCGGGGTGTTTGGTGGGAGGAGGCACAATGGAGGGTCGGGCGGAGTACTTCGCCTGAAGGCTGGTGACAGGGGATGTGTAGTGACCGACGGGCCGTTGATCGTGCAGTCCGACAAGACGCTGTTGTTGGAGACCGCCCATCCGGATGCGACCGACTGCCGTAAGGCGATCGCGCCGTTCTCGGAGTTGGAACGCGCTCCGGAGCACGTGCACACCTACCGGTTGACTCCGCTGGGGCTGTGGAACGCCCGGGCCGCGGGGCACGACGCCGAGCAGGTGATCGACGTACTGCTTCGCTACAGCCGCTACCCGGTGCCGCACTCGCTGCTGGTCGACATCGCCGAGACACTGGACCGCTACGGGCGGCTGCGGCTGGAGAAGCACCCCGAGCACGGGCTGGTGCTGATCACCACTGACCGGCCTGTGCTCGAAGAGGTGTTGCGCAGCGCCAAGATCAAGCCGCTGCTCGGCGCGCGGATCGACGACGACATGGTGATCGTCCACCCGTCCGAGCGCGGACACCTGAAGCAGACCTTGCTGAAACTCGGTTGGCCGGCCGAGGACCTCGCCGGTTACGTCGACGGCGAGGCGCACAAGATCGACCTGGTCAAAGATGGCTGGGACCTCCGTCCGTACCAGCAGCAGGCGACCGACGCGTTCTGGCACGGCGGCTCGGGCGTCGTCGTACTGCCCTGTGGCGCCGGCAAGACGATCGTCGGCGCGGCCGCGATGGCACAGGCGTCCGCGACCACGCTGATCCTGGTCACCAACACCGTGTCCGCCCGGCAGTGGAAGGAAGAGCTGCTCAAGCGGACCACGCTGACCGAGGACGAGATCGGCGAGTACTCCGGTGCGCGCAAGGAGATCCGGCCGGTCACGATCGCGACGTACCAGGTGATGACGACCCGGCGGAAGGGTGTTTACACGCACCTCGAACTGCTGGACGCGCGCGACTGGGGCCTGATCGTGTACGACGAGGTGCACCTGCTGCCGGCCCCGATCTTCCGGATGACCGCCGATCTGCAGACCCGGCGCCGGATCGGACTGACCGCGACGCTGGTCCGCGAAGACGGCCGCGAGGGTGACGTCTTCTCGCTCATCGGGCCCAAGCGGTACGACGCGCCGTGGAAGGACATCGAGGCGCAGGGCTGGATCGCACCGGCCGACTGCGTCGAAGTACGAGTTGATCTCGAGCAGACCGAGCGATTCGTGTACGCGACCGCCGAGCCCGAGGACCGGTATCGGCTGGCCGCGTCGACCCCGGCCAAGTCACGGCTCGTACGGCGAATCGCCGAGCACCACAAGGGCGAACCGATGCTGGTGATCGGGCAGTACATCGACCAACTCGACGAGCTCGGCGAACGCCTCGAATGCCCGGTGATCAAGGGCGAGACGACCGTCAAGGAGCGCCAGCGGTTGTTCCAGGCGTTCCGCACCGGCGAGATCAACATGCTCGTCGTCAGCAAGGTCGCCAACTTCTCGATCGACCTGCCCGAGGCGTCGGTCGCCGTACAGGTCTCCGGCACTTTCGGTTCGCGTCAGGAGGAGGCGCAGCGGCTCGGTCGAGTACTACGCCCGAAGGGTGACGGCCGCACCGCGCGCTTCTACTCCATCGTCGCCCGAGACACCGTCGACGCCGAGTTCGCCGCCCACCGCCAACGCTTCCTCGCCGAACAGGGCTACGCCTACACCATCGTCGACGCCGAAAACCTGTTCGCCTGAACGCTTTCCGGTACTACGAAGCGCCTGTCCCCACGCACCTCCTGCGTCGGCGCTCCCGCCCACCCCGGTTCGCGGCTCCTCCGTCGCCGCTCGATAACAACGGCCACGTCGGGCGGCCACCACGTCGGGATCGCGAACCGGACCGACGCGTCACCCACGCACCTCCTGCGTCGGCGCTCCCACCCACCCCTGATCGCGGCTCCTCCGTCGCCGCTCTATAACAACGGCCACGTCGGGCGAGCACCAGGTCGACGTCGCGAACCGGACCGATACGTCACCTACGCACCTCCTGCGTCGGCGCTCGACACAGCAGCCAGGTTGGGCGACCACCATGTCGTGGTCGCCAATCTGGTGCAGACGGCCACGGGCCGAGCCGGATGAATTCTGCGACGAAGTAGACCGCCAGGCTTCGGGCTCACCAGCCGGCCAGTGCCTGGACCATGCCGGTGGTCATCGAGCGGCGACGTAGTAGCCGCGAACCGGATGGGTGGGAACACCGACCTAGGAGGTTGCGTGGGCCACACACCCACCGCGTCACCCCAAGTCCACCAGGCAGCGAACGACCGCTCTCACCGAGTGGCGACGCAGGAGCCGCGAACCAGGGCGGGCGGGAGCGCCGACGCAGGAGGTGCGTGGGTGCAGTCACCGAGTGGCGACGCAGGAGCCGCGACCCAGGGCGGGCGGGAGCGCCGACGCAGGAGGTGCGTGGGTCAGGGGTCGAGGCGGGTGTGGATGCCTACGAAGTGGTGCTTCATCGACCGTGCGAACGCTTCGGGCCGACCGGTTTTCAAAGTGTTGAGGAGGTCTCGGTGCCAACCGGCCGCGTCGGCGGGGGTGTAGCGGGCACCTGGAAGCCGAGCGTCGACCTGGGCGAAGGTTCGCCAGAAGACGCTGAGGAGGTCGATGACGAGGGCGTTGCCGAGCGGCTCGTAGAGCGCCTGGTGGAAGGCCCAGTCCTCGTCGGGGAAATACTCACCGGCGGCCGCCTTCTCCTCCATCCGCGCGACGATCGGCTCGAGCGAGTCGAAGCCGGCGGCGCTGAAATGGGCGACCACCTCGTCCGCCAGGCCGACTTCGATGGCTTGGCGGACCTCCAGGACGTTCTGTACGTCGCGCAGGTCGCCGGCCATCGACTGGGACATCCGGAAGGCGAGCCCGTCCTCCAGCGCCTCGAGCGTTACCTGGCCGACGTACGTCCCGTAGCCGTGCCGGATCTCGATGATGCCGACCGCCTGCAGCGCTTTCATTGCCTCGCGCAACGGATGCCGGCCGACGCCGAGTTGCGCCATCAGCTCCTGCTCGTTGGGCAGCGGGTCGCCGGCTTTCAGTCCGCGTTCCAGGATGAACGATTTCATCTGGTCGCGGATGAAGCTCTGGTTCCCAGCGGCGCCGCGTGCGCGGCCGAGCCCACCCGTTGTCACGCCGGCCCCCTTCGTCGAGATCGGCCAGTCTACTGACCGGGAGCGCTCACAGCAGTCCGGCCCGGGCCAGCAGCGAGCCGATCCTCGCGATCTCGTCGTCGTCCAGCGGGATCGACGGGTACGCCGTGAGCGGGCATTCGATGACTCCGAGCAAGAACAGCGCCGCCTTGAACGCACCCAACGCCGCCGAGCTCGCCCCCATCCGCCCGCGGTCGGCCACGTCGACGACCTCGAACAACCGGAACAGCCGGTTCTGCTCCGACCGCGCGGCGGCAAAATCCCCAGCGGCAACGGCGTCGAAGATCCGCACATATCCCGCCGGATCCACGTTCCCCAGCCCAGGCACCACCCCGTCGACCCCGAAGCCCAAGGCCGAATCGACCGTCAACTCCGACCCCGTCATCACCGCAAACCCATCGAGACCGGCCGCGGCGCGATCCAGCACCAGCCGCCGCAAACTCGTCTCCTGCCCACTCGAGTCCTTGACTCCCGCGATCACCCCACGCTCCCCCAGTGAGATCAGCAGCGAAGAAGGCAGCTTGGTCCCACCGATTCGCGGCGGAATGTCGTACGCATACAGCGGTACGCCGTCCGCCACCGAAGCCAGCCGCTCGAAATGCAGTGAGATCTCCGCCGGATGCGTCGCCGCATAAAACGGCGCGGTCGCGACAACACCATCCACTCCCGCCTTCAAAGCAGCCACGACATGCGCGCCCGCTCGCGCGGTCGACGTATCGATCGCCCCCGCCAGAACCGGTACCTGCCCGGCGACCTCGCCGACCACCACCTCCAGCACCGTACGCCGTTGCTCGTCGGTCAGAAATGTCCCTTCACCAGAGGTCCCGAGCACGAAGACGCCGGAAACTCCACCGGCCAGCTGATGCGAGACCAGCCGGACCAGCGAGGCGGTGTCGACGTCGTACGAGGCAGTCAGCGGCGTGACGAGCGGCGGTACCACACCACTCAGGCGAACAGCGGAGGCAGAGGTGCTCAAAGGATCTCCCGAGGATCGAAGGTGACAAAACGGAGCGTCGCGAACGAGGACGTCTCGCCCGCCTCGTAGAACAGCCCGACCCGCCCATCGGGCAGCGGCACCAGATCGGAGTAGCCGGCCATCCCCGGATGGACGACGAAACCCGGCCGCCAGGTCGCCCCCGAGTCGGTGCTGACGAACACGGTCAACTCGCGCCGGATCTCCGGATGCGCCGGCGTCGACAACAACAGCCGGTCCCCCACCCGAAGCACACTCCCCTGAATCCCGGGAGCGGTGATCTCAGCGATTCCTTCGTACGGCGATTCAAGCGTGGCGCCACCGTCGGACGAGTACGCGTGCACCCGCGCCGGTCCGGTCCCCCGATGATTCCGCGCCGTGAAATAGAGTCGCCCGTCGCCCAACTCCGCAACGGCTGTCTCGTTCGCATTCACCACGCCACCGTCGTTGCGATCGACGAATCCAAGTGCCCAGGTCCGGCCGCCGTCATCGCTGAAGATGCAATGCCCGCCGTTCAACCGCGCCGTAGCTGCTGAGTCCAGATCGCCGACGTCGGCCGGCACGAAGGAGTGGTTCGCCGGTACGACCAGCCGCCCGGCGTAAGGCCCAGCGGTCAAGGCGATCCCGTGGCACGGGCCGGTCGCGTACCAACCCCAATCGCGAGGCTTCACCTGCGCAGTGATTTCCGAAGGAGCACTCCACGAAGCCCCGTCATCGATACTGCGCTGCACGTAGACCCGTCGCCCGTCCTCAACATCAGTGCCCAGGGCAACAAGATGCTCGAGCTCATCGGCCCCGTTCTGCACCGTGACCAGCACCAGGTCGCCACTCGCCGGATCGACGATCGGCACCGGGTTCCCGCAGGTCTTCCCGGCCGCTGCCGACACCACCCGCAACGGCAACCAGGTCCGCCCGCCGTCACCGGAGCGCCGCAGTACGACCTCGATCTCGCCCGCGTCCGCAGCGGAGTGCAGCCGGCCCTCGCAGAAGGCGAACAGCCAATCGCCACGCATCGTGACGGCCGGGATGCGGAACGTGTGATAGCGGCTGCCGACCGGGTCGAAGACGACTTCCGGAGGACTGAGGCTTGATGACATAGGACGTACTATGTCATGGTGAGGCCGCACTCTCAATCGCCCGGAAATGAGGCCTCATGCAGCGACTCAGCAGAAGAACACTCCTCGGTGGGGGCCTGGCCGCCGCGGCGGTCGCGGTGACCGGTACGCCGTTGCTCAGCGGCTGCGCGTCGGACAAGAAGAACCAGGCCGCCGCCAATCTCGCGGTCAAGCTCCCGACCTACGTCCGCTTCACCGGGGTGACGCCCGATCTGCCCGGCACCGATGTGGTGCTCGACGGCTTCCTGAAGTACCCCGCGAACCCGCTCAAGGCGATCACCGAGAAGCCCGGCGACGGTCAGCCGATCAGCTTCATGACGAACATCCCGGGCGCGATCCCGCCCGCCGCGGACAGCAACCAGTTCTGGCAGGCGGTCAACGAACGCCTCGGTTCCGAACTGCAGATCAGCATGGCGTCGAACGACGAGTACCCGAACAAGCTCGCGACGCGGGTCGCCGGCGGCGACCTTCCCGACATCATCAACCTGCCGCCGACCACGCCGCAGATTCCCGCACTGCTGAAGGCCAAGTGCCTGGACCTGACCGATCAGCTCTCCGGCGACGCGGTCAAGAAATACCCGTTCCTCGCGAACATTCCCACCGAGTACTGGAAGGGCTGCGTGTACAACGGCGGCATCTACGCCGTACCGGTTCCGCGCGGGATGTCGCGGACGACGTTGCCGCTGTACCGCGAGGATCTGCTGGCAGCCAAGGGCATCAAGGACCCCGCCCCGAAGGATTTCGAGGAGTTCCTCGACCTCGCCAAGGAGCTGACCGCGGCGAAGCAGAACCGGTGGGCATGGACCAGGCCGCCGATCTCGTACCTGCGCCAACTGCTCGGCATCCCGAACCAGTGGAAGGAAGAAGGCGGCAAGTTCACCTCGTTCTACGAGGCCGAGCAGGGCGCCGACGCTCTGGAGGCCGGCCGCAAGATGGTCGCGGCCGGCGTCATCAACCCGGACTCCTTCAGTGCCCAGGCCAGCCAGCGCAAGCAATGGTTCAACGGTGGCATCGCCGCGTTCGACATCGACAGCTTCGTCGCCTGGAACCAGTACTACGCCGACAACACCGCCGGCGACGCCTTCTCGGTCAACATGCTCGACGTGCCGAGTCAGGGCAGGCCGTGGATGGGCGCGGCCCTGAACAACATCACGGCGTTCCGCAAGGACAGCAAGCACTCGGTCGAGACCCTGCTGAAGGTGGCCAACTGGATGGCCGCACCCTTCGGTACGGAGGAGTATCTGTTCCGCAAGTACGGCGTAGCGGGTCGCCATTACGCCTTGCAGGGAACGGATCCGGTGCCGACCAAGACTGGTGTGGTGGAGACCGGGATCGGACTGCAGTACGTCGCCGACTCCACCCTCGCGCTGTACATGGCCGGCAAACCCGACGTACCGCGTAAGCAACACGCGATTCAGGAGAAGCTTGCGTCGCGGTTGGTGTACGACGCGTCGTACGGGCTCTACTCCGAGACCGTGTCCAAGGACGGGCCGCGATTGGTCAAAGTGATGACCGACGTGGAGAACCAGATCATGCAGGGCAAGAAGCCCGTCTCCGAGTGGGCCTCCGCGGTCAAGGACTGGCTGTCGCAGGGCGGCGAGAAGATGCGCGGGGAACTGCAGCAGGCGTACGCCGACGCGGCGGGGCGCTAGCCAGATGCTGCAGCGCACCAAGCCCCACCCGGCCCAGCAGCTCAGCCTCGGTCGCCGGCTACTCCGCGACCGGGTGCTGCTGCTGTTCGCTCTGCCCGGTACTGCGCTGATCCTTGCGTTCCACTACCTGCCGCTGCTCGGCAACGTGATCGCGTTCAAGGACTACCAGCCGTTCCTCGGCATCGGCGGCAGCGACTGGTCCGGCTGGGACAACTTCGCGGTGATCTTCAACGGCGACCCTGCGTTCCTGCAGGCACTGAAGAACACGCTGATCCTGACCGGTCTGCAGGCGATCCTGGTGTTTCCGGCGCCGATCCTGCTGGCGTTGCTGCTGAACTCGCTGTTCTCGGAGCGGATCAAGCGGATCGTGCAGAGCATCCTGTACCTGCCGCATTTCATGTCCTGGGTGATCGTGGTCGCGTTGTTCCAGCAGATGCTGGGCGGCAGCGGACTGCTGAACAACTACCTGCGGGCGCACGACCTGGCGACACTGGACATCATCGGGAACTCCGAACTGTTCCGTGTCCTGGTCACCTCGCAGGTGATCTGGAAGGACACCGGCTGGGCGACGATCCTGTTCCTGGCCGCGCTTTCGCAGATCGACTCTCAGCTGTACGAAGCGGCCAGCGTGGACGGCGCGAGCCGGATGCGGCAGGTGTGGCACGTGACCATGCCCGGGCTGCGCGGGATCATCATCTTGCTGTTCATCCTGAAGCTGGGCGACTCGCTGACCGTCGGGTTCGAGCAGATCATCCTGCAGCAACAGGCCGTCGGGCGCGACGTCAGCGAAGTACTGGACACCTACGTCTACAACAACGGTGTGCTCGGTGGCGCCTGGGGAGTCGCGGCCGCGGTCGGCCTGGTGAAGGGCCTCGTCGGCGTCGTCCTCGTGCTGGCCGCCAACAAGGTGGCGCACATCTTCGGGGAGCAGGGGGTGTACAGCCGATGACACGGCGAATCGTTCAGGGCGTGCCGGTGCCGTCGTGGCCGATGCGGGCCTTCAAAGGCGTGGTTCTACTGGTGTTCTGTGCGGTCGTGATCCTTCCGTTCGTCGGCGTGATCTCGACCAGCGTGGCGCCGAACAAGCAGATCAACGAGTCGGGCGGCCTCGTCCTGTTGCCCGACTCGGTCAACTTCGCGGCGTACAAGTCGTTGTTCGCCGGCGGAGTGGTGACCAGGGCACTGTTCGTGAGCATCTTCGTCACCGTGATCGGGACGCTGCTGAGTCTCACGGTCTCGTGCCTGCTCGCCTACGCCCTGTCCCGGCCGGGCTTCTCGGCGGGGCGACCGATCTTGCTGATCGTCCTGTTCAGCATGCTGTTCTCGCCGGGCATCATCCCGATGTACCTGGTGGTCAAAGGGGCCGGGCTGCTGGACAGTCTCTGGGCGCTGATCGTGCCGACGATGGTCAGCGCGTTCAACGTGATCGTGCTGCGGGCGTTCTTCTCGAACCTGCCCGGTGAGATCACCGAGAGCGCCCGGATCGACGGTGCCGGCGAACTGAAGACCTTCGGCTACATCGTGCTGCCGTTGTCGAAGGCGGTGCTGTCGGTGATCGGCCTGTTCTACGCGGTCAGCTACTGGAACGCGTTCTTCGGTGCCCTGCTGTATCTCAACGACAGCAAGCTGTGGCCGTTGCAACTGGTACTGCGGACGTACGTCATCAACGACACCCAACTCGGCAGTGCGGACCTGGGCACCGAACTGCTCCCACCCCAGGCCTCGATCCAGATGGCCATCCTGGTGATCTCGATCGTGCCGATCCTGCTGGTCTACCCGTTCCTGCAAAGACACTTCGCCAAAGGCGTTCTGACCGGAGCTGTCAAAGGATGAAGGAAAGGAAGGCGAGAGGGGAGGGCGTTCTGACCGGGGCGATGAAGGGATAAAACCGGCTGCGCGAAGCCCTCGGTATCGGGCAGACTGACAACAGACCTGCGGTGCGTTATTTGTCAACTGTGATCTTCGAGTCAGTCGCCCGGGAATGCGACCGCCGTTGCCGGGGTTGGCCCAGATTGGGACAGGTCGCCGATCAGCTGAATGGGGGTGACGGTTCGGTCACAGAGGGTGGTTCGGGGATTGCCCAGGGCAACATCAGGGTTCAACCTGAGCGAATCCCGAGACTTCGACCGGTACCGTCGAGACGTATGGGGACACAGGCACTCGAGCGGGTGGATCTGACTGGGGAACGGGCGCGCAGCTCCACCGGGGCGGGGCCGGTGGTCTGGCGGGTGGTGCGGGAAGCAGTCCTGCTCGCCACCATGTTCCTGGTCTACAGCGCGGGTCGGCAGTTCGCCGGAAAACATACCGGCTCGGCCTTCGGCCATGCCCGCGAAGTGCTCTCCGTGCAGCACTGGTTGCATCTCCCGGACGAGGCAGCGATCCAGCACGCCGCCCTCCAGCTCCCCCAACTGGTCCAGGGAGCAAACCTGTACTACGCGTCGGTGCACGCCCCGTTGACCGGTGCGGTCCTGCTCTGGCTGTCCATCTGGCGGCCGAAGGCCTACCCGCTGGTCCGCTGGACGATGGTCTCCGTTACCGGGCTGGCACTGATCGGCCACATCCTGTTCCCGCTGGCACCGCCGCGGATGATGCCCGGCTTCGTCGACACCGGCCTCAAGTTCGGCCAGTCCGTCTACGGACCCGAGAACTCCGGCGGCGTCGCGAACCAGTTCGCCGCGATGCCGAGCCTGCACGTCGGCTGGGCCGCCCTGATCGCGCTCTCGATGATCCTGATCACCCGGTCCAAGTGGCGCTGGCTGTGGCTCGCCCACCCGATCATCACGTTCTCGGTGGTGGTCGTGACAGCGAACCACTACTGGCTGGACGGCATCGTCGCCCTGCTGCTGATCGGTATCAGCCTGCCGCTGCTGCTCCGGCCCGGACTGCGCAGCTACAAGACCGTCGACAGGTCCGCGGATAATTCGGTCGCCCCGGAGCCCGCGCTCAAGTAACGTAGCGGGGCTTCCCCGACCGTCGACCGCTTTGCGGAGGTCTTGTCGTGCCCCCTGATCCCGACCCCACGCATCCCGAGCCCGCGCCTTCCGACCCCACGCAGCATCCCGACCCGACGCCGTCCACCCTGCAGGCCGAGAAGGACTACCTGCGGACCTCCCGCGCGGCGCTCGCGCTGATGCGGGAGAAGACCGGCTCGCTGAAGATCTACAGCGCGGACCCGGTGAACGCCGAGTTCCTCAAAGCGGCGATCTTCCGCCGGATGCAGGAACTCGAGGACGATCCCGAGGTACCGCTGTTCTTCGGCCGGCTGGATTACCTCGAACCCACCGAGGAAACCTTCCACATCGGCCGCCGGCACGTGAACGACGAGCAGGGCGAGCCGCTGGTGGTCGACTGGCGCGCCGAGATCTCGGTGCCGTTCTACCGGGCCAGCCGGACCGAGCCGATGGGCGTCGGGATCCGCCGCCGGTTCGGCTTCACCCACGGCGAGATGACCGCCTTCGAGGACGAGGACCTGACCACCTCCGCACCGGTCGGCGAACACAGCGACATCCTCGACGCGGAGATCGAGCGGCCGCGGTCCGGCCCGATGCGCGACATCGTGGCGACGATCCAGCCGGAGCAGGACGTCATCGTCCGGGCCGGGGTGGACGAGACGATCTGCGTCCAGGGTGCGCCCGGAACGGGGAAGACGGCCGTCGGGCTGCACCGCGCGGCGTACCTGCTCTATGCGTACCGCGACCAGTTGAGCCGGGCCGGCGTCCTGGTGGTCGGGCCGAACGCGAGCTTCCTGCGGTACATCGGCGACGTGCTGCCCGCGCTGGGCGAGATCGAGGCGAAGCAGACGACCGTCGAGGAGCTGGTCGCGCGGGTCAAGATCGCAGGGCCGGGACCCGCACCGGTCGACATCCTCAAGGGTGACGCGCGGATGGCGGAGGTGCTGCGCCGGGCAGTGTGGTCGCAGGTGCAACTGCCGAAGGAGGCGCTGGTCGTACCGCGGGGATCGCACCGTTGGCGCGTACCGGCGTACGAGGCCGAGGAACTGGTGAACGAGCTCCGCACCCGAGGGATCCGGTACGGCGCCGGCCGGGCGATGTTGCCGCAGCGGCTGGCGCACGCAGTACTGCTCCGGATGGAAACCGGCGGTGATTCGCCGGACGATCGCGTCCAGGACTCGGTAGCGCGGAGCCGGCCGGTCAAGCTGTACGCCGATGCGCTCTGGCCGGCCGTCGATCCGGCGAAGCTGCTGTTCCGGTTGTTCACGGACGCCGAGTTGCTGGCCGAGCACGCCGACGGGATCCTGACCGAGGACGAGCAGGCGCTCCTGTTGTGGGACAAGGCGCCCCGGTCGGCGGGCGCCGCGAAGTGGTCTGTTGCCGACGCCACCCTGATCGACGAGCTCGCTGACCTGGTGGATCGGACGCCCAGCCTCGGCCACGTCGTACTGGACGAGGCGCAGGACTTGTCGGCGATGCAGTTGCGGGCTGTCGGGCGGCGGTGCTCGACCGGTTCGATGACCGTGCTCGGCGACATCGCGCAGGGCACGACACCGTGGGCGACGCCGTCCTGGGACGAGGCGCTGAAGCATCTCGGCAAGAGCGGCGCGCACACCGAGGAGCTCACGGCCGGCTTCCGCGTGCCCGGCCAGGTGATCGAGTACGCCGCGCGGCTGCTGCCGCAGATCGCGCCGCACCTGACGCCACCGACCGCTGTACGACGCGCCCGCGGGGAGCTCGCCATCACCCAGGTGCCGGACAGTCTGGCCGCCGCCGTCGAGACCCTGCAGGAGATCACCGAACGGCCCGGGTCGATCGGCGTGATCGTTCCGGACGCACTGGTCCCCGCAGCCCGGAAAGCCTTGCAGGACAAGGGAATCAGCTTCAGCGTGCTCGGCGAAGAGGACGACGTCGAGGCGCACGTGGACGTCGTACCGGCCGGGCTTGCGAAGGGTCTCGAGTTCGACCACGTGGTTCTGGTGGAACCGGCAGGCATCGTGGCCGGTGAGGCCGACGAGCGAACCGGCCTCCGCCGCCTCTACGTCTGCCTGACCCGTGCGGTCACCTCACTCGCGATCCTGCACACCGACGACCTGCCCGACGTACTGCGCTGAGGTCAGAAGCCGCGGGAGCCGCCGGAGCGGCGGGAGGAGCGCCGGGACGAGCCGCCGCCGCTGGAGCGGGTACGGGACGAGTAGGAGTGCCGGCGCCGGGACGATCCGGAGCTCCAGCTGCTGCCGCTGTCGTTGTCGTCGTCGTCCGAGCTGCTCCAGCTCGACGAGGACGAGCGGCTGGACATCGCAGTACTGAGGTCGTCGGAGAAGCGACTCAGGCGAGCACCGGGGCGACGGGAGCCCCAGCGGGATCGCATCGCCTCTCCGGCCCGGCGGGCGTCCTGGTCCGGGAACCACCAGCGCGTGCCGTCGCCCATAGTCCAGTAGCCGTCCATGTACGACGCCAGCTCCTCGCCGAGCGTCCAGTAGGGCCGTGGCCTGTCCCTGAGCGTCACCATCCGGATGTCGGGCTCCTGCTTGGCCGCGACCTTCGCAGCGCATGCGGCGCACACCCGCACCTCCCGGTCCGTACCGCCTTCGGGTGCCCACTCCACGGCCGTAGTACTGGGCCCGTGGCGGGGATCGAAGAAGCAGGGCGGCGTCGGCTCGGGGATCGGCTTGCCTGCGCGCACCGCAGCCAGACAGACCAAGCCGTACCGCGCGGAGCCGAGCAGTGTGGCTACAGCCGCGGTGTCGTCGTCACCTTTGGCCTCGTCGAGCCGATGCCGGGCCTTCTCCACGGCATCGAGCACTTCCTGGGAAAGCTTCGCCTGCTGGGGGTCGGAGGTGGCCGGTAGCGCTGACACCTGCTGTGAGAGCCCGATGATCTCCTCGTTGAGGACCGGTACCGCGACCTCCAGGTGCTGCTTCTCGTCCGACCTGCGGGCGCGGCGAGCGCTCAGGGTGGTACCGCCCCACCACAGCACCGCCAGGCCGGCCACGCCTCCGGCGTACGGGGCGGCGTCGATGTAGAACGGCTTGTCGATCAGCTGCGCACGCTGGATGAACCTGGTGAGGATGGCGTCGTAGTCCGGCGCACAGCAGTCGACCGCCTCGTCGACCGCGTCCCCCACGTGGTACGTCGGTCCCTTGTCGGCGTGCTGCACGGCGTGGAACCCGCGACCCTTCGCCTCCGAGCTCGCATCGACCAGTACGGCGTACACGCCCTCCACGCCGACCCGGTCGTACAGCTGGCTCGCGATCTCTTCGCCGGTCCAGGCGAGCCGGACCCGCGAGCTGTAGCTATAGGTGCTCTTGTAGGCGGTGTCGATCGCCGATGCCGGGATGACCGCGATCCGCATCGGTGCCGCTGCAGACCTCACTGCGCGGTTCAGCTCGACCACCTCCGAGGAGCTGAGCCGGGTCACCGCCGGGTCGACCCAGATGCCTGGATCACCCAACTTGGCGGCGACGCCGTTCATGTAGGTCTCCGCGGCAGCCTGCGCGCGCTGGCGGTCGCCCTCGATGTCCGGCGGTGTGTAGCGAGGCTGCGTGTACTTGTACGTCGGCCGGCTGGTCGGCGGCTTGCTCGGCTTGGGTGTCGGTGTCGGGGTGGCGGCGTGGGCCGGCGACGCAGCGAGCACAGGCGCGGCGACCAGCGCGAGCGTGCCGAGCAGGCGAAGGTAGCGGGTCATCGTGTTCCTCCAGCGAGGCGGTTCTGGCAGGCAGCACAGACAGGGATCTCCCGGGCCTTACCGCCCGGTGGCGTGTACATCCAGTCGGTCACGGAGGTGCCGTGCGCCGGATCGAAGAAGCAGGCAGCGCGCCGCGGCGGCGCCGGCGTACCGGCGAGCCGGGCTTGAGCACAAGCCAGCCGCCAGCGTCCGTACTCGACAGTTGCTCGTACTGCGCGCAACTGCTGGTCGTCCGGCAAGCTGTCGACCACGCGGCCCGCGTCGGCGTACGCGTCCATCGCCGCCTGCACGTCCGCTGCTGTCTCCACGCCGTCCAGACGCACGTCGGCTCTGTCCAGTTCCTCGCCGAACCGGGTCACGTCCTCCAGGGCGAGCTTCTGCCGCTCCTCCAGCGTGTCCGCCTCGTCGGGCAACACCTGGTACGACGGCCGGTACAACGCAGGGCCTTCATCCTTTCCCGGCCTCCGCTTCCACCAGCGCAAGCCGAGCCCGCCGGCAACCAGAAGCACCAGCACGATCCCCACCGGCCACAGCCGGCCCGGGGCTCCCTTGGACGAGCTGGGAACGTCGAGCTGATCCAGTACGCCCTCCAGCGTCCCCACCGGGTCCGAGCGGCTGTGCTTCGCCAGTTCGTCGGTGAGTATCCCGGCGATCGGCGTATCCACCCCTACCGCGCTCCCCCAGGTGATCGCCCCGCCGAACACCACCAGGTAGATCCCGTCGGCCTGCTGGAGATCCACTACCTGATCCACGAACGCCCTGGCCGCCTGGTCACGGTCTCCCGCGGCCAGCGCCGCAGCAGGGACCACAGCGATCCGGATCGCCGGCGTCTGCCCGTCGATCCGGGTAGCCAAGCGCTGAGAGTCCTGCTCCGGAACGAGCGACCGCTGCGACGGGTCGACGTACACGGGTGAGCTCTTCCATCCCTCGACCACTTCGCTCGGAGTGGCGGACTGGGTCCTCGGGAGCTCGGCCGACGCGGGCAGCGGAACCGCCCAGGAGACGGCAAGGAGCAGGGCAGCCAGCGGACGCATGGGCGCAAGCCTGCCCTAACGAGGTGTTAAGGCAGGCCGGCGGTGTCGTCGGTCAGTCGGCGACGGCTACTGACAGGCGCTCTTCGGACTCGACCGGCTCCAGGTGCTCGATCGCTTCCAGTGCGGGGTTGCGGCGCAGTACTGCCAGCAGAGCGAGCACGATCACGCCGAGCCCGGCTGCGATGGGCGGTAGCAGCTGTACGCCGACCAGCTTGATCACCAGGCCGCCGACCACGGCCGAGAGTCCGGCGCCCAGGTAGATCGCCGACGCGTTCATCGCCAGCAGCAGTCCACCGCCGGAGCCCAGCTCCAGCAGGAGGTTCTGGATCGGCGGGTTGAACGCCCACGTGAAGAGACTCCACACGAACAAGGCAATCCCCGCACCGACCACCGTGGTCGCGGTCAGCGTCAGTGTCGCGATCACCACGGTGAATCCGGTCAGCACCACGCCCAGTGTCCGAAGACTGCCGAAGCGGTCCGTTGCCCGGCCACCGATCAGGTTGCCGACCACAGCACCGAGCCCGTAGACCAGCAGCAGCACGCCGACAATGCCGCCCTTCAGGTGAGCAGTCTTGGCCAGCAGCGGCACGACGTAGATGTAAACGCTCATTGTTGCGAGGACCGAAAGCACCGTTATCGCCAGCACGATCTGCACGCGCCTGTCGGTCACTCCCGCGAACCGTTCACGCAAGCTGATGGCAGGTGGCGCCTGGACTTTGGGAAGCGCGGTCTGGACGGCCAGCGCGATCAGGACGGCCACTGCCGCGATCAGCCCGAACACCCCGCGGTAGCCGAGACTTCCACCGAGCAGACTGCCCGCCGGTACTCCCAGCACGAGCGCGAAGGTGAGCCCACCGAAGACCACAGCAACCGCGCGGCCCCGCTCCTCCGGCGGCAGGAAGCCGGTGGCGAACAACGTGGCAGCCGGCGTGTAGGCAGCAGCACCGAACGCGGCCACGACCCGGCCCAGGATCAGCACCGAGTAGTCCGTGGCCAGCGCGGCTATCAGGTTGCCCAGCGCAGCAGTGAGGAGTGCGGCGAGCAGCAGCGTGCGGCGCTCCCAGCGGCCCGTCAACGTGGACAACAGCGGCGCGCCGACGGCGTACGAGAGAGCGAAAGCCGTCGCGAGCTGGCCGGCGGCGGTGAGTGAGACGTGCAGCTCGGAGCTGACGGCGGGGAGCACGCCGGACACGACGTACGCGCTGGTGCCGACGGCGAAGGCACCGGCGGCCAGCAGGTAGATGCGTGCGGACATCAGGGACCTTCCGACGGAAATGGTTAGTTCGACGTTGATCGTACTACGATCTTCGTCGAACTTCGATAGTGGTCGTACTATGGATGCCATGAGCACCTCGAAAGCCCTGCCGCAGCCCGATCGCGAAGAGATTCGCATCGAGGACGTGCTGCAGGCCCTGGGCGAGCCGGTCCGGCTGCAGATCGTGCGGCTCCTCGCCGACCTGCCGGACGGCATCGCGTGCGGCGAGATCGACCTCCAGGTGACGCCGTCGACCCGGGCTCACCACCTGCGGATCCTGCGCGAGGCCGGCGTCATCAGCACCCACACCGAGGGCACCCGGCGAATCAGCAGCCTGCGCCGCGAAGACCTCGACTGCCTGTACCCCGGCCTGCTCCCCGGCGTCCTGGCCGCTCCTCGCTGAGCCGCCCGTCCCGGCCCATATCTCGGCCGGTGTTCGGCAACCGCAAGCCGATGGTGCCCAGATCGAGCGGCGGGCGTGTGGGCGGACTGGCAGACTGTGGCGGTGGTGGCCTTGCGCGAACGGTGGAACGAGCTGATCCCTGGCTCGACCGCGTTGGCCGACGACCTGGTCGCGCGCTATCTCGGCCGGAACCGGCGCGCGTACCGCGACCAGTACCTCGAAACCGTGCTGACCGGGCTCGATTCGCTGATCCAGCTGAGCACCGACCCGACCTCGGTCCGGCTCGCCGCCTGGTTCCACCGGGCCGTGCACGAACCGGGCGGTGCCCCGGCGGAGGACGCGGAGGCGTCGGCGCGCCTGGCCGAGCAGACCCTGCCGGCGTACGGCGTGGACCCGATCCGCATCGCCGAGGTCGCCCGGCTGATCCGGCTGACCGGCTCGCTGTCCACACCGCCGACGGACTCCTACGCTCCGCCTCGCCGCGACGCGAACGGTGACGTCCTGCTGGACGCCGTCAACGCGGCACTCGCCACTGCACCCAGCCGCTACGCCGCGCACGCGTCCGAAGTACGCCGCGACGCCGGCGACCGGGCAACCGCCACCGAACGCCGGTACGACGAGGTCCGCGAAATCCTGGACGGTCATCTGTACCGGACTCAGTTGGCGCGGCAGCGAATGGGCGCTGCGGCTCGCGCCAACCTGGAAGCAGAGCTCGCCGGGCTCGACAGTGAACTCCCTGCTCCTTGGCGCGGTTGGCAGCAAGCGGCTCTGGCGGCACTGGCTACCTTCGGCGCTATCGCCGCCGCAGTAGTCGCCATCGCCGCGGCCGGCGCGCCATGGCAAGTTCCGGCTCTCGAATCCGAAGCCGGCTGGCCGCCGGTTGTCCTTGCTGTGGTTGCCTTCTTCAGCGCACCTGTGTTGTTCCGCTGCGCGCGTAGCAGCAGTCAGCGAGCTCGGCTCATCTCGGGCGCCCTAGTGGCGGTTGCAGTGACAGGGCTGCTGGTGGCGTGGGCGCAGGTTCCGGTGACGAACCCTGCGCTTGGTGTCGGGTTGCGGGTGCCGCTGCTCATCTCTGCATTGCTGCTGCTCCTAGTGGCCGCTGGTGCTGCGCTGGTGGGCTCACTGCTTCGCACGAGGACCGCACGGTTCTTGCCCTCGCGAAACCTCGGGCAGCAGTTGGCCTGGCTCGCGGTACCGGGTGTCATCGCTCTGGCGCTGCTGTTGATCGTGCAGCCACTGGCACGCAACTACGTGCTGGATTCGAACGAGCGAGTGGAGGGCGGCCGTCGCCCGGCCGGCGAGTTCCCACGGTCCACGCTGGACGGGACGGTCGCTTGGGTGAGCAGGGCCCTGTCGGGCGCGGGCGCGGAGGAGGCCGTCGGTACGAAGTACGGGATTGCCGTCCCGCGGCAGACCGGTGTGGTCGAGATGCTCGATGCGGCGACTGGTGAACTGCGCTGGCGCTACTCCCGCTCCGACTCGGACGAGAAGCCGGACATCTACGCCACGGGGAACGGTGAGTTGCTGGTCGCGGAGTTCTCCGACATCGGCTACCTGCTGCTCGATGCGAACACCGGCAAGCGCAAGGCGGCCTGGCCAGGTCACACCAGGGACCACTCGATCCAGCAGGCCGATCCGCTGCTGACCGGCGAGGAAGTCAGCAAGGGCTCGGACAAGCTGCGCGGCACCGATCCGGATGGGCACGAGCGCTGGACGTTCGAGCCCGGCCGGTGCACGGACATCGGCGCGGTCGCGACTGCGGACACCGTCGTCGCCTTCCTCGGGCACAGTTGCGGCGACCGGCCGGACGAGATGAGCGGGCTGGATCTCGAGACCGGCAAGAAGCTGTGGACCAAGTCGCCCGCGGACATGTACCGCCGGCCGATCGTGGTGGGCGGCCTGGTCGTCGTCGCCGAGCCCGGCGGCGACTCCGACGTACCGGCAGCGCTCGTCGGCATCGAGCCGCGCACCGGCGACACCAAGTGGCGCTGGCTGGTCCCCCGCAACTGGGCCTGCCGCACGCTGCTGAACGCGGCCGGCAACCTGCTGGTCGTGGTCGACTGCCCAGGGCCGGCCACGCAGGTCAACACCAAGACGATCATCACCGCGATCGACACCACCACCGGGCGAACCGCCTGGCAGAGCACGGCTCCAGTCAACCCCCGCACCCGAGTAGCCGTCACCGCCGACGCCCGCGTCATCTCCCTGGCCCAGGCGCGCACGGGTTGCGTGGCCAACATCATCACCCGCAACGGCTACCGCCAGTCCCGCCTCCCCGAAGGCATCACCTGCACCCGCGCTCCCCGAGCCCTGGGCAACCTCCTCCTCACCTCCGGCGACGGCACAGTCATCGCCCTCCACTGACACCCCACGCACCGAAGTTCGTGAGCAGATGTTGGGCTAGTGGAGTTGGGCTTCGGCGGAGGCCAGGAGTTCGACGATGTGGGTGCCGAAGACGACGTCCACCGGGTGCGAGTCGCCGGACTCGGCGGCGGCTACCAGTTCCTCGGCCGCACGACTCAGGGAGTTGGTAGCCGGCGTCGTGGCGCGCGGGAGGAGCGTGGTGCCGGATTCTCCCCAGAGGCCGGTTTCGAAGCTTGTACCGTTCGGCGGGGCGCTGAGGGAAAGACTGGCGGTGCTGGTGGCGCCGGATTCATGGGTGACGACGAGGTGGACCAGGTCGCCTGCGCCGCCCACGGCCTGCAGCGAGGCGATGGGGCCGAGCATCGCGGTCAGGTTGGACAGCGCGTGCGGGCCGACGTCCCAGAGGGCGCCTCGCTTCTCGCGGCGCCACGCGGATTCGGCGTACGGGTTGCCGGGGGCGTCCAAGGAGGCGAGCATCCGGCACCAGCCGCCGCGCCAGCCGCCGGTCTCCTCGACCTCGGCGAAGAAGGACCGCAGTTCCGGCGCGAAGCGGCCGGTGAAGAACACCACCGACGCGATTCCTTCCGCGGTCGCCTCGCCGGCCAGCGCCCGGGCGTCGTCGAGGGAGTCCGCGACCGGCTTGTCCAGCAGCAGATGCTTGCCTACGGCAGCGGCTTCGAGCGCCATCGTCGCCTGGATCTTCGGCGGTACGGCGAACGCGACGGCATCCACGACCTCCAGTAACTCGGCGTAGTCGTCGTATCCGGTCGCTCCCAGCTCGGTCGCTAAGCGTGACGCCTTGTCGGCGCTTCGGCCCCACACTCCGACCAGCTCGACGCCCTCGGCCGCGCGGAGCCCCGGCCCGTGCGTCACCCGCGCCCAGTGACCGGTACCGACCAGACCGAATCGCATCGCGCGCTCCTCTTCCACCCGGCAGAAACCTGCGGATCCGACGCTCCCGCACCGGTCTGGTGACGAGGCGATATCGCTTTGGCCACGACCCTAACCCCGAGCCCCGGATCGGTCGGTACAGGCCTGTTCCGGGTGCGAGACTCCCAGCCATGGACCTGCGCGACCAGTGGAATCGCCTGCTGCCGCACGCGCAGCCGCTGGGCGATGATCTGCTGGCTCGTTACGCAGAGCAACATCGGCACTACCACGACCAGCGGCACCTGACCGAGATGCTCGAAACCGTCGACGAGCTCGCCGACCTGGCCGAGGACCCGGAGACCGTGCGGCTCGCGGCCTGGTTCCACGACGCCATCTACGATCCGACGGCCGAACCGGGTGAGAACGAAGAGCTCTCCGCGCAACTGGCCGAGCTCGAGCTGTCGGCGTACGGCGTACCGGCCGAGCAGGTCGACGAGATCGGCCGGCTGATCCGGCTCACCGCCAAGCACGACTGCGACCCCGACGACGCGAACGGCGCGGTCCTGTGCGACGCGGACCTGCGCATCCTCAGCCTGCCCGCCGACCGGTACGACGAGTACGCGACCGGGATCCGCGAGGAGTACGGGCACATCGGCGACCGGGACTTCGCCCGCGGCCGGATGACGTTCCTGCAGGGCCTGGCCGGTACTGCGCTGTACGCGACCAGCCGGGGCCACGAGAGGTGGGAAGCCGCCGCCAGGGCGAACCTGAGCCGGGAGCTGTCCACCTGGGCGCCCAAGGCGGCCCGTCCGATCTCCGGGCTGATCCCGATGATCTACCTGGGTGCCGCCCTCGGGGTGATCGTCGCAGCCTCTGTCCTGCTCGGCCGCGGCCTCGGCGCTGCCGCACACTGGCCCGCCGCTGCGGACGAGTCCACCGGCTTCCCGGTCTGGGCACCGATCGCCGGTACTGCGGTAGCTGCCGCCCTCACCTGCGCGTGGTACCGACGAGTTCAACCGCGGCTGGTCACCATTCCTGCTCTCGCGTTGATCGGCCTGGGTGTGATCGCGATCGGCGTGTGCTGGTGGCGCTGGCCCGCCGCACAGCCGGGCGCTGCCATGAGCGAGCGCTGGCCGTACCTGATGCTCGCCTCCGTCGCCCTGGTACTCGCCGGAGCACTCCTCGCACTGGCCCGCCGCCTCCGCCTCGCACCGCCGTACGCTCTGGCGCCACCGCGTGCGCTAGGCCTTGGAGTGACCCTCGTCTGCGCTTCCCTGCTGGCCTGGATCGTCGTGTCGGCCGGCGAACCGTTCGTTCAGGCCCGGCTCGAGACAGCGAACACCGTGAGTACCACCACGACCGTGCCGCCCGGCGTACTGCCGGTCCAGCTCGATGGTGAACTCGCCTGGAGTCGTGAGGTCCCAGCGACCGGTGCGATCGCGGGCACGGCCGGCGGTGTCGCCGAGCTCCGCTCCGACGGCGTGGTGATGTCCGACGCGACCACCGGGCAGATCAGGTGGCGCTACGCGCGCGCCGACGTCGACGGTGCCGCCTCCAGCGGGTCCCGTGGCCTCCTGGTCTCCGGCGACGGCCGGACGCTGGCGGCACACCTCCCGTACGCCGGTAACCGTGCACCGAGCGGCATCGACCTGCCCACGTACGCCGTACTGGATGCAGGCACCGGTAAGCCGCTCACCGAGGTACACACCGACGGCACGGCACTGGCCGTTGACGCGAACCAACTACTCGTTGCAGAGGGCAAGTACGTCGTCGCGCACGGCGTCAGCAACCCGACTCACTGGCGGACCCGGTTGCAGTGCACTGTGACGCAAGGCGTGCTGCTGGCCGACCAGGCCGTCGTGGTCGACGCCTGCGATGACAACCACGCCGTGGTTCGCGGGCTCGACCTGACCGACGGCAAGCAGCGCTGGGAGGTCGATCTGGGCATCCGGTTCGAGCTGAGCGCCGAACTCGACCCGACGACCTGGGTCGGGGACATGGTCGCCGTGCCGGACAGCCGCGAGGTCACGGGGCTGGTGTGGACGGGCGCGGCCGGCGGAACGCTCTACCAGTGGGCAGTGGACGTCGGCGAAGGCCGCGTGCTGTGGACCTCACCCGTCCCCGGTACGCCGAGGCCGCGGCTCGGCGCGTCGTCCTGCGACGCGCAGTTGACGGCGACCCACGCGTCCCTCGTCCTGGTCACCTGCCGCACCAACAACGAGGCGGGCCAGGTACAGAACTACGACGTGTCGGCATCGAGCCCAGCAGACGGTACGACGCAGTGGCACCACCTCCTGCCGGTGCCACCGAAGCTGCAGCGGCCCCAGTACCCGCGGGACGGCTTCGGGATGCTGCCAGACGGCCGCGTGGTCACGCTGATGCCGCAACCCGACGGCACCTGCTCTCCCGTCCTGGTCGGCACCACCGGCATCCTGCCCCGCCCGATCGTCGCCGGCCCGACCGCGGCCTCGGTCGCGGACACCAAGAAGGTCACCTGCGACAAGCCGGCCGTCACGGTCGCCGACGGCCGCCCGATCTTCTCCGACAACACGCGCCTCTTCGCCTTGAACTAGACCACTACCCTCTGACCACATGCGTCGAGCCGTAGCGATCTCCATGCTGTTTCTCCTGGCCACCAGCTGTGCCGAGCCCGCTGCCACAGCCGTCTCTCCGCCCAGCGCGCCACCGGCGACCTCGACCCCAGCGGTGGCTCCCTTCAGCGCCTTGGAGAAGCAGTACGACGCCCGGCTGGGCGTGTACGCGCTGGACACCGGCACCGGTCGCACAGTCACCTACCGAGCCGACGAGCGGTTCGCCTACGCGTCGACCTCCAAAGCCCTGTCCGTCGGAGCCCTGCTCAGCGACGGCCGGAACCTGGACAAGCTGATCCGCTACACCGAGGCGGACCTGGTCACCTACTCCCCCATTACGGAGAAGCACGTCGCGACCGGTATGACTCTGCGCCAAATCTGCGACGCCGCCCTCCGCTACAGCGACAACACCGCCGCCAACCTGCTCTTCCGCGAGCTGGGCGGACCGGCCGGCCTCCAGGCCCGTCTGCACCGCCTGGGAGACCGTACGACGCACGTCGACCGCACCGAACCCACCCTGAACGAAGCCACACCCGGCGACATCCGTGACACCACCACGCCGCGCGCCATCGCGACCAGTCTGCGCGCCTACACCCTCGGCCAGGCACTGCCCATCGCCAGGCGTGCCTTGCTGATCGACTGGATGCGTCGCAACACCACCGGCGACACCCTGATCCGGGCCGGCGTCCCCAAGAACTGGAAGGTCGGCGACAAGACCGGCAGCGGCGGCTACGGCACCCGCAACGACATCGCCGTCGTCTGGCCCCCCGGCCGGTCCCCGATCGTCCTGGCGATCATGTCCAGCCGCGCGACAGCCGACGCGAAGTACGACGACGCCCTCCTCGCTGCGGCCACCGAACTGGTCGTCCCGCGCCTCGGTTAGGGTCCGGGAATTCCGTTGCCCGAGGCAGCGTTGAGCTCTACCGTGATCGACATGTTCCGCGTGGATTCTGTTGCGTACCTGTCAGGCGTCTGCCTGACGGGCGCTGCTGCGTGGACGTCAGAGGATCTGTTCACCGGCGCGCGAAGCCGACCCTCCTCCTGCTGAAGCAGGACCCGCGGAGGAGGGTGGCACGGCAAACCGGCCCCCTTCACCGCAGTACCGACTGCTGTGTCGAAGGTGTGTGGCCGGGGGTCCTGGCTCAGTCGAATCCTCTGACCAGCAAGGGAAAACACACATCATGGCCAAGAGCCAGTTCGTGCGGACCAAGCCGCACCTCAACATCGGCACCATGGGGCACGTCGACCATGGCAAGACCACGCTGACCGCCGCGATCACCAAGGTGCTCGCCGAGCGCTACCCGAACCTCAACTCGTTCGTCGCGTTCGACGGGATCGACCGGGCGCCCGAGGAGGTCCAGCGCGGGATCACGATCAACATCTCGCACGTGGAGTACGAGACCGCCAACCGGCACTACGCGCACGTCGACATGCCCGGGCACGCCGACTACGTGAAGAACATGATCACCGGCGCCGCCCAGGTGGACGCCGCGATCCTGGTCGTGTCGGCGCAGGACGGCGCCATGCCGCAAACGCGAGAGCACGTGCTGCTCGCACAACGCGTCGGTGTGCCGTACCTGGTGGTCGCGCTGAACAAGGCGGACGCCGTCGACGACCCCGAACTGCTCGACCTGGTCGAGCTGGAGGTCCGGGAGTTGCTGTCGGAGTACGGCTTCCCGGGCGACGAAGTACCCGTCGTACGGGTGTCCGGCCTGCGTGCGCTCGAGGGCGACCCCGAGTGGATGAAGGCGGTCGGCGACCTGCTCGACGCCGTCGACGACTACGTGCCGGTCCCGGACCGTGAGCTGGGCGAGCCGTTCCTGATGCCGATCGAGAACGTGCTCACCATCAGCGGCCGCGGCACGGTCGTCACCGGTGCGGTCGAGCGCGGGTCGCTGCGGGTCGGCGACGCCATCGAGGTGGTGGGTCTCGGCCCGACCGTCGCGAGCGTGGCGATCGGGATGGAGACGTTCGGCAAGTCGCTGGAGTCCGCGGAGGCGGGCGACAACGCCGCCGTACTGCTGCGTGGCGTCAAGCGCGACGAGGTCCGTCGTGGCCAGGTGGTGGCACTGCCGGGCAGCGTGCGGCCGCACCGCAAGTTCCGGGCGCAACTGCATGCGCTGTCCACCGCCGAGGGTGGCCGGCACACGCCGTTCGCCGCGGACTACCGGCCGCAGTTCTACTTCCGTACCACGGACGTGTCCGGCGGCATCGACCTCGGTGAGATCACCCTGGTGATGCCCGGCGACACGATCGAGCTCGGCGTGGAGCTGGAGAAGCCGGTGGCGATGGACGTCGGCCTCGGCTTCGCGGTCCGCGAAGGCGGCCACACGGTCGCCGCCGGCACCGTGACCGAACTGCTCGACTGAACGAAGGCCCCCACAGACTTTGTTGTGGGGGCCTTCTGGTCATACGGTCCAGGGACGCAGCTTCTCCGGGTTCCGGATGATCCACAGGTGCTTGATCCGGTCGTCGACGACGTCGAAGGCGAAGACGGAGACGGTGACACCGTTCTGCTGGGCGACGAGGCCCGGCTGACCGTTGACCGTGCGTTCGACCAGTCCAAGCACAGGCACCCTTCTGGCGACCTCCAGCATCAGACGCGCGACCTCCTCGCCACCCCGGATCGGCTCCAGGAACGCCGGGACCAGACCGCCGCCGTCGGCGATCGACGTCGCGTCGGGGTCGAGGAGCCCGATCAGGGCGTTGATGTCCTTGGCCTCCCAGGCCAGCTTGAAGTCCCGGACGACCTCGGCCTTCTGGGCCGGCGTGGTCACCGGCGCCTC
Organism: Kribbella voronezhensis; assembly: GCF_004365175.1. NCBI lineage: Bacteria > Bacillati > Actinomycetota > Actinomycetes > Propionibacteriales > Kribbellaceae > Kribbella > Kribbella voronezhensis. Next base: position 4,906,757 of record NZ_SOCE01000001.1, on the reverse strand, counting down.
GGCGTCGCGAACCCGGCGACGGGCCGAGGTGGCCAGCTGGCGGCAGGCCGCCGGCGTCCGGCCGACGATCTCGGCGACCTCCTTGAACGGGTAGCGGAAGACGTCGTGCAGGACGAAGGTGACCCGCTCCGCCGGCGTCATCGATTCGAGCACTACGAGGAACGCCATGTTGATCGACTCGTCGAGCGTGATCCGGTCGGCCGGGTCGGTCGTCGCACCACCGGTTCGTCCGCTCACCCATTCCGTCCGCCCGGGCAGCGGCTCGGGAATCCATTCCCCCACGTAGTTCTCGCGCCGGGCCCGGGCCGACCCGAGCAGGTCGAGACAGATGCGGCTGGCAACAGTCGTCAGCCAGGCACCCGGCGACTGGATCGCCTCCTGCTCCTCCGGCGACATCGCGTACCACCGCGCATACGTCTCCTGTACCACGTCCTCCGCGTCCACCAACGAGCCGAGCAGCCGGTAGGCGACGTTGATCAACTGCCGCCGCTCACTCATGATCGCGCCCAGACTCTGGTCGCCTCCGGTTTCGGTGCTCACCTGTCCACTCCCAACGTCCGCGAATGCCCTCTCATCCTCTCCGACGAAACCCGGACCCCAAATGTGAGGCTCACATTCCCGGCCGCCGTCTCGTCGAGCAGATGACCCGATGAGAGGACGACCCATGACCGACTTGCAGAGCATCGTCGACCGGTTCGAGATCGGCACCCTGCCGGCCGAATTCACCGATGCCGGGATGATGCACGACTACGACCGTTTCGCCGAGCTGTTCACCGAGGACGGCATCTTCCGGATCCCCGGCGCCGTCGAGTTCACCAGCCGCGCCGAGATCCGGGCCGGCATCGTCCGGATGAAGAGCGTCTGGGAGTACTTCGTCCAGAACGTGCACCCGGGCTCGGTCGTGGTCGACGGTGACACCGCGACCGGCCGCGCCTACATCTACGAGTTCGGCCGCTTCCACGACGGCCAGTCGTACTCGAACTACGCCGTCTACCACGACCGCTACCGGCGGACGCCGGACGGCTGGAAGTTCGCCGAACGCAGCTACGAGATCAAGTACGTCGACACCTCTCCGCTGCCCGGCTCGGTGCCGGCCGAGGGCGAGACCCACGTGGACGTCGAGATCTAGTACTACGTGCCGCTTCGGCGGCGAAGGTCTGCTACTAGGTGCGCTTGCGGTGACGGAGGCCCGAGGCGATCAGGCGGCGGACCAGGTCGCGGCTGGCGACCGGAGTGGCGCCGGCCGCGATCAGTTCGTCGTACTTGTCGGAGGGGACGTCGTAGTGATCGCGATCGAAGGCGCGCGCGGGGATGCCGGCCTGCCGCGCGAACGCGTGCAACTCGTCGAACGACTCGTCGCTGACCAGGTGCGACCAGACCCGGTCCCAGCCCGGCCAGACCGGTGGGTCGATGAGGATCACGCGTGCTGCTCCTTGCTGTCCTGGGCGTCCAGCAGGTTGCGCCAGGCCCGGACGAAGCGCGAGTTCACGTAGGCCTTGGTCCACGAGCCGTCCTGGCGCACGGACGACCCGACGTGGAACCGCCGTACGCCGGCGCCGTACAGCCACGGCACGTGCTCGGGCTGGAGCGAGCCGCCCGCCATCATCACCTTCGCCACCTGCGGGTCCTCCTTGGCCAGCCCGGTGAGCTCGTCCAAACCGTGGCCGACCCCCAGCGACGAGCCGGCCGTGAGTACGCAGTCCAGGCCGGGCAGGCTGCGCAGGGCACGCCAGGCCGGCCGTTGCTCGAGCACGGCGTCGATCGCCCGGTGGAAGGTCCACGGTGTGCCGGCGAACGTGCTCGCCAGCGCCGCGACGGACTCGGTGTCCACCTGGTTGTCCGGGGTCAGGAAGCCGAACACGAACCCGTCCGCGCCGGCCGACAGATAAGACTGGGCCATCGCGGTCAGCCGGTTCAGCTCGGCCCCGTTGGTCGCGAACGAGTCGGTCAGCCGCAGCATCACCCGCAGCGGCAGGTCCGTGACCCGGCGGATCGCGCTCACCGTCGACACCGACGGGCAGAGGCCGGACGCCTCCATCGAGGCGCACAGTTCCAGCCGGTCCGCGCCACCCTCCTGAGCCGCTTCCGCATCGGCCGGATGCAGAGCGATGACCTCCAGCAACGAACCCATGCAGGACATCATCCTGCATCGCCCCGCCGGGCCCGGTCAGAAATAGGTGTTGCGCTCCGCAGAGAGCTTCTGTATCGTTTTTCTAGAACGATTTAGAAGAACGATTCAGAAGGAGGTTCGGGATGGCACCCGGAGTCACCATCAAGACCGTGGCGCAGGCCGTCGGGGTGTCGCCGTCGACCGTCTCGAACGCCTACAACAAGCCCGACCAGCTCTCCGCGACCATGCGGGAGCGGATCCTGGCCAAGGCCGCCGAGCTCGGTTACGCCGGACCCGACGCCTCCGCCCGCGCACTGCGCAGCGGCAAGGCCGGCGCGGTCGGCGTCCTGTTCACCGACAAGCTCGCCTACGCCTTCTCCGATCCGTACGCCGTGGGCTTCCTGGCCGGCCTCGCCGAGGTGGCCGAGGAGTTCGTCACCAGCCTGCTGCTGATGCCCCTCGACTCCTCGGACATCGAAGGCGGCACCGACGCGGTCCGGCAGGCCGCGATCGACGGCGCCGCGATCTTCTGCGTCGCCCCCGGCCACCCCGGCCTCGACGTACTCAGGAAGCGCCGCATCCCCACCGTCTCGACCGACCGCGGCGCCCACCCGGACACCTCGTGGGTCGCGATCGACGAGATGGAGGCCGCGGCCAAGCTCGGCCAGCACCTGGCCCGCCTCGGCCACCGCGACCTCGTAGTACTGGTCGACAACACCGAGGCTGCCGGCAGCCGGCCGGTCGAACTGAGCCTCGACCAGGTCGGGTACGCCGACTGCGAACTGCGGATCCGCGGTCTGCAGAAGGAGATGCCGGATGCCCGGATCAGGCTGGTCTCCGGCGGCCACAACGCCTTCAGTTCGGGGCTGGCCGGCGCCGAGTGGGTGCTCGACTCCCAGGACCGGCCGACCGCGATCGTCGGGCTGAGCGACGTCCAGGCGCTCGGCGCGATGGAGGCGATGAAGACCCGCGGACTGGTTCCCGGCCGGGACCTGACCGTGGTCGGCTTCGACGACATCCCCGCGGCCGAGGCGGCCGGGCTCACCACGATCCGCCAGCCGATCAAGGACCGCGGCCGGATGGTCGGCCGGGTCCTGCTCGACCCCGGCTTCACCGACCACCAAGTGATGCTGCCCACCGAGCTGATCGTCCGCTCGAGCAGCGGTCCCGCCCCGCGCAGCTGACACAACCACAGATCGTCCGACCACGGCCGTCCGGCCGCTGGTTCCGACAAGCACGCTCACCGGAAGGGAGCAGCACGACCATGACTTATTTCATCGCCGGCAACACCGCAGTGGAGAACGCGCGGGCCGTCGCCCAGTCCGCCCTACCGAACGCTCCCCAGCAGGAGTACCACGAGCCCGCCCCGCGCCGCTCGTACGCCGTCCGCGCCCGGCTCAGCGCGTTCCTCCGCACCGCAGCCGCCCACGAACTCAAACTGGCCGACCGCATCGCCCCCCAACCCCACTGCGAAGCCGCCTCCAGCTGACACCCGCACCCCGGACCAAGCACCTGGGCGAACAGCCCCGGAAGAGCAAAGCCCCCGAGACAACTCGGAGGCGATCCGGGGACGCCCCAGACGCGATCGCCGGAACACAACCCCAAGGCGATCCCGAGCGACCCGGGGACAACCCGAACACGATCGCCGCAGCACAACCCGAAGGCGATCCCGGGGACGACCCGTAGGCAAGCGCCGGAACGACCGGAAGCACAACCCGAAGGTGATCCGGAAGACCGGTCCGGTGAAGACCTCTCCCGAGGCGATGAGACCCCATGCCGACCAGGCGTGGGGTTTTGTCGGTTCCGTCTGGCACCCTGAAGGGCGATGAGTGAGCCCGGGATCCTGCTGACCGCCCGCGCGATGGTCCTTCACGACCTGGCCGCGCGGGGATTCGACGACGCCGTGATGGTGTCCCTGCTCGAGGACGTGGTGGCCGGCCGGCAGTGGTGGCTCGACCAGTGGCCCGACGGCGCCGAGCACATCGCCGGCCTGGTCGCCCAGGACGTGCAGGACCGCCTGGTCGATTCCGGCCTCCGCTGGCCACGCTGCACCGCCTGCGACGACCTCAACGACCACGAGCTCCGCATCGAGCCCGAACTCGGCCCCGACCCGCACTGGGTCTGCGAACGCGCCGGCATCAGCGTCTCCCCCCTCGGCCGCCTCACCTGACCCGGCCCCCACCACGCCCCGAGCCCTCAACCAACCGGCTCTCGCATCACCACACCCCAAGCCACCAACCGCCGGCTCTCGCATCACCACACCCCAAGCCACCAACCGCCGGCTCTTGCCTCACCACACCCCAAGCCACCAACCGCCGGCTCTTGCCTCACCACACCCCAAGCCACCAACCGCCGGCTCTTGCCTCGCCACACCCCAAGCCACCAACCGCCGGCTCTTGCCTCGCCACACCCCAAGCCACCAACCGCCGGCTCTTGCCTCGCCACACCCGGAGCCCTCAACCCGACCGGCTCTTGCTGCACCACACCCGAGCCATCAATTCCTCGGCTCTTGCTGCAGCACACCCCGAGCCACCAGCCGGGTGACTCTTGCTGCGGTACACCCCGAGCCACCAGCCGGTAGCTCTTGCCTCACCACGGTCCCGAGTCATCAACTGACCGGCTCTCGCCTCACGCGCCCCGAGCGACCAGCCGGGTGCCTCACCACACCCCCGGCAGCCGGCCGGGGGTTTCTGTCTGTCTTCTGAGGGGTGGCTCCGGGAAATACCCTGTCGCGCTACATGTAGACAGGCTACTATTATGACGGCATGAAGTCCTTGGTGGTTCTGAGGGTGGTCGCGGTGACGCATGCCATCGCGCTCTGCCTGCAACCCGTGCTCGCGGGTTCGTACCTGAACGGCGCGGGTGCCGCGATGCGGATGCACGAACCGATCGGCCTGGCCGCGGTGTTCCTCTGCCTAGGCCAGTTGCTGATAGCAACGATCTGGTGGCGGACCGGCGGTCGCGCCCTCGCCGTCGGGCTGACCGCGGCGATGCTGGCCGGCGAGGTTCTCCAGGTCACCATGGGATACACCCGCAACCTGCTCCTGCACATCCCGGTCGGCATCACCCTGGTGGGCACCGGCATCGCGGTCGCCGTCTGGACCTGCCGCCCGGCCACGCGCGTACGCCGTACGGAGAAGGCCGCCGCATGACCGACCAACTGCAAGCCCCGAGCCAACAGCCGGTACGTCGTCCGCGCGCCTCCTTGTGGGTCTTGCGGCTCGTGCTGTTACTGCACACCGGCCTGGTCGTGACCCAGCCGATCATGGCCGGCTACTACCTGTCCGGCGATGCCGACGCGATGGACGTGCACAGCCCGATCGGCTCCACCCTCTGGATGATCTCGATGGTCCAGCTCGTGCCGGCCTTGCTCTACTGGCGACCGGGTGGCGGCCGACTGTGGCCGGCGGGACTGACATTCCTGTTGTTCTTCGCCGAGTTCCTCCAGATGATCGTCGGCCACTCCCAGAACCTGGCGATCCACGTGCCGCTCGGCACCGCCATCGTCCTCACGGTGGTGGCACTGACCATCTGGTCCTTCCGGCCCGCCGCTCGCCGTGGCCGCAGAAAGGGTGCGCAATGAGCCTGTCCCGACGGACGTTCCTGACTGTTGCCGGAGGCACCGGTCTGGTCGCGGCGCTGGCCGACTGCGGCCTGGAGGCCTCGCCGGGCCAATCAGCCGAGTTGCTCCGCAGCGAAGTCCCTCTCCCGGAAGCCTTCGAGGTGCCGCTGCCGATCCCGCCGGTGAAGAAGCCGGTCCGGACCGAGGCAGGTGTCGACCACTACCGAGTGGTGCAGAAGAAGGCAAGCCTGGAGATCCTGCCGGGCCTGCGAACCGAAGTACAGGGGTACGACGGCCTGTTCCCCGGCCCGACCTTCGACGTACGCAGTGGGCGGACCACTGTGATCGAGCAGGTGAACCAACTCGACGTACCGACCGTGGTGCACCTGCACGGCGGACACACTCCGGCTGCCAGCGATGGCTGGCCGCTGGATCTTCTCCTGCCGAACGGGGGCCACCATCACGAGCACATGCAAATGTCGGGCGGGGATCAGAAGACGGGGAGCCGCACCTATACGTATCCGAACACCCAGCGCGCCGCGGCGCTCTGGTATCACGACCACCGGATGGACTACACCGCCCCTCAGGTCTATCGCGGTCTGTTCGGACTGCACCTGATCCGGGACGACGAGGAGGACGCCCTGCCGTTGCCGCGGGGTGATCGCGAGATCCCCTTGCTGATCGCGGATCGCGCCTTCGCGGCGGACGGATCGTTCCGCTATCCCGCCGCCAAGGACGGCCCGGGCGTCGAATCGGCTTATATGGAAGGCGTTGTCGGCGACGTCGTCCTGGTCAACGGCGCACCCTGGCCGATCCTCGACGTGGCGGCCGCACGCTATCGGTTCCGGATCCTGAACGCCTCCAACGCCCGCCGGTACGAGCTGGCCCTCGACCCAGGACAGCCACTGATCCAGATCGGCAGCGACGGCGGACTGCTCGGTACGCCGGTGGAGCAGGCCAGCCTGGTGATCGCACCGGCCGAGCGCTTCGACGTGATCGTGGACTTCTCGAAGTACCAGCCGGGCACCGAGGTCACCTTGCTGAACAAGCTCGGCAAGGATCGCACCGGCCAGGTGATGCGCTTCCGGGTCACCGGCAGGGCGAGCGACGACACGAGCATCCCGAGCAAGCTTTCGTCGTACGCCGAGGTGCGCGAGCCGGCCGGCGTCGTTCGCCGCAAGTGGGCCTTTCGCCGGGGCGATGCCGGTGATCACAAGGGCTGGACGATCAACGGCAAGCCGTTCGACCCGGACGTCATGCAGGCCGAGGTGAAGCTGGATCAGTACGAGATCTGGTCGTTCGTCACCGATGTCCACCACCCGGTGCACGTCCATCTCGCGCCGTTCCAGGTACTCCGCCGTGGCGGGAAGAAGCCGGGCCCGTACGACCGCGGCTGGAAGGACACCGTGGACATCCGGCCGGCCGAGGTCGTCGAAGTACTGGTCAGGTTCACCGCGCACCGTGGCAAGTACCTGATCCATTGCCACAATCTCGAACACGAGGACATGGCGATGATGGCCGCCTTCCGAACCAGCTAACGCGCCTCGTCGGCGGCGATCTGCAACGCCCGCGCTTGCAGGGCCGGCCGATCGACGCCGGCCAGGTCCAGTGCGCGGGCGACCCGGCCGAGGTTGGTGTCCAGCAGTCCGGCCAGGATGTGGGCCGCGGTGATCCGGTGCGCACCGAGCCGCCTGGCCAGATCGGCCGCCCGCTTGAGCACGAGCTTGGCCGATTCGCCGAACTTCGGCGGGCGGCCGCGATCCGGCGTCGGCGTGGGCAACTCCGCCACGGCGACGGCGATCCCGGCGACGGAAAGGCTCTGCTCCCACTCGCGGTCGAGCGCGTCGCGGATCGTCTCCCTGGTCAGTCCCGCCTCGGTCAGCAACCGAGAAACCGGTCCAGCTGATTGCCGCGTCAGTCCGAGCAGCACATGCTCGGCCTCGATCGCGGCCGACCCGTCCAGCTCGGCCTCCTCGCGAGCGTCCCGGGTCAGGACCGTCCGGACATCTTTCACATTCGTCGACATCAGCGCCTCCTCAGGGCGACACCGGCAGCGATCAGCCGCGCGGCATGTTTCTTGTGCACTGCCTGCCGGGTGACTCCCAGCACCTCGGCCACGTCGGACCAGCTCCAGCCGGCTCGCAGGGCTGCCTCCACCTGGCTGTCCTCCAGCCGGTCGGCCAGCCGGCGCAACGCCACCACGGCGGCCAGCCCCGCGGCGGGATCGGCGGGATCCATCAGCTTCTCCATATGAGCAACCTAAGTTGACAAGCTGCTTCTGTCAACCAAAGTTGCTAAAGCTCGCCATTTGACCGCGCGAGAGCCATCTGTCTATATTCAACACATCGGTTGATCAACGGAATGGTTGATAAAGATGTCGATTGACAATGGGCAGCTGGATCGGGGCTTCGCGGCACTCGGTGACCCGGTCCGCCGGGCGCTGATCGCACGGCTGTCCCGCGGCGAGGCGACGGTGAACGAGCTGGCCGAGCCGTTCGACATCACCAAGCAGGCGATCTCGCGGCACCTGCAGGTCCTGGAGACCGCCGGCCTGATCACCCGCAGCCGGGACGGCCAGCGCCGGCCGTGCCGGCTCAACCCGGCCGCCCTCGAAGCGCTGACCAGCTGGATCGACGACTACCGGCTGACCGCCGAGCGGCAGTTCCGCCGCATCGACGCCATCCTCGAAACCGTGAAGGAGCAAGACTCGTGAGCACCAACCCCACCACCATCACCGCCCCGGCCGGACTCCCGTTCATCGAGGTGACCCGGGACTTCGACGCCACCCCGGCCCAGCTGTTCCGGGTCGCCACCGATCCCGACCTGGTGACCCAGTGGCTCGGCCCGCGCAACCTGGAAGCCGAGGTCGTCGAGTACGACGTACGCCCGGGCGGGCGTTACCGCTACATCCACCGCGACGCCGACGGCACGGAGTACGCGTTCCGCGGGGTCTTCCACACCGTCGAGCAGGACGCGCTGGTGATCCAGACCTTCGAGTGGGAAGGCGCTCCGGGCGAGGTCTGCCTGGAGCGGGCCAGCTACACCAAGACCGACACCGGCGTCCGCCTGCACACCCAGACGGTGTTCCCCTCCGTCGCGAGCCGGGACGCCGCCGTCGAGAGCGGCATGGAGTACGGCATCCGCGACTCCTACGACCGCCTCGCCGAACTGATCGGCAAGGAGCAGTCATGACCCGGGTGGTGGTCGACATCTCGATGTCGCTGGACGGTTACGTGACCGGCCCCAACGTCGGCATCGGCAACGGACTGGGCGACGGCGGCATGGCCCTGCACGACTGGGTCTTCCACGGCAACGCCGACGACCAGGCCGTGCTGGATGCCGCCTTCGAAGCGACCGGCTCGGTCGTCCAGGGCCGGAACCTGTTCGACATCATCGACGCGCCCGGCGGCTGGAGCGACGAGATGGGGTACGGCGCCAAGCCGACCGGCGGGGTGAATCCACCCGTCTTCGTGGTCACCCACTCCGCGCCGGACAACCCCCGGCTCGGCGACCGGTTCCACTACGTCACCGATGGAGTCCGGAGCGCCGTCGAGCAGGCCCGAGCAGTTGCCAACGGCAAGGATGTCGTGGTGATGGGCGGCGGCCAGGTCTGCCACCAGGTGCTCGCCGCAGGGCTGGCCGACGTACTGCGGTTGCACGTGGCAACCGTCGTACTGGGGGACGGGACCCGGCTGTTCCCGGCCGAGCCGTCCGAATCGGTGCAACTGGAGCTGGCCGAGTCGATCTCGACTGCGGCAGCCCAGCACCTCACCTATCGCGTCGTGAAGGAGAAGTAGCCATGGGCAACGTCATTGCCGCGGCCGTCGTGTCGCTGGACGGGTTCGTCGCCGATACCGAGGACCAGGTCGGCCCGCTGTTCGACTGGTACGGCAACGGCACGGTCGAGGTGTACGGCACCGACCCGGGCCGGCCCTTCAAGGTCAGCCAGGCCAGCGCCGACTACATCAACACTGCCTGGAAGAAGGTCGGGGCCGTCCTGTGCGGGCGGCACCTGTTCGACCTCACCAACGGCTGGGAAGGCGTCCCGCCGTTCGGCGAGCATGTCGTCGTCGTGACGCACCAGCCGCCCACCGACTGGCCGTTCCCCGATGCGCCGTACACCTTCGTCAGCGGGATCGAGGAGGCCGTCGCGAAGGCGAAGGAGCTCGCCGGTGACCGCGACATCTCGCTCGCGGCGGGCAACCTGACCGGCCAGGCGCTGCGGGCGGGGCTGGTCGACGAGCTCTCGTACAACCTCGTACCGGTGATCTTCGGGACCGGCAAGAGCTTCTTCGGCGACTACGCGGGCGACCAGATCCGGCTGGACGACCCCAAGGTCATCGAGGGCGACCGCGTCACTCACCTGCACTACCGGGTCAGCAAGGGATGAGCCGCGATCACGGTCCGGGACCCGGGCGCCACCTCGGTGAAGCCCGCGTCCTGGACCACCGGCAGACCGCTGCCCTGCAGGGTCTGCCACTGGGCCGGGCTCGCAGTCCGTACGGCGAGCGCGAAGTCCGCCGCCGCCCATTCCTTCCGCTCCTCGGGTGACAGTTCCCACCAGGCGAGTTGCGCCGCGTGGCCGCATTGGGCCATCGCCTTGCCGCTCGACATCTCCAGAGCCGGATTGATCCACAGCACCGGCAGCCCGGGCTCGGGTGCCGGCAACTCCTCCGGATCCTCGAAGTCGGTCCCGCTGACCTGCAGCTTGGCGAGATCCTTCGGTACTTCTTCCAGCGGTACCGGCGGGAAGACCCGTACTTCGGCCGGTGAGTCCCCGGCGGCTCGTCCCGTCACGGTGATTCCCGGCAGCGCTTCGGCCCGACGCCACTCGGCGCCGCGAGCACGTCGTACCACCTTTCGGATCCGGGCGTCCTGCCAGCCGGCCATCGCCTCGGCCCACTCCCCCTCCCCGACCGACCGGTCGTCGGACAGGATCGCGAGCACCGCCCGCGCCGCCGTCTCCAGCGCATCGGTCTGCGCCGGACGCGCACCCTTCTCGACCCGGACCACCAGCGTCAGTACGTATTCCACGCTGTGAGTGTCTCAAGCCCGCCGTGCCCGCTCAGCGGACGCTGCCCCGCTGTCCGTCGTGCCGCACCCGGCGGGCCTTCGGGTGGCTGTTAGTTTGACCGCATGCGGCAGTATCTCGAGCTTCTCGATCACGTCCTGACCAACGGTGTCGAGAAGGGGGACCGGACGGGGACCGGCACGCTGAGCGTGTTCGGGCACCAGGCGCGGTACGACCTGAGCGCCGGATTCCCCGCGGTGACCACGAAGAAGCTGCATCTGCGGTCCGTCGTCGGCGAGCTGATCTGGTTCCTCAGCGGCTCCACCAACGTGAAGTGGCTGCAGGAGAACGGCATCAGCATCTGGGACGAGTGGGCCGACGCGGACGGCGAGCTCGGGCCGGTCTACGGCTCGCAGTGGCGCTCCTGGCCGGCTCCGGACGGCCGGCACATCGACCAGATCGCCGCCGTCATCACCTCGATCAAGCAGAACCCGGACTCCCGCCGGCACATCGTCAACGCCTGGAACGTCGCCGACGTGGACCAGATGGCGCTGCCGCCGTGCCACACGATGTTCCAGTTCTATGTGGCCGACGGCCGGCTGTCCTGTCAGCTCTACCAGCGGTCGGCCGACATCTTCCTCGGCGTACCGTTCAACATCGCGTCGTACGCGCTGCTCACGCACATGGTCGCCCAGCAGACCGGTCTCGAGGTCGGCGACTTCGTGCACACCCTCGGCGACGCGCACCTCTACCTGAACCACCTCGACCAGGCGAAGCTGCAACTGACCCGCGAGGCACGGCCGCTGCCGACGCTGGAGCTGACCAAGCGGGACTCGATCGACTCCTACGAGATCGCGGACGTGCGGCTCATCGGCTACGACCCGCACCCCGGGATCAAGGCGCCCATCGCGGTATGACGATCATCCTGATCGCCGCGGTCGGCGCGAACGGCGTGATCGGCCGCGACAACGACCTGCCCTGGCGGATCCGCGAAGACCTGCAGCACTTCAAGCAGCTGACGCTCGGCCACACCCTGGTGATGGGCCGCAAGACCTACGACTCGATCGGTCGCCCGCTACCCGGCCGCCGTACGGTCGTCGTCACCCGCCGGCCGGACTGGTCAGCCGACGGTGTCGAGGTGGTGAACGATCTCGAGACCGCCCTCAAGCAGGACGGCGACCTCTACGTCGCCGGCGGCGGCGAGATCTACCGCCAGGCCCTCCCGTACGCCGACCGCCTCGAGCTGACCGAGGTCGCCCAGTCCCCCATCGGCGACGTCACCTTCCCGGCCTTCGACCCCGCCGACTGGACCGAGACCGCCCGCACCCCGCACGACGGCTTCACTTTCGTCACTTACGACAGGGCCTGATAACGGTCACAGGACGTTGGTGTCCGGTGGGCCGGGAACCGCGTAGATTGTGTGCGCGTCACGGGTGTGACAGGGGATGCGGGCGCCGGCTCGCGAGTAGGCCACCGGAGGGGAACGACGATGACCGAAGCTGACAACACGCAGGGCGCCGCGGCAGCGCAGGCTGCGCCGGTGCAGGCGCCACTGCAGCCGCCGACGGCTACCGCGCCCGGACTGATACTGACCGCGCCCGCACCGACACAGCCGGTCGCCGCGACCGCAGCGCCGAGTCTGGCCCCCGCGGTCGACCCGGCCGCGCTGCCGGGGCTCGACTCCAAGGTCGACGGGTTCCTGACGTCGTTGATGTCGGCCGAGCCACGCTCGCCGGAGTTCGCCCAGAAGGCCGGTGACGTCCGCAGCATGGGCGACGTCGACATCCGGCACGCCGCCGAGAGCTCGAACCGGTTGCTGCAGTCGCCGGTGAAGGCGCTGACCAGCGGCGGCCTGTCCGAGGGATCGACGGTCGGCAAGACGCTGCTCGAACTTCGCCGTACGGTCGAGAACCTGGACCCGAAGGAAGCCACCGGCGCGAAGAAGCTGCTCGGGATGATCCCCTTCGGCGACAAGATCGAGGACTACTTCCGCAAGTACCAGAGCGCGCAGAGCCACCTCGAAGGCATCCTGCACTCGTTGCGCGACGGCCAGGACGAGCTCGGCAAGGACAACGCCGCGCTCAACCTGGAGAAGCAGCAGCTCTGGGACGCGATGGGCCGGCTGAACCAGTACGTGTACGTCGCCGAGCGGCTGGACGCCCGGCTGTCCGCGACGATCGCGGAACTGGAGGCGACCGACCCCGAGAAGGCCCGCGCGCTGCGCGACGACGTTCTCTTCTACGTCCGGCAGAAGCACCAGGACCTGCTCACCCAGCTGGCCGTGTCGATCCAGAACTACCTGGCCATCGACATCGTGATCAAGAACAACATCGAGCTGATCAAGGGCGTCGACCGCGCCTCCACCACCACGGTCTCCGCACTCCGTACGGCGGTCATCGTGGCCCAGGCGCTCGGCAACCAGAAGCTGGTGCTCGACCAGATCACCGCGCTGAACACGACCACCAGCGGCATGATCGAGCGGACCTCGCAGATGCTGCGGGACAACTCGGTCGCGATCCAGCAGCAGGCCGCCTCGGCGACCATCGGGCTGCCCCAGCTGCAGGCGGCGTTCGCGAACATCTACGCCACGATGGACGCGATCGACACCTTCAAGGTCGAGGCGCTGGACAACATGGCCGCCACCATCGGCACGCTGGAGAACGAGGTGACCAAGTCCCGCAGCTACCTGGACCGGGTCGCCCAGCAGGACCAGCGGGTCGTCGCCGGCACCCTCGACCTCGGTCGCTGAGAGCCCGGGACCGTGAAGCGGGGGACGGTACTGCATGGCATTGGGTGACTTCTTCGCGCGGCTGACCGGCCGCAAGGCGGAGCCCGAGCCTGCCCCGATCCCGCGCGCACCGACCAACGACGATCTGCTGGCGGCGCTGGTCCGGGTGGAGCAACTCGTTGCCGACGGCGCCGTTCCGGCCGTGGTCGCCTCCCGGGTCGCCCGCGTCGTGCGGATCGTCCGGGAGACCATCCCGCGGCTGGGCAACCTCGGTGGCAGCGTCCAGGCCTACAACGTGATGGCGACCGCGACGGACTACTTGCCGGAGGCAATCGGTGGGTACCTGCGGCTGCCCCGGCAGTGGGCGGACAGCCGGCCGGTGGACCGCGGCAAGACCTCGCTGATGATCCTGATCGACCAGTTGGACCTCTTGGGCGCGACGATGGACAAGGTGTTCGACGCGGTCAACCGGGCCGACGCGGCCGCGCTGATCGCCCATGGCCGGTTCCTGCAGGAGAAGTTCGGGACCGGATCGACCGGTGGGAGTCTTGCCCTCGGCAACACTCCGTCGACGCCGGCGCCGGATCTGCCACCCGGTTCAGGACCACTGCAACCACCACCAGGACGAGGAGGGGCATGACCAGCGCGGGGGGTACTTCGCTGCAGGAAGCGCTGTCGGCCCTGCTGGCCGTCGCTGCTCGGGCCGGGGTGCAAGAGGAGTCGGCGAGAGCCGAAGGACTGTCGCTCGCTGCTGCGCTGGCCGAGTCGGCTCCGGGAGCTGCGGTCGACTGGGCTGCTGTATCACCCGGCACTGACACCCAGGACTTCTTCGACGCCGCAGTACGCGGCCGGAGATGGCGTGGCGCGCCAACCGCAGTACTGACTGATCTGATCGCACAGGGTTCAGCAGAGAAGATCCCGTACGCCGAAGCGCTCGCTGAGCTCGCCTCTGCTGCTTGCAGCCTTGGCGAGCCCACGATGCGCGTCATCGGCAATGCGTCGGTCGCAGCTGCCGCGCAACTCCAGGCAGCGGGTGCACGGCAGCTCCAGGCCGGCGGCCCGGTTGCGAGCCCGACGGCGAGCGCGCCGACCGCCGCAGTACAGGCGGAAGCCAAGCCGGCTGTCGAAGCTGAGCCGGTACCGGCGCGCACTGTCGAAGAGCTGCTCGCCGAGCTGGACGAACTGACCGGTCTGGCGAGCGTCAAGCGCGAGGTGCACCGGCAGGTCGCCGTACTGCGGGTCGAGAAGCTCCGTGCCGAAGCGGGGCTCAAGAGCCCGACCATTACCCGGCACCTGGTGTTCGTGGGGAATCCCGGCACCGGCAAGACCACGGTGGCGCGGCTGGTCAGCGGGATCTACAAGGCACTCGGCCTGCTCTCCAAGGGCCAATTGGTCGAGATCGACCGCTCCGAGCTGGTCGCCGGCTATTTGGGGCAGACGGCAACGAAGACCGCCGAGGTGGTCGCCTCTGCCGCTGGTGGGGTGCTGTTCATCGACGAGGCGTACAGCCTGACCGCCGGCGAGCTGGGCGCCGACCAGTACGGCCGGGAGGCCGTCGACACGCTGGTGAAGGAGATGGAGGACCGGCGCGACGACCTGGTCGTCATCGTCGCCGGGTATCCCGAGCCGATGGAGGACTTCATCGCCGCGAACCCCGGACTGGCCAGCCGGTTCCGGACCACGATCGCGTTCGAGGACTACTCCGACTCCGAACTCACCGACATCCTGACCGGGCTCGCCGAGGCAGCCGACTACGAGCTGACACCGAACGCGCTGGACCAGTTCAAGGTGATCCTGGCGTCGACGCCGCGGAACCGCTCGTTCGGCAACGGCCGGTTCGCCCGCAACATGCTGGAGGCGGCGATCGGCCGCCATGCCTGGCGACTTCGCGACGTGACGGCACCCAGTACCGATCAGCTGCGTCAGATCCTCCCTGAGGACCTGACCGACGAAGCACCCGCCGAAGCAGCCGAGACCGAGGCCGAGACGAAGGCCGAGCAAGCCGAAGCAGCCGAGGCCGAGACGAAGGCCGAGCAAGCCGAAGCAGCCGAGGCCGAGACGAAGGCCGAGCAAGCCGAAGCAGTCGAGGCCGAGGCCGAGCAAGAGGAGCAGGCGTGACCCAAACCACCAGCGCGCCCCCAGTCATCTGGTCGCCGCCGCCTCCACCGTCCGTGGCCACCGCCCCGGCCGGTACGCCGCGGCGCGCGCGACCGAGCGGCGCGATCCAGACCTGGTTCGCCGGCACGCCGGGCCGGATGCGGCTCGTTCTCATCATCTCGGCCGCGATGGCAGTCCTGTTCGGTCTCGCCGCGGCGCAAGGGTTCCGGGAGTCCGACGGCGCTCTGAAGCGCGCGGAAGCGAACACTGCCCAGCTGGTCCGGATCCAGGGAATCCACACGAACCTGGTCAGCGCGAACGCCGACGCCACCAACGCCTTCCTGGTCGGCGGCCTCGAGCCGCCCGCCCAGCGACAGCACTTCGTCGACTCGATGGCGCAGGCCTCCAAGCTGATCACCGAGGCCGCCACCGCGCAGCCGGCCGACCAGGCCGCACTCGGCCAGCTGAACACCACGCTCCTGACCTACCAGGGTCTGGTCGAGCAGGCCCGCGCGAACAATCGGCAGGGCCTGCCGATCGGTTCGCAGTACCTCAAGGACGCCAGCGCCTCGCTGCAGGAGGACTCGCTGCCGCTGCTCGACGCACTGGTCAAAGCCAACGAGTCCCGGGTCGGCACCGAGTTCGACGGCATCGGTAACGGCAACTACTGGCTGATCATCGGCGGTCTGGTCACGCTGCTGGTGCTCGCCTACGCCCTGTGGTGGCTGGCGAAGCGGACGCACCGCTACCTGAACCTGCCGATCGCCGCCGCAGCCGCACTGGTGCTGCTGACCATGGTCGTCGGCGGTGCCGCGCTGTCGAGCGCGGGCAGCAAGGCGAAGGACACCAGAGGACATGCGTACGCCGACACGCTGGCGCTGTCCCGAGCCCGGATCGCGGCGTACGACGCCAAGTCCAACGAGAGCCTCACCCTGATCGCTCGCGGTTCCGGCGAGGCCTTCCAGACCGCCTGGACCAAGTCCGCGGCCGAGGTCGACAAGCAGCTCGCGATCGTGGCTGCGACCAGCCCCGCGGTGCAGACGCCCTGGAACCAGTACAAGGCCATCCACGCCACGATCCGCGACCTGGACGCCAAGCAGGGCAAGTGGGGCGACGCGGTGGCCAGGTCGGTCGGCACGAACACCGGCACCGATGCGGGCACGATCTTCGGCGACTTCGACGAGGCGTCGGCCGCCAGCCTGGGCGTGACCAGCACGAAGGTCAGCACCGAACTGTCCGACGCCCGCAAGGGGCTGCCCCCGATCGGCTGGCTCGGCCTGCCCATCGGGATCGTCGCCGCACTGCTGGTGGCCTGGGGCATGTCTCAGCGACTGGGGGAATATCGATGAAGAAGCAGCTGATCGCGGCCGGTGTGGCCGCCGCACTGCTCGCCCTGACGGCCTGCGGCTCCAGCAGCTACGAGGCGACCCCGGTGCCCACCAAGCCGGTTCCGGTCGAAACGCCTCCGGCCCCTGGCACGCTACCGCTGAAATGCGACAACGCGTTGGCCTCCTACGCCCCCGAGGGTGCCCTCCCCTCGCCCGACCAGTTCCCCGCCGGCTCCTACATGGCGCAGATCAAGCAGCGCGGCCGGCTGATCGCCGGCGTCTCGGCCGACAGCCTGCACCTCGGCTCCCGGAACCCGATCAGCGGAGACATCGAGGGCTTCGACATCGACATGATCAAGGCCGTTGCCCAGGCCCTCGGCGTCCCGGTCGAACTGCGGGTCATCTCCAGTCCGCAACGGCTGCCCGTCCTCATCGACGGTTCGGTCGACATCGTGGCCCGCAACATGACGATCAACTGCGATCGCTGGAGTCAGATCGCCTTCTCCGCGGAGTACTACCGCTCCGGCCAGAAGTCGCTGGTGCCGCTGAGTTCGACCGCCAAGAGCCTCAACGACCTGCCCCCGGGCACGGCGATCTGTACCCCGACCGGCTCGACCAGTTACACGAACCTGCGGAAGAACTTCCGGCTCCTCAAGGCGGTCACCGCCGACACGGACGGCGGTTGCCTGGTGCTCTTCCAGCAGGGCAAGGTCTTCGGCATCAGCGGCGACGACACCGTCCTGGCCGGCGACGCAGCGCAGGACCCGTACGCGCGGGTGATCAAGGGCGAGCGGTTCAGTGACGAGCCGTACGGCCTCGGGATGTCCAAGAAGCACCCGGAGTTCGTCCGGTTCGTCAACGGTGTCCTGGAGCAGATCAAGGCCGACGGCCGCTGGAAGGCGTCGTACAACAAGTGGTTCGCGGCCGATCTCGGTCCCGCGCCGGCTCCGCCCAAGGCTGTCTACGGACGAGTCCCCGAATGACAGTTCGTACTCCGACGGCAGTCGCGCCTCCGCCGCCAGGGCGGATCGGCAGCAGCATCCCCGCGAAGGATCTGCTGGCGTTCCTCGATGCCCTGGGGACGTGGCGGGACCGCCGCAGGGCCGAACTGGACGAGCTCGACCAGGCCGCCCTGCAGGCCGAGGACGCCGACGCGCTCAGCGCCGACGTCGTCCTGGCGATGGCGGTCTGGAAGGCAGTGTCGGATCGGTACGAACTGATCCTCGTCACCTGGGACTCCGGCCGGGTCGGCGCGACCGAGACCGAGCGGATCTCGACGCTGATCTGGGGCGGTCTGGACACCGGTGGCGCGAGCGGGTCGCTCGCCGTTTCGTTGCCTGAGGCATGCACTTTGTCGGACGCGCTGGCCGCCACGCTCCGGTCCAGGCTGGCACTGGAGCCGGGCGACGCGGATCTCGCCGCGCGGCTGCGGCAGCTTCGCGCCCAGGTGGAACGGATCAGTGACCTGGTCAAGAACGAGCCGGCGATCAGCCGGAACGAGGCGATCGCGACCCATCACGACCTGGACCGCCGGGTCACCGACCTGACCGAGCGGGCCAAGCGTGGCGCGGATGTCGGCGGCCTGATCGGCTCGCTCGAGATGGATGCCGCCCGCACCGAACGGGACCTGATCGTCGGTGGCGCCACCCGCCGGGAGCGCGCTGCCGACGTGGCCCGCGCCCGCGCAGTACGGACCGAGCTGGAAGCGCAGGGGGTCGCAGTACGGGCTCTCGCCGATCGATGTGTCGCTGCGGTCACCCCGGCGCCGCGCCTCGGCGTACCGGATGTCACTGCGCTCGGGCCGGTGCCGAACACGCCTGCTGAGCTGGAGAAGTACCTGACGCGGCTGGACGCAGTACGGCGTGCGCTCGGGCAGGCGCAGTCGGCGTACGGCGCCGCGCTGGAACGCCGCGACGAGTTGGCCGCACGGCTGGACGCCTACAGCGTGAAGGCGGGCAGCGTCGCGCGGACCAGTGGAACCACCGAGGACCTTGCCGAGCTCTACCGGCGCGGCCACGACGTGATCGACACCGAACCAGTGGACCTGATCCGGCTCGGCGCGCTCGTCGCGGCCTACCAGGCCTACCTGGACACCAGTCTTGCCGCCGACCCGCACTCCGGTCGCGCCACAGGAGGGACGACATGACGAACATCGCCTGCACCCAGCCAGGCTGTACCGGCTCGATCGTTGACGGCTACTGCGACGTCTGCGGTTCACCCGCGGCAGCGGCCCCAGCCAGTGCGGCCAGTGCTGCCAGTGCTGCCAGTGCTCCCGCAAGCGGCGCCTGTGCTCAGCCGGGCTGCTCCGGCACGATCGTCGACGGCTACTGCGACGTCTGCGGCGCTCCTGGTGGAGCCGCCGCCTCACCGGCGCACGAGCCGATCAGCTCGCCGTCGACCGTCTCCCGCGCCTCCAACCGGCTGGCCTCCACCCCCCTCGGCTCGGCTCGCGCGACCCAGGCCGGCTCCAAGCTGACCCGCCGGCTCGGTACGTCGTCCACCCGGCTGCGCGGGGCGCGGCTGGGTGCCGGTCTGACCCATGTCCCGCCGATCCCGCCGATCGACGCGAGCAAAGCGATCCTGGCGAACCCGATGGTTCCCGAGGACCGTCGCAACTGCCCGAAGTGCGGCAACCCGGTCGGCCGGTCCCGCGGCGATCAGCCGGGCCGCACCGAGGGCTTCTGCCCGAAGTGCCGCAGCCCGTTCTCGTTCTCGCCCAAGCTCAAGGCGGGCGATCTGGTCGGCGGCCAGTACGAGGTGGCCGGCGCGCTGGCGCACGGCGGCTTCGGCTGGATCTACATGGCGCGGGACCTGAACGTCCAGAAGCGCTGGGTCGTGCTCAAGGGCCTGCTGAACTCCGAGGACCCCGACGCCGTCGCGGCCGCGATCGCCGAGCAGCAGTTCCTGGCCCGGGTCGAGCACCCGCTGATCGTCGAGATCTACAACTTCGTCAGCCACGACGGCGCCGGCTACATCGTGATGGAGTACGTCGGCGGTACGTCGCTGAAAACCCTGCTCAAGCAGCGGATGGAGGCCAACGGCGGCCGGTACAACGCGCTGCCGATCGACCAGGCGATCGCCTACATGCTGGAGATCCTGCCCGCGTTCTCCTACCTGCACGACCTCGGCCTGGTCTACTGCGACTTCAAGCCGGACAACATCATCCAGGTCGGCGACGCGGTGAAGCTGATCGACCTGGGCGGCGTACGCCGTATCGACGACGCGGACTCCGCCATCTACGGCACGGTCGGCTACCAGGCACCGGAAGTGCCCGAGGTCGGTACGTCGGTCGCCTCCGACATCTTCACCCTCGGCCGTACGCTGACCGTGCTGGCGATGGAGTTCCGCGGCTACCAGTCGACGTACCTGTCCTCGCTGCCGCCGGTGGCCGACGTCCCGCTCTTCCAGCAGCACGACTCGGTGTACCGCTTGCTGCTGAAGGCGTGCGCGAAGGACCCGGCCGACCGCTTCGTGTCCGCCGACGAGTTCCGGGTCCAGCTGCTCGGCGTACTGCGTGAAGTGGTCGCGTCGCAGCAGAAGAGTGGCGCAGCGCAGCATTCCGCGTCGTCGCTGCTGTTCGGCAGCCCCGGCGACCTGGCCGGCGGGCTGGGTGAGGCCGCTCCCCCGTGGCGGCGGTTGCCTTCGCTGTTGCCGGACGAGACCGACAAGCAGGCCGGCTGGTTGAAGACGGTGAGCGTCCCGGATCCGGCCGCGCGGCTGGAGTTGCTGGTCAACGCACCGGAGCAGTCGCCGCAGGTGTTGCTGGAGATCGCACTGGCGGCACTGGAGTCCGGGCAGTACGACATGGTCGACACCGCGGTGTCGGACCTGCTCGCGGAGGACCCGTGGGAGTGGCGCGCGGTCTGGATGTCCGGGCTCGTCGCGCTGGCCCGTGGAGACAACGCTGCTGCCCAGTCGGCTTTCAACGCCGTCTACGGCCAGGTCCCCGGTGAGCTGGCACCGAAGCTCGCGCTGGCCCTGTCCTGCGAGCTCAGCGGCGAGTACGACGTGGCCGAAGGGCTCTACATCACCTGTGCCCGGACCGACGCCAATTACATCGCACCGTCCGCGTTCGGCCTGGCCGCGATCCGCTCCGACCGCGGCGACCTGGACGGGGCCATCGCGGCGGTCGACCTGGTACCCCCGACCAGCGGCGCGTACATCCGGGCTCGTCGCCAGCGAGCCGGTCTGCTGGCAGGATCAGGACGTGGACTCCCCGCCCTCGCGGAGGCCATGGGCAGTATCGAGTCGCTGACGATCGACCCGGCCGACCGGGCCCAGTTGTCGGCGAACGTGTTCCGGACCGCGCTGGACGAGGTCCTCGGCAACGGCCCCCAGCCCGGCGTGCACATCGCCGGACGGGCCGCCACCGAACCGGAACTGCGGGACGGCCTGGAGGCGGCCTACCGTGAGCTGGCCGGGCAAGCGCCCAGCCGGGAGGAACGGATCGCCCTGGTCGACCAGGCCAACGAGGTTCGAGGATGGACACTGCGATGACTTCGACGACCGGCACGACGAGTACGACCTGTCCGAGCTGTGGCGGGCCGATCGGCGCCGCCGACCGCTACTGCGAGGCCTGCGGGGCCGAACTGTCGCCTGCTGCCACTCCAGCGACGGCCGCGATCGACACCGACACCGAGCCGACTGTGGAGCTCAACCCGTCCGCGGCCCGCTCGGCGGAGGCTCCGCCCGGCCCCTGCCGGTCCTGTGGCGGCGTCGTCGGTGACGACAGCTACTGCCAGACCTGTGGGACCAAGGCAGCCAAGCCGCGCGACCACTTCAGCGAGCAGCCGGCGCCGTGGGTCGCGGCCGTCTGCGATCGCGGCATCCGGCACAGCCGCAACGAGGACGCCGTGGCCGTCTCCGCCGACGCCGAGCCGGGCAGTAGGGCACAGCTCGTGGTCTGCGACGGCGTGAGCTCCTCGCTGGACTCCGACGTGGCCAGCCTGGCCGCAGCGCGTGCCGCTCGCGAAGTGCTGGCCGCTGGTCATGCACAAGGGATGGGCACCGAGTCGTCGCGGAACAGCGCGGTGGTCGCCCGCTTGAAGGCAGCCGCGGACGCCGCGAACGACGCAGTACTGGCGAACACCAGCCCGGACAGCCCGAATCCGGCTTCCTGCACGTTCGTCGCCGTCGTCCTCGAGGGCGACCTGCTGGTGGCGGGCGTGGTGGGTGACAGCCGGGCGTACTGGTTCCCGGACAACGCGGAGCCGGTTGGGCTCACCGTGGACGACTCCTGGGCCGCCGAGCTCATCGCCACCGGCGTACCGCGGCAGCAGGCCGAGACCGGCCCGCAGGCCCACGCCATCACCCGCTGGCTCGGCAAGGACGCACCGGACCACACTCCCCGCACCACGACCGTCAAGGTGGACGGCCCGGGATGGCTCGTGGTCTGCTCCGACGGCCTGTGGAACTACTGCTCCGAGGCGGCACCACTGGCCGACCTCGTACGTCAGACCGCTGCGGCCAACCGTGGCGAGCCTCTGGCCACCGCGTCCGCATTGGTCGACTGGGCGAACGCCCAGGGCGGCCAGGACAACATCACCGTCGCACTGGCTCGTCTGTGATCGCCCGTCAGCTTTGTAGAAAGGACGCCTGAGATGGCCGAGTTCTCCGCCACCGTGTACCAGAACGAGTTCCTGCCCGACGGCGGCACCGACGTGCACGCGATCGTCACGGTGTCCTGTACCGGCGCGGGTGCGGCCGGCCAGTCCGGCAGCGGTGACGCCGGCGAGATCATCATCGTCGACACCTCCGGCTCGATGGGCGCCGAGGGCATCCGGGCCGCGGCGTACGCCGCCCAGACCGCGCTCGACCAGATCCTCGACGGCGTCTGGTTCGCCGTCATCTCCGGCAACGACCGGGCCCAGCTCGCTTTCCCGCCGTCGCCCGAGCCGGTGATGGTGCGGATGGACCAGTTCACCCGGCAGGCCGCCAAGGACGCCGTCGCCCGCTTCTACGCCGACGGCGGTACGGCGATGGGCACCTGGTTGCGGCTCGCCGCCCGGGTCTTCGCGACCGTGCCGTCGCTGTCGCAGAAGCACGCGATCCTGCTCACCGACGGCGAGAACCAGCACGAGACGCCCGAGGTGCTGTCCGCGACGATCGAGGCCGTCACCGGTCAGTTCCAGTGCGACTGCCGCGGTGTCGGCGTCAACTGGCAGGTCGCCGAGGTCCGCCGGATCGCGACCGCGCTGCTCGGTACGGTCGACATCATCCCCGCCCCGGACCAGCTCGCCGCGGAGTTCTCCAAGCTGATCAAGCAGGCGATGAGCAAGGGTGTCGCCGGTGCCGACATGCGGGTCTGGGCTCCGCAGGGCGCACAGGTGCTGTTCGTCCGCCAGGTCGCTCCGACCGTCGACGACCTGACCTCCCGGCGTACGGAGGTGAACGCGCTGACCAGTGCGTACCCGACCGGCTCCTGGGGTGACGAGTCGCGCGACTACCACGTCGCGATTCGCCTTGCTGCCAAGGGAATCGGGCAGGAGCAACTCGCCGCCCGGGTCCAGCTCGCAGTCGGCGACCAGGTCGTCGCGCAAGGCTTGGTGAAGGCGCTGTGGTCCAACGACGAGGCGCTCACCACCCGGATCAGCCCGGAGGTCGCGCACTACACCGGCCAGACCGAGCTCGCCGACGCGATCCAGGAGGGCCTGGCCGCGAAGGCCGCCGGTGACACCGAGACCGCGACCACCAAGCTCGGCCGCGCGGTCCAGCTCGCCGCCCAGACCGGCAACGAGGAAGCCACCTCGCGGCTGCGGAAGGTGGTCGAGATCGACGACCAGGACACCGGCACCGTTCGACTGAAGCGCAGCGTCGAGAAGGCTGACGAGATGGCGCTCGACACCGCGTCCACCAAGACCACCAGGGTGAAGAAATGAGCTCAGTCACCTGTCCGAGCGGACACCCGTCCGTCTCCACGGACTACTGCGACGTCTGTGGACTCCCGATCGGTGCTGCGGCCACCCCGGCCGCCGCGTCCGTCCCGGCCCCCGCAGTGGCGGCACCGGCGGCGACGACCCAGGCATGCCCGAACTGTTCCGAGCCTGCTGCCGCAGACGCCTTGTTCTGCGAGAACTGCGGCTACGACTTCACCACCGGCACCATGCCACGGCCGGCCTCGCCGCTGGACCTCGGTACGCCCCCACCGGTGCCACCCGCGCCGCAAGAGGTCGCTGACTGGGTCGTGGAGCGCTGGGTCGACCCCGACTGGTACGCCGTACAGCAGAGCGACGACCCCTGCCCCTCCCCCGGGCTGCCGGTGGTCATCCCGATCACGGCCAAGAGCGTGCTGGTCGGCAGGCCTTCGAAGAGCCGCGGGATCACCCCGGAGATCGACTGCGGCGACGACACCGGCGTGAGCCGCCGCCAGGCCCAACTCACCACCGACGGCCAGCGCTGGTGGGTCGAAGACCTCCAGTCCTCCAACGGCACCTTCGTCGGCCAGGCCTCCGACCCCCTCCCCGAAGACCCGATCCCCCCGGGCCAACGCCGAGAACTCACCGGCGACGACCGCGTCTACGTCGGCGCCTGGACCCGCCTGGTAGTCCGCAAATCCACCCCAGAAGAACAAGCCGGCCAGGCTTAGCTCTCCATCTGCTCCTGAGCTACAGACTGTGTAGAGCTGGAGGCGCTCGCGCGTCAGAGCAGGGGTGGCTTGGTCCACTCCTGCTTGTCGAGGTGTTTGGCTAGCCAGGACCAGACGGTTTCGTGCCAGGTGCGGGCATTGCCGGGTTTGAGGATCCAGTGGCCTTCGTCGGGGAAGGAGAGGTAGGCCGACTCGACGCCGGCCAGCTGGAGGTCGGTGAACATGTGCAGGGTCTGGTTGATCGGGACCCGCTGGTCGAGGGTGCCGTGGATGATCAGGGTGGGTGTGGTGATCCGGTCGAGGAAGCGGCGCGGTGAGCGTTCGGCGTACCGGTCCGGGAATTCCTCCTGCGGGCCCCACTCCGCCCTGAAGTAGCCGGGCATGTCGCTGGTGGCCCAGAAGTTCTCCGTGTTCCACTTGCCGGCCATGGTGATCAGGCACTTGAAGCGGTCGGTCTGACCGGCGATCCAGTTCACCATGTAGCCACCGAAGGACGCGCCCATCGCGGCTGTGCGATCAGCGTCGATGTCGGGCCGCGCGACGACGGCGTCGGTGATCTCCATCAGGTCCTCGTGAACCAGCGCGGCCCAGCGGTCCCAGGCCCGCTCGAGCATCTGCGCGCCGTACCCGAGTGACAGGGCCGGATCGGGCATCAGTACGGCGTACCCCTTGGTCGCCATCAGCCAGGGGTTCCATCGCCAGCTCCAGCCGGCCCAGGAACTCAACGGGCCGCCGTGGACCCAGAGCAGCAGCGGAGCCGGTTCGGCCGGGGAAGCGTTGCGCGGCAGGATCAGCCAGGCTTCGATGGTGGTCCCGTCGGCCGCGGTGGTCTCGACTCGTTCAAGGGTGCCAGGCAGCTCGGCTTCAGGCGCAGGGAGCAGTCGGGTGACAGCACCGGAGGCCAGATCGATCCGGACCGGATGGGCCGGCGCATCGGTCGCGGCCCGGATGGCGAACAGCGACGCGTTGTCCGGAGCGACCTGTACCGCGCTGAACGAGCCTTCGGTGGTCACCCGGCTGACCTCGCCGGTGGCGATGTCGGCCCGGAAGAGCGAGCGGTGACCGTGGTCGAAGGCGATGAAGAACACGCTTCGATCGTCGGCGCTGAAGGCGGGCGCTTCCGGCCAGCCGTCGGGATCGGCGACCAGGTCGCGCGTCTCGCCGGTCTGCAGATCGGCCAGCAGCAGCGAGACCGTCGGCGGCCTGTCGTGCTTCTGGTCCTGCCAGCGGGTGAAAGCGACGAAGCGGCCGTCGTGTGACACGGCGGGTTCGTAGAAGCCGCCGTCCTCGGCATCGGCGAGAGTACGCCGCTCGCCCGTCTCGGTGTCGATGGCGACGAGGACAGGCCGCGGCCAGCCGACACGGTCGAGCTGCCACTTCGCGATCACGGTCCTGCCGTCCGGCGTCACCGTGAACTCGGCGTCGTCGAGAGCCCGGCCGGGAGCCGGCGTCAGGTCCTTCGTGCCACCGTCGCCGGCCGTCAGGTCCTTAGCGCCACCCTCGCCGGCCGTCAGGTCCTTAGCGCCACCCTCGCCGGCCCTCAGGTTCTTACCAGCCACCACTTGCAGGTGGGTCTCGTCCGGGCCGAGTTCGCTGTCCCAGAACCGCACCGGTGAAGTCGTGTGCAGGATCGCGCTGACCCCAGCGTCCTTGCGGGCCTTGCGAAGCTCCTTGTCCTCAGCGGCATCCTTGGCGCCGGGCATCACGCTGGTCGTCACGACCGCCGTCCCCGCATCGGCTGCCACTCGGATCGCCGAGATGCCGCCCGGCGTACTGGCGACCTTCGCGGCCTCACCGCTGACCGGGAGCCGCCACAGGGCGGGGCCGTCGTCGCTGGAGCGACTGGAGACGAACAAGAGTGAGCCGTCCGGCTCGAACACCGGCTGGCTCTCCCCTTCGGCCGAGTGCGTCAACCGGCGTGGTTCGGCGCTGCCGTCGGCGTCGAGTTCATAGAGCGCACTGACCAGCTTGTTCGCTTCTTTGTCGTACTTCGCGATCGCTGCCACCAGGCGGCTGCCGTCGAGCGAGAGGGCGAGGCTGTTGACACGCGGTACAGCCAGAAAGTCGTCGAACGTCGAGTAGTCCACAGCCGACGGTAACTCGTGGCCAGTTCAGCTACTGGCTCGTCCAGGCAGCCGCCGGGCGGAAGCACAGCCACTCGACCACGACCGAGCCCACCACGAGCGGAACGGCCCAGCTCCACGGGTGATCCGGCAGGTTGATCACCAGGAACGCTGTCCACAAAGCGATCCAGCCGCCGCCGTACCCGCGCAGTACGCCTCGGTACCAGAGGCCGCCCGCCTCCTCGGCCGCCCGCTGACCGAAGTACACGAACAGGTACGTCGCGACGGCGATCGGCCAGAACACCCAGAGCTTGGCCCAGTCGTACGGCACCATCACCAGCGCCGACAGGCAGACCAGCGCGACGGCCCAGTGGTAGCTCTCGCCGGCCCAGTTGAGCCGGCGAAGGCGCAAGGTCAAAACGATCGCCAGTGGTCCGAACACGAGCGCGACGGTTCCGGCGACAACGTGCAGGATCAGCGCGATATCACGCATCCCAGCGGCTCCCCTGACTCCGGTGATCACCGGAGGTGACTGACATGTCAGGGAAGCATAGGGGTCACACCGGCTGCCGTCTGCCCCTGGCGAGAAGTTCTTTCCGGCCAGGGGCCGACGGCCACCAGGTCAGGCGATCGGGTACGACAACACCATCCGTACGGCGTGGTTGCGGTAGCCGGTCCGCTCGAAGCTCGCCGCCATTGGCTTGTTGGTCAGGTCGGTGTCGGCCCTGATCCGGTCGGCTCCGGTTTCGACCAGGAGATGGGTGATCTCGGCCAGCAGGTCGTCGCTGTACCGGTGACCGCGCTGCTCGGGTACCACGCCGAGGTACCCGACGACCGGACCGCCGTTGTTGGCCGACGGCAACGCGAAGCCCACCAACGCGCCGTCCTGGTCGTACGCGAGGCGCCACCAGGAACGCTCTCCGGGCATCTCCTGGTAGATCTCCAGGTCCTGCCGGGCTGCCCCGTCGACGCCCACCTTCGCGACTTCGCGCGCGGTCGCCGCATCGAGGCTGCCCTCGATCACCTGGCGGAAGGCGGCCAGGAACGCCTCGTCGTCGCCCGGCTCGAACCGCAGCCGGGTCGACCGCGCCGGCAGTCCGTACTCCGGCAGCCATTCGTACCGCAGTCGCTCGGTGCGCTCGGAAAGCCCGGCCCGCGCGGCCGCCTCGGCCCGGGGCTCGAACGCCTCCACCACGTCGGCCTGTTCGCGCCAGCCATTGGGGAGGAAGAGGTGGTACTCCGGTCCGTCCCCGCCAGACGGGACACTGGCCGCTCCGGCCCGGATCAGCTCGGCCCAGGCAGCGACCCGGTCGACGCCCGGTACGGCGTACAGGCCGTCCACGCTGTACGGCTGCTCGGCCTGCGGCATGCCCCACCAGATGGCGAGGGCAACGATCTCGCCGTCCTGCTCGGCCACCCAGCACCACTCGTGCCGGTAGTAGCCCGAGACGATGTACTCGTCGAAACGCTCGGGGGTGACGGTGTTGATCGACTGCTCGGTGATCGCGGTGCGGATGAAGTCGAGGTCGGCCTCGACGGTGGTGCGGATCTTCACGAATCCTCCAGAAGGAGGCGCGGCGGCCGCACTCAGTGCGAGCTGAACGAGCGGGGCAGGCGCGCCGGAATGCACAAAGTGGTCTTCATCGGTCGCTCCTTCCACTCGAGATCGTCTCGCTGTCGCAGACCTTAGGCCCCGCCGAGGTCATGGTCCACCGATTAATCCCACGACGCCGGTCTTGGGAGGCGACGCAAAGGCGGCCCCGGCCGGAGCCGGGACCGCCTTGCTGTACTGCTTTGTGTTGCTGTCCTGCGGGACTTCAGGAGATCAGAAGTCCATGCCGCCCATGTCGGGCGCGCCACCCGGAGCGGCCGAGGCCTTCTCCGGCTTGTCGGCGATGACGGCCTCGGTGGTGAGGAACAGCGCCGCGATCGAGGCTGCGTTCTGCAGCGCCGAGCGGGTGACCTTCGCCGGGTCGATGATGCCGGTCTTGATCAGGTCCACGTACTCACCGGTCGCGGCGTTCAGACCGTGACCCGGCTCGAGGTTGCGAACCTTCTCCACCACGACGCCACCCTCGAGGCCGGCGTTCACGGCGATCTGCTTCAACGGCGCCTCGACCGCGGACCGCACGATGGCGGCACCGGTGGCCTCGTCACCCTCGAGCTCCAGCTTCTCGAACGCGATCACCGACGCCTGCAGCAGCGCGACGCCACCACCCGCGACGATGCCCTCCTCGACGGCCGCCTTCGCGTTGCGAACGGCGTCCTCGATGCGGTGCTTGCGCTCCTTCAGCTCGACCTCGGTGGCCGCGCCGACCTTGATCACCGCAACGCCACCGGCCAGCTTGGCCAGCCGCTCCTGCAGCTTCTCGCGGTCGTAGTCGGAGTCCGACTTCTCGATCTCGGCGCGGATCTGGTTGACCCGGCCGGAGATCTGGTCGGCGTCGCCGGTGCCCTCGACGATGGTCGTCTCGTCCTTGGTGACGACGATCTTGCGGGCCTGGCCGAGCAGCTCCAGGTCGACGGAGTCGAGCTTGAGGCCGACCTCCTCGGAGATCACCTCGCCGCCGGTCAGGACGGCGATGTCGACGAGCATGGCCTTGCGGCGGTCACCGAAGCCCGGCGCCTTGACGGCGACGGTCTTGAAGGTGCCCTTGATCTTGTTCACGACCAGGGTCGCCAGGGCCTCGCCCTCGATGTCCTCGGCGATGATGGCCAGCGGCTTGCCGGTCTGCATCACCTTCTCCAGCACCGGGACCAGGTCCTTGATGCTGGAGATCTTGCTGTTCACGATCAGGATGTACGGGTCGTCGAGGACCGCTTCCATCCGCTCGGTGTCCGTCACGAAGTACGGCGAGATGTAACCCTTGTCGAAGCGCATGCCCTCGGTGAGCTCGAGCTCCAGACCGAAGGTGTTGCTCTCCTCGACGGTGATGACACCTTCCTTGCCGACCTTGTCCATCGCCTCGGCGATGATCTGGCCGACCTGGGTGTCCGCGGCGGAGATCGAGGCGGTGGCCGCGATCTGCTCCCGCGTCTCGACCGGCTTCGCCAGGGCGAGCAGCTGCTCGCTGACGGCCTCGACAGCCTTCTCGATGCCCTTCTTCAGGCCCATCGGGTTGGCGCCGGCGGCGACGTTGCGCAGACCCTCGCGCACGAGCGCCTGGGCCAGCACGGTCGCGGTGGTGGTGCCGTCACCAGCGACGTCGTCGGTCTTCTTGGCAACTTCCTTGACGAGCTCGGCCCCGATCTTCTCGTACGGGTCCTCGAGCTCGATCTCCTTGGCGATGGAGACACCGTCGTTGGTGATCGTGGGGGCGCCCCACTTCTTCTCCAGGACGACGTTGCGGCCCTTGGGGCCAAGCGTCACCTTGACGGCGTCGGCGAGGGTGTTCATACCCCGCTCGAGGCCGCGGCGCGCCTCTTCATTGAAAGAAATCAGCTTGGGCATTCTCCGCGAGTCCTCCCGCGTCGAGTTTTTTGTTCAGCCGGCCGGATGCCCGCGACGGACGGCACCGTCGTCGTGGCGGTCACGTCCCGCCACGTCTCCGATACCTCATCGAGGCCGTCTATGGTCACACCTGCTGGGCACGAGAGTTATCACTCTCACCCAGCGAGTGCTAACCAAGTATTAGCACTCGCCCCAACCGAGTGCAAGCCAGCCCCCTCGCTCCGGCCCGCGCTACGGTGGCTGGATGAGTCTCGAGGTGCGCCCGGCGACGGCCGATCGCTGGGACGATCTGGTCCAGGTGATGGGCGAGCGCGGCGACCCGTCGCGCTGTTTCTGTCAGTACTTCCGGCTTCGCGGCAAGCTGTGGTCCGACGCCGCTCCCGCGACTCACCGCGACGCCCTGCGCGCTCAGCTCCACTCGGACCGGCCTCCCGGCGTACTGGCCAGCGACGAGTCCGGTACGCCGGTCGGCTGGTGCGCCGTCGGGCCCCGTGCGGCCTACCCACGTGTGATCGCGTCACCCAACTGGCGAGGCGCCGACCCCGAGGCCTGGGTGGTCACCTGCTTCGTAGTACCGGTAGCTCACCGCCGCCAGGGAGTCACCGGCGAACTGCTGACCGGCGCGATCGACCTCGCCCGCACCCACGGCGCCACCACCCTCCAGGCCTGCGCCGTGGACGTCGCCCGGACAGGCAAGACCTCCTCCGCCGGCCTCTATCGCGGCCCGCTCTCCATCTACCTGGCCGCCGGCTTCGAGGAAGTCAGCCGCACCTCCCCCTCCTGGGTCCTGGTCAGCCGCGACCTCTGAAGCAGCTGTAGGTGACGAAAGTCGTCAGGGGCGGGGTGAAGGTGTGGGCAGGGGTCGGGTCAGGGGTGGGTCGGGTCGGATCCTGATGTGGCGAGGGGGTCCGCGGCGGCACAGTTGGTGACATGACGAACTCCACTGCACCGTTCTCGAATCTGTCCGGCAAGGTCCTTCGCCGCTCCCGCAACCAGCGGATGCTGTCCGGTGTCTCCGGCGGCATCGCGGAGTACCTCAACATCGACGCGACGCTGGTCCGGCTGGGCATCGTCGGCCTCACCCTGATCACCGGCGGCACCGCGCTGCTCGGCTACGT
This sequence comes from Kribbella voronezhensis, assembly GCF_004365175.1. Taxonomy (NCBI): domain Bacteria; kingdom Bacillati; phylum Actinomycetota; class Actinomycetes; order Propionibacteriales; family Kribbellaceae; genus Kribbella; species Kribbella voronezhensis. Next base: position 4,875,704 of record NZ_SOCE01000001.1, on the reverse strand, counting down.
GATCGCCTGGATCGTGATCCCGGAGGCCGACGGCAAGGCGGTCTGGCAGGACGTTCAGCAGAACTTCCAGCAGCAGCCGACCCAGGAAGCCGACATCGCCGCCCGCATCTACGACGACAAGCCGCCGGCCGCGTGAGCCCGGCCGTCCGGGCCGACCTGGCCCGGCGCCGGCGCCAGTACCGCGCACGCTTGCTCAAGCTGCGCCGGCAACAGCTAGCCGCACTGCACAACCAGCCTGGTCGACCGGGTGCACCAGCCGGGCACCCCGCCCAGCCGCGCCAGGTCGGCCGGCCCGCAGCCACACAACCAGAAGCGGGCACCCTGGCAGCACGGTGACGGTCCCCTCGGTAGGCCCCGACGGCCCGCCACCGTGCTGCCGCAGTACAGAACTACTGCCACACTTCCCCGGTGCAGACAGATGCCGGGGTGACGCGCTGTCCGCAGTGCGCCCAGCAAGTCCCCGTAGACCCGCGGTACGTCACCTGGTGCGACAAGTGCGACTGGAACGTCGACCCGTCGGCCACTGACCGCCCCGAGCCGACCTGGCGCCAGCGCCTGGAACACCGGCTCGCTGACACCCTGTACCGCGAACTGGAGCACGGCCACCTCCACCGACCCGGCTGGGACGCCGCCCGGATCGGCGCCTGGCTACTGTCGGGCTTGGTCCTTCTACTGCCCCTGGCCGCCCTGCTGGCCGGGATCGCACTACTTGTCTTCTACAGACCTCTCTGGCTGAGCATCCTGCTGGCGCTGATTCCGCTCAGCCTCGCCCTGCTGCTCCGGCCGCGAGCGCACCGTCTGGATCCGGACGCCCACCTCGTCGAGCGGGACAGTGCACCGACGCTGTTCGCTCTGCTGGACGAACTCGCCAGGACCATCGGCACCAAGCCGGTTACCGCGGTGGTCGTCGATCCTGAGCCCACTGTGTACTTCGCGCGCATCGGCTGGCGCTTCCGGCCCGTGATCGGTCTCGGACTGCCACTGTGGGCAGGGCTCGGACCGCAGGAGCGGGTCGCGATCCTCGCGCACGAGCTCGGTCACGGCAAGAACGGTGACGCCCGGCACGGCTGGATGGTGAATGCCGCGGGTTCTGTGCTCTACGAGCTGCGGCAGACCTTCAGCGAGCAGCCTCTCGATCGGTACAGGCAGGAACTCGCTGACGCGATGTGGGCGGATCCGACCCCCGCAGGCCTGGTGACCAGGATCGTCAACGCGACCGTGGGCGGCGGCGTACGGAGCTACTCCTGGCTGCTCGGCAAGCTGGACTTGCGGAGCAGCCAGCGGGCCGAGTACCTCGCCGACCGCAAGGCCGCCGAGATCGCCGGCTCGGACGCCACCGCCTGGGCACTCGAGCGGACGCTGCTCGCCGATGCCTCCTACCGTGCGCTCGAGCGGTCCCTGCGCTTCGACAAGGGCATCCAACCGCTGGAGGCCGTACGGCGTGCTGTCGCCGAGGTACCCGCGCGTGAGATCGAGCGACGCGTCAGGCTCAGCCGACTCCAGGACACCCGGATCGACTCGACCCACCCACCGACGTACCTGCGGACCAAGCTGATCCGTGCAAGGCCGGCCCAGCGCGCGCTCGTAGTACTGACGAATGACCGGAGCCGCGCGATCGATGGCGAGTTGGCGACGACGGCTGACGCAGTACTGAAGGAGTTGCGGACCGAGCTGCGTTAGACCTTGACTGCCGTTCTCGCGGCAGCTGCTACTGCGATGTCCGGATGGTCGGCGAAGACGCCGTCGATGCCGGTGGCCGCGAAGCGGGCCAGTTCGGCGGCCATGTCGAGGCCGGTCGGGGTGAAGCGGCGTTCGGCGCGGAAGGTCCAGAGCTGCACAGCGAGCCCTGCCCGGTGCGCTTGATCCACCAGCTTGGTGGGCTCCCCCAAGGCGCCACTGGCCGTGCGTGGGATCACCAGGTCCTTGTGCGGCGCCAGTACCTGCGCGTACGTCGATATCTCGCGCAGCCCGGATGGCGCGATCAGGTCCAGGAACGTCCTGCCGTCACCGCTTCGCAGGAAATCGTTCGGTGCGTTCTCGGAGTCGACCAGCTGCACTAGCGGCACGCTCGTCATCACCGACAGCCGCCGCAGACTCGTCGGCTCGAACGACTGAACCATCGCCTCGCCCTTGCACAGCCCCAGCGCTGCCAACCGCTCGGCGAGGAGCTCCTCCAGCGGCAGACCGAGGTGCCGGAAGTACGCCGGGTGCTTGATCTCCGGGATCACCCCGATCGGGCGGCCGAGCCTTGCGGACTCCTGCCGCGCCAGCGCGACCACCTCGTCGAAGGTGGGGATCAGCTCCCGGCCGTCGTACGCCGTGTTGGCCGCCCTCAGCGCCGGCATCCGCTCCTTGGCCCGGAGCGTACGTAGTTCCTCGTAGGTGAAGTCCTCGACGAACCAGCCGGTGACGGCCGTCCCGTCGACGATCTTGGTGATCCGCCGGTCCGCGAACACCGCGTGGTCCGCGACGTCCGTCGTACCGGAGATCTCGTTCTCGTGCCGGGCCACCAGGACGCCGTCGAGCGTGGCGACCAGGTCGGGCTCCAGGTAGTCGGCCCCCAGCGCGGCCGCCAGGCGGTACGCCGAGGGGGTGTGTTCCGGTCGGTAGCCACTCGCTCCACGATGCGCGATCACCAGCATGGATCCAGCACAGGGGGTGCAGATGGCGGCCCGGGAACTCGTTGCCCAACGCAAGATGAAGCTCCGCCACCAACAGATCGATGGCGTGGGTCACCGGGGAGCTTTTAATCACATGCGTTCAGTCGGTGCGGCCACCTAGCCTGAGAGAGCTATGAAACAGCTTCCTGTGGCCGATCCCGGTACGCCCGATCACCGTTCGCCTGCCCGCTATCTGTGGTGGGTGGCGCGCGGTCAGAAGACCACGCTCCTGGGCGGGATGGCGTTCGGAATCCTGTGGATGGGGTCACAGGCCTTCATCCCCGCGATCCTGGGCAAGGCCATCGACGAGGGCGTCGCTGATCGCAACGGCGAGCGGCTGGTGCTGTGGACCGTCGCGCTGACCGCTGTCGGGGTCGTGCAGGCGCTGGCCGGCATCATGCGGCACAGGTTCGCCGTGGCGAACTGGCTCTCCGCCGCGTATCGGACGGTTCAGGTGGTGACGCGGAAGTCGGCCGACCTCGGCGCGACCCTGCCGAAGAACCTGGCCACCGGCGAGGTGGTCAGCATCGGCGCGGGCGACCTGTCCTACATCGGCAATCTGATGGAGGTCTGCGCCCGGTTCGCCGGCTCGATCGTCTCCTTCGCCGTGGTCGCGGTGATCCTGCTGCAGTCGTCGACCGTGCTCGGTCTCGTGGTGCTGATCGGTGTCCCGGTGATGCTGTTCGCGCTCGGTCCGATGCTGCGGCCGTTGCACCGCAAGCAGTTCGCCCAGCGGCAGGCGGTCGGCGAGCTGAACTCCCTCGGCTCCGACATCGTCTCCGGCTTGCGCGTACTGCGTGGCATCGGCGGCGAGGACTCGTTCTCCCGGCGCTACCGCGACGAGTCGCAGGGTGTCCGCCGGGCCGGTGTCCAGGTGGCCCGGATCCAGTCCGCCCTGGACGCCACCCAGGTTCTCCTTCCGGGCATCTTCGTGGTGGCCGTCGTCGGTCTGGGCGCCCACTTCGCGCTGAAGGGTGAGCTGAGCGCCGGCACCCTGCTTGCTTTCTACGGCTATGCCATGTTCCTGGTGCTGCCGTTGCGGACGGCGACAGAGTTCGCCAACCAGCTGATGCGCGGCCTGGTCGCGGCCGGCCGGGTGAACAGGGTGATGGTGCTGACCCCCGACGTGGTGGATCCGGCCGAGCCGGTCACGTTGCCGGACCGCGGCGACCTGGTCGACCCCGTCTCCGGCATCCGCGCCCGCGAGGGCCTGCTCACCGCGATCGTGTCCGCCGAGGCCGACCTCGCCGCAGTGCTGGCCGACCGCCTCGGCCGCTACGACGAGACCAGCGAGGTCCGGTACGGCGGGGTCACGCTGGCCAGCGCGACCCGGGCGGACGTGCGCAGGCGGATCCTGGTGAGCGACACGGGCACTCAGTTGTTCACCGGGACCCTGCGCGACGAGCTCGACCCGGCACACCGGCGTACGGATGAGGAGTTGCTGGCCGCGATCCGGACGGCGTCGGCCGAGGACGTTTTGGTCGCGTTGCCGGACGGGCTCGACTCCGAGGTCGAGGAGAAGGGCCGCTCGTTCTCCGGTGGGCAGCGGCAGCGGCTGATCCTGGTTCGCGCTCTGCTGGCCGATCCGTCGGTGCTGGTGCTGGTCGAGCCCACCTCCGCGGTGGACGCGCACACGGAGATGCGGATCGCTGAGCGGCTGGCGGAGCACCGGGCCGGCCGCAGCACCGTAGTACTGACTTCCAGCCCGTTGCTGCTGGATCGTGTCGACGAGGTGATCTTCGTCGCGGACGGACGAGTGGTTGCTGTTGGCAAGCATCGGCAGCTGCTCGAGGAGCAACCGCAGTACCGCAGCACAGTGACCAGGCAGACCGAGGACGAGGAGGTGCCGGCGTGAGACAGATCCTGCCTGTCGCGAGTTCGGCGGACGTCCGCCGGTATGCGCGCAGTCTGGCCCGGCGCCACCCGCGGGCCCTGCTGGTCGCCCTCGGCCTGCACGCGTTGGCCGCGGTGTCCGGTCTGGTCGCCCCGCGGCTGATCGGTGGACTGGTCGAGGACGTGCAGCACGGAACCACCGCGAGCAAGGTCAACCAAGTGATCCTGGTGATCGCAGTGTTCGTGGTGGTGCAGTCGCTGCTCACCCGGTGGGCCCGGTTCCGCTCGTTCGCGCTTGGTGAGGAGGTGCTCGCCGAGCTGCGCGAGGACTTCGTCGACAACGCGCTGGCGCTGCCGATCGGGACAGTCGAGAGCGCCGGCACGGGCGATCTGCTGACTCGGACGTCGCGGGACGTGGACGCCCTGTCGAAGACAGTGCGTCTGGCCATCCCGGAGACGATTGTCGCTTTCGTGACTGTGTTGTTCACGGTCGGTGCCGCGCTGCTCGTCGGCGTGTGGGTGCTCGTGCCGCTGCTCGCTCTCGTCCCGGTGCTCGCGCTGAGCACCAGGTGGTACCTGCGCCGTGCGAAGGACGGGTACCTGCGCGAGAACGCGGCGTACGCGCAGATGACGAGCTCGCTCGCCGAGACGGTCGAGGGTGCTCGGACGGTCGAGGCTCTCCAGCGGTACGAGCAGCGCGTGCGCCAGTCGGACAAGGACATCCGCGGCTCGTACGACGCCGAGCGGTACACCTTGTCCCTCCGGACCATCTACTTTCCGGTGGTCGAGATCGGGTACCTCGTTCCGGTCGTCGGGACATTGTTGTTCGGCGGCTGGCTGCACCTCGGCGGGCACGTCTCGCTGGGCGCGGTCACGGCCGGCGTGCTCTACGTCAACCAGTTGATCGACCCGGTGGACCGGCTGCTCTCCTGGATGGACGAGCTACAGATCGGCGGTGCCTCGCTCGCCCGGCTGATCGGCATCACGGACGTGCCGGACGACCGGACGCCTTCCGGCCGTAGGCCCAACGGCGAGCTGGTCGAGGCGCGCGACGTCCGGTTCTCGTACGTCGACGGGCGCGACGTGTTGCACGGCGTCGACCTGGTGGTTCAGCCGGGCGAGCGGATCGCCATGGTCGGCCCGTCGGGTGCCGGCAAGTCGACACTCGGCCGCCTGGTCGCTGGGATCCATCCGCCGCGGGCCGGATCGGTGAACGTCGGTGGCGTCGGCATGACCGAGCTGCCCCTGGACGAGCTGCGCAAGCAGGTCGCGCTGGTCACCCAGGAGCACCACGTCTTCGTCGGCACACTGCGGGACAACCTCTCGATGGCGCGCTCGGATGCTTCGGATGACCAGCTACTGGCGGCGTTGGAAGCAGTGGACGCGCGGGAGTGGACTCTGGCGTTGCCGTCCGGTCTGGACACCCGCGTTGGCTCGGGTGAGCACACGCTGACCCCGGCCCAGGCGCAGCAGTTGGCGTTGGCGCGCCTGGTGCTGGCCGATCCGCACACGCTGGTGCTCGACGAGGCGACCTCACTGATCGACCCGCGGGCCGCGCGGCACATGGAGCGTTCGCTGGCCGCCGTACTGGAAGGCCGGACCGTGATCGCGATCGCCCACCGCCTCTACACGGCCCACGACGCCGACCGGGTCGCCGTGGTCGAGGACGGCCGAATCACCGAACTAGGCAGCCACGACGACCTGGTAGCCCAGAACGGCTCCTACGCCGCGCTCTGGCACTCCTGGCACGGCTGATCCGGTAGTTGGGCCCCGCCTTCTTGTTTCAGGAAGGCGGGGCCTCTCATGTTCTGCGAGTAGGACGACGGATGAGCAGGACAGCGGAATCGACGTGTGGCGGTGGGGTGAAAGCCTTACGAGGAAGGCGAATCCCGATCGAAAGATCGTAGTACTGCGACCAGCGGGCGGCCCCTGGTGCGGCACCGGCGGTCCACCGGTTCACCACCGCGCGCTGCAGGACGAGGTCGGCCGAGACCAGGCGTGACCCCGGCGCGAGCAACCTCTTCAGCAACGAGGTGGAGATTCCGTACGGCGGACTGGAGACCACCCGGAACGGTCGGCTGGGCAACCGGAGATCGCCGGCATCAGCACGAACCACCGTCACCGGTGCATCCGCGAACCGCCGGCGCAACCGATCGGCACGACCAGGGTGGAGCTCCACGGCGACCACCTGAGCCCCGGCCCGAACCAGCGGCGCTGTCAACGCGCCGAGGCCGGCTCCGACATCGAGGACGAGCTCACCGGGACTGATCCCGGCCGAGTCCACGACCCGCTGGGCCCAACGACTATCGAGCGGATGCCATCCCCAGGCACCCCTCGCCTGCCCGGAGCCGGGCACGACGGACCATCACAAAGCAGTTCATAGCCATGCCTGGACCCTAAGGCCCGAAATCCTCAGCACACAAAGGATTTTCCGCACAGCTGCGGCTCGGCCGCCCGTCCGGAGAACCGAGGTCGCACCGCGAGCGTGATAGTAGTACCGGTATAACTATCACGTGAGGTTGAGGAAGAAGCAGATGGTCGATTTGAAGACGGCGGCCGAGATCGATCGGATGCGCGCCGCCGGCCAGGTCGTCGCCACGGCGCTGACCGCGGTGAAGAAGGAAGCCGCCGTCGGCGTCTCGCTCCGCGAACTGGACGAGGTCGCCCGCGACGTACTCCGATCCGCCGGGGCCGTGTCGCTCTTCGACGGGTACCAACCCGGTTTCGCGACCATCCCGTTCAGCGGTGTCATCTGCACTTCCGTGAACGACGCAGTACTGCACGGCCTGCCCAGCGACCTCCGCCTCGCCGACGGCGACCTGCTGAACGTCGACTGCGGCGCCTCGATCGACGGCTGGTGCGCCGACTCCGCCACCAGCTTCATCGTCGGTACGCCGAACGCGCAGGACCTCGAGTTGATCGCCACCACAGAGGAGGCGCTGGCAGCAGGGATCGCCGCCGCGGTTCCGGGCGCGCGCCTCGGCGACATCGGTGCAGCGATCGGCGCGGTCGGCCAGCGTGCCGGCGTCGGCACCAACCTCGACTTCGGCGGCCACGGCATCGGGCGGCGCATGCACGAGGACCCACACGTACCGAACGGCGGCCAACCAGGCCGCGGCCTGAAACTCCGCCCCGGGCACGTCATCGCCATCGAACCCTGGTTCTGGCACGGCCCCGGCTCGGTCTACGTCATCGACAAAGACGGCTGGACCCTCCGCTCCGCCGACCACACCCGAGGAGCCCACGCCGAACACACCGTCGCCATCACCGACGCCGGGCCTCAGATCCTCACGCAACGCTGAACCCACGCACCTCCTGCGTCGGCGCTCCCACCCGCCCTGGTGCGCGGCTCCTCCGTCGCGCTTTCGAAAGCAGTCGGCTGGCCGGATGCCGCACGCCAACCGGATAGCTGGGCAACGAACCCGCCCACCCCGGGCGCTCGAAGGCCCACGCACCTCCTGCGTCGGCGCTCCCACCCTCCCAGAAACGCGGCTCCTGCGTCGCCGCTGCAAGCGCAGTTGGCTGGCCAGATGCCGCAACCCGCTGGATGCTGGGCAACGAACCGCCCACCCGGGGCGCTCGAAGCCCCACGCAACGCAGGAGCCGCGCACCCGGGTGGGCGGGAGCACCGACGTAGGAGGTGCGTGGGAAGTACTAGAAAAGCGTGTCCTGGTTGAGATCCGGGCCAACTGCTGGGACCGGAGCAGCACGCTTGCGGGGTCCTCGGAAGCGGGCGTGGGTGGGGTCTGGTTCTCCCCAGCCGGACTCTGAGCCGTTGCCCGGGACGTCGACGATTCCGAGTTGCTTGCGCGGAGTTACCGGTGTGCTGTTGGCGCGGGAGCGGTGGCGGGATGACGATCCGAAGCCGTGCTTGTCGAGCAATGGACGAACCTTGTCTTGAAAAGCTCGGCGGTAGCTCGGCGACGCGTTGGTGCCGCGGGAGTAGAGGTCTTCGTAGCGCTTCACCAAGTCCGGGCGTTCCTGAGCAAGCCAGCCCATGAACCATTCCTTCACGCCGGGTCGTAGGTGCAGGACGAGCGTGGTCACTCCGGTCGCGCCGGCGTCCGCCAGGTCACCGAGCAAGGCGTCGAGCTGATCCGAGGAGTCGGTCATCCACGGGAGGACGGGCGCCACCATCACACCGCAGGGCAGGCCGGCCTCGCGTACTGCGCGGATCAGGTCGAGGCGGCCGCGTACCGAGGGGACGCCTGGTTCCAGGCGTTTGCGGAGGTCTTCGTCTCCGAGGGCCAACGAGATGCCGATTCCGACCGGCACGCGCTCGGCGGCCGCGGTGAGCAGGGCGAGGTCGCGTTTGAGCAACGTGCCCTTGGTGAGGATCGACAACGGCGTACCGGAGTCTGCCAGCGCCTCGATGATGCCGGGCATCAGGCGGTAGCGGCCCTCGGCCCGTTGATAGGGATCGGTGTTGGTGCCCAGGGCAACTTGCTCGCCGCGCCATGACGGTCTGGCGAGCTCCCGGCGCAGTACGTCGGCGATGTTGGTCTTCACCACGATCTGCTGGTCGAAGTCCAGGCCTTGATCCAGCTCCAAGTAGCGGTGGGTCGGTCTGGCGAAGCAGTAACGGCAGGCGTGCGTGCATCCGCGGTACGGATTGACGGTCCAGTTGAACGGCAGCCCGGTGCCCGGCACCGAGTTGAGCGCCGACCTCGCGACCACCTCGTGGAACGTCACCCCGCGGAACTCCGGCGTCGTCACGCTCCGCACCAGGCCCGCGATCGACCCCAACCCCGGCAGTGCCCCCGGGGTCTCCGCGTCGATCTGCTGTCCAGCCCATCGCATGACGACAGTCGAACATATGTTCGCCAACCTTTCAAGTCGGTCAGCAGTGACCCACCACCAAGGAGCAGCCGTCACCTTCCGTCAGCGGGTGTCGTGACCTACAGTCACAATCATCAGGACCGGGGGGTTCGACATGAAGGTCATTACGCGGGGCGTCGCTCTCATCTTGCTGGTCGCACTCTGTCTGTCCGCATGCGGCGGCAAGGAGACCGGCGGCGGAGGCACGGGCGGAGGCACAGACACGGGCGGCTTCCCGCCGCCGTCAACGACCTGGACGCCGCCGTCGCCGCCGTCGTCCGAGCCCAGCTCGGAGCGGCCAGAACGCGCCACTTACCAGGTGCCCGACGAGGACTGCCCGGGCAACTACGGTCACGGCCTCGACATCATGACCGAGACACCCGCGGAGCTCGAGTACGTCGACAAGATCGTTGCCTGTGTCAACGATGCGGGCACGGCCACCTATCTGCGGAACGAGAGCGACGCGGTCTGGGTGCTGCACAACAACGGGAGAACCACCGCAGGCGTCACCCATTGGTCGCCCACCCTGGACATCACGTCTTTTCGCAACGTCTTCACCACCAGGGCCCTGCTGCCACCGAAAGACGTGATCACCACCAGCATTCCCACCGCCGATCTCGAATGGACGATCGATCTTCCGCTCAGCCTCAGCTGGGAGGCGCACGCACTGGTCGTCGCCAAGATCGCCTCGCTGGGAAAGACAGCGCTGATCGACGCACTCAAGGGCAGGACCAGAGCCGGTGCGGCGATCGCCCAGTGCGCCTTCACGATGAACGAGCTCGCCGAGAAGACGTCCGACCTGGCCGACAAGGACATGTCCGACCTGCTGCTCGACGGCCTCGGCGCCGGCGTCGCCGTGAACAAGTGCCGCGAGCGCGCCGCCGAAGTACGGGTGCACGACAGTTCGAATCGTCCGATCGCCTTGTCGGAGGATCTGGCCGAGCTCAAGGGTCAGACCAAGGTCCTCGAAGCGGCCGAAAGCCATCTGAGCACCGCCAAACTGGGTGCTCGCGTCCTCAAGTGGATTCATTTCCTGCCCCGCGTCCCCTGACGGATACGGAGAAGACCCAGCCCCTGTGATGGCGTACCGTGTGGCAGCCGGGGTGGAGCGAGAGGCTGGGGATGGGGAGCGAAAACTTCCAGGTTGATCTGCACGGGATCGTCGATCTGCTGAGCAATCACCTGTACAGCAGTCCGCGGGTCTACCTGCGAGAACTGCTACAGAACGCCGTGGACGCGATCACAGCGCGGCAGGCCGCTGAGCCACAGGCGCCCGCGCGGATCGACGTACGGACCGGCCCGGATCGGCTCAGCATCACCGACACCGGGATCGGGCTCCGACCTGACGAGGTACGGGAACTGCTCGCCACGATCGGGCGGAGTTCGAAGCGGGACGAGATCGGGTTCGCGCGGACCGAGTTCCTCGGCCAGTTCGGCATCGGTCTGCTGTCGGCCTTCATGGTCGCCGACGAGATCGAAGTACTGACGCACCCCACCGCCGGTCCGACCACCCGCTGGGTCGGTACGGCGGACGGCCGCTACACCATCAGCGAGGCAGACCCGGCCGAAGAAACCGGTACTACGGTGACGCTCAAGGCTCGCCGTGGTGCCGAACAATGGTTCAAGCAGGCCACCGTCATCGAGCTGATCAAGCTCTTCGGTGCCTTGCTCCCGCTCGAGATCCGCGTCGACGGTGAGCGGGTCACCGAAGGCAAAGCGCCCTGGGAGAACACCGGGGCGACTCAACGGGCCGAGCTCGTCGGGTATGCACAGGACAAGCTCGGGTTCACCCCGTTCGACGTCATTCCACTCAACAACCCGGCAGCCGGACTCACCGGGGTCGCCTTCGTGCTGCCCTTCCCCGCCAACCCGGCCGAGCGCGCCACGCACCGCGTCTACCTCAAGCGGATGCTGTTGGCCGAGGGTGTCGAGGGTCTCCTGCCGGACTGGGCGTTCTTCGTCCGGGCTGTCATTGACACGTCCGAGCTGCGTCCGACCGCGAGCCGCGAGGCGCTCTTCGACGACGGCAATCTCGAGGAAACCCGCGAGGCTCTCGGAGCACAGCTGAGAGGCTGGCTGGTACGCCTCGGCAGCACGGATCCGCAGAAGCTCGACCGCTTCCTGGCGATCCACCAGCTCGGCGTGAAGGCACTCGCGCTGCACGACGACGAACTGCTCCGGCTGGTTCACCGCTGGCTCAAGTTCGAGACCAACCACGGCCGGATGACCTCGGCCGAACTGCACGAGCGGTACGGCGAGATCCGGTACGCCGCGACGATCGAGGAGTTCCGCCAGCTCGCCGCGGTCGCCGCCGCCCAGCAACTCACGGTCGTCAACGGTGGCTACACCTACGACTCCGAACTGCTCGAACGGCTGCCCGACGTCGTACCGGGCCTGGCCGTCAGCCGGTTCGATCCGACCGAGCTGAGCACCAGCTTCGACAGTCTCGACCCGGAAACCGAGCTCGCGCTCAGGCCGTTCGTCCGGCTGGCCCAGGAGGCCCTCGATGCGGTCGGCTGCGAGGTCGTCGTCCGTGCCTTCGACCCCGCTGGGCTGCCGGCGATCTATCTGGTCGACCGGTCCGCCCAGTTCGCCGCCGAGCTGCGGTCCACGAAGAGCAAGGCCGACGCGCTGTGGTCCGAAGTACTCGGTGCCCTCGACACCCATGACGACAGCCGCCCGCAACTCGTCCTGAACCATCGCAGTCCCCTCGTACGCCGGATGGCCGGCCTGGCGGATCCCGAGCTCGCGCGTCTCGCGGTCGAAGGCCTCTACGGGCACGCTCTGATGCTCGGCTACCACCCGATCGGCCCGGCGGACTCCGCACTGGTGAATCGATCCTTCCTCGGCCTGCTGGATCAGGCTGTCCCGACCCAGGAGGACCCGAAATGAGCGACGACGACCTGCTCGAGCGACTCGACCGCGCGATGAGTACGCCGTACGGGAAAGCGCGTTCGGCCTTGCTGGAGGACGTCGTACGCCGGGCGGACGCGTCCACCGACGAAGAGCTGGCCTTCTTCGCGCGGCTCACGCTCGTCACGGCGTACGTGATGGGCGGCGAGCCGCGGAAGCTGCTCGTGCCGTTCGCGCGTTGTGTGGCCGACTGGGACGCGGATCCGGGGAAGTTTCAGCGCCACGAGCACACGTTCCTGTGGTGCTTCAAGTACACGCCCAACACGCTGGCGAAGTTTCCCGAGGTCTCGCTCGACCAGACCTACGCGGTACTGGACGACATGGAGCGAAGGTGGCGCGCCGGCGGGCACAGCATGCAGGTCGTCCACCACTACCGGTGGCTCGTCGCGAACCACATCGGCGATGCGGCCGCGGCGGCCGAGGAGTTCCGGCTCTGGTCGACCACGCCGCGCGACGACCTGTCCGACTGCATCGGCTGCGACCCGACCGGCAAGGCGCGGCACCTGATCGAGATCGGGCAGCCGGCCGACGCGCTGGCGCTCGCGGTCGGCGTACTGGACGGCCAACTGACCTGTAACGAGCAGCCGCAGCAACTGCTGACCACACTGCTTCCCGCTTATGTTGCCGAGGGCATGCATTCGGAGGCCGTCGATGCGCATCGGCGGGCTTATCGGAAGCTGCGCAACAACCCGGGCGAGCTGGAGACATACGCCGAACACGTCCTCTTCTGCGCCCGCACCGGCAACGAGACGCGCGCTGTCGAACTGGTGGAGCGTCACCTCACCGATCTCGCGGACCCACCCAGCCCGTTCGCCGAGATGCGTTTTGCTGCCGCGGCCGCGCTGGCGCTGAGCCGGGTCGATCTGATGATCCGGCGTCCGCAGGAACCGGACATCGCGTCGGCGGAACTGTCCGCCCAGTTGGCGGAGCGGGCGCTGGAGTTGGCGGCACAGTTCGACGTACGGAACGGGACCAGCCATCAGAGCGACCAGATCCGCTCTGTGCTCGAGGCCGAGCCGTGGCTGGAGTACCTGCCGTTGTCCGAGACCGCTCGGCGTGCCCATGCGCGAACCAAAGCCCAGGCTGTGGCTGTAGAAGAAGTTGCCGTCGGCCCTGATCCGTCCGGCAGCGGTTGGCTCGATCGGGCCGAGGAGGAGTGGCAGAACGATCGTCGGGAGCAGGCGATCGCGGCCTGGCAGGCGTTCGAGCGCGAAGTGCCCGAGAGCGAGCGGACCAAGCTCGACCAGGCGCGCCTGCTCGACGGTCGTGGCCTGTCGTCGATCGGCCAGGACGAGGAGGCCGTGAACGCCTGGCGTGAGGCGCTCGCCCTGTACTCCGAGCTCGGTGAGGAGGTCCGGCTCCTGCGCGACCGCGGCCGGATCGCAAGGGTTCTGGGCGAAGCCGGACGGATCAACGAGGCGCTGGCGACCGGTGAGGAACCGCTGCGCCGGCTGATCGACAACGACGAACCCCGACGCCAGGGAGGCTGGCGGTACTCGCTCGCCACGCTGCTTGCCCAAGCCGGTCGGGTCGAGGAATCCCTGCAGGAGTTGACGATTCTCCGTGCTGCGCCCGACACGGAGGACGACCTGCGCGCGGCCGCGGGGATCCTCCAGTGCAACTTGTTGATCCAGCGCGAACAGCTTGAGGAGGCTGAGAGCGCGGCGACTGCCGGGGTCGTTGCCAGGCACGAGCTGCCCAGGTCGTTCGCGTACCGCCAGCGCGGCTGGATCCGGATCGCCCTGGACAGGCCGGACGAGGCCGTCGCCGATCTGGAGGAAGCGATCGCCTTGGCGACGGGCGCCCCCGACGCCGAAGTACACATCGCCATCTGTCGCCTGGAACTCGCTCGCGCCTACCTGCTCACCGGTCGTACCCTCGAAGCGGCCGAAACCGGCGAAGAGGCACTGCCCGTACTGCGGGATCCGTCGCTCGCGAGTCTCCAAGCCGACGTACGCGGCGTACTGGTTGATGCCTATCGAGCTCTGGGCGAGCTGGACTCCGCTTTGGCGCAGGTACGCCTCCTGCTCGCCGAGGCACCGGTCGACGCGCACCCGCAATGGCTCGGCAACCTCCGCCAGGACGAGGGCCTGCTGCTCGAACGGATGGACCGCGACAAGGAAGCCGTCGACATCTTCCTGACCGCAGCCGAGCACTTCGAGGCGGCCGAACTGCCACTCGCTTACGTGCAAGCGGTTCGGTTGGCTGCACAGTCCGCCCGGTACGCCGGTGACTTCGACGTGGTGGACCAACTGCTCGACCGGGCGCGGCCGGTACTCGAATCGCTCCCCTCTGCCGAGCAGCCCGTGCTCTTCCAGCAGGCGGGGATCCACTGGGACCTGGCAATGCTGAAGATGCAGCAGGGCTCCATCAGCGAGGCAGTCGAGCACGCGCGCAACGCAGCGGAGTACTACGAACGCGGTGGTTTCGAGGGGCAACTACTCAACGCCCGCCTCCTGATCGCCGAACACGGCACCACCGACGCCACCATGCTCCAGGACATCTTCACCACCCTCCCCACCGGCGACGAGTCCTGGCACCGCACCGGCTGGCTCCTGGCCGACCGCCTACGCACCCTCGGTCGCACTGCCGAAGCCGAAGCTTTGGAGAAGCAACTACAAGCTTGATACGCCCGCCCAGTCGCGGCCTCCTACGTCGGCCGTCTCCACCCACCCTTCCACGCCGGCTCCTCCGTCGCGGCTGGAATAGCCCACCCGGTCGCAGGCTACTGCGTCGCCTGACTCCTCCCACCCTGCAGGCCGGCTCCTGCGTCGCGGCTGGGATACAGACCCGCCGCGCCTCCTGCGTCGTCTGACTCCCCCAGCCCGCGGACGTCTGCTCCCTCATCGCCGACTTCGACGTGGCTACCCCGGCCCAGCCGATGACCGCTCGCGCAGGGTCCCTGCGGTACGCGCAACACTCGCAACGACCTGATCGGCCAGCCGGACCATCGTCAGATAGTGGGCCGGCTGTCTGTTCTCACAGCCGTCACCACAGGAAGTCAGCGGACTGCGGTCAGGAGATAGGTCGCCGGAATACAAGCATCGGCGTCGCCGAGACCGGGGTACATGTCGGCTTCGGCAAACTCCTGCAACGACCGAACCGTCATGCCCGCCGCCAGCACCGCACTGACGACGCTGCCGATACTCCAGACAAAACTCCTGTGCGGAAGATCCGGAACTCCTAGCGTCCTGGTGATCTCCGGTGCTTTGAGTGGGTCGGCATAACCGTCGCGACCCGAACCGAAGTAGTCGCCGCTGACGCTCAGATGACCATCGCCCGCGACAGTAAGCACCTCCCACAAGGGATGATGCTCACTGATCACCAGCGAGCCGCCAGGATTGATCCGTTTGGCTATCAGCCGTGCCCAAGCGTCGATGTCTGGTGCCCAGCACAAGCCACCCCAGGAGATGAAGACCAGGTCGAACCCAGTGACGTCCTGGTCCAGCTTCATCATGTCCTGCTCTCGAAAGTCGACGACCAGGCCCAAAGCTTCGGCCTTCGCCCTCCCCGTAGCCAGGTGGCTCGGCGCAAGGTCGACGGCGGTGACATCTGCCCCCATCTGAGCGAACGTCAGCGCCTCGTCCCCCACCGAGCAGGCCAGCTGCAGGACCCGGCGCCCTCGAACATCGCCGACCGCGGCCCGCTCGTTCTCGTTCAGCACGCTGCCGGACCGGACGGACTCGACCGGTTCTCCTTTGCGGTGCGGAGCCAGCGCCTCCCAGTACCTCTGGTTGTCAAGCACAATCCGCGACGCAGTTCGCTCCGACATGGCCGAGACAATACGACCAACTCCGCCGACGGCGCATCGCGATTTCCAGGTTGCGGCTTTGTGGTCGGTGGACGAATACGCCACGTTCACAACCTCTCGTGATCGTCGGGCGCTGGTTGATCGGTACAGAGTGTCAGTGTGCAACTGCCCGAGGCCGACCATCGTCAGGTTTCGCTCGTCGGATGGGTGCCTGGAATACAGGTCCCCGGAAGGTGGGACTGCGGAACTCAGTCCCACCTTCCGGGGAGCAGTTGGGCCGCTCTTTGCCCTCCCGTCTCTTGGCCCGTTGCTGGGTTACCGGACTCGCTGGGTGATGTTGGCGCTGGTGCTCGGGTTGAAGGCGCCGTTACCGCTGAATACGGCCGAGACGGTGTGGTTGCCCACGGTCATAGTGCTTGTCGCGTAGGCCGCTTGTCCGGCCACGTTGATCGATGCTGGGGTCCCTACGGCTCTACCGTCGATCCGGAATTGGACCGTTCCCGTGGGGATGCCGGCTCCTGGTGCTACCGCCGTGACGGTCGCGGTGAAGACGACTGTTGTGCCCCGCGTCGCTGGACTGCCACTACTCTGGACAACTGTCCTGCTCGCTGCCTTGTTCACCGTCTGGGTGAGCACGGCGCTTGTGCTGGGCAGGTAGTTGACGTTGCCGCTGTAGGCGGCCGAGACCGTGTGCGCCCCGACAGGCAGGGTGCTGATCACGAGCCGGGCCCTACCGGTTGCGTCCGTGGCTACCGGGCCGCCGACGTCGGCGCCGTCGAGCCTGAACTGGACAGCTCCGGCCGCTGCCAACGGGGTAACCCTGGCGGTGAACGTCACTGTCTGGCCGGAGACGGATGGAGTCCGGCTGGTCGTCACGACGGTTGCGCTGGCCGCCTGGGCGACGACCTGGGTGACCGTCGCGCTTCCGCCGCCCGCGAAGACCGTCGAGCCGCTGTACGTCGCGATGACGTTATGGCTACCGGCCGACAGAGTCGCGGTCGAGTACGTCGCCCTTCCTTGGGCGCTCAGTGTCAGGACACCGCCGACATTGGCGCCGTCAATGCTGAACTGGACGCTGCCGGTCGGAATGCCGGTGCCGCTCAGTGGCCTGACGGTGGCCGTGAAGGTGACGTTCTGCCCGAAGGTCGACGCCGGTGTCCGGTTGCTGGTCACGACCGTGGAGGTCGCGCGCAGCGCCGGGCCGACGCTCTGGGTCAGCGGCGTACTGCTGCTGGCCAGATAGGCAGGGTCGCCGCCGTAGGTGGCGGAGACCAGGTGCGCCCCGACAGCGAGCCCGCTCGTCGAGTAGGTCGCGCTTCCGCCGATCAGCGGAACTGGGGCACCGGCGCCGACGCCGTCGATGGTGAACTGAACAGTCCCTGTTGCGGTGGAGGGTGTGACCGTCGCGGTGAAGGTCACGGGCCCGCCAGAGATCGAGGGGTTGATGCTGCTGACCACGACGGTCGTGGTCGCGGTCTTGTTCACCGTCTGGGTTGTGGATGCCGAGCTCGCGAGGAACACGCTGTCGCCGCTGTAGTCGGCTGTGACAGTGTGCGAGCCCGCCGGCAGCGAGTTCGTCGTGTAGGTCGCCACGCCGGTCACGTCGAGCGCAACCTTCGTGGTCGTCCCGTTGACGGTAAAGGTGACGTCACCGGTCGGCAGACCGCTGGCCAGCAGTGGGCTCACCGTCGCGGTGAACGTCACGTCCTGTCCGACCGAGGACGGGTTGGGAGCATTCAGCAGCACCGATGTGGATCCAGGCTGCGGAACATCCACAGAGGCTGGGCCCGCGTAGGCAGACGACGCGATCGGATTCACCGCCTTGACCCGGTAGTGGTAGGTGCCCGGGACAACGGTTGTGTCGATGTAGCCGGTGTCAGTCGGAGCCACTGTCGCCAGCACGCTGAAGGTTCCGGTGCCCACGGCTCGTTCGACGACGACACTCACCGCGTTGCTGGCGTTGTTGACCCAACTCACGGCGACCTGGGAGCCGGCCGGCAGTTGTGGCGCCGGTTGGACCACTGCCGTCAACCCGGTCGGGGCTTTGGGCAGTCCTTCGACGGTGACAACGTTGGAGGCAGCATCACCAGCAGCGTTCCAGGCTGTTACCCGGTAGTTGTAGGTGAGTGTCGGGTCGGCTGGGTTGTCGGTGTAGGCGGTGGCATTCGCGACGGCGTCCGCGATCTTCGTGTACGCCCCAGGTACCCCATCGGTGACCTCTGCCCGTTCAACGCGATAGCCGACCTCGGCAGTGCCCGGGTTGGTCCACGTGGCCGGCTTCGTGTAGTCGACCGGTGTGCCGTCGGTCCAGCTGAGATCAGTGCTGCCGCGGGTGAACGACAGAACAGGTGCAGCAGGCAGAGCCCGACTGACGTGAACCGTCACCGGCCGCATCATGTCCATCTCCTCGTGGCTGAGGATGTGGCAGTGCCACACGTACTCCCAGCCGAAGTTCGCGACCACGTTCTCGATCGGCGCGATGGGGTTGCCGCCGGCATCGGTGTTGTTGAAGCCCGCTTCGGTCCCGTTCGGGCCGTTCAGGGACCCCTTGGCGCCGATGGGCATCATCGGGTTGAGCGGACGGTGGCTGTCGGGGACTCCGAACGGCAGCGTCGGCACGATTGGCCGTACGGCGACGATGGTGTCCTCGAGCGGGCTCACCCGCACCGTGTCCTTCCAGCCGAGCTCGCTCGGCTCTGGAGGAATGATGATGTTGTCCCAGGTGACCCGGTTGATCACCTGCACGTCGTACAGATGGAAGTGCAGTGGATGGGTGTCGACTCCGTTGTGGGTGATCTTCCAGATCTGTGTCCCGTCGGCGGCCGACGAGATCGGCGTGACGTCGAGACTGCCCGGCAGGCCGGTCGAGTCCAGTGTCTCGGTCGCCGGGTTCACGTAGGGATAGAGGATGATGTTCTGCAGCAGCGGTGTCGCGCCTGGTGCCTCGAGTCCCATGTTGGCGGTCATCCGCCCCCATTCGTCGAAGTTGGCCGAGTTCATCTCGTCATGAATGCCCTTGCCCTGTAAGGGGATTGAAAGCTGGGTACCTGTTCCGTCCTTGTTCGGGCCGAGGGTGTCGAACTTGAACTGGTCGCCGCCCTGCTCGGCGATCCGTGCGAACCCGTCGCACTTCGCGGTGGGGTTGGTGGGACTGTTGCAGTAGCCGTTGGCCACGAAGTTCGTCCCGTAAGCAGAGTCGTACGCGTCCTGTCCGACGATGACCGGGTCGGATCCGGACTCGAAGACGCCTGAACCATCGGCGTGATGAGCGAACGCGGTGACGAGGGCGCCCATCCGGTCACTGGTGGTGTTGGGCCGGTCGAACGCGATCGCCGGCGCCGCTGTGGAGACCTTCACCTGCATGACGGTGCGGGTGTTGGGGCCGTAGCCCGGCAGGGTCGGCGGTGCGCCGGACGGCGTCAGGTCCGCGCCGCCGGTGAAGTAGTCGTAGCCGGGCACTCGCGCCGGGAACGCGGCGGGAGCGTCGTTGTAGAGGATCAGCGTCTTCCCGCGGTACTGCGAGAAGTCGACGATCACGTCAGCCCGCTCGGCCGGTGCCAGCAGCAACGAATGCTTGTCGACATTGCCGACGTCGAAGCGGGTCGGGTCGGTGATCCACGTGGTCTCCTGGGCTGGAACGACAGTGGGAGCAGGCAGGAAGCCGCCCTCTGTGCCGATCTGCACCCAGCTCGGGCCCTTCGGGCTCTGGGCGGTATCAGGCGTCGGGAACACGACCGGATCGGTCTGAGCCGCGTCGACCTCGGCCTTCTTGAGAGCGACCTCGGTTCCGGTCGAGTCGGCGACATACCAGGACAGGTTCCAGAAGCGGTCGTTTGCCGCGTTCAGAATCCGGTAGCGGTAGGACTTCGGATCCACCGTGGTGGTGGGATAGGCGGTGCCGTTGACGATCGGCGTGTCGTTGAATGCCTCCATACCGACCGAGACGTTCGGGGTCGACGGGATCTGGGCCGGCTCGCAGAACGGTTGGACGTCAGCATCGCAGGCGGAGTCGTAGTACGGGTTGGCGATCGGCGGGTACTTGGCGTCCTTTGCCGGTGGCCAGAACCAGGGGCCGTACATCCAGCGTCCGAACGGGCTCATCCCCGAGGGCGAGCCGGGGTTCTGCGCGGGCATGTACACGTGGGGTGTCCACAGGCTGCCCTCGCCACCCCATTTGGCCGCGTCCCAGGTCGGATCCACCTTCGCCATCTGGGCGGCACTCGGGACGAAGCTCTTGTCCTGGACGATCAACGGGTCGCCGAGGCCCAGGCCCGCGAGAGCACCTCCTGGGGCGATCAGACTCTGCTCCATCGGGTCGGTGAGCAGGTAGCCGGCGGCCTCACCGGCGTAGACGTTCAGTCGGGTGATGCCCCAGGCATGGTCGTGGTAGAACATCAGCCGGGCACTCTGCTGGTTGGTGTAGAAGAAGGTCTCCGCTCCCGGGCCCGGATCGGGCATGTCGGGAACGTTGCTCACACTGACGCCCTTGGGGTACGCGGTGTTCTCGCCGTCGGGCGTGACCCATTGGTGCGGCGTGCCGTCGCTGATCCAGGGGGTGATGCCACCGTGCAGGTGCAGCGTGGCGCGGTTCTCCGAATAGCATTTTCCGGCTGGCTTCGGGATGTCGGCACACGCCGGATTCCGGACCCCGTCGGTCACAGAGCCTTGATCTTGGGCTTGGTCGTTCGGTACTCCGTTCGCGCCCAGCGTCACACCGTCCGGACCCACGCCCGAACCCATCAGCGAGGTGTCGACCGGCAGGAACAGGTTCCCGGCCACGCCCGTCGGGAGCAGGTCGCGGAACAGGATCCGGGTCGGCCTGTTCTTGTTGGCCACGATGGTCGGGCCGAGGTAGTGGGGATTGTCCACACCCTTGTACGCCGTGATCGGAGTGTCCGCGATGGCGGGGTCGAGGTTGGCGTTGCTCAGGGCAATCTGTTTGCCGGGCACCACGCTGGTCGACAGCTGGACATAGCCGCGCAACAGGGTGGCCGGCAGGTCGCGGTGGAACTTCATCCGGTACTGGACGACCGCGATCTCGTAGTAGTCAGTGCCGGGATAGGTGGTGGTGTCGGGCACCGCCACCGGGATGTACTGGCCGAGGTCGTTCGCGGCGTTCGGTCCCAGTCCAGGCAGTGTGTCGACGAACTTCTTCAGGCCGGGCGTGAGGTAGCCGGCGCCAGGGGCGGTGACGTTGATGTCGGTGACGGCGCCCTTGACGGCCACCGTCGCGGTCGCGCTGGCGCCCTTGTCAGCCACGCCGACCGTGTCGTTGATCGTGACGGTCGGAGCGGAGTCATATCCCTGGCCGCCATCGGTGACATCGATCTGGGCGATGCCGAGTGTGGCCTTGACGGTCGCTGCCGTGGGGTTGACCTGGTTCGCATCGAGGATCGTGACCCTCGGCGCTGACGTGTACCCCGTGCCCGGGGTCACCACGGTGACTCCGTTGACCACACCGGCGGCGTCCATGGTCGCCGTACCGGTGGCCGGCGTTCCGCTCGGTAGGTCCGGCAGGCTGAACTCGACCACAGGCTGGGTCGTGTAGCCGGATCCGCCATCGGTCAGCGTGAGGTCGTCGACGCCGCCACTGGCAACTGCCGTGGCCTCGGAACCCGGAGTCGGGTTGCCACCCGTGATGGTGACCGCCGGCGCGACGAAACCGAAGCCCGCCTCGTCGACCGCGATGCTCTTGACGACGCCGAGAGAGATGACGGCCGTCGCCTGGGCGGGCGTGGGAGTCACGCCCGCCGCGGTGACGGCGACGTCCGGGGCGCTCGTGTAACCGCTGCCCGGACTCACAACGGTCACCGCGGTGATGCCGCCCGTCTTCGGGTCGACCGTCGCCCGTGCCTCGGCGCCGGTGCCGCCGCCGTTGGTGATGGTGACGATGGCGTCGGAAAGTACTTGCGGGCTGTTGGCCCAGTTGGGATAGGGGCCGAAATAGTGTGGCACCTTCGACTCGTCGGTGGGACTCGTCGGCGCGGACGAAACCTGAGCGGCTTGCGTCGTTCTCCGTGCGTTCTGGTCTTGCCCGGCCAACGCCGGGGGACTCGTCATCGCGCAGAACACGATCGCGGCCAGGAGGGCGACAGACAACCTCTTGGTGCGACCGCCAGCTCTGCTGCCGGCTCGTTTCGTACCCCTTGACCATCTCATGATGCCCCTCCCCATGCCGGCGGCGCAGTCGCTACCGGTTCTCCGATTTGACGCTGGCCCTCCTGCCCGACACAGGGCCATTGGTCCCGAAGTGGGCAGGACCAGGGCGTCGCCGCGCCTGCGCAGCAAGTGACCTTTCGCCGGGGGCATTTTCGCGGCAGCTCGACGGCCGGCCCGGCAGAGCACGAACCCGGCCTGGTCACGGACGCTAGTGAGGGTCTGGGGGTGCGGAGGATGTTCGCGCCACGGCGCAGGCGCCGGCGCAATGAGTCTCATATGCACGAAACGCGGGCGGCTGGGTGTCTCCATCAGCCTTCCCGCCTTATCTGCGTCGGTGGGGCGACACACTTGGTGGTGTGGTGGACAGGTTCGGGGTATGACCAACAGTTCACGCGCTCCGGATCGGGCGGCTCGGTTCAGTGCGCTTTATCGGGCGACCTATGCCGACCTGGTGCGATTTGCTCAGCGGCGGGTCGATCACAGTCAGGCGGAGGACGTCGTCGCGGAGGCGTTCCTGGTCGCGTGGCGGCGGTTGGATGATTTGCCGAAGCAGGCCGAGGACGCTCGCGCCTGGCTCTTCGGGGTCGCTCGGCACACGATCATGAACAGCCGACGCGGATCCGACCGGCGACGGGCGCTCGCCGTACGGCTGGCTACTTCCGTCTCGACCGCAACCGATGGTGCTGCGGATCTCGTGGCTCAGCAGATCGATCTCGCGGCCGCGTGGAATCTGCTGTCGGAGGTCCACCAGGAGGCGCTCGCCCTCGCAGTACTGGATGAGCTGACGGCACCGCAGGCCGCGGTGGTCCTCGGGATCTCGCCCGTCGCGTTCCGCCTGCGCCTCAGCCGCGCCCGGCGCGCACTACGCGCGCACCTCGACCACCGCCCCCAACCCACGCTCGCCCCGGCGAGCGTGACCGAAAGGCACTCCTCATGAACATCACGGACGATTTCCCCGTACTACGAACGCTCGATCCCGCCGACCGCGAGATCGACCCGAACGGACCCCGCGCCCGCGCCGACCTCGAACGCATCCTCGCGACCGACCCGGCGTTGCCTGCTCCCACGCCCCGGCGGACCCGGCGACTCGCCGTTTCCGTCGCCCTGGGTACTGCGGCTGCCGCCACCGTCGCCGCGCTGGTACTCCCTTCAGCACTCGGCGGCGACAAAGCCTTCGCGAGCTGGACAAGTTCGCCCTCAGGTATGTCGGCATCGAAGCGCGCCGACGCGGCGAACTCCTGCCGCAGCCACCAGAAGTCGGGAAGCCGTGAGTACGCCGATCAGCTGAAGTCCGCCGGCACCGCGATCTCCGAGCGACGCGGCGCCTGGACTCTGGTGATCCTCGCGGGCCGCGACGGCTTCTCGGCCCTCTGCATCACCGACGATTCGAAGCACCTCTTCCGGTCGTACTTCGGTGCCATCGGCTCGACTCCCCCGGCCGACCGCCCGAGCAACCGCGGCCTCGCCCCGCTCGTGCTGGGTACCGGCTCGATCGACGGAAACGAACTGTCGGTCGCTGCAGGCGCCGCCGGGTCAGACGTCACCGCGGTCAGCTACACCAGCCCCACCCACGGAAAGGTCAACGCCACCGTCTCCGGCGGCCAGTTCGCCCTCTGGCTCCCCGGCAACGACCTGACCAACGGCTCGAAAGGCACCACCGTCCAGGTCACCTACCGAGACGGCACCACAGCCACCGTCCAGCTCTCGCTGTAGGAACCAGCTTCACGAAGCCCCACAACACCGGCCTCCGCACGCTCTCGCACCAACCGCCTTCTACACCGACAACGAAGAAGCCGACGCCCGAGTGTGAGGGAGACGGGCGACATACGAGCCAGCACCAACAGGTGCACCAACCACACCAGCCCCGACAAGGTCGGGTACCCACCGCCTCTCCACCGGCAACGAAGGAACGGGCGCCGAGGGTGGCACAGCCAGCGAGGCAGAACTCCGGCGCCCAGCGTGGGGGAGCGAGGCGACGCCGCAGCAGGCGTCCAGCGTGGTGGAGGCAACGGAGGAGCCAGCACCAACCGGCACGCCAACCCACACCAGCCCGACAACACAGTCGGCGGAGTGGCCGTCACCGCACGCCCGGCACCCCACCGCCCTTCCGACCGGCGACGCAGGAGCCGGTGCCCGGGGGCAGGTGAGCTGGCGACGCAGGAGCCAAGCACAACCAGCGCGCCAACCACACCAGCCCCGACAACACCGGGCACCCACCGCCCTTCCAACCAGCGACGCAGGAGCCGGTGCCCCGGGGCAGGTGAGCTGGCGACGCAGGAGCCGGTGTCCTGGGGTGGGTGGAGACGGCCGACGCAGGAGGCCGCGACCGGGCGGGTAACTCAGCTGCGACGCAGGAGCCAGCGTCCAGGGTGGGAGGAGACGGCCGACGCAGGAGGCCGCGACCGGGCGGGCGGCTCCTACGTAGTACGAACTACTCCCACTCGATCGTCCCCGGGGGCTTGCTTGTGATGTCTACGGTGACTCGGTTGATCTCGTCGACCTCGTTGGTGATGCGAGTAGAGATCTTCTCGAGTACTTCGTAGGGCAGGCGGGCCCAGTCGGCCGTCATCGCGTCTTCGCTGGTGACCGGCCGCAGTACGACGGGATGACCGTAGGTCCGACCGTCACCCTGCACACCCACCGACCGCACGTCAGCCAGCAACACCACCGGGAACTGCCAGATGTCGCGATCCAGCCCGGCGGCGGTCAGCTCGGTCCGGGCGATCAGATCGGCCGCCCGCAGGATCTCCAGCCGCTCCTTCGTCACCTCGCCGATGATCCGGATCGACAACCCCGGCCCCGGGAACGGGTGCCGGTAAACCAGCGTCTCCGGCAGTCCCAGCGCGATCCCCAGCTCGCGGACCTCGTCCTTGAACAACGTCCGCAGCGGCTCGATCAGCGAGAACTGCAGGTCGTCGGGCAGCCCACCGACATTGTGATGCGACTTGATGTTCGCCGTACCGGTCCCGCCACCGGACTCCACGACATCCGGATAAAGCGTCCCCTGCACCAAGAACTCGATGTGCCGATCAGCGTCGAGCTTCCGGGCGGTCGCCTCGAAAGTCCGGATGAACTCGCGCCCTACGATCTTCCGCTTTTGCTCCGGGTCGGTCACCCCGGCCAGCGCGCCCAGGAACTGATCCTCCGCGTCCACGACTTCCAGCCGCGTGCCGGTAGCAGCGACGAAGTCCTTCTCGATCTGGTCCGACTCACCCGACCGCTGCAACCCGTGGTCCACATACACACAGGTGAGCTGGTCGCCGATCGCCTTGCTCACCAGAGCCGCGGCGACGGCCGAATCCACGCCACCGGACAGCGCACACAGCACCTGCTTGTCGCCGACCTGCTGCCGGATCAGCTCCACCTGCTCCTCGACGACGTTGGTGGTCGTCCAGTCGCCGCTGCACCCAGCGATGTCGTACAGGAAGTGCTCCAGCACGGCCTGCCCAGCCTGCGAGTGCAGCACCTCCGGGTGCCACTGCACACCGGCCAGCTTGCTCTCCAGGTTCTCGAACGCCGCGACCGGCGCACCCGAAGACGCAGCCAGTACGGCGAATCCGACCGGCGGCGCGTGTACGGCGTCACCGTGCGACATCCACACGTTCAGGTCCTCGGGGATCCCTGCGAGCAGCGCGCCGGCCTCGCTCACCGTGACCGGGGTCCGCCCGAACTCGCGCAGTCCCGTACGGCGTACGTCGCCGCCCAGCGTCTGCGCCATCGCCTGGAACCCGTAGCAGATCCCGAACGCCGGCACCCCCGCCTCGAACAGTGCCGAGTCCACCCGCGGCGCACCCTCGGCGTACACCGACTGCGGTCCGCCGGACAGGATGATCGCCTTCGGATTCCGGGCCAGCATCTCCTCGACCGGCATCGAGTGCGGCACGATCTCGGAGTACACCTTGGCCTCGCGCACCCGCCGCGCGATCAGCTGCGCGTACTGCGCCCCGAAGTCGACGACCAGAACCAACTCATGCTCAGTCACCCGCAAAGCGTATCGGTGCAGGTCAGCAAGGCTCTAATCGCTCCAGCGGTGCTTGATCACGAAAGCATGTGTGGCGGGTGGTTGGGGTCGTGCCGCCAGCGTAGGCGGCCACTGCCGAAGCCGGCCGCGTGGACGCCGTCGTGACCGAGCGGGCGCCGACAGTAGTAGAACGGCGAGTACAGGTCGCGGCACGAGTCCTGGTGGCTCGTGTACGCGAACTCCAGATCCAGCAGGCTGTCGCTGCTCCCGTCACCGCTCATGAAAGTCCCCAAGCCTGAACTCGCGCTCGTTCGCTTCGCTCTGGTGGGAAATCCGCTCTCACTCGCAGTATGCCCCGGGCGCGGGAGCCGATCCGGTAGGCCCGGCTCCCGCGACTTCCGACGGGCCTACTTGATCATTCCGTGCGGGTCCAGCACGTACTTGCGGGCCGCTCCCTTGTCGAACTCGGCGTACCCCTGCGGCGCCTGATCCAGCGGGATGACCGTGGCGTTCACGTTCTTCGCGATCTGCGTCCGGTCGTTCAGGATCGCCTTCATCAACTGGCGGTTGTACCGCATCACCGGGCATTGGCCGGTCGTGAACGACAGCGACTTCGCCCAGCCGAGGCCGAGCCGGATGGACAGCGAACCGGTCTTCGCGGCATCGTCGCTCGCACCGGGATCGCCGGTGACGTAGAGCCCGGGAATACCGACCGCGCCACCGGCACGGGTGACATCCATGACCGTGTTCAGCACGGTCGCCGGCCGCTCGGCCTGAGCATCACTGCCGTGGCCGTGTGCCTCGAACCCGACCGCGTCAACGGCGCAGTCGACCTCCGGCTCCCCGAGGAGCTGTTCAACCTGGTCCCTCGGTTCGCCCTGTGAAACGTCGATCGTTTCGCAGCCGAAGCTACGGGCCTGTTCCAGCCGTTCCTTCTGCAGATCGGCCACGATCACGACCGCCGCTCCGAGCAGGAACGCCGATGTCGCCGCGGCCAGGCCGACGGGTCCGGCTCCGGCGATGTAGACGGTCGACCCGGTTCCGACACCGGCGGTGACCGCGCCGTGGTATCCGGTCGGGAAGATGTCCGACAGCATCGCCAGGTCGCGGATCTTCGCGAGCGCCTGGTCCTTGTCGGGGAACTTCAGCAGGTTCCAGTCGGCGTACGGCACCAGCGCGTACTCCGCCTGGCCGCCGACCCAGCCGCCCATGTCGACGTACCCGTACGCCGAGCCGGGCCGGTCCGGGTTCACGTTCAGGCAGACGCCGGTCTTGCCCTCCTTACAGTTGATACACCGTCCACAGGCGATGTTGAACGGGACCGACACCAGATCGCCGACCTTGATGAACTCGACGTCGCGGCCGACCTCGGCGACCTCGCCGGTGATCTCATGGCCGAGAGCGAGTCCCGGCGGTGCCGTGGTCCGGCCGCGGACCATGTGCTGGTCGCTGCCGCAGATATTGCTGGCGACGACCTTCAGGATCGCCCCGTGTTGGACCTGCCGGCCCACGTTCGCGGGGTTGACTCCTGGACCGTCCTTGAGTTCAAGGCTCGGGTAGTCGATCGTCTCGACCGCCACGTCACCTGGTCCCTTGTAGATGACTGCCCTGTTGCCAGGCACGACTGTTGCCCCTCTCCCGGGAAGCTCCGGTGCTGCTTGACCGCGGACCGCGACCGCCTTGTGGTACGGCGATGCGATCGTCGCCCGCCCCGTGTCAGGTGAATCCCCGGGGACTCCGGATGCGCCTGGACGCGCACGACCGGTCCGGCGAAGGGATCGTTCACGACGCTAGTCCCGTCGCCGGAACCGGTCAACGCTCCCAGGTGTCCGGACCATTACCCACCACCTCAGCGGACGCTCGCTCATTCGTTGTGGAGGACTTCGGCGATGGTGGTGTGGGCGGCGGACCGGGCCGGGACGAAGGCACCGAGGGCGGAGATCGCGATGCCGGCGAGGACCAGCAGAGCTAGCAGCGGGGCGGGGTAGACGTGCAGCATGAAGTCGGGGATCGCCACCTGGGCACCGTTCGCCATGGCGGGGACGACCAGACGGTGGGCGACGATGCCCAGTGGGATGCCCAGGAGGCCGCCGATCGCGCCCAGCGCGGCCATGGACGTCACCACCATCACGACGACCTGGGCGGGGGTCATGCCGATCGACTTGAGCATGCCGAGGTCGCGGCGACGTTCGCGGGTGTTGAGGACGACTGTGTTGAAGACGCCGAGCGCGGCCACGGTCCCCAGCATCAGGGTCAGCAGGACGACAGTCGCCAGGACGATCGCAACGAAGCTGCCCGATTCCTGACCGGAGGCCTCCTGTAACCCGGAGTCCCCGGCCTGCACGGCCTTGACGTAGCTGTCCAGGTCCGTGCCGGGCTTCACCTTGATCTCGTACAGCGACGCTCGCAATTCCGGTGCCACCAACGCCAGCGTCTGCCAGTTCGACAGCACCTCCTCACCCGAGTTGTAGAGCGCCTTCCCGACGATCCGTGCCTGAACGTTCCTGCCCTCCGACTGCAGGGTGATCGTGTCGCCGATCGCCAGCCCGTGCTGGCGAAGGAACCGCTCGGACACGACCACCTGCCCCGGCCCGTCGAACCATCGCCCGCTGAGCATCCGATAGCCGAGCTGCTCGAAGTCCCCGCGATAGAAGGACACCCGCAAATCCGTGTTCGTCCCGGCCAGCCGCATCGGCAGCTCCGCACTCGCGATCACCGCCGAAGCGCCTGGAGTCGACCGCAGCAACGCCTCGTCCTGCGCGTCAGTCAGCTTGGCGACGGGCGGCGCCACCTCACCAGGAGGTGGCGGACCGCTCCCCTTGAGACCTCCGAACATCGTCACGTCGACAGCACCGACCCGGCTCGCAGCAGTCTGGTAGGAGGTCAACGACTTCCCGAGACCAACCGCCAGCGTCACGCTGGTGACCCCGAGTACGACGGCCGCCAGCGTCAACGCCGTACGCGCCGGCCGGGCGAACGGAAGCCCGAACCCGAGGCTCACCGCCCGCGGCAACCGAGTACCACTCAGCCAGCGCTGGGCCCGCAGCCCGCGGCCGGCTCGCGGCGCACTACCCGCACTGATCGCCTCAGCCGCCGACAGACTTCGCGCTCGAAGCGCAGGGACCAGAGCGGACAGCGCCACCAGCGCAGGTACGCCGAGCAGCGCGGCCACGTCCACCCAGACCGCTACGCCGACACCACCCGCGCCGTAGTTCTCGAAGGCCCTCGTCAGCAACGACTCTGCGAGCACATTGCCCAGAACCGTGCCGATCGCGCAGCCGGCGAACGCCGGGATGGACACCATCGCCAGATAGACCGTCATCACCTGGGTCGGGGTGAACCCGAGAGCCTTGAGTACGCCGATGTGCTTGAAGCCGGCGACCACAGCACCACTGACCACGTTCGCCACGATCAGTACGGCGACCGCTAGCCCGAGCCAGCCGAACACCATCAAGAACGGCACGAAGGTGTTCGGTTCGCCGGTGGCGAGTGCTCGCAGCGCAAGGTAGGACTGGGTGCCCACCAGTGCGCCGGACGGCAGACCGGACGTCACCGCGGACTGACCAGCCGACACCTGCTCGTTGGTCGCGGCCTGGGCGAAGCGGTACAGCATCTGCGTCGAGGTCGGCTTCAACGACGTCATCTGCGCCGGCGCGACCCAGGCATCGGCCGATCCGCTCACGCTGTAGGCGAACCCGACGATGGTCAGCCTGTGGCTGCCGGCCACTGTGACCGTCTCACCCAGCGTCGGCGCACCGCGCCCGGTGGAGTCGGTCGGATTCCGGTTCATCACGATCTCGCCCGGCTTGGTTGCCCAGCGTCCCTTCCACACGTTGAGCCGGTCGACCGTTCCGCCGGGATCCGCGCGTCCCACCACCACCAGAGACGTCTCTGGTCCGCCGGTGTCCATGTCGAGGGTCGCCTGGCCGAACGGCCCGGCCACGGCGGCCGCAGTACGAGCCGACTCGGTGAGCTGGGCGTCGCTGACCTTGGTCCGGTCGTACGACGCGACCAAGTGTGCACCGCTCTGCCGCGCGTACGCCTGGTCGAAGGGACCACTCGACGCCGCCAGCAGCCCCAGTGCCACGACGATCATCGAGGTGGACAGCATCACGACCACTCCGATGATCACGGTCTGCATCCGGCGCCGTCGGACCGCTGCTCGCGACACCGGCCACACGGCGCTCACGACGTACGCTCCAGGCTGCGCTCGCCCGCGATCTGCCCGTCGACGAACTCGATGACGCGGCTGGCGCAGCGCGTCGCGAGTTGCTGGTCATGGGTCACCAGGAGCAGCGTCTGGCCGATCTGGTTGAGGTCCAGCAGGAGATCCATCACCTGTTCGCCGGCGCGCGTGTCCAGTGCACCGGTCGGCTCGTCGGCCAGCAGCACGGCAGGGCGGTTCATCAGCGCCCGGGCGACGGCAACGCGTTGCCGTTCGCCGCCACTCAGTTGGGCCGGGTAGATGTTCCGGCGGTCGGCGATGCCGAGTTCCTCGAAAAGTTCCTCGGCACGCTTCCGGGCGGCCGAGGCCGACGTGCCGGTCAGCTGCGCGGCCAGTGCGACGTTGTCGAGGGCGGACAGATCGTCCAGCAGGTTGAAGAACTGGAAGATCATGCCGATCCGCCGGCGCCGGTACAACGCCAGGCCCTTCTCGTCCAGCCTGCCCAGGTCGTCGCCGTGCACCATGACCGACCCTGAGGTCGGCCGGTCGAGTCCGGCGACCATGCTGAGCAGCGTGGACTTGCCGCTGCCGGACGGTCCCATCACCGCAACGGCCTCGCCGGCGCGAATCTCCAGCGATACCCCGTCCAGTGCGACGGAGTCGCCGTACTCCTTGCGTACAGCGGTGAGCCGTACAACCGCCTGCCCGTTGCCTTCGTCATCCGTCATGCGTTCACGCTAGAACCGCCGGCACGCGCTGGACGTCAGCCTGCCGGCGTACTGTCCGCGTCCGGTCATCCCGCAGATGTACGGCGTGCCCCCAGCGGGGGGATGCCGAATCCGAAGCGCCTTTGGGAGAGTGGTTCTCGTGACCACGATCTGGCTGCTCGTCGCTGTGCTGGCCTGCCTGGCCGCCGCGGCGCTCGCGGTGGCCCTCGTCCGGGCGCGGCGGGCGCACGCTCGCGCCTTGGAGGAGCGCGGATGGTTGCTCGAGCGCGAACGGGAGAGCGCAGCGCAGACCGCGGTCGACGCCGAGCGGGCCCGGATCGCCCACGATCTGCACGACATCGTCAGCCACAACGTGAGCGTGATGGTGATCCAGGCCGGGGCCGCGCGGCACGTGCTGGCGACCGAGCCGGCTGAAGCCGAGGCAGCGCTGCTCGCGGTCGAGGCGGCCGGGCGCGACACGATGGCCGAGCTGCGGCATCTACTCGGTCTGCTCGCACCGCCGTCCGATGGTCAAGAAGACGATCGACTGTCACCACAGCCGAGCCTGAGCCGGCTCAGTCCGCTGATCGACCGGATCGCCTTCGCCGGATTGCCGGTGGAGGTGCGGATCTCGGGGGAGCCGCGGCCACTTCCGGCCGGGGTCGACGTCACGGCGTACCGGATCATCCAGGAGGCGCTGACCAACGCACTCAGGCATGGCGACGGGGTGAAGGCGGAGGTGACGGTGCGATACGCCGACCACGCGTTGCGGGTGGAGATCCTGAACACCGGGCCGAGCATCCTGACCGGTGGGCGTTCACCGATCGCCGGTGGCGAGGGACGCGGGCTGGTGGGGTTGCGGCAGCGAGTGGCCGTGTACGGCGGCGATCTGGATGCGCGGCGCCGGTTGGGTGGCGGGTTCCGGGTCCGCGCGAAGATCCCGCTGGAGCGCCTGTGACGACCGCCCTCCGGGTCGTGATCGCCGATGACCAGGCCCTGGTGCGGACCGGGTTCCGGATGATCCTGACCGCGCACGGCATCGAGGTCGTCGGTGAGGCGGCCGACGGTGCCGAGGCCGTCGAGGCGGTCCGCCGGCTGGGGCCGGACGTCGTACTCATGGACATCCGGATGCCGGCGATGGACGGCCTGGAGGCGACCCGCCGCATCCTGGCCGAGCAGACGGGCTGCCGGGTCCTGATCCTCACCACCTTCGATCTGGATCGCTACGTGTACGCCGCTTTGGCGGCCGGAGCCAGCGGGTTCCTGCTGAAGGACGTCACCCCCGAGCACCTGGCGGCGGCGGTCCGGCTGGTCACCACTGGCGACGCCCTGCTGGCTCCCTCGATCACGCGGCGGCTGGTGGAGCGGTTCGCCACGCCCGCACCGACCCAGCCCGCGATCCATCGAGACCTCGCCGCCCTGACGCCACGGGAACTCGAGGTCCTCACCCTGATGGGCCATGGGCTGTCCAACGCCGAGCTCGCCACCGAGCTGACGCTGAGCGAGGCGACGGTCAAGACCCACGTCGCGCGGATCTTCGCCAAGCTCACCCTCCGCGACCGAGCCCAGGCCGTAGTCCTCGCCTACGAAACCGGCCTGGTGTCCCCCGGCGATCGCTGAGCGACCAGCACGCGCGCCGGAGCCCGGAACGACAACAGCTCGATCATCGGCGGCGCCGCCTCGACACCCCGTACTGCGGCCAGCAGCGGCCCAGCGCATTCCAGCGCCACCCGCGTCTCGAGCCGGGCAAGACCTGCCCCGAGGCACCGATGAATCCCGAGCCCGAAGGCCAGATCGGCCGGACCGCCGTGC
Source organism: Kribbella voronezhensis (assembly GCF_004365175.1). NCBI lineage: Bacteria > Bacillati > Actinomycetota > Actinomycetes > Propionibacteriales > Kribbellaceae > Kribbella > Kribbella voronezhensis. The sequence goes on along the minus strand of NZ_SOCE01000001.1, from coordinate 4,842,925 downwards.
CCCGACAATCCGAGCAGCACCGGCGCACCAGCAGGCAACTCGACGTCTCCGAGCGCAACCGGTTCAGCGGTGATCCGGCGCCAGGTGGGGACCGAGGACGACTCACGCAGTACGAGCTCGACCAGCTCTGCCGCGTCCCCGATCACCGAGCCGACGGCCCGATGGAAGGCGGCCGAGATCAACTGGGTCGTCGTCTCCTGCCCCGCGATCAGCAGGAAGTACGCCACCGCGCACACCTCTTCGTCGCTCAGTCCGAGCTCGACCAGCACCCCGAACAGATCGTCACCAGGCTGGACGCGCGCAGCCGTCACCCGCTTCCGCAACCACCCGTAGAACTCAGCCGCACTGTGCGCAAGCTCCAGCTGCCGATCCTCGTCCGGCCACCCCCAGAACAACTCCAGCGACTCCCGGCTCCACGCCTTCAACGCCGGTATGTCGACGTCGCGCACACCGAGCATCTCCAGCAACACCAACGCCGGCGGCTCCGCAGCCACCACTTCGACCAGATCCACCGGACCCGCAGCCAACAACTCCAGGGCGACGCCGACCCGCTCAGTCACCAACCGACGAGTCAACGGCTCGACCGCTGCAACCCGAGCCGGACTGAAGAACCGCGCCACCGCCGCCCGAATCGGCCGATGCGACGCCCCCGCGTTGTTCGCCAACGTCGGCGGCAACGCGAACCCAACCCCTTGCAACACCCGCAACGCCTTCACGCTCAACGCGGTATGGGCCACCACCGCGTTGTCCGGCCGAAACCCCTCCGGATCCAGCAGCACTCCCCGAACCTCACCCGGATCGTCAACAACCCACATCCCGAGCACTCCGTCATACCAAGCCGGACACCGAGTCACCGCAGCCCCCGCAAGACCCAGAGACGACGGCCTGACACGAGAGTCAGCCGCCTACTAAAACAGCGTCTCAGCTCCGAACACACTGTTTCAGCTCAACCAAACGGGTGCCGCGCCGACGAAGGCGTCGCGGCCCATCGAACCCGCTCCTTCGGGGATCCGTCCGATGATCGGTACGCCGGTGGTGACGGGGAGGTCGTCGAGATTGCAGCGCTCGGCGAGATCGGGCTCGGCCGGCCACGAGCCGATGACCAGGCCGGCGATGGGGAGGTGGCGGGCTCGGAGGGCTTCTACGGTGAGGCCGGTGTGGTTGAGGGTGCCTAGGCCGGGGCGGGTGACGATGATGAAGGCGGAGGGGGTGGTGAGGTGGGCTGCCAGGTCGGCGAGGTCGTTGCCGTCGGCGTCGAGGCCGACGAGGAGGCCGCCGGCGCCTTCGACCAGGACCAGGTCGCGGGTGGTGGCGAGGTCGCCGATCAGCTTTGCGTGAGTGTCGACGGAAGGCAGGGGGACGCCTTGGCGGCGGGCGGCTGTGGTGGGGGCCAGGGGGTCGAGGAGGCGGATGCCTTCGTGGAGGTCGGTCAGGCCGGTGAGGCGGTGGACGTCGTCGAGGTCGCCGGGTTCGTCGGCGGTGACGCCGGTTTGAGCGGGTTTCACCACGGCGACCGAGCCGTGCGCGGAGGCGGCGGCCGAGCCGTGGGCGGAGGCGGCGGCCGAGCCGTGGGCGGATGCGGCGTGCGCGGAGGCGGCGGCTGCTAGGGCGGCGGTGGTGATTGTTTTGCCTACGCCGGTGTCGGTGCCGGTGACGAAGAGAACGCGCGGTACGGGCCGATCTTTGCCGAAGGGCTGCCATGGGGTGGTGGTCATGAGGCTTCCTTGATGGCGGTGGTGATGACGGCGCAGGCTCGGTCGAGGTCGTCGGTCGACAGGCCTGCGTGGGCGGTTAGGCGGAGGCGGGAGATGCCGTCGGGGACGCTTGGGGGGCGGAAACTGCCTACTCGTACGCCGTTTTCGAGGCATAGGGAGGCGGCGTGGACGGCTTCTCGGGGGCCGGGCATCGGGACTGAGACGACGGCGCCGGCGGAGGGGGTGACGTTGCAGGCTGCGGCTAGGCGGGCTGCGGTGGTGTGGATGGTGTCGGGGCGGGTCGGCTCGTCGATGAGGACGCGGAGGGCGGCCAGGGCGGCGGCGCAGGCGGCGGGGTTGAGGCCGGTGTCGAAGATGAAAGGGCGGGCGCGGTTGATGAGGTGTTCGCGCAGGACCGCTGGGCCCAGGACCGCGCCGCCTTGGCTGGCTAGGGATTTGGAGAGGGTCATGGTGACGATGACGTGGTCCAGGCCCGCTAGGCCGGCGGCGTGGACCGAGCCATGACCGTTGCCGGTGACACCTAGTCCGTGGGCTTCGTCGACCAGGAGGACTGCGCCGTGTTCAAGGGCTACGGCGGACAGGGCTTCCAGGGGTGCGGCATCGCCTAGGACGCTGTAGACGGATTCGATCAGGACGACGGCATGAGGCTCGTTGCGTTCGGCAAGGGCTTTGCCGACTGCTTCGACGTCGTTGTGGGGGACGATCTCGACTCGCGAGCGGGACAAGCGGCAGGCGTCGACGATCGAGGCGTGGACGTGTTCGTCGGAGACCAGGAGGGTTCCGGGGCCTCCGAGGGCTGTGATGACGCCCAGGTTGGCGAGGTAGCCCGAGGAGAAGACGAGCCCACTCGACTGGCCTGCATAGGCAGCAAGCGATGACTCCAGCTCGGCATGCAGCGCCGTCGTACCGGTCACCAGCCGCGAGGCGGTGGCGCTCGCGCCCCACTCCCGTACTGCGGCAACCGCTGCCTCGATGACCCGCGGATCGCGAGCCAGGCCGAGATAATCGTTGCTGGCAAGGTCGATCAGTACTTCGTCGGCCGCGCGTGCCCGCAGTCGCCGGGTCAACCCACGGGACTCCAGCGCAGCCGCCTTCGGCGCCAGCCACTCCACCAGGAGGCCGCCGTCCGACGAGCCGGCAACGCCACTGTCCGCGGGCCCGGCAACGCCGCTCTCCGAGGGCCCAGCAACGTCACTGTCCGCGGGCCCGGCGGCGCCGCTCTTCGACGGCTCAGCAACGCCGTCACCTGTCATCAGTTGCCCTCGGCAATCGCTTCGACGATCGCCGAGCAGATCAACGCGATCTCCTCGTCGGTGCAGATGTACGGCGGCATCGTGTAGACCAGGTCGCGGAACGGGCGGACCCAGACGCCACGTCGCAGTACGGCGTCCGTCATGCCCTTCATGTCGACGGGGCCTGCCAGTTGGACGACCCCGACCGCACCCAGGACTCGCACGTCCTTGACCCCGGGGAGCGAGGCCGCGGGCGTCAGCCCAGCGGACAGTCCTGCTGAAATCTGAGCGATCCGAGCAGACCAGTCGGAGGCGAGCAGCAGGTCGATGCTCGCGAGGGCGACGGCGCAGGCCAAGGGATTCGCCATGAAGGTCGGGCCGTGCATCAACGCGCCGCCCGGTCCGTCGGAGACGACCCGCGCGACGTCCGTCGTACAGAGCGTGGCGGCCATCGACAGGTAGCCGCCGGTGAGGGCCTTGCCGATGCAGAGGATGTCCGGCTCGATATCTGCGTGGGACGAGGCGAAGAGCGTGCCGGTGCGGCCGAAGCCGGTGGCGATCTCGTCCAGGATGAGCAGAAAGCCGTGCTCGTCGGCGAGTTCGCGCAGCAGCCGTAGGCAGGCCGGGCTGTAGGGATACATCCCGCCGGCGCCTTGCAGGATCGGCTCGACGATGATCGCCGCCACTTGATCCTTGTACTGCGCGGCGACCTGCCGCATCGCCGCGGCCCACGCGAGGAACTCGGGATCGTCGTCCGGCCGGTCGAACCCGCTCGGCGGTTGCGGACCGAAGACCTGCTCCTTCAGCGCACCGGTGAACAGCGAGTGCATCCCGTTCACCGGGTCGCAGACGCTCATCGGCGCGAAGGTGTCGCCGTGGTACCCGCCGCGGACGGTGAGCATCCTCGTCCGCCCGTGCCGTCCCCGCGCCACCTGATATTGAAGCGCCAGCTTGATCGCGACCTCGACGGACACCGATCCCGAGTCGCAGAAGAAGACGTGCTGCAGCGACGAAGGGGTGATCTCGATCAGCCGCGACGCCAGCCGGATCGCCGGTTCGTGGGTGAGGCCGCCGAACATGACATGGCTGAAGTCGTCGACCTGTTCCTTCAGCGCGGCATCCAGCACCGGGTTGCGGTAGCCGTGGATCATGCACCACCAGGAGGCCATCGCGTCGATCGCCTTCACCGTGCCGCCGTCGCCGTCGTCCAACGACAGCCGTACGCCGGACGCCCCGCGCACCAGCCGCATCGGCGACGGCTCGCTCAACGACGAGTACGGATGCCACAGCGACTCGGCATCGGCAGCCAGCAGTCCGGCGGCGGACACCGGTAGCGCGGCGGACGTCGGTAGCGCGGCGGACGTCGCAGCCGGGGCGTCGGGCCTCGGCGATCCGGAGGTGGACAGCTCGGTCATGGCGAAGTGACCTCGCCGTGGGCCGAGCAGCGGGCGGTCCAGCCCATGGGATGGACCTGGACGATCATGCGGCGCCGGCACTGGTCGCAGTACCGGGGTGGTTCGAGCGTGAGGGCCTGACGGCACGCCTCGTGCGCGCCGTCGGTGGTCTCGCGGCCACAGTGGCCGCAGTACAGGACGGTGGTCACGGTCACAGTGTCTTTTGAAGCTCTTTGACCGGCATCTTGAGGTCGGCCAGCAGGTCGAGGTCGGCGGTGGCCGGGCGGCCCAGGGTGGTCAGGTAGTTGCCGACGATGACCGCGTTGATGCCACCGAGCAGGCCTTCGCGGGTACCGAGGTCGCCCAGGGTCAGCTCACGGCCACCGGCGTACCGCAGTACGGTCTTCGGCATCGCGAGCCGGAACGCGGCGATCGTGCGCAGCGCGTCCTTGCCGGCCATGATCTCCATGTCGCCGAACGGGGTGCCCGGGCGCGGATTGAGGAAGTTCAGCGGTACCTCGTGCGGCTCGAGTTCGGCCAGCTGGGCGGCGAGCTCGGCGCGCTGCTCCAGCGACTCGCCCATCCCGACCAGACCGCCGCAGCACAGTTCCATGCCGGAGTCGCGGACCATCAGGCAGGTCTCCCAGCGCTCCTCGAAGGAGTGCGTGGTGACCACGTCGCCGAAGTACGAGCGGGCGGACTCGAGGTTGTGGTTGTACCGGTGCACGCCCATCGCCTTGAGCTCGTCGACCTGAGCCTGGGTGAGCATGCCGAGCGAGCAGGCGATGTTGATGTCGACCTCGGCGTTGATCGCCTCGATGCCGGCCTTCACCTGCGCCATCAGCCGCTCGTCGGGTCCGCGGACGGCGGCGACGATACAGAACTCGGTCGCGCCGGTCTTCGCGGTCTCCTTGGCGGCCTCGACCAGCTCGGGGATGTTCAGCCAGACCGAGCGGACCGGCGAGGTGAACTGCCCGGACTGCGAGCAGAAGTGGCAGTCCTCGGGGCAGCCGCCGGTCTTCAGCGAGATGATCCCCTCGACCTCGACCTCTTCACCACACCACTTCACCCGTACTTCGTGCGCCAGCGCGAGCAGGTCGTCCAGCTGCTCGTCCGGCGATCGCAGAACCTCGACCAGCTGCTCCTGGGACAGGCCGACGCCTCTTCCCAGTACCTGCTCACGAGCCACCTCGAGGATGTCGGTCATGGTTCTCCTGCCTCATCGAACGGTCGGCCCACAGTAAGCCAGTGGGACCGATCCGCACTGCGAGGGGCGTCACCTTGGAACACCCGTCACCGAAGTGCCTCAGCGAAGATCTCCCGAAAAAGTTTTTGCGAACCTCGTAACCCCTTGTGAGTGGCCTCGTTGATGTGTGCAGAGGCGGTGATCGCAAGAACACAGCCTCCGGTTACGAGGAGCGACTGAAATGTCGCACATTACGATCAGCACGCAGAGTGATTACGGTCACCGCGAGCCGGTCAAAATGGCTCGAATCGGTAGTAGAGTGAGGCACATGAGCTCGGGTCGCCAGCTGTGGTTGGTGACCCGATCCCAAAGCGCCGGGCGCCTCACCCCGGCTTGAGTGGGTCCCTCGGGAAACGATTTGGGCGGAAACGTTCCCGAGGGACCTGCTCCCTTTTCTCCACCTTTTACCCTCATCCTGACCAAGGTTGAGGGTTTTTCATTTTCTCCCTGATGCCATTCCGCCCCCGCCATTCCCACCAGCCGCAGAGTATTGTTGTCGCAACGTCACGGTTCCGTTACAGCGTGGAGCCGGAAGTCACTCTCGCCCAGAAGTCTCGAAGCAGATCCTTGACCGCCGTCGCCTCCTCGACGTGCCCGAAGGAACCACTCCGCTCCAGCACCTCGAACCGGGCACCCGGGGCGAACCGGACGAAGTCCCGCTGCAGCTCCGGATACAGCGCCCGGTCGTAGCGCCCCGCGAGCAGCATCAGAGGAACGGTCAGCCCTCGCAGCCGCGGCCGGAAGTCCGGGATCCGCGCCACCTCACCGCCGATGACGAAGTCCACGTCGTCACCGCAGAACAGCGGATACAGCTCGACGTTGCGAGCACCCGGTTCGGTCGCCAGCAGCGCCGCGTTGTCCGGGTTGTAGAACCGCACCAGCTTGACGGCCGCGGCGAACTCCCGCTGCAGCTCGGGATCGGTCGACCGGACTCCGGCAGCGCGCAACGCCAGAATCCGCTCCCACACCTCCGGGAACTGAGCGGCCAGTTCACGGTTGATGTTGGCGTGGTTGAGCTGCCACATCTCCGGGCTGTGCAGGGTGTTGGCGAGCACGAGCGACCGGACCAGCTCGGGGTGCTCGAGCGCCACCGCCTGGCCGAGCAACCCGCCGTACGAGAAGCCGTACAGGTGGACGGGGCCGACGCCGAGTCGTTCGATGACGGCTGCGACGTCGGCGACATCGGTGGCGAAGGTGATTTCGCGCAGGTCAGCCGGCGCTTCCGAGCGCCCGCGTGCGTACAGGTCGAGGTAGATCACCTCGTGGTCCTCGGCCAGGGAGTCCAGGTGCGGATGGAAGATCACGTGGGAGCCTGCCGGGCCGAGTCCGGAAAGCAGCAGCACAGGTTCGCCTGCGCCGTCCCGCTCGACCCACAGCCGGCGACCGGCCGTCGCCTCGATGAGCCGTCCGGCGGGGTGATTGACCTCGTTCGACATCGGGGCACCTCTCTGCGTCTGGCGCGGAGCGGGTGCCCCACTGCCGATAGAACGTCGGCAGCGCGCGAGGTGTGAGGGCTATCCGGCGTCCGTCGTCGACCGGATCTCGACGATCGGCAGCCGCAGCGCTCCAGGCGCGTCGGCAGGCACCACAGGGTGAGCGGGGCGCACCGGTGTCAGCCGCTGGTACGCCGTGCCGAGGGCGGGCCGGGCGTCTTGCTCGCCCTTGTTCGGCCAGAACGACAAGGCCCGCTCGGCCTGTGCGGTGATCGTCAGGGACGGGTTCACGCCGAGGTTGGCCGAGATCGTCGAGCCGTCCACGATGTGCAGGCCGTCGTACCCGTAGACCCGGTGATAGGGATCCACCACGCCGGTCTCGGCCGAGTCGCCGATCGCGCAGCCGCCGATGAAGTGTGCGGTCATCGGCACGTTGAACGGCTCGCCGATCGTGCCGCCCGGCGTACCGTTCATCAGCTTGGCCATCCGCCGGACCACCTGGTTGGCGACCGGGATCCAGGACGGGTTGGGCGCGCCGTGCCCCTGCCTGGACGACAGCCGCCAGCGACCGAACCTGTCCCGCCGGCCGAACGTCGTGATCGAGTTGTCCGCGGTCTGCATCACCAGCGCGATCACGGTCCGCTCGGACCAGTGCTTGAGGTCGTACAGCCGGCGCAGGTTCTTCCGCTGCACGGCCATCTCCTTCAGCCACACCCGCCAGCGCGCCCGGTCGCCGTCGCCGTCGGTCAGCACGGTCTGCAGCAACGACATCACGTTGCTGCCCTTGCCGTACCGGACCGGCTCGATGTGGGTGATGTCGTCCGGATGGAACGACGAGGTGATCGCCACGCCACGGCTGTAGTCGACGGTCCGGTCGCGAGCGATTGCCCCCAGCAACGATTCTGAGTTCGTCCGGGTCAGCACGCCGAGCCGGCCGGACAGCTTCGGCAGCTTGCCCTCGTCCTTCAACCGGTGCAGGAGCTTGGCCGTGCCGAGCGCGGAGGCGGCGAAAATCACTTGCTGGGCAGTGAATCTGCGCGTCAGCTTGCGGTTCGACGTACGCCGCGTCTCAATCGCATAGCCGCCCTCGGGCAGCGGAGTCATCGACGTCACCGTGGTCATCGGGAACACCTTGGCGCCGGCCTTCTCGGCCAGGTACAGATAGTTCTTCGTCAGCGTGTTCTTCGCGTTGTGCCGGCACCCGGTCATGCACTCGCCGCAGTCGATACACCCCGTACGCCGGGGCCCGGCGCCACCGAAGTACGGGTCGTCCACCTCGACGCCCGGCTCGCCGAAGAAGACGCCGACCGGGGTCGGGTGGAAGGTGTCCCCCACGCCCATGTCGTCGGCGACCTGCTTCATCACCTTGTCGGCCGGCGTGAAATGCGGGTAGGTGGTGACGCCGAGCATCCGCTTCGCCTGGTCGTAATACGGGGACAGCTCGGACTTCCAGTCGGTGATGTGCGCCCATTGCCGGTCGGCGTAGAACGCGGGCAGCGGTTCGTACAGGGTGTTCGCATAGACGAGACTGCCGCCGCCGACTCCCGCGCCGGACAGGATGATCACGTCCCGGAGCGCGCTGATCCGCTGGATCCCGTACATCCCGAGTGACGGTGCGAACAGGAACCGCTTGGTGTCCCAGGAGTTCTTCGCGAAGGTGTTGTCCTCGAACCGCGGCCCCGCTTCCAGGACCGCGACGTCGTATCCCTTCTCCACCAGGCGAAGCGCGCTGACCGACCCGCCGAAACCGGATCCGATGATGACGACGTCGTGATCGGTCATGCGCGGCCGAGCTTCTTCAGCACCCGGAGCGCGCCGGTCATCAGTTCGGCGTACGCCTCGTCCTTCAGGCCGTGCGAGGCGGCGATCGGCAGCATCCGCTGGGTCGCGATCGCCTGCGGGTCGACGTACCGGCGGATGCCCTCGACACCCTGACGGCGGCCGAGGCCGGACGAGCGCATCCCGCCCATCGGGGTGTCGATCGAGCCGAAGGTGGCGGCGTAGCCCTCGTTCACGTTGACCGAGCCGGCGACCAGTTGCGCGGCGACCTTCCGGCCGCGCCGGCCGTCCTTGGTCCAGACGCTCGCGTTCAGCCCGTACTCGCCCTCGTTGGCCCGCTCGATCGCCTCGGACTCGTCGGAGAACCGGTAGATCGACACCACCGGCCCGAACGTCTCGTGGTCGAAGCACTCCATCTCCGGCGTCACGCCGGACAACACGGTCGGCTCGTAGAACAGCGGCCCGAGATCCGGCCGAGCCTTCCCACCAGCCAGTACTACGGCCCCGCGCGACCTCGCGTCCTCGACGTGCCGGCTGACCGTCTCCAACTGGGCCTTGGAGATCAGCGACCCCATGTCGACGTCCCAGCCGGTACCGGCCGAGAGACGGATCTTCTTCACCCGGTCCAGGAAGGCGGTGACGAAGGCGTCGTAGATCTGATCGGCGACGTACAGGCGTTCCATCGAGACGCAGAGCTGGCCGGCGCTGGAGAAGCAGGCTCGTACCGCGCCCTCGGCAGCGCGGTGCACGTCGGCATCACGTAGTACGAGCATCGGGTTCTTGCCGCCGAGTTCGAGGCTGCAGCCGATCAGGCGTTCACCGGCCTGCTTGGCCACCAGGCGACCGGTCTTGGTCGAGCCGGTGAAGCAGACGTAGTCCGTGTTCTGGATGATCGCGCCGCCGACGGTCGGGCCGTCGCCGTTCACGGCCTGCCAGGCGTCGCGGGGCAGCCCGGCTTCGTACAGCAACTCGATCGCCCGGAGTGCGGTCAACGGGGTCTGGCTGTCGGGCTTGTGGACCACGGTGTTGCCCGCGAGGACCGCGGGGATGCCGTCCGCCATCGCCATGCTGAGTGGGTAGTTCCAGGGCGAGATGATGCCGACGACACCCTTCGGCACGAACCGCTGCTCGGCGCGGGTGAGCACGGGGAACATGCCCAGTTTGCGCTGTGGTGCAAGGAGTTCGGCGGCTTTGCGTCCGTAGTACCGGGCGGTCAGCGCGACGTGCGCGACCTCCTCGAAGGCCTGCTTGCGGGCCTTTCCGGACTCCAGGATGACCAGGTCGACCAGCTCGTGCCGGTGGTCGAGGACGAGGTCGTGATAGCGCAGCAGGATCGCGGCGCGGTCGTCCAGGGACGTGTTCTTCCAGGTCCGCTGGGTCCTGCGAGCCGTCCGAACGGCGGCGAGGACGTCGTCGGGACTGGACAGCGGCAGCTCGGCAACCGGTTGCCCGGTGGCGGGTGCGTACGACGTGCGCGTTCCTGCCGTGGCGCGCAGCAGACCCCCGAGCCGGCGGATCACCGACTGGTCGGTGGCGTACGACGCGGTGGGGTCGAGCTCGGGGTCGGCAGGGATCGAGGTCTGCTCGCTCATCTGCCCAGGCTACCTGCCGGTAACAGCTGTGTCAGCAGTTGTGTTCCTGATGTCGCAGACGTGAGGCATACCGGCGAACTAAACGCTAGTGTGAGCGACTGAACTGGTGAAGGGCGGGGTTGTAAAGATGGTGGACAGCGGGGGGCTCTGGACGCCTCCTGAGGACGAGCTCGGCGAAGCGTTGCAGACAGCCCAGGTGCTGATCGAGGAGGGCCGGGCCGACGAGGCCGGGCCGTACCAGCAGCGTGTGATCGAGCTTGCCCGAGAGCGTGCCGGCGACCGCCCGGACCACTACGAGGCCAAGCACCTGATGGCAGCCACGCAGTACGAGCTGGCCGGGTCGCTGAACGCCTCGGGCCGGCACGAGGAAGCGCTGGCCGCCTTGCACGAGGCCCAACTCGGGTACACCGAGCTCAGCGACGCCGGCGTACTGGACGCGACCTCGTTCCTGGCCGACGTCCGGGCCCGGCGCGCGATGACCCAGGCGCACCGCGGCTTCGGAGCGACCGCCGTACTGGAGATGGACGGCGCGGTGATCGCGTACGGCCAGCTCGTCGGCGGCGAGAACGGCATCCAGCACCAGCCCGACTTCGCCCGGGTGCTCGCGATGAACGCGCTCATCCTGCGCCGGTACGGCGATCCCGACCTGGCCGTGGCTTCCGCGGACGCGGCGACCCAGTTGTTCCTGCAACTGGCCGACCAGATCAACGCGAGTCCCCAGTCGTTGTCGTACGCACGCTACTTGTGCTCGTCGACGGCCGTGTCCGCCGACATCCACGCGGCCGAGGGCCGGCTCGACCTCGCGCTCGAGGCGGACGAGATCGGCCTGAGTACGGCCGACACCCTGGCCGACTCCGAGTCGGCGACCGACCTGCGAACCCTGGTGTCCGCGCTGACCCGCAAGGGCAAGCACCTGGGCATCGTCGGCCGGCTGATCGAAGGCGAGACCTGCCTGCGCACCGCGGTCGCGACCGACCCGGAGACCGCCGCCCGGGTGTCCGAGGAGCTGGACCGCGGCATCCCGCCGTCGCTGACCACCGCGTTGGAGAACGCGGAGATCAAGCTCGGCCCGTACGAGCAGTACTACCGGTTGCTCGCGCTGAGCGAGCCCGCGCCGGGGATGACGCTGGCGACCGTGTCCGGCCGGACCGACCCCGAATCGGCCGCGGTCCGGGCCACCGAGCTGGCCGAACTGGTCCGCCCGATGCTCGTGCACGACACCGAGACCGCGCTGACGCTGGGGCTGGAGGCGCACTACCTGTTCGCCATCTCGTCCGAGCGCGAGTCACACCGGATGCGGTACGAGACTTCGACGTACGCGCCGATCTGGGCGCAGGTGCTGCTCGACATCTCCGAGGCGTACCACGCGGCCGGGCGGACCGAGCTGGCGCTCGACCTGGCCGGCTGGAGCGCCGAGGTGGCGACCGCGCTGATCCCGTTCACGATGACCGACGGCGAGGTGAAAGACCTGGCGGGCGCCTGTTACCGCCACCACGGCGACCTGCTCGCCGCGACCGGTGACTTCACCGCCTCCCAGCACGCTCACGACGCGGCCGCCCAACTGCAACATTGACGCCTCCCGCCGCTGGGAGCACGCTGGCGGCAAAGGGGGTTGGCCATGGATGTCGTAGAGCTGCATCGGCGTGCCAGCGAAGAGTTCGTCCGTCAGGTTGCTTCGGTGCGGCCGCACCAGTGGGGTGATCCGACGCCCTGCTCCGACTGGACCGTGCGCGACCTGGTCAACCACGTCGTCGGCGAGGAACGCTGGACCGTACCGTTGCTGGCCGGCCGGACGATCGAGGACGTCGGCGACTCCCTCGACGGCGACCTGCTCGGCGACGACCCGGCATCGGCCGCCTCCCACGCGGCCCGCGCCGCCCAGAACGCCGTCACCGAACCCGTACTACGAGGCGCCACCGTCCATCTCTCGTACGGCGAGGAGCAGGCGGCCGAATACGTCTACCAACTCGCTGCCGACCATCTCGTGCACGGCTGGGACCTGGCAGTCTCGATCGGCGCGCCGGTTCATTTGGATCCGCAGGTCGTCGACGGGATCTCGACCTGGTTCAAGGAGCGGGAGGACCTCTACCGCGGCGGCGGCGCGATCGGCCCGCGACTCGAGGGCTACTCCGATCCGACGAGCACTCTGCTGGGTGCCTTCGGTCGAGATCCGGCCTGGACTCCCGCGCACGCGACGGTAGAGCGGCTCGGCGCGGCCTTCGCGCGGGGAGATGTCGACGCGATCATGTACGAGCTGACCCCGGACTGCGTCTTCGAGTCGACCTCACCGGCACCGGACGGGACCCGCGTCGTCGGAGGTAAGGCTGTCCGCGAACAGTGGGAGCAGTTGTTCGACCAGACGAACGACGCCGTCTTCGAGACCGAGGAGACGGTCGTCCTTGGCGACCGCGCGGTCGTGCGCTGGCGGTTCTCGTGGAACGAGGCGGACGGGCACCGCGGTCACGTTCGGGGCGTGGACGTGCTGCGACTGCGAGACGGCAAGGTCTGCGAGAAGCTGTCCTACGTGAAGGGCTAGTTGTCCTGCAGGTCGAGGTTGAGCGCGCCGACGAAAAGGCCGGCCTCGGCTTCGGTCATGCCGGTCTCGCTGACCACCAGCGCGGTCGCCTGATGCAGTTCACCGGCCGCCTTCAGCGCGCGGGTGCGCTCGGCGAGGTTGGTACCGGGCATCCGTAGTACGGGGGTGTCGGTGACGGGCGGGACGTAGCGGCCGAGGCGGATCTCCTCGACCAGGTCGCGGGCCAGATGGAGGTCGACGTCGGTGCGTTCGCGCACGTACTTGACCGCGAAGAGCGTCTTCTTCGTGGTGAGCAGGAAGCGGATCTGATCCACGTCCTGCGAGGAGAGCTTCGCCCTCGCGGCGGCGAGGGCAACGTTGTCGGCGTCCTTGCTGCGGCGGCTGAACAATCCCATGGCCCAATCCTTCCAGGTCCCCCCACCCCACGCGCCCGCCACCCGAAGTGGGCCGCCTCACAAGCGGCGCAGGAGTGCCGATCCTGATCCCGCCACGCGACGCCCACTAGCGGCTCGCCTGCGCCGGCTCAGCCGGCGAGGGTTTTGAGGAGGTCGGCCCAGATCTGGGCGCCGAAGGCTCGGTCTGCTTGCTCGGAGCCACCGCGCGCCATCGTCTGGCCGCCGACCTTCGGCTGCTCTCCCGGGAACACGATCCGGTGCCCGGCCTGGGCATCGACCATCATCCGCGTGTCCAGACTGCCGCGCCGCAGCGCGATCTGCTCGGCGAACTCCACCGACGGCCACACCTTGTCGTCACCGCCGGCGATCAGTACGAGGTCGCCCTCGAACTGCTCAATCGGGATCTGTGCGGCGGCTGCCTCGGCGGGAAACTTCCGCAGCCTCGACCGGTAGGAGTCGACGTAACTAGGCGGATCGCCATCCGGCCGCCAGTCCAGGTCGAACGGGACGAACGGCAGCGGCTCGCCCCGGCAACTCCAATGTGAGGTTTGTACGCCGTCCTCGATCCAGCCCCAGACATAGGCGCTGGGTGCCTGCGCCACCACCACGTCGATCCGGTCGTCCACTGTGCCGAGCAGAAGCGCTGCCTCGGCGCCGAAGGAGGTCCCCATCACGACCAGCCGGTCGTTGCGGGCTGCGAGTTCGTCCAGCGGGAACGACTCCAGCGGGATCTCGCTGACCCGCTCGTCGAACCACTTCGGCGCGAGGACGTCGTACCCCTGAGCCGCCAGAATCCTGGCCCGATCCAGGTCAGGGACACCGCTCGAACCGTGCAGCAGCAGGATCCCGGTGCTCACGCGTCGGCCCCGGCGTACGTGCTCCGCATCACCCGGCCGAAGGTCAACCGACGACGACCTCGACGCGCTGGAACTCCTTGAGCTCCGTGTACCCCGTGGTCGCCATCGCCCGCTTCAGCGCGCCGACCAGGTTCATCGTGCCGTCCGGGACCCAGGACGGGCCGAACAGGATCTCCTCCATCGTGCCGGTGACCCCGACCTCGACCCGCTCGCCGCGCGGCAGATCCGCGTGCCAGGCCTCGGCTCCCCAGTGGAAGCCACCGCCGGGCGCATCGCTGGCCCGAGCCAGCGGCGATCCGACCATCACCGCGTCCGCGCCACACGCGATCGCCTTGGCCACATCGCCGGACCGGCCGACCGAACCGTCCGCGATGACGTGCACGTAGCGGCCGCCGGACTCGTCCATGTAGTCCCGACGCGCCGCCGCGACGTCCGCGACCGCCGACGCCATCGGCACCGCGACGCCGAGCACCTTGCGGGTCGTGTGCGCCGCGCCACCACCGAAGCCGACCAGTACGCCGGCGGCGCCGGTCCGCATCAGGTGCAGCGCGGCCTGGTGGGTCGCGCAACCACCGACGATGACCGGTACGTCGAGGTCGTAGATGAACTGCTTGAGGTTCAGCGGCTCCGCCTGACCGGACACGTGCTCGGCCGACACCGTCGTACCGCGGATGACGAACAGGTCGACACCGGCATCCACGACGTGCTTGGCGAACTGCTTGGTCCGCTGCGGCGACAACGCGCCGGCCACGGTGACGCCCGAATCGCGGATCTCCTGCACGCGCTGCGAGATCAGCTCGGGCTTGATCGGCGCCGAGTAGATCTCCTGCAGCCGGTGCACGGCCTGCTCGCGGCTGAGGGTGGTGATCTCCTCCAGCAGCGAGGTCGGGTCGTCGAAGCGGGTCCACAGACCTTCGAGGTTCAGCACGCCGAGCCCGCCGGCCTTGCCGATCGCGATCGCGGTGGCCGGCGACATCACCGAGTCCATCGGCGCGGCCAGGATCGGCAACTCGAACCGGTACGCGTCGATCTGCCAGGCGACCGAGACCTCCTCGGGATCCCTGGTCCGCCGCGACGGCACGATCGCAATGTCGTCGAACGCATACGCCTGCCGACCGCGCTTGGCACGGCCGATCTCGATCTCGGTCATGCCCGCAGCCTACCGAGCCGCACGGACGAGACCTACTTCAGTCCAAACCACCTGTCGCGGCAGGGATGCCCGTCGCGGTCCAGAACACCCCTCGCAGTCGGCCCACCGCCGACGGTCAGGGGCGGGAGGGGGCGTGGCGGTCCAGTTCGGCGCTGGCGCACCCCGGCGGCAGGCCGGTGACCGATGCCCCGGTCGCCGCCGGTGTGCTTTGCGGTCAGGGGTGCCAGGTGCGTTGGCGGTCCAGTTCGGCGCGGAGTTTCGGGCCGAGCGCGTGCTCGATTCCGGCCCCGGGCTGGTCAGGTGAGGGCAGCATCTCCACGAACGAGACGGCGATCACGTTGTCGACGTCCGGGTTCTGCTCGAACTCGCGCTCCAGGAACGCCAGCAGCGGGCGGATCAGCTCGACCTCGCCGCCGGCGTACCGGGCGCAGACCTCAGGCACGAGACCGCCCACGACCACATGCCCGAGGGGGTTCCGGTACTCCTCGAAGTGCTCCAGCACCTGCTGCCGCAAGAACGGGATCTCGTCGGCCAACCGGTGCAGGAAAGCGACCACAGCCGGGGAGACGGACTCGTCGTCGCGGCGAACCTGTTCGTTCTTGAGCTCGCGCAACCGCGGCCCGAGCAGGTCCAGTACTGCGGAGTCGCGCTCCCCGGGATCGGGCAGGCAACTGACGAACCTCGCAGCGAACTCCGCCGTCTCCGGGTCGGCGGCCTCGTTCTCCAGGAACGCAAGCAACGCCCGCAGCCGATCCCCCGCCTCGGCATCGCCTTCGACCCACCGATGAACCGTGCTGAACGCGAGCCCGATCAAGAAACTGCCCGGTGTCGGCGCCCGCAGCCCCACGCCTCTGTTCTGCTCGTAGACCGCTCGCGCACGATCCCACTCGCCCCGCAGCGCAGGCACCGCCTTGAGCAACCGCCGCAAGAACCCGCGCTCATTCACCACCAAGCCACCTCGTCGTGCTCGCTCATCAGCAGCGCACCGTCGCGCTCGACCTGCGCTGACGACCTCCCTCCCGAGGCGCCGCCGACCCGCGGCAGCCGGCCCAGCGACGCCGGATCATCCGGCGGACCACCTGGTCGGCCGAGCATCCGGCGGACCGCCTGGTCGTGCCCGCTCACCGGGCGGATCCTCAGGTCGTGCTCGCTCGTCGGGCGGACCGCCTGGTTGTGCTGGCTCGTCGGGTGGGCCGCCGTGGTTCGTTCATCGGCGGCTCACCCCGTCGAGTCTGGTCGTCGGCGGGGTGGGTGGCGGGTCGGGTCAGCGGCCGGAGTAGTTGGGGGCTTCTACTGTCATCTGGATGTCGTGGGGGTGCGACTCCTGCAGGCCCGCCGAGGTGATTCGGACGAACTTGCCCTTTTCCTGGAGCTCGGCGACGGTGCGGGAACCGCAGTACCACATGGACTGGCGCAGGCCGCCGATCAGCTGATGGGCGACGGCGGCGAGCGGGCCGCGGTACGGGACCTGACCCTCGACACCCTCGGCGATCAGCTTCTCGTCGCTGCCGACGTCGCTTTGGAAGTAGCGGTCCTTGGAGTACGACTTGCGCAGGCCACCGGACTGCATCGCGCCGAGCGAGCCCATCCCGCGGTACGCCTTGAACTGCTTGCCGTTGATGAACACCAGGTCGCCCGGCGACTCCTCGCAGCCGGCCAGCAGCGAGCCGAGCATCACGGTGTCGGCGCCGGCCACGAGGGCCTTGGCGATGTCACCGGAGTACTGCAGGCCGCCGTCGCCGATCACCGGCACACCGGCGGGCTTGCAGGCCAGGGACGCCTCGTAGATGGCGGTGACCTGCGGTACGCCGACGCCGGAGACGACTCGCGTCGTACAGATCGAGCCCGGGCCGACGCCCACCTTCACGCCGTCCGCGCCCGCGTCGACCAGCGCCTGCGCGCCGGCGCGGGTGCCGACGTTGCCGCCGACGACGTCGACGCCGTCGGTCGCCGGGTCGGCCTTGAGCTTGCGGATGATCTCCAACTGCGCCTGCGAGTGACCGTGCGCGGTGTCGACGACGAGCAGGTCGACGCCGGCCTCGACCAGGGTCATCGCGCGCTTGTAGGCCTCGCCGAAGAAGCCGATCGCGCCCGCGACCCGCAGCCGGCCGGTGTGGTCCTTGGTGGACAGCGGGAACTGGTCGCGCTTGACGAAGTCCTTCAGCGTGATCAGGCCGGTCAGCTTGCCGTCGGCGTCGACCAGCGGGAGCTTCTCCACCTTGTGCTTGCTCAGCAGCGCCATGGCGTCGTCGGCGGAGATGCCCTGCTTGCCGGTGATCAGCGGCTGCTTGGTCATCACCTCGTGCACCGGGCGGTCCTGACTCGTCTCGAACCGCATGTCGCGGTTGGTGACGATGCCGACCAGCACACCGGCGTTGTCGACCACCGGCACCCCGGAGATCCGGTACTGCGCGCAGAGCGCGTCGGCCTCCCCGATCGTGGCGTCGGGGCCGATCGTGATCGGCTGCGCGATCATGCCCGACTCGGACCGCTTGACCAGGTCGACCTGCTGGGCCTGGTCCTCGATCGACAGGTTGCGGTGCAGCACGCCGAGGCCGCCCTGGCGCGCCATCGCGATCGCCATCCGGGCCTCGGTGACGGTGTCCATCGCGCTCGACAGCAGCGGGATGGACACCTCGATGTTGCGGCTGACCCGGGACCGGGTGTTCGCCTCGGACGGGATGACGTCGGACTCTTCGGGCTGCAGCAGCACGTCGTCGAAGGTCAGACCGAGGACGGCGAACTTGTCGGGAACTCCGGAGGCTGTGATGTCCATGAGGGAGGCAAGCACCTTTGCACGGCGAGAACGGGACCCCATCCTATGCCGCACCCGCCTCGAGCCCTTAATCGGTCATCCACAGGGGCCGCAAGGCCGCGCCCGGGGGCACGACCTTGCGTACGCAGTACTGACTTCGCCGCTCAGCGCGGAGTGGGTCCGGTCAGCGTTCGGTCATCGGGATGTTGAGGACGGTGAGGATCTGGCGCAGCGTCATCGGGGCCATCGAGCCGTGCGCGCGGGCGATCGCCGCGTGCCTGCCCTCGACGTACTTGCCGTTCGAGTGCTTGCCCGGCTGGTACTTGCCCTTGGCGTAGCCGAGCGACACCTTGCCGCTCGAGTGCTTCGCGGAGGAGGCGAGCGATCCGCCGAAGTACTGCTCCAGGCGCTTCGGCAGTTCGGTCGGTCGACCGCTCGGCGTCGGCAGCAACTCACCGAGCGTGGCCGCGTCGGTCTGGCTGGCCGACTCGGTGCTCTCCGTCGTGCCAGCACCGGTCTGACCGTCGCCGGTGTCACCAGTTGCCGTGTCCCCGACTGTGGTGTCACCAGTCGTGGTGTCCCCGGCTGGGGTGTCACCCGTCGTGGTGTCGCCGGTCGTGGTTCCACCAGTCGCGGTGTCACCCGTGGTGGTGTCGCCGGTCGTGTTCTCGCCGGTGGACTCGCCCGGGATCGTGGTCGGGACCGGCGTCGTGGCCGGGTTGTCCGTGGAGCCCGCGCCGGTCGAACCGTGGTCGCTCGCACCGCCGTCGGCCGGCTGGGTCGGATCGCTGCTCGGCGGGTCAGTCGGAGCCGGCGTCGTCGGGTCGCTGGTCGGCTCGCTCGGCGGCGGCGTGGTCGGCTCGGTCGGCGGATCCGTCGGGTCACCGGTCGGCTGATCGGTGGGATCGCTGGTCGGCTGATCACCCGGGTCGGACGGCTGGGTCGGCTCGACCACCTGCGGCGGATCCGGATCCTTGATCGTGGTCGGCTTCTCCACTTGCGCCGGAACCGGCCGGGCCAGCGGCTGCGGCTTGAAGAGATCCTTCAGCAGCACCGGGCCGGCGACCGACGGATCGTTCTTCTCCTCGGCGTCCTTCGCGGCCTGCTGCTCTTCCTGCTTCTTCTGGTAGTCCTTCTGGACCTTGACGATCTTCGTCTTGTCGAAGATCGGCATTCCGTCGAGCTGTTCCTTCGGGACCGTCGTCTCCGGGCTGAGCCCCTGGACGACCTTCTCGATCACCTTCTCGTACGGCGACAGCGGGTTACCGGTGAAGGCCGCGGCCACACCGGACACCGACAGCGCGGCCACCGCGGCGACGCCGAGCGCCAGGCCACGGGCCGCCATCTTGCGAGCGAACGGGTCGGTCACCGGGTTCAACGCAGCACACCGCGCCAGGAAACTCTCCGGATCGTCGATCGTCTCCACCGGCAGCTCGTCCTCGACCTCGACGGCCAGCCGCAGTTCGGCCAGCAGCATCAGGGCCGGGTCGTGCTCGGCCGCCGCCCAGGCGGTCTCCCCACCGGCTGCGAGCAGATCAAGCAGCGCGTCATCGGCTTCGATCGCGTCAAGATCGAATCGCTCAGCCATGTCGCTCCTCCCCTGCCCGTCGTTCCACCTTTGCCTCATGCCCCACAAACCCCCTGAGCGTGTTCAACGCTCGATGTTGTGCGACCCTCACCGCCCCCGGTGTCATCCCCAGTGCCCGGCCGGTCTCCTCGGCTGACATCCCCGCTACCACCCGGAGCCGCAGGATCTCCCGCAGTTTCTCCGGCAACCTGTCCATCAGGCTCATCACGTGCCTGAGCTCTGCATACCGTACGGCGTGCTCCTCCGGCGTCGGCGATTCGTCCGCCCCGTCCGGAAGATCCGGCGTCGACACGTCGGCCACCGCGAACGCACGCTGCGCGTCGGCGACCTTGCGCGCCGCGATGCCGTAGACGAACGCCTCGAACGGCCTTCCCTCGTCACGGTACCGGCCCAGTGCGCCGAACACCGCGACGCACACTTCCTGAGCGACGTCATCGACCATGTCGGCGCCACCCGGATAAGTCCACAGCCTCGACCGCACGTAGCGGTGGGCAACAGCACGCACCCGCGTCAGCAGATCGTTCAACGCTGTCCGGTCGCCGCCGCTCGCCAGTGCGGCGAGATCACGCAGCTCAACCCGGTCAGGGGTGTGCGGTAATTGGACCTCGGTCACCTCGCCCCCCTCGTATCGGACCGGTCAGCCTGCAAGATAGTACGGCCGCCAACTCCCCTTGCATAGTGGCAATCGGTGATCACTGAGCTTTTTTCATTACAACCTGTAACCTACCCGCGAGTCACGTCGCCGGCCCCACGCAGCTCTCTCCGTTCGCAGCTCCCGCCCACCCCTCGGCCGCGGCTCCTTCGTCGCCGCTCGCGCGCTAGGTGGCCGTTGTCAGTGGTGTCGGTTGTTCCAGAGCCACGACTCAGTAGAAGACGTGGCATGAGCGGCAATGCAGGAGCCAGCAACGGAGCACGACGGCAGCTTCTGCATGGTTTTGACGATCTCGCCGGCACTCCGCCATGCGGCGACGGAGGACCCGGCGACCCGGGGTGGGAGGAGTGAGCCACGCCGGAGCTGGCGCCCAGGTGGGCGGGAGCAGCAACGGGGTGGGCTACTCAGCACGCGAGGCACGAGCAGGGCGCCCCCGGGGTGGGTGGGAGCAGCGAGCACGAGCGCTAAGGGGGCGGCTTACTCAGCCCGCGAGGCACGAGCAGGGCGTCCCCGGGGCCGGCCAGAACAGCGAGCACGAGCGCGCCAAGGGGTCGGCCAACCTAAGCCCGCGAGGCACGAGCGGGCGTCCGGGCGGGAGGAGTGCGCGACGCAGGAGCGCGCGACGGGGTGGGCCTACTCAGCCAGCGAGGCACGAGCGGGCGACCTCGGGTGGGCGGGAGCCGCGACGTCAGGAGCGCGCGACGGGGTGGGCTACTCAAGCCCGCAAGGCACGAGCGGGCGCCGCCCGGGTGGGCGGGAGCCGCGACGGAGGAGTGGCGTGGGGCTGGTCGTAGTACGAAACTGCCCGGCTGGTCCGAGGACCGGCCGGGCAGTTGGGTGGTGCGGGGTGAAGATCAGTGACCGTGGCCGTGGCCGTGACCGGCTGCGGCGGGCTCTTCTTCTTCGGGCTTGTCGACGACCAGGGTCTCCGTGGTGAGGAGCAGGGCCGCGATCGAGCCGGCGTTGGCCAGCGCGGAGCGGGTCACCTTGACCGGGTCCAGGACGCCCTGGGCCAGCAGGTCGCCGTACTCGCCGGTGGCGGCGTTGAAGCCGCTGCCGACCTCGAGCTCCGCGACCTTGGCGGTGACGACGTAACCCTCGTAGCCACCGTTCTCGGCGATCCAGCGCAGCGGCTCGACGATCGCCTTGCGGACGATCCGGACGCCGGCGAGCTCGTCGCCCTCGAGGCCGAGGCCGTTCTCCAGTACCGCGGCGGCGTGGACGAGAGCGGAGCCGCCACCGGCGACGATGCCCTCCTCGATCGCCGCACGGGTCGCCGACACGGCGTCCTCGATGCGGTGCTTCTTCTCCTTCAGCTCGACCTCGGTGGCCGCGCCGACCTTGATCACGCAGACGCCGCCGGCCAGCTTGGCGAGGCGCTCCTGGAGCTTCTCGCGGTCCCAGTCGGAGTCGGTGCGCTCGATCTCGGCCTTGATCTGGTTGACCCGGGCGTCGATGTCGTCGGTCTTGCCGGCGCCCTCGACGACGGTGGTGTTGTCCTTGGTGACGACGATCCGGCGAGCGGTGCCGAGCACCTCCAGACCGACCTGGTCGAGCTTGAGGCCGACCTCGGGCGCGATCACCTGGGCGCCGGTCAGCGCGGCCAGGTCCTCGAGCATCGCCTTGCGGCGGTCGCCGAAGCCCGGCGCCTTGACGGCGACGGAGGTGAAGTTGCCGCGGATCTTGTTGACCACCAGGGTCGACAGGGCTTCGCCCTCGACGTCCTCGGCGATGATCAGCAGCGTCTTGCCCGACTGCACGACCTTCTCCAGCAGCGGCAGCAGGTCCGCGACAGCGGAGATCTTGCCCTGGTGGATCAGGATGTACGGGTCGTCCAGCACCGCTTCGCCGGCCTCGGCGTCGGTGATGAAGTACGGCGAGATGAAGCCCTTGTCGAACTGCATGCCCTCGGTGAAGTCCAGCTCGGTACCGAAGGTGTTCGACTCCTCGACGGTGATGACGCCGTCCTTGCCGACCTTGTCGAAGGCTTCCGCGATCAGCTGGCCGATCTCGGCGTCCCGCGCGGAGATGGTGGCGACGTGGGCCATGTCGCCCTTGTCGTCGACCGGGCGCGCGGTCTCGATCAGCTTCGCCGACACGGCCTCGACGGCCGCCTCGATGCCCTTCTTCAGACCCATCGGGTTGACCCCGGCGGCGACGGCGCGCAGGCCCTCGTGCACCAGCGCCTGGGCCAGCACCGTCGCGGTGGTGGTTCCGTCGCCGGCGATGTCGTTGGTCTTGGTGGCAACCTCCTTGGCGAGCTGCGCGCCAAGGTTCTCGAACGGGTCGTCCAGCTCGACCTCACGGGCGACGGTGACACCGTCGTTGGTGATGGTCGGGGCGCCCCACTTCTTGTCCAGCACGACGTAGCGGCCCTTGGGCCCCAGCGTCACCTTCACCGTGTTCGCGAGCTTGTCGACGCCGCGCTCAAGGGCGCGCCGCGCGTTCTCGTCGAACTCGAGGATCTTCGGCATGGAAAACTCTGTCCCTCTCTGGGTTACTGGCGATCATGGTGCCCGCGGGCAGAACCGACTCCGCCCCGGCGCCGGTGTTCCGGGCACCGGAGCGGTGTCAGTCAGCTGCTGCGAGCGATCGTCACTTGCTGACGATGGCGAGGATGTCGCGGGCGCCCAGGATCAGGTAGTCCTGGCCGTCGTACTTGACCTCGGTGCCGCCGTACTTGGAGTAGATGACCTTGTCACCGACATTGACGTCCAGCGGGACGCGGTTGCCGTTGTCGTCGATGCGGCCGGGGCCGGTCGCGATGACCTCGCCCTCCTGCGGCTTCTCCTTGGCGGTGTCCGGGATCACCAGGCCGGACTTCGTGGTCTGCTCGGCTTCGAGCGGCGCTACGAGGATACGGTCCTCGAGCGGCTTGATCGTGACCGACACTTGCTGACCTCCACGGTCGAGTTTCTCGTGTTTTCGGGGTGCTGCAGGCGGCCGTCCGCCTCTGCCGTCGCGGGGATCAGAGGCCGGGCCGCTGGCACCCTCGAGTGGAGAGTGCCAACACCGAATCTAGGCCGCGATTAGCACTCGGTCAACTCGAGTGCCAGAATCTCGCCTCCGGCGAACGCTCGTACCGCTCGTCACCGCTTCTGTACTTTCCGCGACCGAGCACTGGGCGACGGCCCGCGAACGTGGGACCGTCGTATCTGAAGGGGTTCCCGCCAGGATCGAACCAGGAGAGCACGATGGCACTCTCACTGCGCAATCTCTCGCTCCGCAAGCTTCCCCCGAAGGCCTTGGCGGTGATCGCCGTGCTCGTGATCAGCCCGGTCGCAGTGGCCGGATTGGCCGCCGCTGGCAAGCACTCCTCCGAGACAGGCAGCGCCGGGCCGGCCGCGGCGCCCGTAGTACAGGCACCTCAGTCAGCAGCGAAGACCGACAAGCAGGCAGAGACCCTGGCAGCGGCCGCAATGGGGCAGTGTCAGTCGGCTCGGCTGGCCCCTGCCAGCAATGGGTGGGGTGTGCCGGCGCCGTCGGTGTCGGCGAGCGGCAGTACGAATTGCAACCTCATGTACGGCGACAGCCCGCACCGCGGCTCTTCCAGGTCCGGCGACCCCGACCTCGCGATCCGCACCCTGCAACGCAACCTCAACTACTGCTACGGCAGTCACCTGGCAGTCGACGGAATGTACGGCAGCAAGACACGTGCCGCAGTGAAGGCGGTGCAGAGCAAGCACAAGCTCACCGCGGACGGCATCTACGGCCCGAAGACCCGGTCAGCCATGAACTGGCGCCTGTTCAAGAACTCCACCAGTCAGTGGAGCACGGGTTGCTACAGCCCGCTGTGACCACCCAGGCAGACTTGGGCGAGTGACGCTCACTCTGTTGCTCGACCCAATCGGCAGCACAGTGCTGGCCGAGGCCTGCTCGGCGTACGCGCCAGGCGGTGAACTGAAGCTCGTCGAGCAACTCAGACGCCGGTACGACGCTGCTGTGGTGACCGCCGCGGTCACGCAGGCGTCACTACGTCATCGGGCCGTCGCCAAGTTCGGGGCGGAGGACGCCGCGCGGATGTACTTCACCCCGGACGGGTTGGAGCAGGCCACGCGCTCCACCGTCGGGACTCACCGCGCTGCACGGATCGCTGCGACACTGCCAGGCGCATCCGTCGTCGACCTGGGCTGCGGGATCGGTGGTGACCTGATCAGCGCAGCCAGAGCGGGACTGCGGGTCACTGGCGTCGAACGCGACCCGGAGACCGCTGCCGCAGCCCGGGCGAACCTTGCCGCACTCGGGCTGGCTGGTGAGGTCGTCGTGGGAGACGCGGAGGCGCAGGACGTCACGCAGTACGAGGTGGTCTTTGCTGATCCGGCGCGGCGGGCTGATGGGAGGAGGGTGTTCGACCACAACGCGTACTCGCCGCCGTGGTCCTTCATCAGCGAGCTCCTGGAGCGGACTGCGTGCGTGAAGGTGGCGCCGGGGATTCCGCACGACGCAGTACCGGCAGGGGTCGAAGCGGAATGGGTGAGCGACGCAGGTGAGGTCAAGGAGGCCGCGCTGTGGTCGGGGAAGCTCTACGGCGGTACTGCGCGGCGCGCGACGTTGCTGCCGGGCGGAGCGACTGTGGCGGCTGCGCCTGAGGCTGTCGAGGGTCCGGTCGGGCGGTACATCTACGAGCCGGACGGCGCGGTCGTTCGCGCTGGGCTGGTCACCGCTGTCGCAGAAGCGGTCGGCGGATGGCTGTTGGATCTACGGATCGCCTATGTCACTGCGGACGCCTTGGTGGCGACACCGCTGGCCTCTGTTTATGAGGTGATCGAGGAGTTGCCGTACCGCGAGAAAGCGCTGCGGGCCTGGGTGCGCGCGCAGGGAATCGGGACCCTGGAGATCAAGAAGCGGGGCGTGGATGTGGACCCCGCCGTCCTGCGGAAGCGGCTGGCGCCGAAGGGGGCGGCGAGCGCTACCCTCATCGTCACCCGGATCGGCCGTGACGCGGTCGCCTACTCCTGCCGGCGGATCCCCGCCTGACTTCTTCGGCGATTTGCTTTCGCAGTGTATTCGAATGTATCTTCGAACACATGAGCGAGTGCCCGGTCGACCAGCCGACGGACGAGGTGCTGCGTACGTTGCCGCTCCCGGCCGGGCACTCGCCGCTAATCGATTCGCGGACGGCGGCTTGACCTGGAGTGCGCTCCCGGTCGGAGGATGGAGGTCATGACGGCATACGCACCGGCCGAGGCATCCGAGCGCACCGGTCTCAGCCTGGACACCTTGCGGTACTACGAACGCCTGGGCCTGTTCGGCCCGGTGCAACGGAACTCCAGCGGACAGCGGGTCTACACCGATCACGACGTCGCGTGGGTGGGACTGCTGGTCTGCCTTCGCCGGGCCGGCCTTGGGATCACTGACCTGCAAAGGTTCATGGGCCGACTCCGGGACCGCTCGAACGGCAACGCCGACGTGGTCGAGTTGCTCGAGAGCAACCGCGACCGACTCCGCGCCGAGATCGCCAAGATGAGCGTCGCCCTGGACGTGCTCGACGACAAGATCGCCCACTACCGCAACACCTGACGCCGCCCGCACCCCCGAGCAGGCCGCACACCAGCAGACCAGCTCGGCCCGTCTCCTCCGGCTTCGTCGTCAGCTCGACCCGCCACGCGACCTCACCGTCGGTCCGCCACCTTCGGCCTCGTCGTCAGCTCGACCCCCACACGACCTCACCGTCGTTCTTGTGGGGGTCATCTCGGTGCAGGCGGGTGTTCACGTTGAACCGACAGGCTGGCTGTCGAACCGGCTGGTCGCTGGCCGTTAGCTGGGGGCGGAGCGGCGTAAGGCGTCCCCAGCTCTTTCAGCTTGCGGTGACTACCAGGTTTTCAGGCGGGCGCTGAAGCGAGCTTTGGCGATCGAGGCGATGCCCGACGTGAAAGATGCCGGTCCGTTCCAGACCGGGAGTGGATCGGTGCGATCGGGGTCCGTGGTGAGGGCATCACAGTCGGTGGGATCGGCGTGGGTGGTCAGGGCCGCTTTGGTGAAGCGGTGGACGAGGGTGTTCCAGTCTGCGGCGCGGTGCAGCATCGCGTGTTTGTCGCCGTCGACGGTGAGCATGGCGACGGGGATCCCCGTACGGCGGAGTCGGCGGGCGTACGCGGCCGTCTGCGCCGGAGAGGTGATGCGGTCGCGAGTGCCGTGTGCGAAGACGACGAGCCCGCGGAGCTGAACGAGTGGTTCGCCGGGAGGCAGCCAGGGCGCCAGCGCGAGAACACCCGACACCAAGGGATGATTGCCCGCAGCAACGACGGCGCGGCCGCCCATCGAGTGCCCGATCAGCACGACGCGGCGGATCCGGGACGGAAGGCCGTCGAGGACAGTGCGCAGGTCGGCCGCCGGTGACGCGGCGGTGCCGTTCCACCCGCGGTACCGGTAGCGCATCAATCCAACGGCGGCATCAGGCGCGGCGGAGCGAGCAGCGGTTGCGAACGGCCACATCCGCAGCAGCGGCGCCCGCCAGGAATGCGGGTTCTTGAACGAGTCGACCACGCCGCCATGGGCG